>JAZOPO010000052.1:0-2083 GCA_045655585.1 Alistipes sp. | reverse complement strand
TATGACGGATACGATCAATAATCTGTTTACAGATTTCTAATTGTGCTAAATATCTATCCATTACTCTAACTGTGTTCTATAAACTGAGTCTAATGTATTTCCATCTTTGTCTTTCCATACAAGCCAACCATTATTACTGCTACCAATGCAGAAGTCTGCGGCTGTGCTTGGGCTTGCGAATGTCTTATCGGAAGTCATAACAAGTTTGTCACCTTCTATAGCGGTGTACTCGCTGACTAAACTATTACGCTTGTCGCTCCATTTAAGCGACGGCACGGTAGTTTTGGCGATCACACTGCCTTTCAGCACAGTAAAACCATTAGAACTATAAAAGCCTTTTGCATCACAACCTCGACCTTTGGTATAGAAGATATGCTCCGTCTTTGGTTGTGAGACCTCAAAGATATTGCAACCGATAAACGATGCCAAGAACTTGACATCTTCAAAGAACTCATCCATTGAGTCCTGCTGATATTCTGGCAAGTTTGGAGCCTTTGGGGTCTGTTTATTGTCGCTCAGCACAAAAGCATTAGCTTTCTTTGCCTCGGCTATTGCCTTATGCTCCAAATACTGCACATCGGCTTTGGTCATATCAGCATCTTTCGATACAAATATGAGTGCCTTTTGCCAAAACGACTTCTTGCTATCGTGATCCTTCACACGCTCACGAAAATTCTCGGTTTCTCCAATATATGCTTGTGGCTTCGTTGCCTCATCTTCACCCAACAAAATGTAAAATGCAGGCTTCTGCAACTTCTCCTGCGTATTGAGATATGCGAGATTTGAGCGTGGTACAACAAACATCTGGCAAATCTTATTGCTGATGAATGCGTATTGAGTTCCTTTTGGATCTCCATCAATTAAGTATGTAGTTACCGTTTTGCCCATAGTTGGCTTTTATTTATTCGCAATAATTTGTCATAAAGATATGAAAAATTTCACTACGATAATCACGATTAGACAATTTTATTCTTGTCGTAGTATGAAGATTACTGCGGAATTGATAGTACAAGAAAGTATAAATATCGTTACTCTACCACAATAGCAAATGTCACGCGCCCTTCCTCCTTGTGTTTTAGGCGGAGGGTGCCGCCGTGGAGACGGACGATTTGGCGAGAGACGGCAAGGCCGATGCCTGAGCCGTCGGTTTTGGTGGTGAAGAATGGCGTGAAGATATTTTCTGCCACCTCGGCAGGGATTGCAGAGCCGTTGTTTGTAAACTCAATTTGTATGCGTTCCTCGGCGTCGATGGTCGAGAGGATGGTGATTTTGCGTTCGCCCTCCTGCTCCAAAAGGGCCTCGGTGGCGTTCTTGAGAAGGTTTACAAATACCTGCGACATCAGCGCACGGTCGGCATAGAGCATTGTATCTTCGGGCTCAAGGTGCACCTCGACATCGACTCCCTCACGAACTGTAAGCGAGCAAGCCTCTGCCACCAACTCCGAAAGGTAGAACGGTGCTTTCTGCGGTGCGGGTATGCGTGTAACAGCACGGAACGAATCTACAAAGCGAAGCAGTCTATCCGAGGTCGTATGTATCGTTTCAAGACCTTGTCGCATTGTCTCAGCATCGCCAGACGATGATAGCAGTGTGTGGCTGATAGATGTTACGGGGGCAAGTGAGTTCATAATCTCGTGCGTAAGAATGCGGGTCAGCTTCTCCCACGACTCCACCTCCTTGCGGTCGAGCTCCTCGTGGATATTACCCACCGATATAACGCGCAACATCTTACCGTCAAACTCCATAGCCGAGCAACTCAGCACAAGGCTCTGCTCTCCAATCTCGGTGGCATAGCGCACTGTGCGCTGCTCGTTAGGTGCTACGGCGTGCATAGCCTCGCAAAGCTCCTCGCTCAATACTCGCAGTTGGTCAATATGGCTCAAACGCTCCATACCCACAATGCGGAGGGCTTTGCTATTTGTCTGTGTCACGGTACCGTTCTCCATAACTACGACGATACCGACATTGGCGCACTCCATTATCAGTTGGAAGTATTGCTCACGCTCTTTGATTTGTAGCTTGGCGTTATCTAAGACCTCTTTGATGCGGTTGAGCGACTGGTTTACAAAGGCGTACTGCGTGT
>JAZOPO010000051.1:0-12166 GCA_045655585.1 Alistipes sp. | reverse complement strand
CGGCCATTACTGGCCACAGGATTTTAAGTCCGGCGTGTCTACCTATTCCACCATCCGAGCCCTGTTTGCGGTGCAAATGCACAATTAAAAATGCAAAATGCAAAATGCAAAATGCAAAATTTACATTTATTCAACCTTATTGTTGTTCCAAATAAGCAATTACCTCGGCTGAGGTAGGCTTAGTAAACCATTGTATCGCCTTGTCGCGCCTAAACCACGTCATCTGACGTTTGGCATATCGGCGAGAATTGCGCTTTATCAACTCGACAGCCTCCTCCTTCGATATCGTGCCGTCGAAATAATCGAACAACTCGCTAAATCCTACCGTCTGCAAGGCGTTCAAATGACGATGGGGTAGCATCGCACGAGCCTCAGCCTCCAAGCCATCGTTCATCATCATATCGACACGACGATTTATGCGCTCATAGAGTTCTTCGCGTGGATAGTCGATGCCGACCTTCACAATCTCGAAATCACGCTTCTTGGTGCCTCCCTTACGCAACGACGAATATGGCTTACCCGTAGTCAGGCACACCTCTACTGCACGCAGGACACGCTGCGGATTACATCTATCGACCTCATTATAATAGACCTCGTCGAGTTCTCGCAACTGTTCGACAAGCGACTCTAAGCCCTCGTTTTCGAGCCGTTTGAGCAATTCCTCGCGCAACGCAGGCTCTGCATCGGGCAGGTCGTCCATACCCTCGCACAGAGCCTTTACATACAATCCCGAACCGCCCACGGCAACAACATAGTCGTTATTTGCGAAGAGCTCCTCCAAGCGCTCCAATGCCGCAACCTCGTATGCTCCGCAGTTAAAGTCGTCGGTAAGCGAGTGCGAAGCGATAAAGTGATGCTCCACGCGCTCCAACTGCTCAGGCTCGGGTTGCGCCGTGCCGATGGGTATGCCACGGTAGAATTGGCGCGAGTCGGTAGAGATAATGGGTGAAGAGTAATGTTCGGCCACACGGATTGAGAGGTCGGTTTTTCCCGACCCCGTAGGCCCAACAATTACAATCAATGTCTTAGTACTCATCGTCATACGAATCGTCACCGTCAAAGTCGCTGTATTCGCCCATCATCTCTTCGAAGATTGAGCCACTCTGCTCGCTCGCCTCGGGGTCATACTGGTCAGGGGCTGGCGAGTGCTCAAACTGCAAGCGAGGATAGCTCATACCCTCCTGCTCATCCTTAGCCTCGATAACTTCAAGGTAGTATGCGCGCTGTGTGAAGGGGTCGAAGACATATATCAGGCGGTCGTGCATAAAGTTCAGCACATCGCACAAGCGTGCTGTGGCCATAGGCTTGGGCATGCCATTGCCTCCGTCACCCATATCCATATAGGTGTACTCCTGCTGTCGCTCCCAGCGGTCATCGGCCTTGAAGAACGATGCCATACAAGGGTCGTAGTTGAGCATACTAATGATAAATTCGTGCATATCGAGCAGCGTAGCATCGGCTGCCATCTCAAAGTCGCGGACAAAGTGATCGTTCTCGTCCGAGAGCATACGGAATCTGTAAATCATATCTATCTAAGTTTATCTATTGCACATTTTAGTTGTTGCATTGCCTGCTCCAATACGGCACGCTGTGTGCCTACATTGAGGCGTGTATGTTGCTTACCACCAATGCCGAACATCGCTCCATCGTTCATCGCCAGATGAGCATCGTTCACTAGCATATCTATCAGCTTCTCGTGTGGCAAACCAAGTGCCGAAAAATCGAGCCATACAAGATACGATGCCTGCGGCTTTATGGCACGCACCTCGGGGATATTTGCCTTCAAGTATTCGTCTACAAAGTCGATATTGCCCTCAATGTGGGCCAGCATCTGCTGACGCCACTCCTCGCCCTGCGTGAAGGCAGCCTCGGTAGCTACCATAGCAAATATTGTTGCCATATCGAATTCGTTGGCCGTGAGCCACGCGAAGAATCTCTCGCGCAATGCGGGGTCGGGAACGATGGCATAGGAGCTTACGATGCCGGCAATGTTAAATGTCTTCGATGGAGCACCAAATGTGATGCTGCATCGTGCGGCATTCTCCGATACCGAAGCAAACGGTGTGTGCTTGTAGCCATAAAGAGCCATATCGCAATGTATCTCGTCCGATACTACTATCAGGTTGTGTTTCACAGCAATACCGGCCAATCGCGCGAGTGTATCCTTGCTCCATGTAATACCTATGGGGTTGTGGGGGTTGGCCAGGACGAGAACCTTGCACTTTGGGTCAATTAACTGCTCCAACTGCCCGAAGTCCATCTCGTAGTTATCGCCCGTGCGACGCAGGGGATTCATCACCACCTCGCGGCCATTATGCTCGGGCACAAGGCGGAAGGGGTGGTAGACAGGTGGCTGGATAATGATTTTGTCGCCAGGCTGCGTGAACGCATTTATAACCATACCCAATCCCTTGACAATGCCGGGTATATATCGCATCCACTCACGCTCTACGCGCCAGCCGTGGTGACTCTCAATCCAATTAACAACGCTCTGCCAATACTCGTCGTACTGCACGGGATAACCCAGCACGGGGTGGTCGAGGCGTTTGCGTAGCGCGTCAATTATAAAGTCGGGCGTAGCAAAGTCCATATCGGCAACCCATAGCGAGATGAGGTCGTCGCGACCATACATATCTTTCAGCGCGTCGTACTTCACGCAGTGAGTACCTCGGCGGTCAATGGGGCAGTTGAAGTCGTAGGTCTTCATATAATCAAGTTGTTAAAAATTCCATAACATCCACTCCGTCGGCATAATCAGATAGGGTGGGGTATTGTGCACGACCAAAATCAATGCAGCGTGGATGGTCGATAGCGTGGGATACGATGCATTGTATCTGGTGGTCGTTATCTGTTATCCACTGCTTAATGTCGTCGATATTGTCGTAATAGCAGTAGTTTATCTGGCTGATATTCATCGAAAAGCCCAGCTCTTCGACAGCTATACACTCGCCAAAATCGGTGAACGCCTGGCCCATAATCTGCCTGATAGCCTTGTTGTGGAGGTAGTTGCCACGATACATAGGATTCATCGCGGGTGGCATAATCTTCAACTCTGTTTCGCGGGGCAGGAATATCAGCGATATATTGCGACAGCCAAGCCCGTTGTACGAGAAAATATCCTCCTGCAAGCCACATATCTCATCGTCGCTCTCCTTGCCGTCCAGCACCGCTACCGAATGGCGACTACCGCGAATCAAAGCAGGGATTGTGGCATATCGCGTGCGGAAAAACTTTGCAGCCTCAGCACCTCCTGTGGCGATAATCATATCTACATCTTCGCTGTCGTTGTACTCTTCGATATCGATATCGGACGATATATCACGCAGGGTATCAATTATATATTCAGTCAAGACTCTATCCTTACTTGATGGCTTTACAAGAGCCGTGTGGCCACATAACAACACGCACATAAGGTCGAAAAATCCTACCAGAGGAATATTTCCCGCCATAATGATTGCTACGCGGCGCGGCTGGCACTTGCGGTATTGTGCACTCCAAAGTTGTAGCTTCTTCTCGTCAAGATACTCCTCGCAGATGGCGTTTATTGCTCGATGTATATCCTGCTCGGTGAACCACTCGTTGGCGGCCACGGCATCGGCAAGAGCTCTCTGCGAGCGCTCGTCCTGCTCGAAGCTGCGTAGGCGTTGGCCCAACTCAACAAATATATCAATCGTCTTCTTCATCTTGGAATATCTTTATACAAAGATAGCGATTTAAACGAAAAAACCGCACTATGGCGGCTTTTTCATTTCATCGTATTGCATATTGTCGTAACTCTCGTGCGAGTTCGCGCTCTCTGCCACCCGTCACCCTATTGACAAGGTCGTGAAATCGGGGCGAGTGGTTGTGATGCACCGTGTGACACAACTCGTGCAGAATGATATAGTCGCGCAGATGCTCTGGAAGAGTCATCAGGTAGAGGCTCAGCGATATATCCCCCTTTGCCGTACACGAACCCCACTTTGTGCGTGCGGCGCGTATCGTTACACGGCCAAACTTGAAGCCGTGCTGTGCAGCCAACTCCTCTACGCGGGTGGGTAGCGTAGCCTTTGCTTCGGCACGCAGTTGCTCAATCTCCTGCTTGGTGAGCGAGGGTGCAGTTGCACGCTCGGCATACTTCGCCTTGGCAGCCTTCACCCACTCGGCCTTACTCTCCAAAAAGGCTAATGCCTTGCGCTGGGAGATGTAGGGCGGAAACGATAGGCGCACCTCACCCGATGGGCGCACCGATATCGTGGTGCGTGTCGAGCGGCGTGTGCAAGAGATTATTATCTCACCCAGCGTGGGGTGGCTCAAAACCTCCTTCATTCTATCCTATGCGCTGGCGCACAACCTCAAAGAGCATAACAGCCGCAGCTGCCGATACATTGAGTGACTCGATAGCGCCAATGAGCGGAATAGCCAACTGCTCGTCGCAGAGTTTGAGAACCTCCTTCGAGATACCAGTATCCTCGGCACCCATAATAATCACCGTAGGCTTGCGGAAGTCAGCATCGTAGATAAGTTTACGGCTCTTCTCGGTAGCAGCCACAGCCTGAAAACCCTCAGCCTGCAACGCCTTGATGGTGTTGCGCAACGAGCCTACACGGCATACGGGGATACGGCTCAGAGCACCTGCCGATGAGCGCATAGCCTCCGAATTTACGGGAGCTGAGTTCTTCAACGGGGTGATAAGACCGTGTGCACCAGCACACTCTGCCGAGCGAGCAATGGCGCCGAAGTTACGCACATCTGTAACGCCATCAAAGAGCATAATCAGAGGAGTCTCGTCCTCGGGTACACGCTCCAAAATATCGCTCAACTCAACATACTCGATGGGGGCAATCTGCGCCACAACACCCTGATGGTTGAGTTTGGTTAGGCGGTTGAGCTTCTCTACGGGCACCTCCTGAATACGGATGCGGTGGCGGAAGGCAAGGTCGCGCAACTCGGTCATAAGCTGTCCCTCTGCGCCCTTGCGAACATAGAGTTTTTCGATTTGTTTGCCTGTCTGTATGGCTTCGGCCACGGGGCGAATACCAAAAACAATGTCGTTTGCCATAATATTATTGATTCTCTGTTATTTCTAATTCGTATGATGCCTTCTCCCATTCGTGCATCTGCTTGTCGTATTGGGCTTTAAGGTCGTTGTATGCGGCGTAGTCGGCCTCGTTGTACTCGGTAGCTGTTGCGAATTTTTCATCGTAGGCGGCAATCTTCGTTTCAATCTCGGCCAACTCAGCCTCGATTGTCTCTACCGCCTTGCGCAACTTGCGGATGAGCTTCTCCTGCTCCTTCTTCTGCTCGTAGGATAGTTTGCCCGAGGAGTTCTCCTTTGCCGCAGAGGCTACTGGGGTATCCTTGCGCTCAATATCTTGCAGTGACTCCACCTTGCGCTTTTCGAGGAAGTAGTAAATGCCTCCCAAGTACTCCTTTACACCGCCATCGCGGAACTCGTATATGCGGTCAACCATTCCGTCCAGGAAGTCTCGGTCGTGCGATACCACTATCACCGTGCCGTCGTACTTCTGTATGGCGCGTTTGAGAATATCCTTCGAACGCATATCCATATGGTTGGTAGGCTCGTCAAGTACCAGCAGGTTATACGGTTCGAGCATCAGGCGGGCCATAGCCAAGCGCGAACGCTCGCCACCCGAGAGCACCTTAACCTTCTTGTCAATATCCTCGCCACGGAATAGGAAAGCGCCCAAAATATCTCTCAGTCGAGTACGAATATCACCCACAGCCACGCGGTCGAGCGTATCGAATACGGTGAACTCGCCATCCATCAAGTCGTCCTGATTCTGTGCGTAATAGCCAATATTCACATTTGCACCCAGCTTGATTGTACCCTCTGTCTGCTCCAACTCGCCAATAATCATACGAGCCATCGTGGTCTTACCCTCGCCATTGCGGCCAACGAGTGCAATTTTCTGTCCTCGCTCGATGGTAAATGTAGCGTCCGAGAAGATTCGCTTCTCGCCAAAGGCCTTGCCGACCTCCTTAATCTCGGCCACAATCTGTCCTGAGCGTGGTGCGGGCGGGAACTTGATGTTGAGCGTTGCCAAATCCTCCTCCTCGACTTCGATACGCTCCAAACGCTCCAGCTGCTTGATGCGTGACTGCACCTGATTACTTTTGGTGGGCTTGTAGCGGAACTTCTCGATAAACTCCTCGGTCTTCTCGATAAGTTTTTGCTGATTCTCGTAGGCGGCCATCTGCTGTGCACGGCGCTCGGCACGCAACTCAACAAACTTCGAGTAGGGTACCTTGTAATCGTATATGTGGCCCAATGACAACTCTACGGTGCGGGTTGTTACATTGTCCAAAAAAGCGCGGTCGTGCGAGATGAGCAGCACCGCACCGTTGTAGTTGCGCAGGTACTCCTCCAACCACTGAATACTCTCGATATCAAGGTGGTTTGTAGGCTCGTCAAGCAGGAAAATCGACGGGCGACGCAGGAGCAACTTCGCAAGCTCGATACGCATACGCCATCCGCCCGAGAACTCGCTTGTGGCGCGGTCGAAGTCGGTGCGCTTAAAACCCAGACCCAGCAGAGTCTTCTCGATGTCGGCTTCGCGTGTATCACCTCCCAAGATGTGGTAGCGGTCCTGCGCATCGTTTAGTTTGTGTAGTAGCTCGGCGTAGCTCTCTGATTCGTAGTCTGTGCGCTCGGCAATCTCGGCCGTGATAGATGCAATCTCGGCTTCAAGGCGCAACACCTCGTCAAAAGCCTTCTCGGTCTCGGCTTTGAGCGTGGTGGTGTCGGCCACACGCATCTGCTGCGGCAGGTAGCCTATCGAGCACTCGCCATTGATGGTTACAGCGCCCTCGGTGGGCTGCTGCTCGCCTGTTATGATACGCAGTAGGGTGGTCTTGCCAGCTCCGTTCTTGCCCACAAGGCCTATGCGGTCCTTCTCGTTGATAAGAAACGAGATGCCATCGAACAGCGTCCAGCCACCGTAACTGACCGTAAGGTTATCTAATGAAATCATCTTATGCCTCCAACATCTTTACAATCTCAGCCTCGGGGTCTGCTGCGCCAAATACAGCACTACCAGCAACCAAAGCCTCAGCACCTGCGGCAAATACCTCACCTGCATTCTTGGCTGAAATACCTCCGTCAATCTCGATGATATAGTCGAGGCCCTGCTCGCGCTTGATTGTTGCCAACTCGCGTACTTTATCCAATGAGTCGGGCATAAACGACTGACCACCAAAGCCCGGCTCAACACTCATAACCAGCACCAAGTCAACCTTCGGGAGAATGTCTTTCAATACGCTCACAGGTGTGGCAGGTTTGATTGAGATACCTACCTTAGCTCCCGCCTCGCGTGTGATTTTGATACACTCGTCAATCTTCTCGGTAGCCTCGTAGTGGAATGTCACATAGTCGGCACCAGCTTCAACAAAGCGCTTTACATACTTCTCGGGCTCAACAATCATCAAGTGTACATCCAGCACCTTGCTTGTGGCCTTGCGAATGGGCTTCATCACGGGAAAACCAAACGAGATGTTGGGAACAAAAACACCATCCATAACATCAATGTGTACCCATTCGGCAGCACTGCGGTCAATCATCTTTGTGTCGCGGTCGAGGTTGCCGAAATCGGCCGACAACATCGAGGGTGAAATTATACGAGTCATAGTTTTATATTTTTTCTTTTGTATTCGCTTTTTATATATACTCTATGCGCAAAGGTACGAATAATTAAGTCATAAGGCGGTATAAAGCGCCATCTATTTTGCGATTAATTGGCGAAAAATAATCTTGACCAGCCCTAAATCACCCCCTTTTTGTAAAATTCTGTGCAGAAGTTGCCCTCTCGCATATTTTTTGCACCATAGCTCGGTGTATGATTAAATACTTATGCTATGAAAAAGTTATTACCATTATTATCGCTCGCACTGCTTATCTCGGCCACCGCATCGGCGCAGGCTCTTCGTTACGGCATAACGGGCGGAATGAATCTTGCCAACTATGCTATGGAGGTTGATAATCTCTCGTTTAACCCCGATTCGAGGGTCGGATTTCGAGCAGGTTTCCGTATGGAGATGAACGCCTCGTCGTTTATCTATGACGGGTTTTTCTTCACGGGCGAGGTGCTACTAAGCTCCAAGGGCGCAAAAGTTAAAGGCACGCTTGAAGATGGCGATTTGAAGAGCATCTCGCGCCCATATTATCTCGAAATTCCGATACACTTCGGTTATCATTACCCATTGGGCAAAGGCAATGTTGGCGTTTTTGGCTCCTTCGGCCCATACTTCGGGGTGGGGTTGTTTGGCGATGCTAAGACCACCGACAGCGAGGGTACAACCAAGCCCGATGTCTTCACCTCCGATGGTATGAAGCGTTTCGACTTTGGCCTCGGTCTGCGTGCAGGTGTCTCGATGTTTGAACATTATCGAATCTATCTGGGCTACGATTGGGGCTTGGTAAATGTCTCGCAGACAGCAGATACAAAGGTCAATAACCGTAACTTCTACATCGGGGCAGCCTATATGTTTTAGCCGATAGTCTGTTGCTATTTTTTAAGTGTTGGGGAGTCCTTCCCAACACTTTTTTATTGCCATAGGTTGGTATATTATCGCGAAAGTGACTATCTTTGTTATCTAACAAAATGATTACAGATGGGACTATTCTATGCGATAATAGCACTTTTGGCCATCGCGAGTGTTGTGTTGCTCGTGTTGTGGCTGCGCCAACGCAATAAGTTGCAGCGTGTTGGAGACGAACTTATGGCAGCAAATATGTCTGTGCAGAGCCTCGAATCTTCGCTCTCGTCGCAGGCGGCTACACTCGAAGCGGAGCGTCGTGCCCTCGAAGCAGAGCGTCGTGCGCGTGAGGCGGAGCAGATGGCTCGTGTGAAGGCGGAGACCGAGTTGGAGGCCGAGCGCCGTCTAACAGCCGAGAAAGCACGCTCACAGCAGGAGGTGGAGCAGGCTATGCGCGAGCAGTTTAAGGCCTTGGCGGGCGATGTGCTGGGTGAGCAGAGCCGCCGCTTCAAGGAGGAGAATCGTGAGTCGATGGATTTGATACTCAAACCTTTTAAGGATAATATCATCGAGTTTCGCACTCGCGTGGAGAGCATCTTTACGCACCAGAATGAGCAGAGTGGAGTGCTGAAAAATGAGCTCCAACGCCTTATGGAGTTGAATGTTCAGATTACGACCGAGACCACCAACCTTACCAACGCCTTGCGTGGTAACTCGAAGGTGCAGGGCGATTGGGGTGAGGTGATACTCGAAACGATTCTCGACAACTCGAACCTTATTCGTGGTGTGCACTACGAGACGCAGCTAAATGTAAAGGACGAGGCAGGTAATAATCTTCGTCCCGATGTTGTGCTGTATCTGCCTAACAACAAGCAGATTATAATCGACTCGAAGGTGTCGCTCACTGCCTATGTAAATTATGTATCGGCACAGACCGAGGTTGAGCGCAGGGCGGCTATGGCGGCTCATATTGCGTCGGTGCGCCAGCACTTCAAGGAGCTGAGTAGCAAGAAATACCAGCAATTGATGCAGTCGCCCGACTTTGTTGTAATGTTTGTACCCAACGAGCCTGCGTTCTTGGATGCGCTCAAAGAGGACCATACAATTTGGAGCGATGCCTACGATAAGAAGGTTGTTATCTCGTCACCCACAAATCTTTTTGCTCTGTTGAAGTTGGTTGACGACCTGTGGCGCAGGGACGACCAGAACAAGAATCAGGAGAATATCATCAAGTTTGGCGTTACGCTCTACGAGCAGCTGGTGGCATTCACGGCGGCATTGGAGGGTGTGGGTGCTGGCTTGGAGCAGGCGCGCACGAAGTACGACGAGGCGTATAAGCGTTTGTGTCACGGAAATAATAATATCATTCGTGTGGGCGAGAAGCTCCGCAAATTGGGCCTGCCTACAAACAAACGCCAACCTGCACGCCTTGTTGAGGAGAGTGGCGCCGATGATAATAATTTGATAGAGAATGAGTAACGATAAGATTTTTTGGCAGCGACTTGATGCGCTGTTGGAGCGCAGTCGCATAGTTATTGACCGCCCGCGTGGCTCGCACCACCCGCGTTTTCCCGAGATTGTCTATGTGTTGGATTATGGCTATCTCGATGGTACCTCGTCCAACGATGGCGAGGGCATAGATGTGTGGCTCGGCAGCGACAAGGAGCGAGGCTTGGACGCTGTGATATGCACGGTAGACCTCGATAAGGGCGATGCCGAGATGAAACTTATGGTGGGTTGCACCGACGAGGAGAAATCCTGCATCGAACGCTTCTACAACGAATGGCCCGATATGGGCGCCAAGATTATAAGGAGATAGAAATTTGAGCTGTAAATTATTTGCGGCTTTTTATTTGCTATTTTGTGTAATAGTTAGTATTTTTGTTATGGATTGTCGAATAGGCAGTCTTTATATAGGTGGCATTTAGGGCTATTGTTCTGTTGATAAAACGACCAAAATTTATACAGCGAAAGACAATAGGCACATTAAATGCTCACGCCCTATGGCGTGGGTTGTGCTTTTGTTCGCGTGGGTACTTGGTCGTCCCTTTCAACCAGAAGCTAACCCGCGTTTCTTTTTTTTAGGTTAAACGGTTGTCATCTGTTGGCAAGAAAATTTATTGTTTAACTTAAATAAAATCAGTTATGAAGAAGATTGTATTATTAGCTGCATTAGTATCGCTTACCTCTTGTGGCGGATTGTTTACTTATACATCTTATGATGTATCATTAAAATCGGTTGAAAGTCCAGCAAATGCGAAGGAAAAGTATGGAGAAACAAAAGTTGTTAAGGTAGAGCAGGATGAATTATCAAAGTATCAATATGAAGATGATTTTATTAAGATATTTTGGTATGTTAGTTCGACGCAATTCAATTTTGAAATAACTAATAAGTCGGACTATACAATGAAATTGAATTGGGATGATATGTCTTATGTAGACGAAAATGGAAAAACTAATAGGGTAATGCATAGTGGTGTAAAGTATACAGATAGAAATAATTCCCAACCTGCATCTGTTCTGCCTAAAAATGCGTCATTGTCAGATATATTATTACCTACGGATAATGTATATTATGTGAGTGGCTCATATGGTGGATGGAATGAGAGAAATCTTTTCCCCAAATATAGTTCTAATGAGGAAGCCCAAGCAAGTCCTGCGCTTGGTAAGACTGTACGAATAGTGTTCCCCGTAATAATCCAAGATGTAACTAATGAGTATATTTTTGAATTTAGCGTTGATTCGGTTTCTGTAAAAACTATGTAAACAAAAGGCTGGCAATTGTTTGCCAGCCTTTTGTTTTAACACTTACTTATTCCAATTCGTGCCTCTTCGTTGTCCTTTTCTAACTTTTCGTCCTCCTCCCACTCGAACATCGGGAACTTCGTGCCGCCCGCGAGCGAGAAACGAGTGTAGGTGATGGGCAGGCCGCGCTGCAAGAACTTCGTTTCGTAGGCGGTCTTTACCGAGAGCTCCGCATCGGCATATCCTGTGCCGTAGATGTCGTTATTCGAAGCCTCGCACGGCAAGTCAAAATGCTTCACAACCTCGTTCGTGTAGCCGTAGAGGTGCTGTGAGTCGGTTTTCAGGTTAATCCAGCCGTCGGCTGCGAGGAACTGCGCGTAATATTCCAAGAAGATGGGCGATGTAAGACGCTTCTTTGCGCGGCGTGTCTTTAACTGCGGGTCGGGGAAGGTAATCCAAATCTCGGCCACCTCGCCCTCGGCAAAGAACGAGTTGGTGAACTCGATGCGCGTGCGCAGGAAGCCCACATTCTTCATTCCGTTCTCCGTTGCGGTCTTCGCTCCGCGCCACATACGCGCTCCCTTGATATCCACGCCAATGTAGTTTGCGTTGGGGTTACGCTCGGCCAGAGCGATGGTGTACTCGCCCTTACCACAACCCAGCTCCAAGATGATGGGGTTGTCGTTCTTAAAGAAATCCTTGTGCCAGCGCCCTTTCAGGGGGTGGTCTTTGTGAAATATATCCTCAAATTCGGGTTGAACCATACACTCAAAGGTGAGGTTCTCGGCAAATCTTCTAAGTTTATCTTTTCCCACGGTTTACTATTTTTGCGGTTGAAAATTCATTCCTGCGGCTGCCACTCCAACAACATTTTGCAGCGGAGTGATAGTCACCTTGTACTCACCCTCGCATCGCAGATGCACATCGTGACGGTAGGGTATCTCCA
>JAZOPO010000050.1:0-42985 GCA_045655585.1 Alistipes sp. | reverse complement strand
GTAGTGAGCAACCTCAGATGAAACCTCATCCTCAACACCTGCCAATACACCAAGCTCACCCTCAACTGTTACATCGAACTGGTGTGCGTAGTCAACAACCTTCTTTGTAAGAGCAACATTCTCCTCGTAGGGGAGGTGTGAACCGTCGATCATTACAGAAGAGAAGCCCATATCGATACAGCTCTTGCACAACTCGAAAGAGTTACCGTGGTCGAGGTGAAGAACGATAGGAATGTTCTTACCCATCTCCTTAGCGAACTCAACAGCACCCTGAGCCATATAACGCAACAATGTCTGGTTAGCATAGTTACGAGCACCAGAAGATACCTGCAAGATAACGGGTGAAGAGCACTCTACGCAAGCAGAAATGATAGCCTGCATCTGCTCCATGTTGTTGAAGTTGAATGCAGGGATGGCGTAACCGCCCTCGATAGCCTTCTTGAACATCTCACGAGTGTTCACAAGACCAAGATCTTTGTAAGAAATCATAGTTTTGTTTTTATTATGAATTAGTGAATCTATTAAATTTCTTCATCTTGCCGTTAGGATATATCCACACAGCGTTGCAAATATACAAAATAATTGAGTTTATTGAAAATTTTTACCTATATTTTGTAACTTTGCACTCAACAAAATAGCATTTATGGAACGACACATAGATATAAACGATTTCGACTATCCTCTGCCCGACGAGCGCATAGCCAAATTCCCGTTGGAGAACCGTAGCGACTCGAAGCTACTCATCTACCGCAACGGCGAGATTAGCCAGAGCCATTTTCACTCTCTGGCCGAGCAGCTACCCGCAGGCTCGATACTGGTATTCAACAACACGAAGGTTATCCGCGCACGCATCATTATGCACAAGGCGTCGGGTGCTCGCATCGAGGTCTTCTGTCTTGAACCCCACACCCCTGCCGACTACGAGCACGCCTTCACCGTAAAGGGCGAGTGCAAGTGGAGTTGCATTGTGGGTAACTTGAAGAAGTGGAAAGAGGGATTTATCAGCATTGATTTCGATTACGAGGGCTCACCCTGTTCTCTTCGTGCCGAGATTGCCGAGCGTGGCGAGAGAGAGCATATCGTGCGTTTTGAGTGGGATGTAGACCTCACATTTGGTCAGTTGCTCGAACACTTGGGCCGCATACCCATTCCGCCATATCTCAACCGTGAGAGCGAGGAGATAGACCTCACACGCTACCAGACCGTCTATTCTAAGTTTGAGGGTTCGGTGGCGGCACCTACGGCGGGACTGCACTTTACCGACGAGATGATTGAAAGGATGAAGAGCGAGGGCTTTGCCTTTGAGGGCGTTACGCTCCATGTGGGTGCGGGAACATTCCTGCCCGTGAAGAGCGACAATGCTGCCGAGCACCCTATGCACACCGAGCATTTTGAGGTGCGACTCTCGATGTTGGAGAGCCTGCTGGCGCACAAGGTAGATGTCACTGCGGTGGGTACAACATCCGTAAGAACACTGGAATCGCTGCCCGTACTTGGCTGGCGCATACGCCAAGGGGGTGAGCCCGCGACTGAGCGCACCATTGGTCAGTGGGAGAGTTATGATATTCCCGCAGATTACACAGGCGAGATGGTATTGGAGGATTTGATTGGATATATGAAGCGTGAGGGCTTGGAGCGATTGAAGGCGGCTACGCAGATTATGATTACTCCGCTGGGCTTTAAGTTTCGTATTGTGAAGCGCATCGTAACCAACTTCCACCAGCCCAAGTCTACCCTACTGCTGCTGGTATCGGCCTACATAGGTGACGACTGGCGCAAGATGTACGGCTATGCATTGGATAATGGTTTTAGATTCCTATCCTACGGCGACTCGTCGTTGCTGATATGTGATAAATAGAAAATAAAATGGCGACCAGCTGGTCGCCATTTGTTTTAGTCTGAGTCTTCAAGAATAAATATCTCCTCAACAGCCTTTCCGAAATTCTGCGCTATCTTCAATGCCAAGACCGTAGAGGGGACAAACTTACCACTCTCTATAGCATTGATTGTCTGGCGGCTAACGCCCACGGCATCGGCTAATTGTTGCTGTGTCATACGCTCCTCGGCGCGCGCTACTCTTATCTTATTTTTCATCCTCGGCTCCTTTCTTCATACGCCATATCTTCCATCGAAAAACGACCATAAAGATAAGCAGAATTGTGAACATATTGTATATCATCACATTCAAAAAGTCCATATCGTAAACCAACAACGCACACACAATTAGCGCCGCATAGTTGATATAGAGAGCCGTGAGCAACGAGCTGAGGCGCAGCTGCTGTGTCATCTCATCCTCGATTTTCTCGCGCGAGCAGGTGGCAAACAGAGCGCCAACGATGATGCTAATGATGGTTATATTATTCATCACATAGCTACCATCAAAACCCTTGAATAGCGTATACGCACCCAGCGCAATACCTACGGCAAAGATAATCCAACCTATGCGCTGGAATGAGTGAGGAAGAAGAGGTGTTTTCATAGTTATAATAGCCTCGGCAGAAGTATCGCCTACCCTATCGAGATTAACCTCACATCGAAAATCAGCGTCGAGAAAGGCTTTATCACTCCCGCTCCCTTGGCGCCATAGCCAAGATTGAAGGGGATGACAATCTCCCAGCGCGACCCCACGGGCATCTCACGCAAAGCGGTACGCCAGCCATCGATAAGCTGGTTTAACTTAAATGTAGCGGGACGACCCTGCTGGGTGGAGTCGAAGACCTTGCCGTTGATGAGCTTTCCGGTATAATGCACCGTAATCATCGCCTTAGGCGTAGGCTTATCGCCCTTACCTTTGGTTATCTCGCGATACATCACACCATTAAACAACACCTTCACATCGTCGCGTGAGGCGTACTCCTCCAAAAATTCCAGGTTACGCTCCTTGTAGGCGCTATTTTGATTTCCTCGGGCCATATTCTTTTCAAACGAGAGTATACTACTACCCAAAAATTTCTATAACTCCTATTCCTCTTAGAATTCGGAAGTGAAATGGAATCGTATATCCTTAAAGTTCTCCTGTGCAAGAGCCAACGCATAACTTGTATCTGCGAGGAAGACATCGCGACCGTGCTTATCTACGGCCATATTCGAGTGCTTACGACGCTTGAAATCGGCCAATTGCTCGGCGTTGTCGCTCTCAATCCAGCACGCCTTGTGGATAGAGATAGGCTCCCAGCGACACTTAGCACCATACTCGTGCTCCAAACGATATTGGATAACCTCAAACTGCAACTGACCCACAGTACCGATAATCTTACGGCCATTGAGTGACGAGGTGAAGAGCTGTGCCACACCCTCATCCATAAGCTGGTCAACACCCTTAGCCAACTGCTTGAACTTCATCGGGTCGGCATTCTCGATGTAGCGGAACAACTCGGGCGAGAACGAAGGTATACCTGTGAATTTGAGCTTCTCTCCCTCGGTGAAGGTGTCACCAATCTTGAATGTTCCCGTGTCGTGCAGACCCACGATATCTCCCGGGTAGGCGAAGTCGATAACAGACTTCTTCTCGGCCATAAAGGCTGTGGGAGATGAGAATTTGAGCTGCTTGCCACTACGCGCGTGGAGGTAGTTCTTGTTACGCTCAAAGGTACCCGAACATATCTTCATAAAGGCGATACGGTCGCGGTGGTTGGGGTCCATATTGGCGTGAATCTTAAACACAAAGCCTGTCATCTTCTGCTCATCGGGTTGCACGAGGCGTGTCTCCGTAGTCGAGGGACGGGGCGAGGGGGCGATGCGTATGAAGCACTCCAAGAGCTCACGCACACCAAAGTTATTCACCGCCGAGCCAAAGAATACGGGTGCGAGCTTACCGTCGAGGTAGGCCTCACGGTCGAAGTCGTCGTACACGGCATCCACCAAATCCAAGTTGTCGCGCAGCTGCGAAGCGAACTTGGGTGTGATGTAGTCGTCCAACTCGGGGTTTGAGATGTCACTGAAATCCACAGTCTCGGCATCGGCAGTCTGACGCTCGTCGGATGTGAAGAGCGAGAGGTTCTTCTCGTAGATGTTGTATACACCCTTGAATGTGTCACCACTCGAAATGGGGAACGCCAGCGGGCGCACGCGAATCTGCAACTCGCGCTCCACCTCGTCCAGCAAATCGAACGGGTCCTTGCAGGGGCGGTCAAGCTTGTTGATAAAGACCATAACGGGCGTCGAACGCATACGGCAGACATTCATCAACTTACGCGTCTGCGCCTCCACACCCTTCGCACCGTCGATAACGATGATAACCGAATCTACGGCCGTAAGTGTACGGTAGGTATCCTCGGCAAAGTCCTCGTGACCCGGGGTGTCGAGAATGTTAATCTTCACATCCTTGTAGTTGAAGCCCATCACCGATGTTGCCACCGAGATACCACGCTGGCGCTCAATCTCCATAAAGTCGGAGGTTGCGCCCTTCTTAATCTTGTTACTCTTAACGGCACCTGCCACATGGATAGCACCTCCGAAGAGGAGCAGCTTCTCGGTCAAGGTAGTCTTACCCGCATCGGGGTGTGCAATAACGGCAAATGTTCTGCGCTTGGTGATTTCGTCAATTAACGCCATAGTCTATATCTTTTTAACGGTTGCAAAGATACGCAACACAATTCAAGATTCAAAATTCAAAATTCAAAATTGAGAATTTTGGTTTTTTGGATAGGTGTTATAAGTATTATAAGTGTTATAGGTGGTATAGGCAGGATAGGTTGCCTTTTATAATTCTTATAACTCCTATAACTCCTATCTCTTCTCTTTGCTCTTTCATCTTTCCTCTTTGCTCTTTGAACTTTCATCTTTCCTCTCCAAAAAAACAAAGGCCCGGACACTGCCGAGCCTCTGTCATAGATATTTCTACAAAAATACTATCTCACGGGCGAGATAATAAAGTTGAATGTGTAGTCCTGGTACTTCACCAAATACTCATCGAGCGGGAGCTTACCCCACGAGTTGATACAACCCAATCCCATCTGCACCTTATCGAAGCAGAGGTATGTGTTGCAATCAGCCTTCAAGTCGCCCGAGTGGCGCTGTGCGCGGCCTACGGTAACATCCATATCCTCCTGCGCATAGGGCAGAGCCGAAGCCGAGAATGCCTCGTCAGAGATGATACGGATACCAGCACCCGCCGTATTAAGGAGGTTGTAGTAACGCAAGTCAGAGCGTGTACCCGACTCCTGCGGACGCACGAGCTTCTCGTTATACTGCTCGGCAACACGCTGTGTGTAGAGACCTATATCGGCACAACTCTTACGGTCGGCATAGTTCTCCACCTGGCCACGACCATAGTAGTTGACAACATTCAACGCTGCGGGCAACTCAACACGCATACCGTAGCGGAACATATTCGCCACCTCAGCACCTGCTGTTGTGTTCATAGCCTGCTCGACCTTAATCTCACCCTCACCATTAATTGTGTAGGTGATGGTCATCGTAGCCTTCACATCGGGCATATCGTACTTGGCAGTCACCTTCGCAACGCCCTCCTCAACCTTAGCGTCGAAGCCATTGAGCACAAGTGCGGGGTTACGCCATACGGCATACTTATCCTGCAACTTAGCACCTATGTCGTTCTCGGTGGGAGCACGCCAGAAGTTAGGACGCAGAGCCGAGTCGTTGGAGATGATGTGCATCTTACCATACTCAATCTGGTTGATGAAGCCCTCGCGGTTGAAGCCCACAACCCAGTCGTAACCTGTAACCTGAGTAGACTTCTCAAACTTGGTAACCTCCACGGGGCGTGCCGACTCCTTCATAGCGAAGGCAGCCTCGGTGTCGTACTCCTTGATGATGTGCTGCTGCTCGGCAGCGATGTGGCCAATGTTGAGCAAAGGCAACTTCTCCTTCACGATATAGCGTACATTGAGCACCACCTCCTTAGCCTTGGGGCAGATGTCGGCAGCGGTATAACCCAAAGTGTACTGCTTGCGCTGCTGGGGTGCAACCTCCAACTTGTCGATACGGCCAGCCTTGGTCACAACACCGTCCTGCTGCAACTCCCACTCCATAGCGTAGGGTGCAAGGCAAGAGAAGAATTTTTCGTTGTATACCTCAACCTTACCTGCCTGCAAGTCCACAGCCTCGGTCCAGATATCCTGATACTGACGCTTCACCTCCCAAGCGTGAGCCTGCGGTGTGCGGTCAGCAGCGATGATACCGTTGTTGTTGAATGAGTTGTCCGTTGCATCGTAGTAGTTCCAGTCGCCACCGTAGTAGAACGACACCTTACCATCGGCCTCATACTGTGCCAAACCCTGGTCTACGAAGTCCCAGATGAAACCACCCTGATAGTGGGGATACTTACGAATCAAGTCCCAATACTCCTTGAAGCCACCCATCGAGTTACCCATAGCGTGAGCATACTCGCACTGGATAAGGGGCTTTGTGGGGTTGTTTGTTACATACTTCTCGCACCAGTCGTATGTAGCATACATCGGGCACATAATATCAGTAAAGTCGTTACCCTCGGCACGCTCGTAGTGTACGGGGCGTGAGGGGTCCTCAGCCTTAATCCAGCGGTAAACAGTCTCGAAGTTGATGCCAAAGCCAGCCTCGTTACCCATACTCCAAATGATGATTGAGGCGTGGTTGCGGTCGCGGTGCACCATACGGGTGTTACGCTCCATATGACTCTTCTCGTAGATGGGGAACTTCGACAAAGACTTCTCGCCATAACGCATACCGTGTGACTCGACATTTGCCTCGTCGATAAGATAGATACGATACTCGTCGCAGAGGTCATACCACTCGGGAGTGTCGGGATAGTGGCAGGTACGCACGGCGTTGATGTTCATCTCCTTCATAATGCGGATATCCTGAATCATACGCTCACGCGACATAACAAAGCCCTTCAACGGGTCTACCTCGTGGCGGTTTACACCCTTAATGAGTATAGGCTCACCATTCACCAGCAACTGTGCATTCTTAATCTCCGATGTGCGGAAACCTACTCTCTGAGCATACGACTCCGCGCCTGCTGTTACAACAACCTTGTAGAGGTTGGGAGTCTCGGCAGTCCACTTTGCGGGGTTCTTCACCTCGAAGGTGTGTGTAGCCTTGCCATTAGAGGGGGTAACCTTCGCCTCAGCCACAACATCACCCGCAGGGCAGAGCAACTTAACATCGGCCGACTTAACACCAGCCGAAAACTCCATCTCCATAGCCAGAGTACCATCGGTGTAGTTGTTCACAAGCGAGGGAGTGATAACGATGTTATCCATACGAGCCTTGGCGCGAGCCACAAGCTCCACATCGCGAGAGATACCACTAAAACGCCACAAGTCCTGGTCCTCGAAGTATGTACCGTCACACCAGCGGAAAATCTGCAATGCGACGAGGTTCTCACCCGCCTTGACAAACTTCGTCACATCGAACGAAGCACCCAGGTGGCTATCCTCCGAGTAACCTACAAACTTACCATTCACCCAAACATATACATTTGAGTTCGCAGCGCCAATGTTAAGGAATACATCACGACCTGACCACGATGCAGGCATCTCGAATGTACGACGATACGAGCCCACGTGATTCTGCTCGATGGGTACATAGGGAGGGTTGTGCTCGAAGTTACCACGCCAAGCGTAGCCATAGTTCACATACAAGGGGTCGCCATAGCCGTTAAGCTCCCACATAGCGGGAACCTCCATCGTGCCCCAACCCTTGTCGTTGTAACCAACGGCGTAGAAGTCGGTGGGACGCTGGTCGGCATTCTCCACCCAGTTAAACTGCCAGGTGCCATTGAGCGAGAGACGATAGGGGTTATCCTTGTCGCAGTATACGCCCTCGGCCTTTGCGGCAGAGTCAAAAATCTTGAACGACGCACGCATCGGCGCACGGTTAATCTCATTCACATTGGGGTCTTGCCACTCTGTGAAATTTTGAGCAACGGCACCCATTGAGATGAGTGCCGTCGACAAAGCTAATATGAGTCTTCTCATACTACATATTATTTATATGTTCCTAAATTACTTCTTCAACACGATACGCGCTGCGATAGGATAGTGATCCGAGGGGCAACGGTGGATGTGCTTACGGAAGCTAATCTCCTGGGGAGCAGCGTTACCCTTAATCTCGGGCTCGGGCTGTGTGTTAGGAGTCCAGTAACCGTCTGTCAAAACAGCGTAGTTAGTAACCTGCAAAGCCGATGTAACGAAGATGTGGTCGATACGGCTCTGAGTGTGAAGGTCAGCGTTGAATGAGTTGAATGTACCGTTTGTAGCAAACTTCTCAGCGGCAGCCTCGTAAGAGTCCTTCATAACGCCACCCTGCAACATAGTGTGATAAGCCTCGTTGTTCTGGTCAACATTGAAGTCACCTGTAACGATAGCGGGCTCCTTGCCACACATCTCCAATACCTGCTTGATGATGAGCTTCGCACCCTCGCGGCGAGCCTCAACACCGATGTGGTCCATATGCAAGTTGAAGAACCAGAACTTAACCTTAGTCACCTTATCCTGCAAACGAACGTAAGAGCAGATACGGGGCAGAGCTGCGTCCCAACCCTTAACACCTACCTTCTCGGGAGTGGGAGAAATCCAGAATGTACCACCCTCCAAATACTTGAAACGGTCCTTCTTGTAGAAGATGGGAGAGTACTCGCCCTTCTCCTTACCGTCGTCACGAGCAACACCCTCGTATGTGTACTCGGGCATCTCACGCAACATATCGTCCAACTGGTTCTTCTTCACCTCCTGAGTACCGAAGATGTCGAAGCCGTACCACTGTACCTGGTCGCAAAGAATCTGGTAACGAGTAGCCCAGCCGTCACCCTTGCGAGCGTCGCCCTTGTTGTCGTTACGAATGTTGTAAGAACCTACGATGAGATTCTGTGCATCGGCAAACATCACTGAGCAAGCCAATGCAGCAAGCAGAAAAATCTTCTTCATAATTAGTAGTTTTTATAAAATTTTAATCAAGGCAAATATAATTATTATAGCTCTAATCGCCAAATATCATTTTACAAAAATAATGGTAACAAGTCTAAATAGCCTTCCCACCTTGAAATTCGTATAACAAGAGCTATTTTGAAGCTGCTCGCCGACCGAAAAACCGCAGCATACCATAAGTATGTGAGGATTTTAAGGTCAAGGCAGATGCCAAAAGAGCCTTGTTAGACAATTTCATCTGTTACTTCTTATCCACCTCATTCAGGGCATAGGCATATGCACCCAACGAAATAGCAGTGCTTGCGCCAATGTTGGTAATCATCACACCGATACGCTTCATCGGGTCGTATGTTACAACCTTGTCGGTGCCATACACAGGTAAGTCGCGCGAAGCACCCGCAGCAAACTGCTCGAACTCAGCCTCGTCGTTAAGGTCAAATATCTTCATCTGCACACGGTCAAAGGCCTCACCCTCGATAGAGTGCATCTCAGAGCGCAACTCCTTCAACAACGCAGGCATAATATACTTCTTGGCAGCTGTAATACCACCACCGATGACAATCACACCGTCGATAAGTGTAACAGCCGTAGCCATAGCATCACCTGCAACCTCACCCATCGTAGCAAAAGCCTTGCGAGCAGCCTCCTGATTACCCTCGCGAGTACCCTCGGCAATATCGAAGATATCTTTGGGTTGGAGTGTGGGGTCATCAATGCCCGACTCCTCCTTGTATACACGCTTCACAGCACGCACAGCAACACCATCCTCAACCATCACGCCGGGCATATGCTTGTGGCGCAGGCAGAAGGTCTCAATGCAAGAGTTATCGCCTGTGTGCAACTCGCCATTGGTCACAAAGCCAAAGCCGAAGCCTGTACCGAAGGTGTAACCCAGCAGTGTGTTATAACGCTTTGCGCTACCCAACTTTTCGAGCTTCTCGTTAATCTCGGGCAGAGCACCAGCCAACGCCTCGCCATAGGCGTAGAGGTCTGCGTCGTTGTTGATATATACGGGGATACCGAACTTCTCTTCGAGGAAGGGACCTAGCGCCACACCATCACGGAACGATGGGAAGTTAGGCAAGTAGAAGCCACCCACAATGCCGCGTGCGTAGTCCGCAGGGCCGGGGAATGCAAAGCTGATTGCCACAGGTTTGTGGTCGAGTTTTGCCATAACCTGCTCGAAACCCTCGACAAGTGTTGCCATACACTTATCCAAATCATTGGCATTGGATGGCAGGGTGATAGGCTCTACAATGAATTTATTGGCTCTTATAGCTCCGAATACGAAATTTGTACCGCCAGCGTCGAGCGTGATTACTGTTCTTTGGTCATTTCTATACATTACTCACTTTTTTTAGATTGAATATTATTCAAAGGTAATGATTTTATACAATATTTAATACAAAATGCCTATATTTGTTGCATCAAAAACGAATTTATCATTAAAACACTATCATTATGAAGAAATTTTTACTCTCTCTATGCGTTGTTGCGGCTGCAATGATGACCGCTTGCACGCAGACTGCCGAGGCTCCCGCAGCCAAGAACGACATCGAGACTATCTTGAAGAACCTGAACGACCCCAAGACCGATCAGGTTATCGTTGTTTGCCACCGTGGTGACTGGCGTAACTACCCCGAGAACTCTATCCCCGCCATCGAGTCAGTAATCAAGATGGGTGCCGATATGGTTGAGATTGACATTCAGCTCACAAAGGATAGCGTGCTCGTACTCTCACACGACCGCACCATCAACCGTTGTACAACAGGTAAGGGTAACATCAACGAGCTCACTTACGATGAGATTCAGCAGTACTACCTCAAAACAGCTCACAATGTTCGCTCATCACTCGATCTGAAAATGCCCACATTGGAGGAGGCTTTGGCAGTATGTAAGGACCGTATCACCGTTAACCTCGACAAGGGTTACGACTACTACGACCTCGTGATTGAGATTACCGAGAAGTTGGGTGTTACAGACCAGGTACTTATCAAGGGTAGCAAGCCCGTAGCAGAGGTTCAGGCTAAGATGGCCGAGCACAAGAACAACCTGCTCTATATGCCCGTTATCACTCCCACAAACGAGAAGCACAAGCCTCTGTTTGAGGACTACCTCGCAGAGAAGCCCCAGCTCGCTTACGAGATTTGCTTCGACGAGATTAACCCCACTGTGGAGGCTGCTACAAAGCGTGTATTGGAGAGCGGTTCAAAGCTTTGGGTTAACACATTGTGGAACTCATTGTGTGGTGGTTACAGCGACGATGTAGCATTCGAGACATCTGCTGAGGAGGTTTATGGCAAGATTGTAGATATGGGTACAACTATTATCCAGACCGACCGTCCCGAGATGCTTATTGAGTACTTGCGTTCACGCGGTTTGCACAAGTAGGATTTGCACAAAAGCACAATACAGCGTTGGCTCAAAAGGCCAGCGCTTTTTTATTTTACACGCAAATGAGGTTTTTGAGGGCAAGCGTAACGACAAAGCAGCCTTGTTAGACAACTTCTCTAAAATGTTCTATAAATACCCAAATAAGCAGTTTTACGACATAAATTTTCCCAAAAAATATTCTTTATAACGAATTCTTTGTATATTTGTGAGGAAATTTATACAACCTAATGGAAAATAACAACACAAATACGCCCAACGATGTAGACACTCTGCTCGGAGTGTCAAATCCGCTGTTCGCCTATATCGACAGCAAGGATTACGATGCAATCATAAACGAAGTGAATGTGCCGCGAACATTCCGTCGTGGCGGAATATTTATCTGCTTGGAGGGCGAGGGCTATGTCATCATCAACGAGCACAAGTACCAGCTATCGCCTCGCACGATGTGCATCTCCTTCCCGGGCACCATCATTCAGGCCTTTGAGCGTGGCGAGGGTTTCAAGAGCTACACGCTGATGTTCAACACCGACTTCATCAGCGAGCTTAATACCCCCTCGGCAAACTCCATTCAGATGCTTATGCGCGAGAACCCCTGTATGGTTTTGAGTCAGGAGCAGTTGGACTCTATCTTGCAGGTATGCAAGATGATGCACGAGCGAGATACTCGCACCGACCACCCCTTCCACGACCAAATCAACCACCATATGCTCACGCTGCTCTGCTATGAGCTCATCGGCATCTATGCCCACGATATACCCGTCAAGCGCGAGCCTTGTTCGCGTCAGGACATACTCTTCCGCCGATTCTTGTCGCTATTGGCAACCGATATAACCATCTCACGCGAGGTGCAATACTACGCCGACAAGTTGTGCATCACGCCCAAATATCTGACCATCGTCACACGCCAGATTTCGGGCAATAGCGCAACGAGCTGGATTACCCGCTCGGTGATTCTCAACGCCAAGGCCCTGCTCTCGTCAACACAGCTGACCATACAGCAGGTGTCAAACAGATTGAATTTCCCCAACCCATCGTTCTTCGGACAGTACTTCCTGCGCCATACAGGTATGACACCCAAGGAGTTCCGTCGCTCGAAGATGTAAAGAGAAACAGAGATGACATCACTATACAACAATATAATCTTTGGCCCCGTGCACTCGCGCCGCTTAGGACTCTCGCTGGGCGTAAATCTGCTGCCCGTAGAGTCTAAGTTGTGTAACTTCGACTGCATCTACTGCGAGTGCGGCTGGAATGCCGACCACCCCGGAGCCAAGCGCTTCAACTCACGCGAAGATGTATGCACAATGCTACGCGAGGTACTCACCCGTATGACCCAAGAGGGAACACCCCCCGATGTAATAACTTTTGCGGGCAACGGAGAGCCTACGATGCACCCCGACTTCGAGAATATCATCTCCGACACTTTGGCCCTGCGTGATGAGCTATGCCCCTCGGCCAAAGTATCCGTGCTGAGCAACGCCACACAAATTCACCGCGAGGATGTTCGCCGTGCGCTGATGCGTGTGGATAATAATATCTTGAAGCTGGATTCAGCCTTTGACGCCACCGTACAACTGGTAAACAAACCCCAAGGCACATACTCGGTGGCACGCACTGTGGAGCTATTAAAACTCTTTGACGGAAAGTTTATCCTCCAAACGATGTTCCTGCGCGGAGAGTATGCCTCGCAGCATATAGACAACACCGTAGATGAGCAGGTCGAGGCGTGGCTTGCCATAGTCAAGGAGACTTCGCCCCGACAGGTTATGGTCTACTCGCTCGACCGCGACACCCCCTGCCAGACATTGCAGAAGGTTAGCCGAGAGGAGCTTGAAGCCATCGCCGAGCGTGTAAGAGAGTTAGGCATAGAGTGCTCGGTAGCATAACCTACGCCCAAATTATTTGCTAAGAAAGAATTAATGGAACATATAGAATACAACTTACTCTACAAGGTCAACTCACCCACCGACTTGAAGCAGCTCTCCATCGAGCAGTTGCCTCAGTATTGCCGCGAGCTTAGACAATACATCATCGAGGAGTGCTCGAAAAACCCGGGACACTTGGCATCGAGCCTCGGCACCATCGAGCTGACCGTTGCCATACACTATGTATACGATGTACCCAACGATAAGCTGGTGTGGGATGTAGGCCATCAGGCTTATGCTCACAAAATCATCACAGGCCGCCGCGACCTATTCCCCACAAATCGTAAGCTGGGCGGCATAAGTGGCTTCCCGCGTATGGCAGAGAGTGAGTACGACTCGTTTGGTGTAGGCCACTCGTCAACATCTATCTCTGCGGCCTACGGTCTGGCAAAGGCAGCCGAGTTACAGGGCAAGGATAACCACATTGTAGCTGTAATAGGCGACGGAGCAATGACGGGAGGTCTGGCATTCGAGGGCTTGAACAACGCAGGCGAAAAGAAGAAGGGCAAGCTATTGGTTATCTTCAACGACAACGAGATGGCCATCGACCAAGCCACGGGAGCCTTGGACGGCTACTTGGCGCGTATGTCGTCATCGCCCCTCTACAACAAATTCAAGCGCGGTTTGTGGAGTATTCTGGCGCACACGCCCACAATACTACGCTTCTGCCAGAAGGCTGGCAATGCCGTAAAGCAGGGCCTGCTGCAAAATAGCAACCTCTTCGAGAGTCTTAACTTCCGCTACTTCGGGCAGTTGGACGGCCACGATGTGAAGGAGTTGGTGCGTATGATTTCTGCGCTGAAAGATATTGACGAGCCCAAGCTGCTCCACATCATAACCACCAAAGGCAAGGGCTACTCCCCCGCCGAGGATAACCAGTCGGTGTGGCACGCCCCCGGACGCTTCAACCCCGAGACGGGTGAGCGTATCCCCACGGTAAATTCGGCTTCGCGTTATCAAGATGTCTTTGGCGAAACACTCACAGAGCTGGCACGCGAGAATGATAAGATTGTAGGTATCACACCCGCTATGCCGTCGGGTTGCTCGATGAATATTATGATGCGCGAGATGCCCGAGCGTTGCTTCGATGTAGGCATTGCCGAGGGTCACGCCGTAACCTTCTCGGCTGGCTTGGCCGCAGGTGGTATGCACCCCGTGTGCAACATCTACTCATCGTTTATGCAACGCGCCTACGACAATGTTATCCACGATGTAGCCTTGCAGAACCTGCCCGTGACATTCTGCCTCGACCGCAGTGGCTTGGTGGGCGAAGATGGCGCTACACACCACGGAGTCTTCGACCTTGCCTATATGTGCTGTATACCCAATATGACGGTGGCAGCACCTATGAACGAGGCCGAACTACGCAATATGCTCTACACGGCGGTAAACACCCCATCGCCCTATACTATACGCTACCCGCGAGGCTGTGGCGTGGGCGTTGAGTGGAAGGGTGCTAAGTTCGAGGCTATCCCCACTGGCAAGGGCCAAAAGTTGAAGGATGGCAAGGATCTGGCCATTCTCTCGATAGGTCACATAGGCAATGCCGCAGCGGAGGCCATCCGTAGCGTCGAGCAGGAGCAGAAGGCATCGATTGCCCACTACGACCTGCGTTTTGCAAAGCCACTGGACGAGGAGTTGCTGCACGAGGTAGGCAAGCATTTCAGGCATATTATCACCGTCGAAGATGGCGCTCTGCGTGGTGGCGTGGGCGAGGCAATCACATCGTTCCTAAATGAGAATGGCTACGATGCGAAGGTCACAAAGCTCGGTATTGACGATAACTTCATCGAGCACGGAACACTCGACGAGTTGCACCATATATGCGGATTTGACGCCAAGGGCATAGCGCAAACGATTAAAGATATTCTGCGATGAAACGACTCCTGAGTCTACTTCTCGCACTGCTCTTCATCGGCTCGGCATACGCCCAGAAGCGCACCGCACCGCTGGAAGAGTATTTGAATGTTGCCGACCTGCTACCCGACAATGTTACGGTCAATGGCTCGACACAAGGCTTTGCCATCTATGGTCGTTACGGCTTCTCTGTGCACGACAAGGGACAGTGCGTGATAATTGATTTGAAGCGTCGCGAGTTTGTCAATACCTTCGTATTGGAGGGCAACACAGGCCACTGCAACAACGCCTCGTTTGGCAGCGAGAGATACAGCAAGGAGTCTCAGTTCCCGCTGCTGTATGTCACCGAGTGCCGAGGCGAGCGTGCCTGCTATGTGAATGATATTACGCTCGATGGAGCGCGTATGGTACAGAAGATTTTCTACGATGGCACAGATATATCGGGCCCAGCCGATTGGGCTGTGGACAGACGCCACAAGTTGATATATCTCTACTGCACCGTAGATGGCCAGCGCACGCTGAAATGGTTCGCCCTGCCACGCCTTGCAGACTCCGATGCGCAGGGTGAGGTACACCTCCAAGCCGAAGATGCGCTCGGCTCTGCTCCCGCTGGCGAGGTAGCCATACCGCAAGGCAGTCTTATCCACCGCCACAAGGCCTATCTCCCCGATGGCATTCCACCGCGTCCCACACACCTGCATATCACCGATATTCGGAGTGCAGAACGCACTACCATAGACCTGTCGCACCTGGGACTCGAACCCGAGGGTGTTGCTACGCGCCGTGGTTGGCTCTATGTATCGTTCCACACGCCACGCGATGTAAGAGCAAATATCATCTTCCGCCAGCGCATTAGACGCTAATGGTTGAAAATTAATCTTTTGACATCATACCCTCGCTTGGCCGCCAGACCTACGATATAATCAACGGTAGAATCTGCCAGAGTAGGCGTACGCGATAGAATCCAAAGATATTGAGGCGAACGGCTACCAACCAACGCCCACTCGCACTGTGGTCCTAACTCCAATACATTGTAGTCGGAGTAGAATATCAAGAAGAACGATACACGCAGTTGTCCCGCCTGCGAGGTAGGCTTGGCACGCCCCACTGCGCGATGTAATTCGCCGCCACGCATACCCTCGTTTACGACCTCTATGCGGCCATCAGGCAGAAGAGTGTAGTCAGCCGTAACATCTCTCATTCCACGCTCGAAGCGGTGGTCAAAGCGGGCAATCTCATACCAGCGCCCCACGAATTTTTGAAGATTAAGGTTTGATACCGTCGTACGGTCGATGGTATCGCGTCCCGCGTTGTAGACACAGGCCACAAGCAACATCATAAGGAGTAATAACACTATTATCATAGAAAATTTTGTTCTAAGCCCACAAACACGCTCTCTTGTTGCACAACTTTTCATTCTCTTTTAAATATTCTTTCCTATATTTGCCCCTTGCAAAAACTATGCACTATGATACGACAAGAGCTGATAACATATATCGAGCAGACCATACTCCCTATGTATGACCACTTTGACCGTGGACACCGCCGCGACCACGCCCGTCAGGTCATCGAGCGTAGCGCCGAGCTTGCTCGCGGTTTTGATGTCGACGAGGAGATGGTCTACACCATTGCAGCCTATCACGATACGGGATTGAAGTATGGTCGCGAGAATCACCACACCGACTCTTCGCGCATAATACTTGCCGACGCGGAGCTACTCCGCTGGTTCACACCCGAGCAGATTACGACCATAGCCGAGGCCGCCGAGGACCATCGTGCATCGGCCAAGCAAGCCCCACGCACAATATATGGCCGCATAGTGGCCGAGGCCGACCGCCTTATTAATCCAGAGTTGATTCTGCGCCGCACGGTGCAATACAGCCTTGCCAACTACCCCACGCTCGACCGTGAGGGACATTGGCTACGCTCGCTGCAACACCTCGACGAGAAGTATGCCGAAGGGGGTTATCTGCGTGTGTGGATTGAGGAGTCGGACAACGGCAAGCACTTGCGCAAGCTGCGCGAGATAATTGCCGACAAAGAGCTACTACGCAAGATGTTTGATGAGATATTTCAGCAGGAGATACAAAAATAGGGTGCTACAATTAGCACCCTAATATTCTTCCAAAGAAGTTGTATAACAAGAGCTATTTTGAGGCTGGTCGCAGGCTTCGAAAGCGCAGTTTGCTTGACGCAAATGAGCATTTCGAGGGCAAGCCAGATGCCAAAAGAGCCTTGTTAGACGGCTTCTAATTATCTAACCTTGAACTCGGGATCAGCCTTCATCGGAATAGGCATCGACGCATAGTAACCAGCATCAAACTTCTCACGTACGGCCTTGAATGCCTCGATAGTGCGCTCTACATCCTCCAATGTGTGAGCCGCGGTGGGGATAATACGCAAGATAATCTCGCCCTTAGGAATTACGGGGTAAATCACGATAGAGCAGAAGATGCCGTAGTTCTCACGCAAATCGACGATAAGGTTTGTACCCTCCTGCTCGCCACCCTTCATATATACGGGCGTTACAGGCGACTGCGTCACACCAATCTCGAAGCCGTTATCCTTAAATCCGCTCTGGATAGCGCGAGTAATCTCCCACAACTTCTCCTGATACTCGGGGTGGTTGCGGATAAGCTCCAGACGCTTCAATGCGCCAATAACCATAGGCATAGGCAATGACTTAGCGTAGAGCTGCGAACGCATATTGTAACGGAACAGGTTAATCAACCAGCGGGGACCACACACGAATGCGCCGATACCCGCCATAGACTTTGCAAAGGTGTTGAACAACACATCTACACCCTCCAAGCAATCAAAGTGAGCCGCCGTACCACGACCGCCCGGGCCCATAGTACCAAAGCCGTGTGCATCGTCAACCAACAGACGGAAGTTGAAATCCTGCTTAGCCTTAACAATCACATCCAAGAAACCGAGGTCTCCCTTCATACCAAACACACCCTCGGTGATTACCAATACACCACCGCGTTGCTCCTCGGCAAGCTCGGTTGCGTGTTTGAGCTGCAAGCGGAGTGAATCCTCGTTATTGTGAGCGTAAACGAAACGCTTACCCTTGTGCATACGCAAGCCGTCGATGATACAAGCGTGGCACTCTGCATCGTAAACCACCACATCGCGCGGAGTGAGCAAACAGTCGATAATTGAAATCATACCCTGATAGCCAAAGTTCAAAAGGAAAGCATCCTCCTTGCCTACGAACTCCGCCAACTCGCGCTCCAACTGCTCGTGGTACTTGGTTTGACCACTCATCATACGAGCACCCATAGGAGCTGCCATACCAAACTCCTTGGCACCAGCCGTGTCGGCCTCACGCACCTCGGGGTGGTTAGCCAAACCGAGGTAGTTGTTCAAGCTCCAATTGAGCATTGTCTTGCCACGGAACTTCATATGAGGACCCAACTCACCCTCCAACTTGGGGAATGCGAAATAACCGTGTACCAACTGCATATATTGGCCAATCGGGCCACCAGAATTCTTCTCTAATCTTTCAAAAATATCTACCATAATACTTTATAATTGAGTTATTGGTTCATTCATTACTATGACAAATATACGCAAAATTCAATATTAAGTTCTTTAAAGAGGGATAATTACCCCGCGCCACACGAAAAATAGGTATTTATACCTACTGCCAAATCCTGCAATCACGAGATTTTTACCGCTACGACTTGCAGGATACGAGATTTTTTTCGTATCTTCGCATAAATAAAGACTATTTAGATTATGGGATACAACAGAATTCTTCTAAAACTTAGCGGCGAATCGTTGCAGGGAGAGCAGAAATATGGCCTTTCACCGGCCGTTTTACAGTCGTATGCGGAGCAGATTAAGGCTGCCGTAGCAACAGGTGTACAGATTGGTATCGTCATTGGCGGTGGTAACATCTTCCGAGGCTTGCAGGGCGCAAAGAAGGGCTTCGACCGCGTGAAGGGCGACCAGATGGGTATGTTGGCTACAATCATCAACTCGCTGGCTTTGCACTCAGCACTCGAAGATAATGGCGTAAAGGCTAAGGTTCTCACCTCAATTCGTATGGAACCTATCGGCGAGTACTACTCAAAGGCTAAGGCTATCGAGTATTTGGAGGCTGGCTATGTGGTTATCATCGGCGGTGGTACATCTAACCCCTACTTCTCAACCGACACAGCATCGGCTCTGCGCGGTATTGAGATTGAGGCTGAGGTTATGTTCAAGGGTACTCGCGTAGATGGAGTCTACACGGCTGACCCCGAGAAGGACCCCACAGCTACCAAGTTCGACAAGATTACATTCGACGAGGTTTACAACCGCGACTTGAAGGTTATGGATATGACTGCCTTCACACTCTGCAAGGAGAATGGTTTGGATATCATCGTCTTCGATATGGACACCGAGGGAAATCTGGCAAAGGTTTTGAACGGCGAGAATATCGGCACACTCGTTTGCAAGGAGTAAGGTTTAACCAACGGAGCCTCGGCTCCGGATAAAACTATAAAACTATGAATATTAAAACTTTCGGCCGCAAGGCATATATCGCGTTGGCAGCCATTATGGTTATGATGGCCGCTGCCCCCTTCACAGCTTCGGCTCAGTCACAGGAGGATCAGATCAAGGCTTCGACACTTATCAACCAGGGCGACAAAGCACCCGACTTCACCGTGGAGATGTTTAGCGGTGAGAAGGTTACGCTCTCGAAGCTCAAAGGCAAGGTTGTGCTGATTAACTTCTGGGCTACTTGGTGCCCTCCCTGCCGTCAGGAGCTCACTCACGTGCAGAAAGAGATTATCGACCACTTCAAGGGTCAGGATTTTGTATTCCTCCCCATCTCACGCGGTGAGAAGAAGAGCGTCGTGGAGGCCTTCCGCGAGAAGATGGGTTACACATTCCCTATGGGATTGGACCCCCAGCAGGAGGTTTATAAGAAGTATGCTTCGAACTACATTCCTCGCAACTTTGTTGTCGACAAGAATGGCAAGGTTATTTATGTGTCGGTAGGCTTCGAGCCCGAGGAGTTCGCAGCAATGATTAAGACTATCGAGGCAGCGCTTAAATAGTAAAAACAAATAAGATAACTACTATGGATACAAAGACTATTATCAATGAAGCAACCGACCGTATGAAGCGTACGGTGGGCCACCTGGACGAGGAGTTGCTCAACATTCGCGCCGGCAAGGCATCGACAAATGTATTGAATAGCGTATTTGTGGACTACTATGGTTCGCAGACTCCCGTATCGGGCGTAGCGAGTGTAAATGTTCCCGACGCACGCACAATCCTCATTCAGCCGTGGGATAAGAATATGATTCGCCCCATCGAGAAGGCTATCATCGATTCAAACATTGGTCTTACTCCCTCGAACAATGGCGAGACTATCCGTTTGACTATTCCTCCTTTGACTGAGGAGCGTCGTAAGGAGCTTGTAAAGCAGGTTAAGGGTGTTGGCGAGCACGCTCGTATCAGCTTGCGTAACGCACGCCGTGATGCTGTGGAGGCTTTCAAGAAGGCTCAGAAGGAGGGTATGCCCGAGGATGAGGCTAAGGATGGCGAGACACAGGCACAGAAGCTGCTCGAGAAGTACTCAAAGCAGATTGACAGCTTGATGGAGGCTAAGGAGAAGGAGATTATGACCGTGTAAGGTCTTACATTTATATTATTTATTACGCGGGTCATATTCGGCCCGCTTTTTTCTAACCTAAAACCGACAAAATATGAAACGATATTTAACAACACTGCTTGCGCTCCTCTTTGCGTCAACCGTTTTTGCTCAGCAGGCTGCCGAGGTTATGGTCATAGGTCATCGTGGTGGTCGTGCCGAGTTTGAGGAGAACACCCTCGCCGCATTCAAGGGCTCATTCGAGCAGGGCGTACGCGGCTACGAAACCGACATACGAATGACAGCCGACGGGGAGTTGGTAATCACCCACGACGCCTCGTTGAAGCGTATGGCAGGCGTGGATATTGATGTGGAGAAGTCTACACGCAAGGAGATTAAGAAGGTTCAAACCAAGCAGGGCAACCCTATCCTCTTCCTGGACGAGTTGGTGAAATATTTCCGTGGTAGCGATATAGCCTACATCGAGTGGGAGATGAAGTCGAACAACTACTCGGAGGAGCAGCTGAAAGTATATTGCGACAAGGCATACAAGACCGTGATGAAGGATAAGCCAGCCGAGGCGCTCTACATCTTCTCATCGTTTGACCACCGCTCTATTCGCACAATGAAGCAGTTGCACCCCGATGCCGAGTGTATGCTCATCACAAGCGACCCGGCAAACGAGAAAACGCTGAAAACAGCCGAGGAGCTGGGCGTGAAGCGCATCGCCTGCAATGTCAATGGCACATCTCGCAAGGATGTCAAGGCGGCACACAAGGCGGGAATAAAGGTAAATCTCTGGCCGGGCAATTCAGTGGAGGATTTCCAGCTGGCATTGGCTCTCGGTGCCGATGTTGCTTGCACTGATTACCCCGTACAGGTGCTGAACTTCGCAAAAGAGAAGATGCCGTGGGTTAACACTCGCAAGGATATTCGATAAGTAGCAAGCAATTGCCGTTAAACAAATAAGGCGCAACTCCCGAACGGGAATTGCGCCTTAAATGTATCTATGCTAATATCGCGTATGAGCGTTCGCCCACGGGATTAAGCAGTAACAGCCTTCTTGCGAGCCTTCTTTGCAGCCAAAGCCTTATCAACCTCAATCTCGAAGTCTGACAATACATTCATATAGTTAATGAACGCCTCGTAAGATGAGCCATAGGGGTTAAAGTATGAGTGAACATCGCCATCAGAGAGCCACTTTGTTGCCATATAGTAGAAGTGGTCCGAAGTCTGCATAAAGTTCCATACATACTCATAGTCTGCGCTCTTCAAAGCCTTAACCTTATCCTTCAAAGCGTAGAGCTTAGAGAATGCCTCGTTCTGCAACTCGTTACCGAGCCAAGCAGTAACATCGCGCTCCTCATCAGCCCAAGACATCACATGAGGACAGTGCAAAACACCTACGGGCTGGTAAGCCTTAGCAGCCTCGCTAACGGTCTTGAAGCAGATGTCGCCCTTGCCCAGGATTGCGCCCGGCACAGCCTTCATAAAGTCGAAGATACCTGTATCAGCCTTCTGGTGCTCACCGAATGTCTCGTAGTCCATAAAGAGGTTGATAACCTCGCCGTTCTCCTCCTGAATCCACGATGCGAACTTATCAGCAGTCAAAGGATACTGGTCCCAACCCTGATTAGAGAAGCGGAATGCGATATCGTCAGAGAGCTTGTAGTTACGCAACAATACGCGCAAGCTGTTGTCGATAGCGTTTGTATAGATGTAGTCGGGAGACTTCCAACCCATCACATGCTTAGCACCCTCAGCCAAGATAGTCTTGAAGCCAAGGCCTGCAACCATCTCACCAATCTGGTCTGAGTAAATAAGCTCCGTGTTGCGGAATGCTACGGGCTTCTTACCGAACTCATCCTTAATCATCTTTGAGTGGAGCTTAACCTGCTCTACAAAGTCCTCCTTTGAAGAGAGGGCAGCCAAAGAGTGTGAATAAGTCTCAGCCAAGAACTCTACGCAACCTGTCTCAGCCAAAGCGCGGAATGAATCCAACACCTCGGGAGCGTATGCGCGGAACTGCTCAACAGCAGAACCTGAGATAGAGAATGAGCACTTGAAAGCACCCTTGTTCTCCTTAATAAGTTTCAACAACAGTGCGTTCATAGGCAGGTAGCACTGGCGTGCAACCTTCTGCATAATAGCACGGTTGGTAAAATCGTCGAGGTAGTTGTGGTCCTTACCGATGTTGAAGAAACGGTAAACCTTCAAACGCCACGGCTGATGCACTTGAAAATATAAGCAAACAGTTTTCATTCTATAGTGTTTTTATTATTTTGCACAATCGTTAATAGCATCTTCGTAAACGGTCTTAATCTTTGCTGCCGCATTGTTCCATTTAAGACCAGTAACCTCTTCGAGACCCTTCTCAGCAAACATCTTCGAGAGGGCGGGGTACTTCACGAAGCCGTAGATAGCGTCGGCCATAGCATCTACATCCCAATAATCTACCTTCACCGCGTAGTCCAAAACCTCGGCTACACCACTCTGCTTAGAGATGATTGAGGGTACATTTGCACGCATAGCCTCCAACGGTGAGATACCAAAGGGCTCCGATACAGACGGCATAATATATACATCCGAGAGCTGGAACATCTTATGCACATCGTCACCCTTCAAGAAACCTGTGAAGTGGAAACGGTCGGCGATACCCAAACGAGCCACGCGACGAATAACATGGTTCATCATATCACCCGAACCAGCCATCACGAAACGCACATTGGGAACACGCTTCAACACCTTAGCAGCCGCCTCGACGAAGTAGTCGGGACCCTTCTGGAATGTGATACGACCCAAGAATGTGATAATCTTGTCGTCCACACCACGCTCGGGCATCTCGTTCTCCTTCTCTGCGAAACGAACGGCGTTGTGAACCGTTACAACCTTTTCAGCAGGAATGTTATATTTTTCGATTACGATATTACGAGTCAAGTTTGATACTGCAATGACACGGTCAGCAGCGGCCATACCAGCACGCTCAATCTCGTACACGCGAGTATCGATATTGTCGCTTGACGAACGGTCGAACGATGTTGCGTGCATATGCACTACCAACGGCTTGCCCGACACACGCTTTGCAGCAATACCTGCGAAGTAGGTAAGCCAATCGTGCGCGTGGATTACATCGAACTGGCCCTCCAACTGACGAGCCACCTCGGCTGCCACCACGGCATAACGCGCAACCTCCTCCATAAGGTTAGCGCCATACTTACCCGAGAAGGTGTAACGCTGTGTCCAACTATCACCCTCTCTCTCCCAGAACTTCTTACCTGTGCGCTCGTAACCCTCGCGATAGGTCTCAAACTCCTCTGGAGAGATGTAGGGAACCATATTTGAATCGATGTGAATGAACGAAATCTTGCGCATAATATCGTCAGCACCCTCAATCTTAGAGTCACAGTAGCGTGCCTCTACATCGCTGGCATTAACGACCTTAACGAAACGCTCATCCTCATCGCCCGAAGCACGAGGCATCACAAAGATAACCTCTACATCGTTGCGTGCCAGACCTCGGGTCATACCGTAACAAGCCGTACCCAAGCCACCGGCGATATGAGGTGGAAACTCCCAACCAAACATTAATACTCTCATCCTATTATCGTTTTATCTATTTCTTCTTGCGTACACACTTCTTCTTAGGAGCCTCTGCCTCCACGGCAGCCTCCGCTGTTGCCTTCTTGTCGGCAACCTTCTTTGTCGTCTTCTTTGCCTTCTCGGGGGCTGAAGCCTTGCGATACTGCTCAACCAGCGAGCTGATATAGAGCAAACCGCCTACGCTTGTAGCCTGTGAGAGACAACCGTGAGCCTTGAACGGGGGGTCACCCTCGAAGCACTCACTAATTGAACCGATACAAGATGTCTGAATCTCCTCGTCGAAGCCTGCCAACAACTCCTCTGCATCGGGCAAGAAACGCTCACCACCGATAGCAAAGCAAGCCTTAGCATAGAACATCAACGGCCAAATCCAGATAGCACCATTGTAGCTTGCCAAATCCTGCGAACGCTGGTCCTCAGCGTACGAAGGCTGGTACAAAGGATTACGCGGTGAGAGTGAACGAATACCACGCTTAGTGAGAAGATGCTGACGAACTACGCTCAACACATCCATTGTCTGCTCCTCGCTGAGCATTGAGTAATCCAACGCACAAGCTACGAGCATATTTGAGCGACGGTAGTCGTTAGTCTCGTAATCATTCACATAGTCTGCCAAATAATCCTCCTTCAACCAGAACTTTGATATAAAAGACTCTTTGGTCATTGCAGGCACCTTAGCCCAAGCATCAACGAACTCCTTATCCTTGTACTTGCGTGCCAATGCCAAAGTGTAGCTTACGGCGTTATACCACAGAGCCTGAATCTCCACAGCATAACCTGCACGCTGAGCAACGGGCTTGCCATCAACCTTGGTGTCCATCCAAGTCAGACACTCGCCATCGGCAGCAGCCCATACCAAGCCGTTATCGTGCATCTTAACCTTATCGCCAAAGCCACGACGATAAGCCTCCAACACTGCCTTCATAGCCTCGCCATAGCGCTCCCACAACTTCTTTGCTGTGATGTGCTTCTCGAGGTTCTGCAATGTCCAGAAGAACCACAACGGAGCGTCGGCAGCAACCCACGCCGAAGCCGAGCCGGCGAAGTTACCATCGTGCATCTGCGACACCATAGTGTCGAGAATCTCCAAGCAATCCTCCTTATAATTCTGCTCCAAAACGATACCGGGCAACGAGATAAATGTATCACGGCCTACGGTACCATACCACGGGTAACCAGCAATCATCTCGGTGCGGCCGCCGGGGCGACGAACAACGAACTGGCGTGCCGAGTGGTGCAAGCAGCTCAAAAAGTCAATCTTATGAGTACGACGAGCGATAGAAGCCTCATAAATCTGTGAGATAGTCTCGCCAGATGCCATCTCGTCGGTAGCAGCCGAGAAGATGATGCTCTCGCCCTTCTTGATAGGCATCTCGAAGTAGCCTGTGGTCAAGAGGTCCTCATAACCGTCGTAGCCACGCTTAATCTCCTCGGGGTACTCGAAGCCGTAGTACCAGTCGGGAGCAGCGATAAACTCTGCGTCGGCCTTATTTGTCTGCAAATAGAGCCAAGGGAAACCCTCGTAGAGTTTGCACTTAACACCGCCCTGAATAGGATATGAGCGACCGTTAGCCTCCATATTTGCCTTCGAGAGCGAGTGCTTGTTACGGAAGGCAAAGAAGGGACGCAGACGCAATGTTGTATCCGAGTGGGCATCGACAAGCGTGTAACGAATCATAAGCTGAGTACGCTTATGAATCCAAAGCAACTCCTTACGCAAAATCACACCACCAACACGATAGGTAATGGTAGGCGTAGGGGTATACTTGAAATCGGTGATGTATTTATGGCCACGGGGCTCGTATACGCCCTTGAAACGGTGCAAGGCCAGATTAAACGATTGATCGTGCTGAATGATTGTCTCATCGAGCGACGAAAGCAATACATAAGCCTCATCGGTCGCATCAATCGGAGCCACCATCAAGCCGTGGTACTTGCGCGTATTGCAACACACGATAGAGGTACTCATATAACCGCCCTTACGGTCGGTAGCGAGCATCTCACGCTGAAGCGAGTACTCCAAGTTACCCAATTCACTCTTGTCAAATGTAAGTGCCGACATATTAATATTTTTGAAAAATTATTTATCTACCGTAAAATTAATAAAAAATTCAGCGAATCCCCAAATTTTTTCTAACAAAACTACATAACAACCCCAAAATTATACGAAAAGATTAATTGGGCAGGCAGCACCTGCCCAATAATCGTATCGTATCGGGAAATTATGCCCACTTAACCAAAGCGAAGTCCATACGGTGGGGCAAGCGGTCGTTCTTAGGATAAACACGCAATGCCACATCGAATGAGCCTGTGCGCTCGGGAGTGTAGTCAATTGAGAATGTAACCTCGTTACCCTCGACGCTCTTAACTGCAAGAGGCTTAGTAGCAACTACATTCACAATCTCGCCAGCCTCAATCTGCTTAGCTACAACCAACTCAACGCCGATATCCTCGGTATTGAGGTTAGCGATATTGAGGGTAACCTCGTAGAGGTACTTCTTATCAACGAAGATAGCCTCGTTGTCCAACTCCACGCGGTGAACATTCAAAACCTTAACATCGTCCCACGCAGCAGATACCTTGCGCTTCCAAGCAGCCATCTCGCGAGCCATACGATAGTTGTTCTCAACCATCTGAGCCTTGCGTACAGCCAACTTGTTGTAGAAACGCTCCTCGTAGTCTACCAACTGGCGGTTCATTGTAAAGTTAGATGCGATGTCGGCAACACACTTCTTAACGGCGTTAACCCAACGGTGGGGAATACCGTCCTCGGCGCGGTCGTAGTACATAGGTACGATTTGGTCCTCGATGGTGTTGTAAATCATCTCGGCATCCAACTCGTTCTGGAAGCCCTGGTCGGCGAATGTACGCTCCATAGGAAGCATCCAACCAGCACCCTCCTTGTAGCCCTCTACCCACCAGCCGTCGAGTACAGAGAACTGCATAACACCGTTCATAACACACTTCTCACCAGAAGTACCTGACGCCTCCAAGGGACGAGTAGGAGTATTCAACCATACATCAACACCCTGAACCATACGGCGAGCAAGCTCCATATCGTAGTTCTGCAAGAATACAATCTTACCCAAGAACTCAGGCATCTTAGATACCTCAACGATACGCTTAATCAAATCCTGACCAGGAATATCGTGCGGGTGAGCCTTACCTGCGAAGATGAACTGTACGGGACGCTCGGGATTGTTAACCAACTTAGACAAACGCTCCAAGTTAGTGAACAAGAGGTGAGCACGCTTATATGTAGCGAAGCGACGAGCAAAACCGATAGTAAGTACATCGGTACGGATGCTCTCTGCTACGCGAACCATCTGACGAGGTGAGTCGAAACGAGCCTGTGCGGGGTCGCTGTAACGCTTGCGGATGTGGTTGATAAGGCGAGTTTTGAGAGCCATACGCTCGTTCCAAAGCTCAGCGTCATCAATCTTGTGAACACCCTGCCACTCGGGGATGTTATAAACATGTGAGTTGAAGCCCTTGGGGAAGTAGCGCTCGTACAAACGACGCAAGTTAGAAGCAATCCAAGTGGGGAAGTGAACACCATTGGTTACATAACCTATGTGCAACTCGTTCTTGAAGTAGCCGGGCCACATATTACCCAAAATCTCCTTAGATACCTCACCGTGCAACCAAGATACACCGTTAACCTCCTGTGAAAGGTTACAAGCCAACACTGACATTGAGAAGCGCTCGTTCATATCGTTGGGGTTAGTCTTACCCAAGTTGATGAACTGCTCCCAAGTGATACCCAATACATCGGGATAGTGCGACATATACTGACGCATCATAGACTCGGGGAACGCATCGTGACCGGCGGGCACGGGAGTATGTGTTGTAAAGAGCGATGATGCACGAACAACCTCCATAGCCTCAGAGAATGTCAAACGCTTCTTTGAGATGAAGTTACGGATACGCTCAATACCGATAAATGCAGCGTGACCCTCGTTGCAGTGGTAAACCTGCTGCTTGATACCCATCTTCTCCAACGCACGGATACCACCGACGCCGAGCAAGAGCTCCTGCTTCAAGCGGTTCTCCCAATCACCACCATAGAGGTAGTATGTAATCTGACGATCCTCGTCGCGGTTTGCCTCGTAGTCAGTATCCAAAAGGAAGAGGTCTGTACGACCTACCTGGCACTTCCAAACGCGAGCTGAGAGAGTACGACCAGGGAATGCAATCTGGATAGTTACCCAGTTACCAGCCTCGTCACGAACGGGTGAGATAGGCAACTTAGCGAAGTTCTGAGCCTCGTATGTTGCAACCTGGCTACCCTGTGAAGAGAGCTGCTGAGTGAAGTAACCGTAGCGGTACAAGAGACCAACGGCAACCATAGGAACATTCTTATCTGATGCCTCTTTGAGGTAGTCACCAGCCAAGATACCAAGACCACCAGAGTAAATCTTCAATGATGAGTGCAAACCATACTCCATAGAGAAGTAAGCAACCTTTGCGCTGTTAGCATCGGGCTCCTCGGTCATATAAGCCTCCAACTGAGCTGCTACATTGTCCAAACGAACCAAGAACTCCTTGTCGTTCTCGAGCTCGTTGATGCGCTCCAACGGAAGCTTATCGAGCAACGCGATGGGGTTACGCTCTACGGCGTTCCACAACTCGGGGTCGATAGACTCGAACAAGTCGCGAGCGTCCTGAGTCCAGCTCCACCACAAGTTACGAGAGATAGTCTCCAATGCGCTAAGGCGTGAGGGCAAACGCTTCTCAACCATCATACGGTGCCAAGAGGGCTTGTTAGATGTGAGCTGCTGACGAACGAAGTTCAACTGCTCGGTGTGGCTGCCTCCATCCTCGATTACGGTGTTGTTCAAACGAGCAACAGCGTTCTCGATAGCCTCAGAGTATGCACGCTCGTAGTGCTTGTTGAAGTTGCTCCACAAAGCCTTCTTAGAGATTGTGCTTGCTGCTACGCGAACAGCCTCAATCTGCTCGTCGTTCAACTGCATAAAACGCAATGTAGCGCCAACCAACTGCTCAACAGCGTAAGCGTCGTTGTTGTCGTCGCGACGGATAACCTCAACAGCCTCGTGGTCTGCCTGCTTCATAGCCCAAAGACCGAAACCTGAGAGGTTTGAAGTGATTGTGGGAACCGAGAAGGCAACAGACTCCAACGGAGTGTAGCCCCAAGGCTCGTAGTATGAGGGATATGCGGTAAGGTCCATACCTACCAACATCTCGTAATAGTTCTTGTTGAATACGCCGTCGTTTGAGTTCAGGTATGAAGGCACGAAGATAACCTTAACCTTAGAGTCAGTGCTCTCCAATACGCTACCGCGCATAGACTGAGAGATGGGGTCCCACTGGGGATTCTCCAAGTAGTGAGTAGAGAACTTCCACTGTGACTCGTCGATAGGCTGCTGTGCATCCTTCAAGTGGCGAACCAAGTCAGCGCGTGCGCCGTTGTTAGCCGCAGGAACGGTGATGTAAGCCAAAATCTCACGGTCCAAAGCGCAAGTTGCCAAACGCTTCAATGACTCCATAAAGATATCAAGACCCTTGTTGCGGAACTCGTAGCGACCGCTGGTACCGATGATAAGGGGCTCCTTCTCGAACTTGTGCTGCAAGCAAGCCTCGGCAACCTCAATCATAGCCTTGCGAGCCTGCTGACGCTTTGCTGCAAACTCCTCGCCCTGCCATACGAAGTCGTTCTCGAAGCCGTTGGGTGTGATATGAGTAACCTCACGGCCCAACAAATACTTGCACTCGTTAGCTGTAATATCGCTCACTGTAAGGAACGCATCGTGGTATGAAGCAGCCATCTTCTCGATAGAGTGCTTAGCTGTTACATTGAAACGGCGAGCCAACTCGTCTGCGTTGAACTTGTGCAAGTCAGAGTAGAGTGACAAGCCATTGCCTGCGATGCAACGACCTGCAACTGTTGCGTGTGTAGAGAACACAGTAGCCACATAGGGAGAGTTCTTACGCAAGTAAAGACCACCCGAAGCTGTCATCCACTCGTGGAAGTGTGCTACGATGTTGTCTGCCGAGTTACAGAAGTTCTCAGCGTACGACTTGATAACCATACCAGCCGCATAACCAAACAATACGGGCTCAACATAGTCCCACTGACCAGCCAGCGAGTCTACATGATAATCCTCCCACAAGTGCTTCAACACCTCGTCCTTCTGCGAGATGAGAGACTTGAAGTCGATAAGGATAGCGATGGGATTACCCTCAATCTTCCAACGACCGATACGAACGCGGATACCCTCCTCGTAGAGGCCCTCGCGCCACTCGCTCAGAAGTGAGTTATCAACCTCGAACTCGGGGTTGACGCCCTCCTGCATAAAGTCGGGACCAATAGTGATGTAGTTATCACCCATATTCTTGGTCACCGTCAAAGCCTTAGTAGCAATCACAGTGTGAATACCACCGACTTTGTTGCATACCTCCCAACTTACCTCAAAAAGGTAGTTGGGTTTCTGATTAATGTTACTCATAATATAATCTTTTAATTACAATCCTATATAATATATATGTATATACTATGCAGAAATTAGAAAATTCGGTGCAAAGATAATACTTTATATTTATATTTCAGCAATTTATCCAGACCGAAAATGAATTTATAAGATAATTTAATAATAAATTAATATTTTTTATTAATTACACTATAAAAAGCGACTCAATAACGGCATCTGAGACCAAAAAGCGCTCAACGGGGATTCTCAATCGCCCACAATCGGCCACCATATCGCCCGATTTTAGCCATCGCTGCGCCCCAGCAAGCATATTATTCAGCCTGTTTTCGCCAAAACGCCCATTAACAAACTCCAAACCAACACCCTCGGCGCAACGCAGCGAGGTCATCACATACTCGTTGAAGCAATCCTGCTCGGTCAGTTCATCTACCTCGTAACTGCGAGCGATGCAATACTCCCCCACCGCCTGTTGCGACCAATGACGAACGAGGCCGTTATAGGAGTGTGCGCCAGCGCCTATGCCAAGATACTGTGCACCGTGCCAATACGACGAGTTATGGCGCGAACGAAAACCCTTGCGGGCATAGTTTGAGACCTCGTAATGCTCATAACCCGCACCAACTAATGCATTGTGTATCAGCATATACTCTCGTTCGCTAATCTCCTCGGCCACCTCACTCATAACACCTCTCTGCACACGGCGATGGAAAGTTGTTCCGCTCTCGATTGTCAAATGATATGCCGAAATATGTTGCACATCAAGCGCAAGAGCCTGCTCCAACGAGCGGGCGAGAACCTGCTCATCAAAGCCATCGACACCAAAAATAAGGTCGATGGTTATATTCTCTATTCCAGCATCTTGCAGTCGCTTAACAGCAGCCACAGCATCAGCGGCAGAGTGTCTGCGGTTCATAAACTTCAACTCCGCATCATCGAAAGATTGAACACCAAGACTTACCCTATTGACTGCCGTACGGCGCAAAGCGGCTACATACTCCGCAGTGACATCATCAGGATTGGCCTCGATGGTAATCTCCTCCACCGTATTACAATCCCATAATTCGGCAGCGTGGTCGATGAAGGATTGCACCTCGCGGGGGTGCATAAGCGAAGGTGTGCCGCCACCGAAATATATTGTCCGAATACTCTTATCCGAAAGAAAATCACACTGCTCCTCCATCTCAGCGTGCATAGCCTCCACGACGCCATCAATGAGCCCAAGGTCGGCCACGCGGAAAAAATCGCAGTAGCCGCAGATACGCTTACAAAACGGAATATGGAAGTAAAGCCCCGCCATCGGATTAATCAGACAATTTTACTCAAAAATTTAAGTGGTCGTAAAATTGCAAATATACTATTTTTTATTCTAAAAAGCAATAAAATAGGCGTTTGGACTACTACACTATTTTTCGTATGTTAAGAAAAAGATAATTTTTCAAAAAATAGGGTGTTAATCGTTTCACAAATCAAATTCTTTATTTATTTTTGTAGCGCTGAAAAAAGGGGCCTATGCAACTCCAGCGGCCTAAATGGCAGATGGGGATTTTTTCGGAAAGGGACTAAGACCGAAAAGCAAGGCATAGAAGACCGAGAAGCAACACTAATAAGAGATTGAAGAAGTTTAACTTATAATATTAATTAAAAACTATGGCAAAGATTGATTTGACTAAGTACGGCATCACCGGTACTACTGAGGTTGTTTACAACCCCTCTTACGATGAGTTGTTCCGCGAGGAGACTAAGGCTGAGCTCTCAGGCTTCGACAAGGGCGTATTGACCGAGATGGATGCTGTTAATGTAATGACTGGCGTTTACACTGGCCGTTCACCCAAGGACAAGTTCTTCGTAATGGACGAGACTTCTAAGGACACTATCTGGTGGACTTCTGAGGAGTACAAGAACGACAACAAGCCTGTAACTGAGGCAGCTTGGGCTGAGTTGAAGTCTTTGGCTACAAAGGCTCTCTCTAACAAGAAGCTCTATGTTGTTGATACATTCTGCGGTGCTAACGAGAACAGCCGTTTGAAGATCCGTTTCATTATGGAGGTTGCTTGGCAGGCACACTTCGTTAAGAATATGTTCATCCGTCCTACTGACGCTGAGTTGGAGGTTTACGGTGAGCCCGATTTCGTTGTAATCAACGCTTCTAAGGCTAAGGTTGAGAACTACAAGGAGCTCGGCTTGAACTCTGAGACTGCTGTTGTATTCAACCTCACAGAGAAGATGCAGGTTATCATCAACACTTGGTATGGTGGTGAGATGAAGAAGGGTATGTTCTCTTACATGAACTACTTGCTTCCTTTGAAGGGTATGGCTTCAATGCACTGCTCTGCTAACACTAACGAGAAGGGCGAGACAGCTATCTTCTTCGGTTTGTCAGGTACAGGTAAGACTACTCTCTCAACAGATCCTAAGCGTCAGCTTATCGGTGACGACGAGCACGGCTGGGACGACGAGGGCGTATTCAACTTCGAGGGTGGTTGCTACGCAAAGGTTATCAACCTTTCTAAGGAGAACGAGCCCGATATCTGGAACGCTATCCGCCGCAACGCTTTGTTGGAGAATGTAACTGTTGACGAGAACGGTAAGATTGACTTCTCTGATAAGTCAGTAACTGAGAACACTCGTGTTTCTTACCCCATCTACCACATCGACAACATCGTTAAGGGTGTATCTAAGGCTCCCGCTGCAAAGAAGGTTATCTTCCTTTCAGCTGACGCATTCGGCGTATTGCCTCCCGTATCTATCTTGACTCCCGAGCAGACTAAGTACTACTTCCTCTCTGGTTTTACAGCTAAGTTGGCTGGTACAGAGCGTGGTATCACTGAGCCTACTCCCACATTCTCTGCTTGCTTCGGTGCTGCATTCCTTTCATTGCACCCCACAAAGTACGGTGAGGAGTTGGTTAAGAAGATGGAGGCATCAGGCGCAACTGCTTACCTCGTAAACACTGGTTGGAACGGTACTGGCAAGCGTATCTCTATCAAGGATACTCGTGGTATCATCGACGCTATCCTCGATGGCTCAATCGACTCAGCTAAGACTAAGCAGATTCCTATCTTCGACTTCAAGGTTCCCACTGCATTGCCCGGCGTAGACCCCGCAATCTTGGATCCCCGCGATACTTATGCTGATGCTGCTGAGTGGAACACTAAGGCTGAGGATTTGGCTGGTCGTTTCATCAAGAACTTCGCTAAGTTCACTGGTAACGAGGAGGGTAAGTCATTGGTTGCTGCTGGTCCCCAGTTGTAATAAATTGCTTATTACCAAATATGAAAGAGGTTGCTTCGGCAGCCTCTTTTTTTGTATATAAAAAAACTATACGCAGATAGATTGATTTTATCGAAAAATAAGTTTACCCAAAAATATATTTTGCTATCTTTGTCAAAATGAGATAAACAGCCTAAATGCCAAAGCTATGAAAAGATTTTTCATTCTAATTACTCTTCTTTTTGCAGCAACAGTTGTAAACACATCTTGCAACAAAGAGATTCCGTTACTCGGAGATGAGGAGTATCAGGAGCAACCCATACCCGAATTTGATGTTAAGGCGGGAGATGATGGCTCTCTGCCCGGAGCAATCATAGGCTCAAAATATTCGGTAGACTACGGCAACAACAATGCTCAATCGACAAGCGTAAATACTAAGGCTAATGTCTTTGACCGCAACTTCTCGACCTACTTCGCATCTTACGAGCGTTCACACACTTGGGTTGGTTTGGACCTTGGCGAGAAACATATTATCACTAAGATAGGTTATGCGCCACGCAACAGCCATAGCGATCGTGTGCAGTTGGCTGTAATCGAGGGAGCAAACCGCCACGACTTCGAGGATGCTGTACCTATCTACCTTATCCCCGAGCCCGGAGAGGAGGGCAAGATGAACTACGCAACCATAAACTGCTCGCGTGGATTCCGCTATGTGCGTTATGTTACACCCAACGATGAGCGTTGCAACTTGGCAGAGTTGGCATTCTACGGCAAGAAGGGCGTGGGCGACGACTCTCAATTCTATCAGGTTACAAATCTGCCAACGGTGGTCATCAGAACAGCGAACGCAATCGAGGTAACATCGAAGGAGAATGAGATTACAAGCACCGTGTATGTCATTGGAGAAGGTGGCAAGAAGGTTCATATAGGCGAGAAAACAGGCATTCGTGGTCGCGGAAATGCAAGTTGGAACTTTGCACAGAAGCCATACCGCATAAAGTTTGACAAGAAGGCGAAGCTACTCGATGCTCCTGCCGAGGCTAAGAAGTGGACACTGATTAGCCCCTACGGCGATAAGAGTCTTATGCGCAATATGTTAGGCTTTGAGATAAGCAAGCGCGTAGGTGCGAGATATACACCCTACTGCCAGCCCGTAGATGTCATCTTCAATGGCGAGTATCGTGGTTGCTATCAACTTACCGACCAAGTCGATGTGCGCGAACATCGTGTGGATATTACCGAGATGAAACCTGAGGATAATAGCGGTGATGCTCTTACGGGTGGATACTTCATTGAGATTGACGCAAGAGCAAGCCAAGAGATTAGCCACTTCTGGTCAAGTGCTGGTATCCCCGTTGTTATTAAGTCTCCCGATGACGATAAGATTACATCGCAGCAGAAGCAATACATCAAAGATGCCTTCAACCTACTTGAAGACAAAGTATTCTCCGACAACTTCACGCACAAGGAGTGGGGATACTACCCCTATTTGGATGTTGACAGCTTCGTAAAGCACTGTATTATAGGCGAGTTAAGCGGCAACACCGACACATATTGGAGCACCTTTATGTACAAGGAGCGTGGTGACAATAAGTTCTACACAGGACCGGTATGGGATTTTGATATTGCCTTCGACAATGACTCACGCACACACACCGAGCTTAACAATCCCACCGACTTCCTCTATGCTACAAGCGTATCATCTATGGCCAGCGGCAAGATGAGAGAGTTTGTTAATAGAATTATCAAGGAGGACCCCGTGGCAAATGCCCGCATGAAGGAGATTTGGAAAAATCTGCGCGACAGCGGAGTGATTACTCCCGAGTCGCTCGTGCAGTGGGTTGATGAGACGGAGAAATATCTCGACCAATCGCAGAAGTTACAATACACGCGCTGGGGCAATCTGCACTTTAATGTAAATATGAACTTCCAGGCCTTAGGCTCATATCCTGCCGAGGTGGATATGGTGAGAAAGTACATAAACAGACGAGTGACAGATTTGGATTACTTAATCAATAGATAAAAATATGGTGCTAACCGAAAAGTTAGCACCATATTTTTTTATAATCTACACTTTATATCGCGATGGCGACACGCCCGTGCGTTGCTTGAAATACTTTCCGAAGAATGACTGCGATACAAAATTAAGTCGCTCCGACACCTCCTGAACACTCAATCCCGACTGCGTAAGTAGCTCCTTAGCCTTGTTGATAACCGCACCATCAATTACCTTAGAAGCATTCTTACCCACGCGCTTTTTACAGATGAGCGACAAGTATTTGGGTGTGATACCCAAACGATTGGCATAATACTCAACGCTGCGTTCTACCTCACACGAAGCACTCAGCTCGGCAATAAATCGACGCATAAGTTCATCTCCGCGCGATGTGACAACATCATCTTTTTCGGCCACACTACTATTAATAATCGATGCCACGGTATAAAAGAACGATGTAAGCAACGACTCGATGACCTTATCACCATAGAGCATACCATCACGCCCAGCAATCGAACGAGCAGCAGAAGCAATATCATACAGCGATGCCACTTCATCACTCTGCGCTTCAAAGCAGGGTTTCAAACTAAAAAGCATATCGGTAGATAGCATATCGGATGTATCGAGCTTTATCGAGTTGACAAACGACGACGAGTAGGTTACAAAATAACCCGTACAAGCCTTCGTGCATCGAGCCTTCGATATTTTCGACTCCTCACGCAGTAGAAAAATAGAGTTGGGACGCAACTCAAACGAGCGGTCGTTGATAACAACCTTGGCCGTGCCATTGCATATAACCCCCACGGTAACTCCTTCAATTTCTCTAATACCATCCTCCATAGAGCTAAACCTCATAATGGGTGACATTACAAAATCGTCAGAACTTACACTTTCACTCTCCGAAAAATAACTTTTAATCTCTGAAACTTTAATTTTACTAACTCTCTCACACTTAATCTCTCTCCATATATAATAAAATTTTCGTCTCATCAGGTGTCCTCGTGCGGACATATGATATTGAGCGCTCCCCGCAAACAAGTGAGTTTTATGGGGAATTGCTCACCACGCTGACCATCGACATCAGTGTCGGTATCAACGGGCGACACGAGCGTTAATTCGCTCGTTCGCAGATATTTAACTGCCTCGGTCTTTAATCCAAGCACATACAAAAGCATATCCACAGCCGACTGAAAAACGGTCTCGCGCTTACGCAGGAACAGACAATCAAACTCGCCATCACGCAGGTTGGAATTACGCGCCAGAGGCATACGACCAGCTGTCTCACCATTGAAAACCAAGCCCATAAGCGTAGGATAGTAGAAGGCCTCGTTGTCGCTAGTGATAGTTAGCGGAATGCCGTGGACCTTCTTTAACTCTTTGAGAGCCTCAATCATATAGGCCGCACGGCCCATAATATGTTTAAGCTCCTCGCGCGTATGTTGCGATGTGGTGGTAAAAATTCCGAAACTGAAAATATTGACAAAGTAGATAGGCTTCGTATCGGGCACACCGATAGACTCCACCCTACCGCAGTCGATAGCCTCGGGCGTGCCGTAGGCAATCTGTCGGGCCGCCTCGAAGATGTTGCTGGACATACCAATAGCACCTGCGAAGTCATTAGCTGTGCCTGCGGGGATAACGCCGAGCGTGAGCGATAAATTGTTACGCATCAAAGTGTTAACAGCATAGTTTAATGTGCCGTCGCCACCAGCCACAACAACCAAATCGACATCCTCATAACCCTTATAGGGATTATCCGAAAAGTCAATAGATATAGGCTTTATATCATAATCAGCCTCGCGGAATATCTCCGTAATCTTGTCAAGACTACGCTCAAATGTTCCACGACCAGACTGTGTATTATATAATAATATCGCTCTCTTCATAACCCTCAAACACTCAACATCACGGGTGGTTTACTTTATTAATCGCATACCCTCCGTATTCTTAATCATAGGCGACAATTTAGACGAACAGTAGAGCTCAAAATCATCTCCCTCACCTGCCGCGATGAAATATACCATCACACCGCTGGGCTCCAACTCGCGAGCAACCTCGATAGCATCCTCCAAACCTAAGGCCATAAACATCGTGCCATAGGCATCGGCCTCGGCACAGGTAGGCGCTACAACAGTAGCCGACAACAAATTGGTAATCACGCTCTTGCCCGTGCGAGGGTCAATGGTGTGAGCCACCTTGCGACCCTGCTCGTCGAGGTAATAACGACGGTAATTTCCCGATGTAGCCATCGAACAATCCGACAGAGAGATAACCTGCTGGACATATGCTCCGGGGGTGTTATTTCCATCAAAGGGAGTCTCAATGCCTACTCTCCACGCGCCACCCTTCGAATTCACGCCACTGCAACGCACCTCGCCGCCAATATCTACAAGATAATTTTCGATACCCAACTCCTCCAACGCCTCGGCTGCCATATCTACCACATAGCCCTTTGCTATCGAGTTGAAATCCAGGCGTAAACGGCTATCATCCTTAACTATACGGCCACCCTCGATTCGCACCTTATCAATGCCAACAAACTCCAATAGCGAGTCCACATTTACCTCCGCGAGTCGCTCCTTGCCCGCAAAACCGTAGGCCTCGACCAATGGTGCAATGGTCACATCATAAGCACCCTTGCTGACCTCACTCACGCGGCGCGAAAGCTCCAAACAGTGGATAATATGCCTATCCAGAGAGTCCGTTTCGTTGCGATTAACTCTATTTAGCAACGAGCTCTCATCGAACAACGACATCGAACTTTTCGAGGCGGAATCAATCTGCATCATCAGGGCATAAATCTCCGAAGAAGGGCGGTCGGTATGGGCACTCACCTGCATAAAAGTACCGAGCATCTGCCCCTCGACACGGATATAACTCGGGCTGGTTTTGCTGCACGAAACGGCAGCAAAAACGACAGCGATAACGCCCGCAATTATAGGTCGAAAAAAGAGATTCTTTCGCATAATTCTTAGCTCCTTAAAATCTACTGTTTACACTGATAATGCAACGGGCATTTTACTTACAAAAAAGCACTCCCGAGGGCATCTCTGATGTGCAAATATACATATATTTCAGGAAAAATTAACAACTTGTAGACAAAACGGGAAGAATCGGATAAAAAAATACATTTTTAAGTCTAAAATATTTGGCGCTTAACTAAAATAGGTGTACTTTTGTGGCACGCTCCGGTGTTATTCACAGTAAGGGGAATGCATCGTGGAGTGGAACCAGGGCTTTTAACCGTTCCGGATGGAGGCGGTATGGCCCATAAACTAATTTTATATATTATGGCTTATTTAACAGCAGAGAAAAAGCAAGAGCTTTTTGGTAAGTACGGCAAGTCTAACACTGACACTGGTTCTCCGGAGAGCCAGATTGCATTGTTTTCGTACCGTATCAGCCACCTTACTGAGCACCTCAAGCAGAACAAGCACGACTTCGGTACACAGCGCTCATTGTTGCGCTTGGTAGGTAAGCGTCGCAAGTTGCTCATGTACTTGAAGGAGGTTGATATCGAGCGTTACCGCGCTATCATCAAGACTCTTAACCTCCGTAAGTAATACTGAGAGGGTACAAATGAAGGTAACTGTGCGTTACCTTCATTTCGTATGAAATTTTATTTTTTGACGATTTATAATTTATGGAAGAAAACAAATTGTACAACGCTGTACAAAAGACGATTACGCTCGCTGACGGTCGCCAAATCACAATCGAGACCGGCAAGTTGGCCAAGCAGGCCGATGGTTCGGTTGTAGTGAAGATGGGTGACACAATGTTGTTGGCAACCGTTGTAGCAGCAAAGGACGCAAAGGAAGGTACTGATTTTATGCCTCTGCAAGTGGAGTATAAGGAGAAGTTCGCATCGTGCGGACGCTTCCCCGGAGGCTTTATGAAACGCGAAGGCAAGGCAAGCGATGCCGAGATTTTGGTAGCTCGACTCATCGACCGTGCATTGCGCCCGTTGTTTCCCTCGGATTATCACGCCGATGTATTCGTTACCGTAAACCTTATCTCGGCGGACAAGGATATTCAGCCTGACGCATTGGCAGGTTTGGCCGCTTCGGCTGCATTGGCCGTATCGGATATTCCGTTTGGCGGTCCTATTTCGGAGGTGCGTGTAGCTCGCATCAACGGTGAGTATGTTATCAACCCCAACTTCTCGCAGATGGCCGATGTAGATTTGGACATCATGGTTGGTGGTACAATCGACAACATCCTTATGGTTGAGGGTGAGATGAACGAGGTGTCTGAGGATGTTATGCTCGGCGCTATCAAGTTCGCTCACGAGGAGATTAAGAAGCACTGCGCCGTTCAGATTGAGCTCTCTAAGGAGTTGGGTAAGGATGTTAAGCGTACTTACTGCCACGAGAACAACGACGAGGAGCTTCGTCAGCAGGTTATCGCTGAGCTCTACGACAAGGCTTACGCAATCGCTACAAGCGGCAGCGCAAAGCACGAGCGCGCAGAGGCTTTCGAGGCTTTGGAGGCTGAGTTCGCAGCACGCTTTACCGAGGAGGAGTTGGAGGAGAAGGCTCCCCTTATCCACAAATATTTCCACGACGATGTACAGAAGAAGGCTATGCGCAATATGATCCTCGACGAGGGTAAGCGCTTGGATGGCCGTAAGACTGACGAGATTCGCCCCATCTGGTGTGAGGTAGGTTACTTGCCCGCAGCACACGGTTCAGCAATCTTTACTCGTGGTGAGACACAGTCATTGACTACTGTTACATTGGGTACAAAGCTCGATGAGAAGATGATCGACGAGGTTTTGGTTCAGGGCTCTGAGAAGTTCACCTTGCACTACAACTTCCCTCCCTTCTCAACAGGCGAGGCTCGTCCCGCACGCGGTGTAAGCCGTCGTGAGATTGGTCACGGTCACTTGGCTTGGCGTGCGTTGAAGCCTATGATTCCCACAGGCGAGCAGATGCCCTACGCATTGCGCGTTGTATCAGACATTTTGGAGTCTAACGGTTCTTCTTCAATGGCAACAGTTTGCGCTGGTACATTGGCATTGATGGACGCTGGTGTTAAGATTAAGAAGCCCGTATCTGGTATCGCAATGGGTCTTATCTCTGACTCTGCAACAGGTCGTTGGGCTGTGTTGTCTGACATCTTGGGCGACGAGGACCACTTGGGTGATATGGACTTCAAGGTTACAGGTACTGCTGACGGTATCACTGCTACACAGATGGATATCAAGGTTGACGGTTTGTCATACGAGGTTTTGGCAACAGCATTGGAGCAGGCTCGCAAGGGTCGTATGCACATCTTGGGTAAGATTACCGAGACTATCGCTGAGCCCCGCGAGGATTACCGTCCCTTCGTACCCCGCATCGTACAGATTCAGATTCCTAAGGACTTCATCGGTGCTGTTATCGGTCCTGGCGGTAAGGTCATTCAGGAGATTCAGAAGACAACAGGTACTACTATCACCATCACAGAGAACGATGAGTGTGGCGTAGTAGATATCTTCGGTGTAAACAAGGAGGCTTTGGATAGCGCACTTGCACGCATCAAGGGTATCGTAGCTGTTCCCGAGGTAGGCGAGGTTTACGACGGTACTATCAAGAGCATTGTAGCTTTTGGTGCTTTCGTTGAGATTTTGCCCGGCAAGGAGGCTCTGTTGCACATCTCTGAGATTGACTACAAGCGCTTCGAGACAATGGAGGAGACAGGCTTGAAGGAGGGTGATAAGATTGAGGTTAAGCTCATTGGCGTAGACCCCAAGACTAACAAGTACAAGCTCTCACACAAGGCCGTAATGCCCAAGCCCGAGGGTTGGGTAGAGCGTGAGCGTAAGCCCCGTGCAGAGGGTAATCGTCCCCGTGGCGAGCGTCCCGAGCGTCGCGGTGGTGACCGCCCCAAGAAATAATGACAAATGCAAACCAATAATAATTGTTTAACTATTTTTAATTCAAACTATGAAAAACTTTAAGTTATTTGTAACAGTTGCACTTGCAGCCCTCGTTTTCACTGGCTGTAACTGCTTCAATCAGATGGCAAAGAATCAGGATGAGGTGACTATCACTTGCACTCCCGAGGTTTTGACATTGAACAACGGTAAGGTAGAGGCTGACATCACAGTAACTTACCCCCAGACTTACTTCAATAAGAAGGCAGTTTTGAAGGTTACTCCCGTTATCGTATACGGTGGTGGTATGGTAGAGGGTGCTACTAAGTACTTCCAGGGCGAGAAGGTTCAGGAGAACTATACAGTAGTATCTAAGACTGGTGGCCAGTTCACTCAGCACATTGAGTTCCCCTACGAGGCTCGCATGGCTAACAGCGAGTTGCGTTTGCTCATCGAGGTTAAGTGCCCGAAGGGTAAGTGCAAGGAGTTCACATTGGTAAATGCTAACACAGGTGCTCTTCCCACAAAGAAGGAGGCTGCTACTTTGGCTGCTGGCGGTAAGGATGCAGAGGCTATCAAGGCTGCATTTGCATTGCCCATCGCTAAGGGTGTAAACACTCTCCAGAACGACTTGGATTACGCTGCTGTAATGGGTAACACTGCTAACAACTACAAGAACGTAACAACTGTTGTTACTAAGGCTGACATCCTTTACGCTATCAACTCTTCACGCGTATCTAAGAAGGCTGGTAACACTGAGGATTTGCAGGCATTCAAGGCTAATGTTGTTGCTCAGCAGTCTAACGACCGTGCAACTCAGAAGTTGTATGTTCACGGTTATGCTTCACCCGATGGTCCCGAGAACTTCAACGACAAGCTCTCTGGCGAGCGTTCTAAGACTGGTCACACAGTTGCTGAGAAGCTCTTGAAGGAGACAGGTATGGGTCTTGATGTTGCTTCTTACGGTGAGGACTGGGAAGGCTTCAAGGAGTTGGTTGCTGCTTCTAACATCGAGGATAAGGAGATTATCCTTCAGGTTTTGAGCCGCTACGAGTCATCTGTACAGCGCGAGGCTGAGATTAAGAACATGTCTGCAGTATTTACAGCTTTGAAGAAGGAGATTCTTCCTCAGTTGCGTCGTGCACAGGTTGTAAACAGCACAGATATCAAGGGTAAGACCGATGCTGAGATGAAGGCTTTGGTTGAGGCTGGTAACCTTGAGGCACTCGAT
>JAZOPO010000049.1:0-5607 GCA_045655585.1 Alistipes sp. | reverse complement strand
AAGCAGAACTATCAGGAGTTTAACGATGCTCGCTCGGCCTACTACGGTAAGTGCAGTTGGCGCAACGGCTATCCTGCCGCTACGGGTATTGGTGGCTCGTTCGAGGGTATCGTGGTCGGAGGTATCGCCTTTAAGAAGGCGGAGCAGCGAGGAGTATTTCCAATCGATAATCCGTTGCAGATTGCGGCTCACGTCTACTCGAAGAGTGTGCTTATCGATGACGATGAGAACGCCGTAAAGAGTACTCCGAAGTTTGAGCGCGCCAAGTTAATCGAGAGCACGAATGGAGCTTGTTGCTTTGTGTCGGGTACGGCGGCCATTCGTGGCGAGGAGAGTATGGATGCTTCGTCGGCGAGATTGCAGACAATCAAGACAATCGAGAATATCGAATACTTGGTGTCGAAGGAGAATTTAGTGCGCTTTGGTTGTGAGCCATACGAGCTTAAGAGCGTGCAGCTTCAGGTCTTTATCAAGCATAAAGAGGATTACGATGCGGTGCGCGAGGAGGTCGAGAAGGTCTATCCGCACTTGTCGGTGGTCTATTCGTGGGCCGATGTGTGCCGAAGCGAACTTTTAGTCGAAATAGAGGGAATCTTAATATCATAACAATATGAGAGCAATTCTAATGTTCATTGTATGTCTGCTACTAACGATTGGGCAGACGACAGCCTCGGAGCGATGCAGCGACGAGGTATTCTATCGAAGAGTCAATCTCACGGTAACGGGAGCTTTGCCATCGCCTCAGGCGTGTGAGAAATTCTTGGATAACAAGGATACTCGCAAGCGCGAAAAGACAATCAATTGGCTTATTCAGAGCGAGTTAGGCTTGAAGTACATGCAGATGCACTGGGGTGACATCCTGCGTATCAAGTCGGAGTTCCCGAGCAACCTTTGGCCAAATGGCGTGCAGGCCTACAACCGTTGGGTGTACGAGCAACTCCTCAACAACGTGCCATACGATGAGATGGTGCGCAAGCTTCTCCTCTCGCAGGGTAGTAACTTCCGTGCGCCGGCAGCCAACTTCTATCGTGGTTTCCAGAAGCGAAGCCCCGAGAACTTCTATGCTAACATCAACCTCCTCTTCTTGGGTAAGCGAGAGTGCAAGGATAATGGCTATCAGTGCTTCTCGCAGATAAAATTCAAGGATACCAAGGAGTGGAAGGAGGAGATTATCTATCTCGACTACTACAAGGAGTTGCCTTGGCTTCCTGTCGTGTTGGAGGATGGCACAACGCTCAAGTTGAAACCGAACACCGATTGGCGTGAGGAGTATGTCAATTGGCTCACCTCGCCAAATAACCGCCGCTTTGCCGAGGTTATGGTGAACAGAATGTGGTATTGGGTATTCGGCAAGGGCCTTGTGCACGAGCCGGATGATTGGCGCGAGGATAACTTGCCATCCGATCCTGAAAAGCTCAAGGAGCTGACCGACTACTTCATTGCAAAGAAGTTTAACTTACGAGCTTTGCTCAAGAAGATTCTTATGTCTGAGGAGTTCAACTCGAAGATGGCTCCTGAGGGCTTCTTCGTAGCGCAGCGACTCCCAGCCGAGGTTATTATCGATGCTATAGCAAGTGTAACGGGCCGTTGGGATACCTACAGCAGCCGAGTGCCAGAACCGTTCACATTCTATCCGCCTCAAACCCGCGCAACTCACTTGGGTGATGCTACCGTATCGTCTACCGAGTTGGAGCTCTTTGGTAAGGTGTCGCGTGATGTATCGTTGGAGAGCCAGCGAAACAATGCAATATCATCTCGTCAGTTGCTCTATTTGATGAACTCGTCGGTGCTCGAAAATCGTATTCGCAAAAGTCCTGTGTTAAGACGAATTTGCGAGAAGAACACCACTGTTCAGCAGGTGGCAAATGCCATAACCTTGAGAGTGCTTTCGCGCCGAGCAACACCTAAAGAGGTTGAGCTCTACACCAAGTATATGGCCGACAATATGCTATCTCTGAACGAGTTGGCATACGATATTATGTGGATGCAGATCAATAGTAACGAATTCCTCTATAACCACTAATCCTCAAACGCTATGAGAAAGATATATCTGACCTTAATTCTAATATTTGCTATCTCTTTCGCAGCCGAGGCTCAACGAGCAAAGTCTGTGATTTTGATATATCTCGATGGTGGTCCGGCACAGACCGACACCTTCGACCCTAAACCGAAGGCCGGTAGAAACTACCACGGTAACTACAAGAATGTCTGCAAGACAAATGTCGAGGGTATCGAGATTGGTGAGAAGTTGCCTTTGCTTGCAACTATGGCCGACAAGTACACCTTGATTAGAAGTATGACTCACGGCTCGAATGCTCACGAGACAGGTCACTACGCAATGATTACGGGTGACACATCGAAGGGCGCTGTTGTATATCCGTCGTTCGGAGCTGTGATTTCGTATATGTTGAAGGATACCTACAAGGGTATTTTGCCTCGCTACATCTCGGTTACAAGTGCCAACAGCCGCTTCAACGAGGGTGGCTTCTTGGGCAACGAGTACAAGTCATTCGATACGGGCGGCAAACCCGAGTCTAAGGTGTACGAGGTTGAGGGCGTAGTGAATAAGTTCGTCGACCGCAACAGAATGGATAATCGAATGGCTCTGCTCAAGGAGTTTGAGACAGGCCCGATGGACAAGGAGTTGATCGACTCGTTGAGAGATGTAAATATGGAGTTTATCTGGGGCGAGAGCCGCGAACTCTTTAACCTTGCCAACGAATCGGACTCGATAAAGACTCGTTACGGTAAGTCGCGAATCGGCCAGTCGTGCCTTGTAGCTCGCAAGTTGGTCGAGGCGGGTGTTCCGTTTGTGAATGTTCGTACTACGGGCTGGGATACCCACAAGAAGCACTTCCAGAAGATGAACTCGATGCTCACAAACCTCGATAAGGCTCTCTCGGCGCTGATTGCCGACTTGGATGAGCGAGGTCTGCTCGACAGCACCATCATCCTTTGTGGTGGCGAGTTCGGACGAACACCAAAGGTGTTGTGGGAGGCTCCGTGGAATGGTGGCCGTGCCCACTATGGTAAGACCTTCAGCTACTTGGTTGCAGGTGGCGGTTTCGTAGGCGGTAAGGTGCTCGGTAAGACCGATAAGACAGGTGAGAAGGTTGTGGAGCGCCCTGTTGCTCCTTGCGACCTTATCGGTACAATCTATCTCCTTATGGGTATCGACCCTTATGGCACATTGCCTCACGTTTCGGAGGGTAATTTGCCTATACTTCCGTCGCTCTTGGATAAGAAACTCAGCCACGGATTGTTGTATGAAATTATTGATGTAAAAAAGCCGTCGTATGAAAAGTAAGAGAATAATATTGGCCATTTTCTGTACCCTTCTGACCACAACGCTCTATGCGCAGAAGCTTTCGTTGGGTTATCTCTATCCTGCAGGTGGAGAGGTGGGTACCTATGTCGAGATTGAGGCCGGAGGTCTGAATATCAATAGAGCGACCAAGGTTTTGTTCAGCCACCCAGGTATCAAGGGCGAGTTAGAGCAGATTAAGGAGAGTTCCACTGCAAAGAAGAAGCGTCGCCGCTTGAATGACCAGAGTAGCCCGCAGCTTGCCGACAAGATTAAGATCAAGATTACGATTGATAAGAATGTCCCGTGTGGCTTGTACGACTTGCGTTTGCAGGGTAAGAACGGCGTTTCGAATATGCTCCCATTCGAGGTTGCATCGTATCCGAACTTCCTCGAGAATAAGAAATCAACTCGCAACAAGCCTAACAAGGTCGAGTCGTTGCCTGCAGTGTTGTGCGGATACGTTACTCCGGGAGGTGTCGACTACTTCCAATTCGAGGGCAAGAAGGGCGACCAGATTGTAGCTTCGGTCAAGGGACGACAGCTCGTTCCGTATATTGCTGACGCAGTTCCTGGTTGGTTCCAGCCGGTTATCAAGATTATGGATTCGAGAGGTAAGGAGATTGCCTACTCGGACGACTACCACCACAATGTCGACCCTGTGATTATGACAACTTTGCCAAAGGACGGCAAGTATACGTTGATGATTCACGATGCTATCTATCGTGGTCGCGAGGACTTCAACTATCGCATTCAGCTCGGTGTGATACCATTCGTAACGGGCCGCTATCCTGCATACGGTGTAGTTGGTAAGAAGCTGAAGCAGGAGATTGCAGGTGTAAACCTCGGCGATGCAAAGGCCACCGTGAAGGTTAAGAAGGAGGGCTATCACCAGCTTACCTATACTAATAATGTAGGAACTTCGAATGCGGTTTCGTTCTTCGCTCTGGCAAAGGGTAAAGTCATCAACTACTCGCCAAAGGATGGTGCTCTCTTGACAATGGGTGGTGCGATTGCCGACTCACTTACAGCGGAGTCGAAGATAAAGCGCTATCGTATCTCGGCTGTCGAGGACGAGGAGATTATCGTTGAGCTTATCGGCCGCAGAAATGGCTCGAGAATAGATGCAGTGTTGCGTTTGCGTGATGCGGCGGGCAATGTCGTGGCTCAATCTGATGATACCGAAGACCCAATTCAGGGCTTGATTACCTTCCATGCCGACCCTATCCTTAAGTATACTCCTGATTTTAGCGAGTATTTGACACTCGAGGTCGAGGATTTGCATCGTGGCTATGGTCAGGACTACCACTATCTGTTGCGTCGTCACCGTCAGTTGCCATCGTTCAACGCCTTCGTATCGCCTGCAAACATTACCATTCCGTCGGGTGGTACAGCGGCATTCCGTGTTGACGTGAAGGGTAGGTTGAAGCGCCCTGCTACACTCTCGATTAAGGGCCTTCCTAAGGGCTTTACAACAAGTAGTATGAAGTTGCGTGGCAGACGTTGGGATGTTTCGATTACCTCGCCAAAGGGTGCCGAGGTGAAGCGATTCCCAATCGAGGTTAAGGTGAGCTATCCGGGCTCTGATGGTCGTGAGCAGGCTGATGTTTTACCTGTGGATCAGATGATGCAGGCGTTCTACTACACTCACTATATCCCTGCTGCGGAGTTGGCCTTGGATGTTACCGAGCCATCGCCTTACCGCTTGTCGTTGGATTTCGATCTTGAGGAGGAGCTTCCTGTTACGGTTGATGCCGAGTCGATTCCTATCAGAATCTTGGTAGATAAGAACCCTGATTTCAACGAGCCTATCGAGTTGATGTTGGGCAAGAAGATTGGAATGTTCACACTCGACCCAATCTCGATTATGCCAGAGGAGAAGGAGAAGATTGTTCATATCAAGGTTAACCCTACCGCTATGGAGAAGTTGAGAGGCAAGAAGGGCAAGCCGACTTGGCAGATGAATATTGTAGGTACTGTCAAGGGTGAGGTTATTCAGCGTGGCCGTCGTCGCTTCCAGAATGCGAAGTATCGTGAGATTACTCCGTTCTTCATAATGAAGCTCAAGCGCTAATAAGGAATGGTGCTTACATAAATAAAATTGGTGCGTGATTTCGTCACGCACCAATTTTTTGTTTGATAATGATGAATATTGATTAAAAGGGTAATGATGCAAAAAGCGGCGCTTGGACAAAAAGATAAGTGCTTGTAAATTTGCAAATTACAGCGATATTTTGGAGATTAGTAGAAACGCGTTTCTACTAATCTCTATTTTTTATGGCAAATAAGCGCAAAATCAGGTG
>JAZOPO010000048.1:0-42417 GCA_045655585.1 Alistipes sp. | reverse complement strand
CTCGGCTACAGATGCAGCCGTAGCGTGCTCGTTGAACTTATGGTGAGAGTATAGTTTCTTCTCTATGCCCAAATGCTTGAGCAGGAATGATGTTGTGCGAGTATCCTCGGCGAGGATATAATCGGCCGCTTCGAGTGTCTTGATGGCTCGAAGTGTGATATCATCCAAGTTGCCGATGGGCGTTGGGACAATGTAAAGTTTAGACATACTATGAGAGTTTACGCTCCAAAAGTTGCATTATGAATTTTGAGCCCTCGCTGTCGGGATTCCACGCGTAGTTCTCGATGATGTGAATCATACAGTCGTCCATAGTCTCCAACTCATCCAGAGCATTTATAGCCTCCTCGTATGCCTCGCCGTCACCATCAAACAGGTCGCGAATCATCAGGAACTTATCATTAAGACCAATGCCATCGCGCAACGAGTGCATACGCGCGTGGTTAATCTCCTCGGCAAGAGGTGTGCTGGCCGTCAGCGTGTCTGCCAGAGTCTGTGTAGCGGGGATAGCATCTGCCAATGTTGTAGGCTTCTCCTCCACTGCGGGCATAGGCTTAGCAACGGGCGTTGCGGCAGGCTTGGGTGCGGGTATAGGCTCATCGATTGTGGGCTCGTCAATATCTACATCGAAAATCTTTGAAATATCAACCACCTTCTCCTGACGAGGCTCGTTGCCGCTGTATATCGACATCATACGCTGATGCTTCGAGCGGGGACGGCGTACCTCCTCAATGTTGAACAGGCTATTCATCTGACGCTCGGGCTTAGTGGCCTCGATGGGCGCGGGCTCTTGCACGGGCTCAGGTGCGGGTGTAGGCTCAGGCATTGCGGGAGCAACCTCCTCGATGATAGGCTCTGCTACCTCCTCGATAGACTCAATTGCGGGGATAGGCTCCTGCGCAGGCTCTTGTGCGGGCTCGGCAGTCTGCTCAGCCTGCTCACCATCCTGCTCGTCGTAGATAACCTCTACCTCCACTTCGGGCTCAGTATCGTCAGTTGCCTTCTGCTCTGCGGCGTCGGCAATTGCACTTGCTACGGTTGCAGCGATAAAATCCGATACAGATGCGGGCTCGTCATCTTCCGTAGCCTCCTGCTCGTCAGCAAGCTCCTCCTCCGAGAACTTATCCTCGGCGAAGATTAACTCTACCTCCACATCTTTCTCCTCGCTCTGCTCAGGCTCAACTGCGGGGACAGGGGTGGGTGTAGACTCAACCTCTGCCGTAGCGCCGAAGCGTACCAAGTCGTATAATCTCTTTAACTTATCCAGCACGATGTCGCGCTCAATAGCCGACACCTGCTCCTCACACTCCCACGATGAGAGCATAAGCGATAACTTCTCAATCTCTGATTTTATTAGTTTGATGTTCATATCTTTGCGCAAATATTTTCCAAAGGTAACAAAAATACCTTAAATAAAAAAGATGTTGCGCAATATTTCCTGCGCAACATCTTCTATCTTAGTACTATCGTATGTTATTTGCCGAGCTGGTCGCTGTATACAGCCTTGGGCAACTCGTGCATATTGTACTCCGAAGCCATCGAACGGCCGTAAGCACCTGCCGACTTGATGGCGAGCAAATCGCCACGCTTGCTGCGGCGCAGACTTACATTCTCGTCAAATACATCTGTTGACTCACAAGCCGTACCAACAACGGTGTACTTGGTGAAAATCTCCTCCTGAGAAGTGATATTTTCGATGTTGTGGTATGAGCCGTAGAGCATCGGACGGATGAGCTCGGTCATACTTGCGTCGATAATGAGAAGACGGCGACCCGTAGCAGTTGTCTTGTTGTACAACACGCTGGCAATCAGCTCTCCACACTCGCCAACGATAGAGCGACCAAACTCGAAGTGGACCTCCTTGCCCTCTACATTCAAATGCTCGCGTACGATGGCAAAAAGCGATGCAAAGTTGGGGATAGGCTCGTTCTCGGGTACATCGTAGTTGATACCCAAACCACCACCTACATCAACCATACGGAATGAGAAGCCGAGCGACTCCAATTTCTCAACGATGGCATTGGCCTTGTTACACATATTCTCGAATACATGCAACTCGCGAATCTGTGAGCCGATGTGGATATGAATGCCGATGATGTTGATGTTTTCCAACGACTTGATAAGCTCCACATTATCAAGAATCTCCTCGTATGAGATACCGAACTTACTATCTGCCTGACCTGTATCGATGCAACGGTTGGTCTTGGGGTCAATATCGGGGTTTACGCGCAAGCCGATGTCGGCCTTCTTGCCCAACTCGCCAGCAATCTGATTTACCACCTTCAACTCCTCGATAGACTCGCAGTTGATGGCCAAAATCTCCTGCTCAATAGCGTAGCGAATCTCCTTGTCGCGCTTGCCCACACCTGCATAAACCACAGTCTTGGGGTCGAAGCCCATCTCGATGGCCTTGCGCACCTCGTTACCACTGGCGCAGTCGATGCCCAAACCGTACTCCTTGATGATTGAGAGCAGGTAGTCGTCGTTGTTGGCCTTGATGGCGTAGTGAACCTTGTAATCGTACTTGTTCGATTCGTAAACCACACTCTCCAAAGTCTGGCGAAGGAGGTTGATATCGTAGAGGTAGAAAGGTGTCTCTATCTCTTTAAGTTGTGCTGCTACTTTTCTGCTGAGCATAATTCCTATTTTTCCTAAATTCCTAACTTCTGTTTCTGTGTCTGGCCACAAGGCCAAATAACGCGCAAATATAAGCATTTCAGTGCGTTTTTGCAAATAAATGACAAGGCTTAAAAAAATATGCCCAAAAATGGGGTTGGTCTGCCTAAAAATTCGTACTTTTGTAAAATTATTAAGGTATATAATTAATAACAGATAATAAATGGCTTTACAATGCGGTATTGTCGGTCTGCCCAATGTGGGTAAGTCGACTCTTTTTAACTGCCTGTCAAACGCAAAGGCGCAGGCTGCAAATTTCCCTTTCTGTACAATCGAGCCCAATGTGGGTGTAATCACCGTGCCCGATGAGCGTCTGGTTAAGTTGGCCGAGATAGATAACCCCAAAAAGGTTATCCCCACCACAATCGAGATTGTCGATATTGCAGGTTTGGTGAAGGGTGCATCTAAGGGCGAGGGCCTTGGAAATAAGTTCTTGGGTAATATTCGTAACACTAACGCCATCATCCATGTTTTGCGTTGCTTTGAGAATGGAAACATCACTCATGTCGATGGTTCGGTTGACCCCGTGCGCGATAAGGGTATTATCGACACAGAGTTGCAGCTCAAAGACCTCGAAACCGTGGAGAACAACATCGGCAAGTGCCAGAAGCAGGCCGTGGCGGGTGACAAGAACGCCAAGCGTCGTTACGATTTGCTCGTGCAGTTCAAGGAGGCTTTGGAGCAGGGCCGCTCAGCGCGTACCGTTGAGACCGACAAAGAGGAGCGTAAGCTCATCGCCGACCTCAATCTTTTGACCGATAAGCCCGTGCTCTATGTTTGTAATGTAGACGAGGCAAGTGCCGTGTCGGGTAATGTTCACACCGAGGCTGTGAAGGCAGCTATCGCCGATGAGAATGCCGAGATGCTTATCGTAGCTGCTGCTACCGAGGCTGATATTGCCGAGTTGGAGGATTTCGAAGAGCGTCAGATGTTCTTGCAGGATATGGGCTTGGAGGAGTCGGGCGTAGCTCGTCTTATCAAGGCGGCATATAAGTTGCTCAACTTGCAGACATTCTTCACAACAGGTGCTGACGAGAGCCGTGCGTGGACCTTCATCAAGGGTATGAAAGCTCCCCAGACAGCAGGTATCATCCACACCGACTTTGAGCGTGGCTTTATCCGTGCCGAGGTTATCAAGTACGACGACTATGTTGTTCTTGGCTCTGAGAAGGCTTGCCGCGACGTAGGTAAGATTGGCATCGAGGGTAAGGAGTACATTGTACAGGATGGTGATATTATGCACTTCCTCTTCAATGTTTAATAATTGTCTTGTGAGTTCTTTCTGCGTTACGCTCGTTTCCTAAATGCTCAATTACCCTTGTAAACTCCGCTTTCGGTAACATCGCAAGCCTTGAAATAATCTCACAATACAATCATTAAAGGTTGGAAGCTTCAAAACACCTCCGCAGTCTTTATGAAATCAATCTCTGCAAAAAAAAGGTTGGTTGAATTTGAAAATGGAATAAATAAGAAACTAAAAATAAAAAATTATGTCAAGATAAGTTCGTGTGCGTTTTGCACCGAGTCCTACGGGACCCCTGCATATGGGTGGTGTGCGTACAGCACTCTATAACTATTTGTTTGCACGCCGTCACGGCGGTAAGATGATTCTTCGTATCGAGGATACCGACTCACAGCGTTTCGTACCTGGTGCCGAGGAGTATATCATCGAGTCGCTCAAATGGTGTGGCATTGAGATTGACGAGGGTGTGGGCGTAGGTGGCCCTCACGCACCCTACCGTCAGAGCGAGCGTCGTGAGATTTATTTGAAGTATGCTAAGCAGCTTGTTGAGGCTGGCTGGGCATACTACGCTTTCGATACTTCGGAGGAGTTGGACGCCTTGCGTAAGGAGGCTGAGGCTGCTGGTCAGACCTTCGCCTACAACTACACAGTGCGCGAGAAGTTGCCCACATCGCTCTCACTCTCAAAGGAGGAGGTTGAGGAGCGTATTGCGCGTGGCGACATCTGGGTTGTGCGCTTTAAGATGCCCGAGAATGAGGTTGTCGAGATGGACGACTTGATTCGTGGCCATGTGAAGGTTAACACCTCTACATTGGACGACAAGGTTCTTTACAAGAGTGCCGACGCTCTGCCTACATACCACCTTGCAAATATCGTCGATGTCCACTTGATGGAGATTTCGCATGTAATTCGTGGTGAGGAGTGGTTGCCCTCGCTTCCCTTGCACTACTTGTTGTACAAGGCCTTCGGCTGGACCGATACACAGCCCCAGTTTGCTCACCTGCCCCTGTTGTTGAAGCCTACGGGTGGCGGTAAGCTCTCTAAGCGTGATGGCGACAAGATGGGCTTCCCCGTATTCCCCTTGTTCTGGACATCTCCTACGGGCGAGACTGCTCGTGGCTACCGCGAGGATGGTTACTTCGCTGAGGCCTTTGTAAATATGTTGGCTCTGCTTGGTTGGAATCCTGGTACTGAGCAGGAGTTGTTCTCTATGCAGGAGCTCGTTGACTCATTCTCTTTGGACCGTGTATCAAAGGCAGGTGCTCGTTTCCAGCCCGATAAGGCAAAGTGGTTCAACGCTCAGTATATGCACCACAAGACAAATGAGGAGCTTGCCGAGTTGTTTCAGCCTATCCTGAAAGAGCACGGCGTGGAGACTACGGATGAGTTGGCGGGTAAGGCTGCTGGCATTATGAAGGAGCGCGCTTCGTTCATTACAGACCTTTGGGATTTGACATCATACTTCTTTGTTGCGCCTACCTCATACGAGGAGAAGCAGACCAAGAAGTATTGGAAAGGCGAGAATCCTGCTCGTTTGCAGGAGGTGCGCGAGGTGTTGGCGTCAATCGACGACTTCTCGTTGGAGAATACCGAGGCTGTTGTAGGTGCTTGGATTCAGGAGAAGGGCTATGGTATGGGTCAGATTATGAATACACTGCGCTTGGCATTGGTTGGCGCAGGCAAGGGCCCGGGTATGTACGATGTTACGGCATTCATCGGCAAGGAGGAGTGCTTGAAGCGTATTGATTATATTCTCGAAAACCTTAAACCTCTGGAGTAATGGAGATTTTGCAACATATTTGGGGTGCTACACCCGAGGGTGAGGCAATAGTGATTTACACACTGCGCAACGATAACGGTTGCGAGGTGCAGGTCTGCAACATCGGCGCAGCTATTGTGTCGGTGAAGGCTCCCGACCGCAATGGCAATATTGACGATATCGTTCTCGGATATAAGGACCCGATGAGCTATTTTGGCGATGGCGCTGCCAGCGGTAAGAGCGTAGGCCGTGTAGCAAACCGTATTGCTAAGGGTAAGATGACTATCGAGGGCGTGGAGTACACGCTCGAAATCAATAACGGTCCTAACCACCTGCACGGAGGCTCAAAGGGCTTTGCTAATCAGTTGTGGGAGAGCCGTGTGGAGACTAACCGCGTGGTATTCTCGCGCGTGTCGCCCGATGGCGAGCAGAACTACCCGGGTGAGTTGTATGTTGAGGCGGCATACTATTTTGGTGACGATAACGAGTTGGAGATTACCTACGCCGCTAAGAGCGATAAGACTACTGTCGTAAACCTTACAAACCATACCTACTGGAACTTGGCAGGTGAGGGTAGTGGTAAGGATATTCTCGACCACGAGTTGCGCCTGAACTGCTCAAATGTGTTGGAGATGGACTCTACGCAGATTCCTACGGGTAAGTTGCTCGATGTGAAGGGTACACCGCAGGATTTTACCCAGTGGCGTAAGTTCGGCACAGACCTGTTATCGGAGTTCAACTATATGAAGAACTTCAAGGGTTACGACCACTTCTTCGTGCTCGATGGCTGGAAGCCTAACATCCTGGCCGAGGTTGGCGAGTTGCGCTGCGAGGCTACGGGTCGTAAGGTGGAGATTCTCTCGTCGCAGGCGGGTGCTATGCTCTACACAGGTAACTGGCTGGAGGGTGGTTGTCCTGTGACTAAGTCAGAAGGTCGCTATAAAGATTATGCTGGTGTGGCTATCGAGTGTCAGAACTTCCCCAACGCTATCAACGAGCCGTCGTTCCCGTCGGCGTTGTTGGAGGCGGGCGAGTTGTACTGCCAGAAGATTGTATTTAGACTTGGAACATTCTAATAGTAAATTATGGAAGAGAAAGATAGAGAGTTTTTAACCTCATTTGCCGAGAAGCTCGAAAAGACATTGGTGGACCAGTGTACTGCCGATGAACTTTTGGATGGCAAGATTCTTGAAGTTGAGGAGTTGGAGGAGAAGTGGCGCACATCGGCTCCCGAGTATATGGTTGCTGCCGTGCCACAGATTGCCCAGTATCCGTCGGCTGCTATCGCTTGGGCCTGTTATGTAGGTATGGGCGCAGCTGTGCTGTGGGATAAGTCGTGGGGCGAGTACAAGGATGTTGAGGATTGGTATACGCTTATGGCTAAGCCTCGTGGTTTCGATTGTCTGGACGAGTATGTTATCGAGTGCCTTGTGGGCTACAAACTCGACAGCGCCGAGAATCAGAAGTTGGAGTCTGCAATCCGTAAGTGCGCCAACACCGCACAGACGATGATTCGCAAGGAGGGCATCGAGCCGCAGAGTGTTATGGCATTCCACCTCTTTGCTCGCGTTGTTAAGGTATTCTTCCGCTTGGGTGTGTCGCTTGAATTGCGCCATCTGGGCTATAAGTATGTAAAGGTAAATCTCGATGTGCAGGGCGAAGCTCCGCTGTCGTAGGTGAAATAGGGGAGGGTAGTTATTCAAATATCTTACAATTTTATTCATAATTTTTGCATTGCATATTGCATAAACGGAATAAAAATATTATATTTGCATAACAACGAATAACCCCGATATGAGAAATACATTCACCATCCACCTTCATCATTATATCTTGCGAAAGATATGGTAGGTCGTGTGTATGGCAGAGTGAATATATAGGCTTACCGTTGGGTAGGCCTTTTTTTATAGATGTAAATAAATAAAATGTAAATACTTTTATGCTACGAATTGCTATCCAGACCAAAGGTCGCTTGAATGAGCAGAGTATCGAATTGTTGCACGAGTTGGGCATTGATGTCGATGCTGCCAAGCGTAAATTCCTCTCGAAGGCTTCAAACTTTCCTCTCGAAGTGCTCTACTTGCGCGATGACGACATCCCGCAGGTGGTGGCTAATGGCACAGCAGCGTTGGGTATCGTTGGTCTGAACGAGGTTGCCGAGCGTGGTTGTGATGTTGATATTGTTGCGAGGTTGGGCTTTGGTGGCTGCCGTATATCGTTGGCTATACCCAAGGCCGACGAGTACGATGGTGTGGAGTATTTTCAGGGTAAGCGCATTGCTACATCTTATCCCGAGATACTCGAACGCTTCCTTAGCGAGCAGGGCGTGAGTGCCGATGTGAAGGTTATATCGGGCTCGGTGGAGATTGCTCCTGCGGCAGGTATTGCCGATGCTATTTTCGATATAGTGTCGTCGGGTGGTACGCTCGTGACAAACGGTTTGAAGGAGGTGGAGCGCGTATTTGAGTCGGAGGCGGGGCTTATCGCAAATAAGAGCCTTACGGCCGATGAGCAGGAGCTGCTCGATGAGTTGCTCTTCCGCATTGAGTCCGAGCGCGTGAGCCGTGGTAAGAAGTATCTGCTGATGAATATCCCCACATCGTCGCTGGACGAAGCTGTGAAGATTCTGCCCGCTATGCGTAGTCCGACCGTTATGCCTCTTGCAGCCGAGGGATGGTGCTCGTTGCACTCGGTGGTAGATGCCGCTGATTTGTGGGATAAGGTGCGTCAGTTGAAGGCTATTGGTGCCGAAGGTATTCTGGTGCTTACATTGGATAAAATAATTCCTTAATTATGAATATATATCAAAACCCCGAGCCGCAGCAGTGGCCATCGCTTTGTCGTCGTGCCGAGCAGGATAATTCGCTTATTGCCGAGCGCGTAGCCACCATCGTGGAGCGTGTAGCCGAGGAGGGCGATAAGGCTCTTTATGAGTTGGCGGAGCAGATTGATGGCGTGAAGTTGAGCTCGCTGGCCGTTGCCGAGCAGGAGTTTACGGAAGCGGAGCAGAGCGTCAGCGCTGATGTTAAGCAGGCCATTGAGGTTGCTGTGGCCAATATCGAGGCATTCCACAGTGCTCAGCTCCCTTCTGAGGTGAGGGTTGAGACGGCGGCAGGTGTGGTGTGTGTGCAGCGTCCTGTGGCTATTGGCAAGGTGGGTTTGTATATCCCGGGAGGTACGGCACCGCTCTTCTCGACGGTGCTGATGCTGGCCTTGCCAGCAAAGATTGCAGGGTGCGGGGAGATTATCCTCTGCACGCCTACCAACAAGCAGGGGCGCGTTGCTGCCGAGGTGTTGTATGCGGCACGCCGTTGTGGTGTAACTAAGGTCTTCAAAGTGGGTGGTGCGCAGGCTGTGGCTGCTATGGCCTATGGCACAGAGAGTATACCCAAGGTGTATAAGATATTTGGCCCGGGAAATCGCTATGTTATGCAGGCCAAGCAGTTGGTGGCAGGTCGTAATACCTCGATAGATATGCCCGCTGGCCCTTCGGAGGTAATGGTTATGGCCGACGCTACGGCCAACGCCGAGTTTGTTGCGGCCGATTTGTTGTCACAGGCCGAGCACGGACGCGATAGTCAGGCTATGGTTGTGTGCGACAGTGTGGAGTTTGCCGAGGCAGTTTCGGCTGAGGTCGAGCGACAGATGGCATCGCTCTCGCGAGCCGATTTTGTTGTCGAGTCGTTGAAAAATAGCCGCGCGGTGGTCTTCCAGAGCCGTGAGCAGATGATTGACTTTGCTAATGAGTATGCTGCCGAACACCTTATAATCTCTATGGAGGATGCGTGGGGCGTGGCCGAGGAGATAACATCGGCTGGAAGTATATTTATTGGTAACTACTCACCCGAGAGTGCGGGCGACTACGCCTCGGGTACAAATCATACGCTCCCGACATCGGGCTGGGCACACTCGTGCAGTGGTGTAAATATCGATAGCTTTATGCGTAAGATGACCATCCAGGAGCTCTCGCGTGAGGGTATCGAGGCGCTTGCGCCAACCATTGTGGCTATGGCCGATGCCGAGGGATTGGAGGCACACGCCAATGCAGTGAAGGTGAGAATTGTAAAAGGTTAGGTTATGAAAAAGGATATTAACAGATTGGTGCGTCGTTGTATTGCGGCACTTACGCCATACTCTACGGCACGCGATGAGTATAAGGGTGAGTTGGGCGTTTTTCTCGATGCCAACGAGAGCCCGTACGAAAATGGTTATAACCGCTATCCCGACCCGCATCAGAAGGCTTTGAAGGCGCAGATTTCAGCCATCAAGGGCGTTGCGGCGGAGAATATATTTATAGGCAACGGTAGCGACGAGGCAATTGACCTTGTTTTTCGTGTCTTCTGCGAGCCGCGCGTGGATAATGTTGTGGACATAGCACCGAGCTACGGAATGTATAAGGTTGCGGCGGCGATAAATGATGTTGAACTTCGCGAGGTGCAGCTCGGTGAGGAGTATTCCTTGCCCGTTGAAGAGATACTTGCAGCTACTGATAAGAATACAAAAGTGTTGTTCCTCTGCTCGCCAAATAACCCTACGGGTAATTCGTTCCCTCGCGAGGCGATTCTTCGATTGGTTGATGAGTTCGGAGGTATGGTTGTGGTTGATGAGGCTTATATCGACTTTGCCGAGGCGGAGAGTCTGCGTAGCGAGATAGCTACGCGTCCAAATCTTATCGTCTTGCAGACTATGTCAAAGGCGTGGGCTATGGCGGGCTTGCGTGTAGGTTTGGCTCTGGCCGATAGCCGAGTGATTGAACTTATGTCGCAGGTGAAGTATCCCTATAATATCAATGTTGCTACGATGAGCATCGTGAGCGAATTGCTTAAAAGCGATATAGATAACGAAATTACCGAGATTAAGGCTCAGCGTGCCGTGCTTGCCGCGGACTTGGAGAAGATGGCTATGGTGCAGAGGGTATACCCCAGCGATGCCAACTTCCTGCTGACGCGTTTTGATGATGCCGATGCGGTTTATGACTATCTCATAGCCGATGGTATTATCGTCCGCAATCGTAATCGCGTGAAGGGTTGCGAGGGTTGTCTGCGCTTGACCATTGGCCTACCCGAGGAGAATGATAAATTGATAAAATCACTTAAAAGATATGAAGAAAGTACTATTCGTTGACCGTGATGGAACCATTTTGGCCGAGCCCGAGGATTATCAGGTTGACTCGTTGGAGAAGTTGGAGTTTATCCCCGGTGCTATATCGGGACTCAATTCGCTGGCGAAGCTCGACTATGAGCTTGTCTTGGCCTCAAATCAAGATGGTTTAGGTTCTAACACCTTCCCCGAGGAGACCTTCTGGCCCGCGCATATCAAGATGATGCGTACGCTGGCAGGTGAGGGTGTCTTCTTCGATAATCAGCTCGTAGACCCCACCTTCCCGCAGGATAATATGCCTACGCGTAAGCCCGGCACGGGTATGTTTGGCGACTATATGACGGGTGAGTACGACTTGGCGGCAAGTTTTGTTATTGGCGACCGCCTGACCGATGTGGAGCTGGCGCATAACCTTGGTGCTAAGGCTATCTTGTTGCAGCCGCCTACGCTGGGTGCCGCTATGTTGAAGGATAAGCCCTACGCCTCGACCTGCGTGCTGGTTACCAATCGCTGGAATGAGATTGCTGAGTTCCTGCGTCGCACAGAGCGTCGTGCCGAGGTGGTGCGAAAGACTTCGGAGACAGATATTCGTATCGAGGTGGACCTCGATGGCGGTGGCGAGTCGCAGGTGGATACGGGCCTGAAATTCTTTGACCATATGTTGTGGCAGATTCCCCACCACGCGGGAGTGTCGCTCACGGCTCTCTGTAAGGGCGATTTGGAGGTTGACGAGCATCACACGATGGAGGATGTAGCTATCGCGTTGGGTGAGGCCATATATCAGGCGCTGGGCTCTAAGCGAGGTATTGACCGCTATGGCTTCGTGCTGCCGATGGACGAGTGCCGTGCGATGGTGCTGCTCGATTTTGGTGGCCGTGCCGACTTTGTGTGGGATGTGCCTTTTACACGCGACAGAGTGGGTGATGTGCCTACGGAGATGTTCAAGCACTTCTTCAAGTCGTTGTGCGTTGCTATGCGTTGCAATCTGCACATCGAGGCGCGCGGCGAGAATAATCATCACTTGATAGAGGGTGTCTTTAAGGCCTTTGCGCGTGCAATGAAGATGGCCATCCGCTGTGATGTGTTCAGTTATGATTTACCTTCAAGCAAGGGCGTATTATGATAGCAATCATAGATTATAAGATGGGAAACCTCCGCTCGGTGGAGAATGCTTTGAAGCGTCTTGGTGCCGAGTTCTGCGTTACGGCCGATGCCGAGGTGATACGCTCGGCAGATAAGGTTCTGCTGCCGGGTGTGGGTAATGCTGCCGAGGCTATGCACAATCTGCGCGAGGCGGGTTTGGTTGAGGTTATCCGCTCGTTGCGTCGTCCGGTGCTGGGTATCTGCGTGGGTATGCAGGTTATGTGCCGCCACAGCGAGGAGGGTGATGTGGAGTGTCTTAATATCTTTGATGCGCGTGTTAAGCGCTTTACGCCTGCACCCGATTTGAAGGTGCCGCATATGGGCTGGAATCAGGTTGGCAACCTCGAAACAAAACTCTTTAAGGGTTTGGAGGGTGGCAGTTATGTCTATTTTGTTCACTCTTATTATCCTGAGCTTTGTCCCGATACCATCGCAACGTCACGCCACGGCGTGATGTTCAGCGCGGCGTTGAAGTATGAGAATTTCTACGGTACGCAGTTTCACCCCGAGAAGAGCGGTGATGTGGGAGAGCGTATAATCGAAAACTTCTTGAAGCTATGAGTAAGATAGAGATAATCCCCGCCATAGATATTATTGAGGGTCGTTGTGTGCGTCTCTCGCAGGGCGATTATGAGCGTACCAAGGTCTACGATGCAAGCCCTGTGGATATGGCCAAGCGATATGCCGATTGCGGTGTCAAGCGCATACATATCGTAGATTTAGATGGCGCAAAGTCCTCAACGCCCAAGAATTTGAAGACCTTGGAGCGTATAGCCGTAGGGGCTTCTGTTGAGATTGAGTGGGGTGGCGGTGTTAAGAGTGAGGAGTCGCTCCGTGCTTTGTTCGATTATGGAGCAAACTACGCCATTGTGGGTAGTGTGGCAGCACAGCAACCTATGCTCTTTGCCGAGTGGTTGGCGCGTTTTGGCGGTCAGAGAATGGTGCTGGGAGCAGATGTACGCAATGGCAATGTGTCGGTGAATGGCTGGCAGGAGGATTTGGCTGTAACTATCGAGGAGTTGATAGATGGCTTTCAGCCTATGGGGTTGAGTCAGGTTATCTGCACCGATATTACCAAAGATGGTATGCTGCAAGGCCCGTCGGATGAGCTATATGTCGATTTGCAGAGCCGTTATCCGAGCATCGACTTTACCGTCTCGGGTGGTATTGGCTCGATGGCCGATATTGAGCGATTGAACGATAAGGGCTTGCGCAAGGTGATTGTCGGCAAGGCTATATATGAGAATCGTATAACATTAAAAGATATAGATCGATGGTTGCTAAACGCATAATTCCGTGTCTTGATGTGAAGGAGGGGCGCACCGTCAAGGGTGTCAACTTTCTCGACCTGCGCGATGTGGGCGATGCTGTGGAGCTGGGACAGTTCTATGCTCGTGGCGGAGCGGACGAGTTGGTATATCTCGACATCAGTGCAACGCGCGAGGGCCGAAACACCTTCACCCGTCTGGTTGAGCGCATTGCCGATGGTATAAATATTCCCTTTACCGTGGGAGGTGGTATCTCGTCGCTGGACGATGCCTCACGACTGCTGGATGCTGGTGCTGACAAGATTTCGATAAACAGTGCGGCTATTGCCAATCCCTCGCTCATCGACTCTATCGCAGCTCGCTATGGTAGTCAGTTTGTTGTCGTGGCTATCGATGCCCGACAGATGGAAGATGGCATCTGGCGTGCCACAACGCACGGAGGCAGTCGCCCTTGTGATAAGGAGCTCTTTTCATGGGCACGCGAGGCGCAGGAGCGAGGTGCGGGCGAGATTCTCTTTACCTCGATGAACCACGATGGCACACGCTCGGGGTATCCCTGCGACACCTTTGCTCGCTTGGCCGAGGAGGTTTCCATACCTATCATCGCTTCGGGTGGTGCTGGCTCGGTAAAGGATATAGCCGATGTGCTGACTAAGGGGCGTGCCGATGCAGCCTTGGCGGCAAGTATCTTCCACTTCGGAGAGATTACCGTTGAGGATTTGAAGAAGGAGTTAAGACAATTAAACATAGATGTTAGATTATGACATTCGACGATTTTAACCTCGAAAAGTGTGCCGATGGCCTTTTGCCCGTCATCGTGCAAGATGCCACAACACTCAAAGTGTTGATGCTTGGATATATGAATCGTGAGGCTTATGATAAAACCGTGGCCGAGGGGCGTGTGACATTCTTCTCGCGCACGCGCAATCAGCTCTGGACCAAGGGCGAGACAAGCGGACACTTCCTGCTTGTTAAGGATATGTATGCCGATTGCGATGGCGATACGCTACTTGTAAAGGCCGAGCCTATTGGACCTACCTGCCACCGTGGCACCACAAGCTGTTTCGATACGCCCGAGAATGAGGGTTTTATCCGCCATCTGCAAGCTGTTGTTCAGCAGCGTCACCGCGATATGCCCGAGGGCTCGTACACCACAAAACTATTTATCAAGGGTGTAAAGAAGATAGCTCAGAAGGTGGGCGAGGAGGCTGTGGAGAGCGTAGTTGAGGCTGTCGATGGCAACCGTGACCGCTTCATCTATGAGGCTTCGGATATGATTTACCACCTGCTTGTGCTGATGGAGCAGATGGGTTGCTCGATAGAGGATATGGAGCGAGAGTTGGCATTGCGTCATAAATAAAACTTAAATAGTATGAAAAGAGTAAGTGTATTAATTGTTGCGCTGATGTGCGTGGCGGCTATCTTCGTGGCTGCGGGCCCCGTCGTGGCGGAGACGAAGAGTGAGGTGAAGGTAAAGCCACTGAAAGTAAAGAAGTGGAAGAAGTACGATGTGGGAGAGATTATCTTCGAGGATAAAGCACCACAAACCGAGGGCTCAAAGATTTACCATAGTCTTGTCCCCAAGCCCGAGGATTATATCGCAGGCTGTGCCCGCGAGGTGTTAGCGACGCTCTACTTCTCGCCCGAGGATAAGGTCACACCTGTTGAGAAACTCTATTACACGATTGAGGATAGAGATGGCATCTCGGCAAAGAGTGGCGGTAATGGTCGTGTGAAGGTCTATTACAGCACCCGCCATATTGAGAACTCTTATAAGAAGAGCGGCGATGAGAAGGTACTCTTCGAGACGCGAGGTGTTCTGTTGCACGAACTTACCCACGCCTACCAGCTCGAACCGCAGGGTATTGGCACATACGGCACGAACAAGACCTTCTGGGTATTTATCGAGGGTATGGCCGATGCGGTGCGTGTCGCTAATGGTGGATTTTATGGCGAGCAAGACCGTCCCAAGGGTGGCCACTATACCAAGGGTTACCGCTATGCCGGCTATTTCTTCGTGTGGATACGCGATAACTACGACCCTGACTTCTTGCGTAAGTTCAACCTCAGCACTTTGGATATTGTGCCCTGGTCGTTCGATGGCGCTATAAAGAGCATTTTGGGCGAGCAGTATGATATTGAGAGTCTTTGGCTGGAGTATCAAAAGGCTATGGGAGATGTGAAATAATAAATTGTCTAACAAGGCTCTTTTGGCCTAACAATAAAAAAGGGTGTCCTTTCGGGACGCCCTTTTTTTCTATATACCTTTTCCGATATAGCTCTTGAGAGCTGAAACATACTCCTCGAATGCGGCAATGCCGACCTCCGTTATAGCGCAAGTTGTACGCGGTTTCTTGCCATTAAAACCTTTTTCGACAGAGATATATCCTGCTTGTTGGAGTTTGTCAATCTGAACGCTGAGGTTACCTGCCGTAGCTCCTGTCTGTTCGCGCAGATAGACAAAGTCGGCACTCTCAACACTCAATAGAATAGACATAACGGCCAAGCGTAGCTCTGAGTGTAGTAGCGGATTTAACTCTTTGAACATACACTCTCTGCTTTGCGGTTATACTTGTGGTTAAGGATATGACCAGGGATAACCATCATTAAAAGGAAGATAGCTGCAAAAATAATCAATTCGCCCCAAGCCCAATCCTCTGATATAGAGGAAGCCGAACCGCTCTTTGCCATTATGAAATAAACAATGGGAAAGATAAGCGAAGCACACATTGCGGCCCAACCGCATATCGCCGTAGTACGATGCTTAATGACGCAACCGGTTAAAACTGTTCCGACACCCATTATAACTACTGTAAGGAAACTAATTGAGCAACCAAAGACAACGGCTCCTACAAATAACCACGCAAACGATAATCCAATTACGGTCCATATAATTGAAATGACACGGTCGATGTAGTTACGGGCGCCTGGTTCGTGCTTGTTAAATAATAACATTCCTATCCATCCGATAACGGGGATTGCAAACCACGACCAGCTCCACGCGTAGCTCCAACCCAAGTAGAGTACAAGGGCATTGAATAGCGACACGGCAATGGTGGTGTAGCCCCAAATCAGGAATGGGGTGCCCGAATTGCGAGCCAAGCGTGAGCGTGAATCGTTAATCATTGAGGTGATGAGCTCCAAGCTCTGCGCCTCGGTAAGTTGAGTTTTTTCCATAATAAAATAATTGTAATAGTTGAGAATTTTGTTTTGTGGGGCGTGTAGTCCCCGTTTGTGTATTGCAAATATAAAGTAGTTTATAATATAAACCAAATTTTCGGATAAAAAAATTACACATAATTTGAAAAAGAGAGATTCAAACTATGTGTAATTTATTGTACCTATTTATAATAGCGCAACAATCTTTTCCAGCCACGCTTTGTCCACTTCGTCGAATGTTGCTAGATGTTCGCTGTCGATGTCAAGCACGGCCACGACCTCTTCTGCTCTCCACACGGGGACAACTATCTCGCTGCGCGACAGCGAGCTGCACGCAATATGACCAGGGAATAGTTCCACATCGGGCACAACCTGCGTCGTCCGCTCTTTCCACGCCGTGCCGCACACTCCGCGACCAAACTTTATGCGACTGCACGCCAGCGGCCCTTGAAATGGGCCCAGCACAAGCTCCTCGCCCACGATGCGGTAGAAGCCTGTCCACCAAAAACCAAATGTCGCGTGAATCATCGCAGCGATGTTGGCCATATTGGCGATGGTGTCGCTCTCGCCCGCAACGAGTGCCTCAATCTGCTTATAGAGCAACTCATATTTCTGCTCTTTGCCTCCCTCGGCAATCAGTAAATTCTCTGCCATAGTTACTCCTTTCTCCACATTTTGTCACCGAGATAGAAATATAGCGTGCCGTATGAGTACTTGCCTGTCTGCGCCCCGCGGTCGAAGGTAATCCAGAGATAACGCTCGTAGTTGCCGTAGGGTATGGGTACGATTGTCGGCCAGCCGCGGAAGCCTCCGTTGGCGTACTGCTGGCGGAAGGTGCCCTCGTAGCGCAGGGTGGGGTAGTCGTAGATGTAGAATGTAGTGTCCGTGCCGCCACTGAGTACATATCGGCGGCCGCCTACGCTCGTGATGCGTATTCCCGTGTTGTTATTCTGCGCCGACTCGGCAATCTGAGTGTAGGTGCCGTTCCAGCTATCGCTTTCGCAGAGATATGTCACATACGACTTGTTCTTCAACGCGCAGTAAGCCAAGCGCCACTTGCCCGCCTCGCTATCGAAGAAGAAGTCGGGGTCCTCGGTGTTGTAGCCGTGCCCGCGGGTGTAGTTGTGCGGGAAATCCAGCTCCGTGCACTCCAAGAAGTGCAGGCCGTGCAACAGGTCCGATTTTGTTGAAGCCCACGCCAGGGTGTGGGTATCCTCGTGCGTAGTGGTCATCACCAGATACTCCTCTGTATCGGGGTCATAGACCACCTTTGTGGCGTGGAAGCCGTACATTATGCCATCGCCCTTGCCAAAGAAGAGTGCACCCTCCAAGCGCAGCTCGTACGATGCTAAATCGAGTGAGTAGACACCTTGGTAAGAGTCGAAAATGCGTTCAAAGCCGCGCGTTGTGAGGCACAAGTAGAGTCGGCCGTCGCGGATTAGCGGCGTGCCATCTTTGTATTGTATTATCTGCGAGTCGGCCTGTCCCGTGCCGCAGGTCAGGGCGCTCTCGGCCTTGTGCAGGGTGACAGCACCGCCAGCGGGCAGTGAGGTGTAGATGCCAAAAGAGTAGTTCACACAACTCTCCACCGAGCGCATATCATTCTCCACGCTGTAAAGTAGGTCGGCATTGCCATTCTCGCGCAGGTGGAATATGTGCAAGCGCACTCCCGTGTATTGCACGCGCAGACTGACCTTGTCGAAAGAGCCAATCTGCTTGCTTGCCAAGATACTCTCCTTGCCGTCAGTAGTTGCGAGCGAGAGAACCTCACCGTTGCGATATACGATGCGAACGCTCTTGCCCTCGCCACTGTTGGGATAGAAGATGATTCCGGCCTCCTCACCACTATTTATAGCCGAAAACGATGCCTCATAACACAGATATGGATGAAACGCCCCTACACGGATTGTCGAAGCCGTGCCCTGCTCTGCCGATATTTCAAGCGTGCGCCCATTCTGTTTTAGCGTGGGCGCGTGCGTTGCATTCTCAACAACAAGATTTGCTGAGTTGGGTAGCACAAGGTTTGTACCCTCCATGTTTATCTGGCTTACCACCTTGCGCAGATTGTAAAAATTACGCTCGAAGGCTTGGCGCACGAAGGTCATCGTGGCAAGGTCCACTTCCGCTTGTGGTTTTTGCGCCCACAGCGGGAACGAGCATACGGCCAGCAGTAGAGTTATGAGAAATCGTTTCATTGGTTACAGATTTTTTACTACGCTCTTTAAATGTTGCCAGAACTTATCCACGGTTGCAATCTCCAAACGCTCGTCGGGCGAGTGGACACCGCGCAATGTGGGGCCAAATGACACCATCTCCAAATGAGGATATTTTTCGAGGAAGAGACCGCACTCCAAACCTGCGTGTACGGCCTTGACCTTTGGCTCTGTGCCGAACAAATCCTTGTAACACTCGACTGCTACTTTCAGCAGATGCGAGTCGGGGTTGGGAGCCCAGCCAGGGTAGCCATCCGAGTGAACGACCTCTGCGCCTGCAAGTGCAAATACGCTCTCTACAGCCTGCTTGGCGTAGAGCTTGGCACTCTCTACCGACGAGCGCTGCGAGGTGGTGACAACAACCTTATCCTTTGCGGGGAATTTTACAGATGCAAGGTTTGTCGAGGTCTCAACCAATCCGGGGATAGCCGCTGACATCTCCAAGACACCATTAGGAACACCTACCAAAGCACCCAGCAGGTTGCGCTGTGATGCAAGGCCAAGAACCTCGACGGGGCAGGGAGTCTGGGTGAGCGTAAGGTTCATATCGGGCTCTGTGAAGTGATACTCATCCTTGACCTCGGCCATAAATTGTGTAGCACGAGCCTCGAACTGCTCCTTCAACTTTGTGGGAACACCCACCACGGCGTAAGCCTCGCGCGGAATGGCATTTCGCAGATTTCCGCCATCGAAATAACTCATACGCGCCTCGTAGTCGTTCTGTGCTTCGAGAAGTAGACGAGCAGCTATCTTGTTTGAGTTGGCGCGTCCCTTGTTTATATCATCTCCCGAGTGGCCACCAACCAAATCGGCCACATCGAAACGGTAGAAACTGTAATCCTGCGGTGCTGCTTCGAGCGAGATGTTAAATGTCGCCAAGGTGTCTACACCACCTGCGCAGCCGATAAATATTTCGCCCTCATCCTCCGAGTCGAGGTTTAGCAGGTACTTGCCTGTGAGCATACCCTCGCCAAGGTTGAAAGCGCCCGTAAGACCAGTCTCCTCGTCCACGGTAAAGAGCGCCTCGATAGGTCCGTGCTCGGCCTCGTCGTCAAGTAGCAGGGCCATCGCAGCCGCCATACCAATACCACAATCGGCGCCAAGCGTAGTACCCTCGGCACGCACCCACTCGCCATCGACTACGGCGTTGATAGGCTGAGTGTCGAAGTCAAACTCTACATCGGAGTTCTTCTCGCAAACCATATCCATATGTGATTGCAGGATGACGGTCTCGCGCTGCTCATATCCAGCGGTTGCACCCTTGCGAATAACCACATTGCCTATCGGGTCGCGTTGCCATTCGAGGTTGTGCTTTTGGGCAAAGTCAATCAAAAACTCAATTATGCGCTCCTCTTTCTTCGATGGGCGTGGAACGCGGGTTATAGCCTCAAATTGCTCCCATACTTGACGGGGCTGTAAATCTTTTATAAGCATAGTTGTTGTAGTTTCAAATTTTAGCAAATTTACAAAAACTCGATAGTTTTTCCAATACGAGAGAATCTTTTTAGTAAATTTGTATCGATGCGAAAACTAACAACCCTAATATTTGCCCTTTTTTCACTGCTGACCTCCTTGGCACAAGATGTTGATGACTATCGTTTGTATAAATTCGATAGCCAGCCCTTGTCGTTTGAGCAGCCCCTAACCGATACGCTTCTATTCTATCGGGCTATGCACGACAAGCGCGACCTGTATGAGGAGGTTACGGCCTTTCGCTTTTCGTGGGTGGAGTATGCGCGTCGTGGATTATACTTCACCGAGCGCGAGGCAACGCTCGATGGCTTGTCGTTGCGCCATGCTAATATACCTATCCTGCGCCGTATGGGACTTACGGAGCGAGCCTACGGAGGAATATCTCATAGCCATAATAATATTGTAGGCATTGCGGGCGAAGATGAGTTTTCGGCTGTTGAGGGCGTGCCTCTTGATGGCGTGAATGTTGGTACATTCTTTTCGGGTAAAGGATACTTGGGTGGTGTGCGAGCCACTCTCCACTACTATCTTAAAGATGGATGGTCTCTGTCGATGTATGCTGCGGCACGAGGCGGCGATGACCTTTATGTTAAAGGCGTATATAACAACTCCGTGGACGCGGCCGTGCGCATAGCAAAGAGTTACAAGTCGGGCGCTATGTTGTCGTTGATAGCACTTGCCAATGTAGGCGAGCGTGGCCTGCGCTCGGGCTCAACCGAGGAGGCTTTTACCCTTACAGGCAACAGACTCTACAACCCCTCGTGGGGTCGTCAGGCGGGTGAGGTGCGCAATTCGCGCGTGAGAAGAGATGCTGTGCCATTTGTTGCGGCAACACTATCGCTACCAATGGGCGGTGCTACGCAGATGATGTTATCGGTGGGTGGTGATTATGGTCTACGCCGATATTCTACGCTTGGGTGGTACGATGCTATGACCCCGCGCCCCGATAACTACCGTTATATGCCGAGCTATTTCTCTACAAAGGCTGTGGCCGATGCCGTAGCGGAGAGGTGGCGCGAGGGTGATGAGCGTTATACGCAGATTGATTGGGAGGAGCTCTATAACCAGAATCGTATGTCGGCAAATGGGGCAGTATATGCTGTGGACGATAGGGTAGAGCGCATCGCTCGCGCGGAGGCGGTGTTACATTTTCGTACGGAGTTAGGGCGAAACTTTGTTATTGGCTATGGCGTAAGGGGTGAGTATGACTCATCGCGAAACTATAAGCAGATGGTGGATTTGATGGGTGCTACGCATCTTGTGGATGTGGATTACTACCTGATGGATGACGATACCTTCTCTAACCGCTTGCGAAATAATCTTCGTAATGATGATGCCAATGTTGTTGAGGGCGAACGCTTCTCGTATGACTATGCGCTTGATAGCAGGCGGATTATGGCCGATGTTATGGTGGAGTATAACTCCAACCGTTGGCAGTTGGATGTAGATATGGCGGTGGGCGTGGAACAGCAGTTGCGCCGTGGTTATTTCGAGAAGGAGCTATTCCCCGCTGAGAAATCATATGGACGCTCGGCTGTTGTGCGGTTTAATCCCTACACCGTCAAGGCGGCTCTGGGTTACTCGTTCTCGGTACGCCATAACCTGCGACTTGGTGCAATGATAGCCGAGGTCGCACCCGATGTTGAGAATCTGTTTTTGAATCCACAATATAATAATCGCATTGTAGATAATCCTGTGGCGGAGCGTCATTTGGCGGCCGAGTTGGATTATAGATTTAACTCAAAGGCTGTAAATCTGTTGTTGTCGGCATATATCTCTATGACCGATAATGAGCGTCAGGTGTTTCGTGTGTACGATGACCTCTCGGCCACATATTGCGATGTGGATATTTCGGGGATAAGCACAGCGCGCTATGGTGTTGAGGCTGCGGCCGAGGTGCGCCTCTCGAAGGTGTTGCGAGCCTCGTTCTCTGCGGCGGCGGGCAGATATGTATACACGCAGAATCCTTTTGTTACGCACTATGCCGATACCGACAATAGTGTTGTGAGTTCTCACTCGCAGAGTTATATGGGCGACTGTTATATAGGTGGAGCACCTATGCTCAGCGGATCGGCCGAGTTGACTTATCTCACCTATCGCGGTTGGGCAGCATCGTTGGGTGCGCAGGTGGCTGCTATGCGTTATGTAGACGCCTCGCCTATTCGTCGCACGGAGCGCGTGGCCTATCAGGCCTCGGCTTCGGAGGAGATATTTCGGGCATTTATGAGCCAGCAGCGTTTGAACGATGCTGTGACGGTTGATGCCTCGTTGTCACGATGGTTTAACATTGGTCGCTCGCGGCTGTCGCTGACGCTGTCGGTTAGAAATCTGCTGGGTAGCGATAATATTATATATGGCGGTTACGAGTCCTCTCGTGTACGCAACTATATGAGTGGTGCACGCCGAATATACACCCCGCAAGATGATATACTGACCTACGCCTATCCAAGAACATACTATGCTGTGGTCTCTTGGAAGTTTTAAGATTTAGTTATGAATGATATAAAAAATATATTTGTTAGACTGCTATGCCTGCTGTGCGTTTTTGGCGCAGGGTGTAAACATTTTGATGAGCCTGCGTGGCCCGAGTCGATGCCCGATGCTCCCAACATAGCCATTGCCGACCTGCACGAGATGGTTGCGGGCCGTACGGTGGTAGTGGAGCAGAATATTGTCATCGGAGGCTATGTGACTTCGAGTGACGAGGCCTCTAACTTCTACCGCACGCTAACCATCGAGGACTCTACGGGCGGTGCGGAGATTATGGTTGGTCTGTATGATATTCATAATATCTTCCCTAAGGATTACTATCTTACTATCAACCTTAACGGCTGTGCCGTGGGCGAGCATTATGGCGTGATGCAGGTTGGTGTGCCAGCGGCGGATTATAGCTACTATTCAACCGATTACTTCTCCTCGCGTGTCGTTGTGGATAAGCATATCAAGCGATTTGATAAGCACCGCAACATATCCCCACAGCCACTCTCTGTGAGCGAGTTGAGCCTCTCGGCTTGCGGTAGGCTGGTTAATGTAGCCAATCTTACGTCCGTTGGCGAGGGTGTGTGGAGTGGATACGCAATATTTGCTGATAAGGATGGTAGAAGTGTAGCCATCTACACCTCCGAGTATGCTACCTATGCTCAAAAACCATTGCCCGCGGGACGGGTATCTATTACAGGCGTGTTGCAATATGGCAAGGTTGAGGGCGAAGAGTGTTTTATAATAAAGATGCGAGATGAAAAGGATTGTAGTAATATTGATTATAGCGCTGGCGCTTTGGGGTTGTAGAAAACCAGTGCCTCCATTTGATGAGACTCCAAGTGGGGTGGTCTCTATCGCACATTTGAAATCGTTGGCGCGGGGCGAGTCGTACACCATAACAGACGATATTTCCATCGAGGGGTATGTCATAGCCAACGACCTGTTTGGTGAGTATTACAAGTCGATTGTTATAAGCGACGAGAGTGGTGGCGTGGAGATTGCTGTTGATGTAGCTAAAACCGCAACGCAGTTTCCCATCTCGGCGCGTGTTGTGGTCTACTGCTCGGGCCTTACATTGGGCGATTATGGCGGTAGTCTCACCTTGGGAGCAATACCCGAGGGGGAATACAGCGTGGATAGAATATCGTCAAAAGATATTCTTCGTTACTTTCTTGTGGATAAGACTACGCCCAAAGCCATTGAGCCCGTGCGTCTGAATATCAATGAAATAAAGGAGGAACATATCGGTAACTATATTCGCTTGGACAATGTAACATTTGTCGAGCAGGCTAAACTTGCGTGGTGCGACAAGGAGCCCGTAAGTGGCGAGTATATCGCAACAGAGCGTACTTTACAAGACCGCGAGGGTAATAAATTGGCAGTAAGAACCATTGCCGAGTGCCATTACCGAGCAGAGAAGATACCCTCGGGCTACGGAACGGTATGTGGCGTGGTGGAGTATTTTAATGGTAAATACTCGCTACGCATAGTAAATCATATGATTGAGTTCAAGTAGAGGATAGCGCACAAAAAAACTGTCTAACCGTAAAGTTAGACAGTTTTCGTATTTGTATCATCAAGTGTTTTACTCTGCTGAGAGGTAGATGTTGCGGAACTCGATGGGGCCGCCCTCGCTCTGCAATGCGATGTAGCCGGTAGTAGTGTTTGTTGTGCACTCGTTCTGCAACTGACCGTTGATGTAAACGGTAATCTTGCCACCCTTGCAGATGATGTCGGCAGCATTCCACTCGCCAATAGGCTTCTCGTAGTCGCCCACGCGGTCCTTCACGGGGAACTCGCCAACGCACTCGATGTCAGAAATCTTTGAGCCACCAAGCATTACATAATCGCCAGCCTTGCCGCTACACAACTGACACTCAATAGCATTGGGCCAAATCTTATCGCCATCCTGCACGCGGTGGAAGATGCCGCTATTGGTACCCTCGCCAACCCAGCGCCACTCGGCGTGGAACTTATAATCGCCATACTTCTCGGCTGTACGCATATAACCAAAGGGCTGACCTGCGATGTGGATATTGCCATCTTTTACGCCATATACCTCAGATGCGGGAACAGAGCTATTGTCGTCAACAACACATACCCAACCATCGAGGTTCTCGCCGTTGAAAAGCTCAGTTTTGGGGCTTTGGCACGAACAAAGAATAGCAGCAACCGAAAGTGCAGCAAACAAAAATCTCGCTTTCATACTCTTGTAATCTCTTTATGTTAAAAATTAGTTTTAACAAAAATAGCCATTATTTAGAAATCCACAATATTTTTTCGTCTCTTTTTACCTATATTTGCATTAATTTTAATTTTTAGACCCAAACTCAAAGAGTATGAAAAAAATCTTAACACTTCTGCTTGCCTTGGCTGTATGCAATACATCTTGGGCATTTATACGAGAGAACATCGCCGTCAAGAGTCAGGCGATGAATAAGGAGGTTCCCGTAACGGTAATCCTTCCGAATGCATACCACTCGATGGAGGCCCTGCCCGTAGTTTATCTGTTGCACGGCCACGGCGATACCAACACTGCGTGGGATGTAAAGGGAAATGCCTGCGCATTGGCCGACCAGTATAATGTGATATTGGTTATGCCCGATGGTGGCAAGAACAGCTGGTACTGGGATAGCCCCGTTGACCCTACATACAAGTACGAGACATTCGTTGCGAAAGAGCTTATCGAGTACATTGACTCTCACTACAAGACTAAGGCCGACCGCTCGGCACGCGCCATCACAGGTCTTTCGATGGGTGGCCACGGTGCTATGTATTTGGCTATTCGTCACCAGGATACATACGGTGCGGCTGGCTCAACTTCGGGCGGTGTGGATATTCGCCCCTTCCCTAAGAATTGGGGTATGTCACTTCGCTTGGGCACAATCGAGCAGAATCCTGAGAATTGGGAGAAGTACACCGTAACCAATATGGTTGATATGTTGCAGCCCAACTCGTTGAAGATTATCATCGACTGCGGTTCGGAGGATTTCTTCTTCAAGGTGAACTGCGAGTTGCACGATAAGTTGATGGCGGCAAAGATTCCGCACGACTTCTATGTTCGCCCGGGTGTGCACAATTGGGAGTATTGGCGCAATTCTATTCAGTATCAGATACTTTTCTTTAATAACTACTTCAAGTCGGCAAAGGTCGAGGCGAGTAAATAGCGACAAATATGAGAAAGATTTTACTACTAACAGCCTTGTTGATGCTCTCGTTTAGCGTCGCTCAGGCTGACAACCGAGAGAAAGTTCGCGAGCAGAATCGCCACGCACTTGCTGAGCGTTTCACTGCAAGCAAATTGAGCAATATGCTCTTTTCTACAACCGTAGACCCCCACTGGTTTAAGTCGGGTGAGAAGTTTTGGTATAGCTACAAGACAAGCGAGGGTACACGCTGGTATATCGTAGACCCTGCGTTGCGTAAGCGTACGGAGATGTTCAACCACGATAAGCTGGCGGCTGAATTGACTGAGATTATGAAGGACCCCTTCATTGCAGCGCAGTTACCTATCACCAATCTCGAAGTAGACGAGGATGGCGAGACCTTCACTTTCGAGGTGCGCTCTTCGCAGGACGCCAAGCCCAAGAAGCTCTCGAAGGAGGATTCGTTGGCAGGCAAGAAGCCTAAGAAGGTGAGCGGCAAGGAGATATTCTACTTCTCATACAACACAAAGACTCAAAAACTCACTCACCTTAAAGACAAGGAGAAGGAGACCAAGCAGTTGCCGTGGGCATCTGTCTCGCCCGATGGTAAGACTGTTGTCTACGCTAAGGATTTGAACCTCTACCGTATGTCGCGCGAGGATTACGAGAAGTTGAAGAAGGATGAGAAGGATACAACAATCACCGAGATACAGATTACAACCGACGGCGTGCAGCACTTTGGCTATGGACAGCCTCGCTATATGCTCAACACTGACACACTGCTCAACGGCAAGCGTCGTAGTGCGTATGTTATCTGGTCACCCGACTCTCGCTACTTCGCATCTATCTTGACCGACGAGCGCCATTTGAAGGATTTGTGGGTTATTAACCCCATTGCAGAGCCTCGTCCTACATTGGAGAGCTATAAGTACCAGATGCCGGGCGAGAAGGAGGCTCCTATTTATCATCTCTACCTGTTTGACACTCATGATAATTCGCGCAAGGAGATTACAACAGGCCGCTTTAAGGACCAGACCATCTCTATTGCCCGTAAGCCCCGCGAGCAGAAGCAGCGCCATATGTACGACCAGCCCAATGTTTGGCTTGGTGATGCAAACCGTTTCTTTGTGACTCGTTCGAGCCGCGACCTGCATCGTATCGACATCTGCTCATACACCATTGGTCAGGATACGCTTTGCCCCATTATCGAGGAGCGTATGAACACCTATATCGAGGTTCGTCCTCTGTCGGCTGTTAATGGCGGTAAGGAGTTGATTCAGTGGAGCGAGCGTGATGGCTGGGCACACCTATATTTATATGATGACAAGGGAACACTCAAACGCCGACTCACCGAGGGCCCGTGGCATGTTCACCAAATATTGAAGGTTGACGAGAAGGCTCGCAAGGTATACTTCACAGGTATGGGGCGCGAGAAGGAGGAGAATCCCTACTACCAGCACCTCTACTCGGTAAGCCTTGACGGAGGCGAGGTTAAGTTGCTCAACAAGGGCGATTTCTTCCACGAGCCGCAGGTTGACGATGCGTGCCGTTACTTTGTGGATAACTTCTCGCGCGTTGATGCTATCCCCGAGACTGCTCTCTATGACTGCTTGGGTAACAAGATTATGACTCTCGAAAAGAGTGACTTCTCGCAGTTGTTGGCAAATGGTTATAAGTTCCCCGAGACCTTCAAGGTTAAGGCGGCTGATGGCGTTACAGACCTCTATGGTGTTATGTATAAGCCTTTTGACTTCGATTCAACAAAGCTCTATCCCATTGTGGATTATGTATATCCCGGTCCGCAGGTTGAGGCTACGGAGTATCTCTACACTCGTATGAGCGTACGCACCGACCGCTTAGCACAGGCTGGATTTATCGTTATCACAGTAGGTAACCGTGGAGGTCACCCCGACCGCTCGAAGTGGTATCACAACTACGGCTACGGTAACTTGCGTGACTACGGTTTGGCTGACCAGAAGGTTGCCATCGAGCAGTTGGCTGCTCGCCACGACTATATCGACATCAATCGCGTGGGTATCCACGGTCACTCGGGAGGTGGATTTATGTCTACGGCTGCTATTTTGCAGTATCCCGACTTCTTCAAGGCGGCTGTATCGTGTGCAGGTAACCACGACAACAAGATTTACAACCGCTGGTGGAGCGAGACTCACCACGGCGTAAAGGAGAAGATTACGGACAAGGGTGACACAACTTTCGTATATAAAATCAGTAGCAACCCCGAGATTGCAAAGCAGTTGAAGGGCCATTTGATGCTCGTTCACGGTGAGATTGATAACAATGTTCACCCGGGCAACACCTCTCGCGTGGTAAATGCGTTGATTCGTGCTAACAAGCGTTTCGATATGCTCTATCTGCCCACACAGCGTCACGGCTTTGGCGATATGAACGAGTATTTCTACTGGCGATTGGTTGACCACTTCACAGACTACTTGATTGATGGTCGCACCAAACAGGTGGATATACCTCAACGATAAACAAAAAGGTAATGATGCAAAAAGCGGTGCTTTCTGCATCATTACCAAACATATTATCCAGCAGGAATATTTCCTGTTAGTGGAAAAAGTAACGGGTGTCCATCGCATTGGACACCCGTTATTGTTATCGGCTCATCGCCTTCTTGCTCCACAGATGAAGCACCATTCCGAAGTTGATATTTGCTACATTTAATTTGAATTGCATCTTTGATGCATCGCGCGAACCGATGTTGTTGCCCGCCTCGTCGTATTGCTTGATTGAGGTATATCTCACACCTCCCAAGCCTATCGACACCGTAGTACAAACATTGGGGAAGACATAGGCTGCAATGCCCGGGTTGAAGCCCAACTCAAACTTCATATTCTTATTACGAGTATACTTAGGAGTGCTGCCCGCGCCATTGACAAACTCTCCGCTGCCAAATTGTGCCGAGGCCTCTATCTCGGCGAAGAGTCCAAATTGGCCCTTGCGGTCGATGGCAAGATATGAACGGTGGAATATCGATGCCGAGTAACTATTATTACGCATCTGCATACCCGCCAAGCTGAGCGCTATATCATTCTGCTCGCCCAAGTCGAGGTCAATGTTTCCCAAATTACCATCCATATATTGATAGCCGAAGCGCGCTCCCACGCATCTATTATCTCGATAGAAATATCCTACGAAGGGCTTTACGGTTGTGAGCGTTCCGTCGATGTTCATATTGTCAAGAAACACCCAGAAGCTAGAATCCTCGCTCGACAGAGTGCCGTATGATGCAGTGATACCCACCGTGTACTCACCCTTGTAGCCAAACTTCGCGCCCGAGTTTATTTGGCGGTCGATGTGGCGTGCGGCACGGCCCTTAACACTCTCTTGTGCCTGAGCGGTCGAGATAGAGATAAGTGCTACAAATATGCTTATTATGAGTCTATATCGCGTCATCATCGTTTACAGATAAAAAGATACTCCTACTCCGATAGATAGTAGGTTTACATTGAAGTTCATATTGCTCGAACGGCGATTGCCGTCGTATATCTGGTTATGCACCTGCTTTACATCGCTGAATGTTATGCCCATCACACCCACATTCACCTCGATGGCAATCTCGTCGGTGGCAAAGGCCATCAAACCCGGCGATACACCCAACGATATGGAGTAACCTTGCTCGTATGTACCCTTGATGGGCTGACCTGCGGCATATATCGACTGCAAGCCACCTGCGCCCAACGAAATCTCGTTGAAAATAGCAAAACGCTTGCTCTGTCCCAGCGGAATATATTGACGCCAGATGGCCGCTACATTGTACGAATGGCGCACAGCCTTGTAGTTACTTACGCTAATCTCCGTAGCTGTGTCTCCTTCGCCAAATTTCAGGTTTGCATTGTTCACCGTCAGGTTCGAGCGGTTGTATGTGCCACGCAGACCTATCGCCATATTGTTGCGTATGGCGTAGGCGCCCATTGCGCTTGCGCGAACGGTGTAACCTTCCGATGCTATGCCCTCGATTAGTGCTATACCATAATTATTATTTATATGGTGCGAATACGAACCACTTGCACCACCTATCCACGAACCCTTAGATACAAAGGTATTGGCCATATTGGTGATGCCTCGCTGCTGGATTCTCTCCAAGCGAGTAATGGTGTCGGCCTCGACTTTCGGCTCTTTTGACCTCTTCTCCTTGATAACTTCGGTCTGCTTAGCTGCTCTCGGCTGCTTCTTATTGTTCTTCTTTTCCATAGCGTCGAGCGATGGCGTGCAGAGCAGCAGCAACAGCAAAAGAGTGATATATTTCCTCAAAAAAATCATTATGCGCTATTTTAGGTGTCGCAAATATAGAGTAAAACTACAAGTAAATAAGAAAAATTCAACGAATTGCTCTAATTTCATAATAGAAATTTTGTTGCGCGCGCTGCACTGCTCCAAAATCCGCAGATTATAAGTTGTTCGCTATTAATTCGTTCAAAAAACACCAAAACAGCCTTTCTTACCTATTTCACCCTACGAAAAAGGGTAAAAATTGCTCGTTGTTATGAATTTATCTCATTTCATTGATTTTATTTTTTGTATATAAATGATGTTTTTATTTTTGCATACCAAATTTTGTTTTTTTGAAAATGCACAGGAAATTTTTATATAACATTATCGTTTTGTTGTTCGTTGCGTTGGCTTTCACCTCTTGCGAGAAGGAGAGTGGCGAAGAGCCAGCCAGCCTCCCCGTTGAGGTTGCTATCCGCGCATCGCACGCTACGGCAACACGCACAAGTCTTGATGTCGTTGGCGATGGCTCACAGGGTAGCGAGCAGGGTATTAGATGGTCTGTTGGTGACCAAATCCGAATCTGGGCAAAGACGGCAGAGGCCAGTGGTTACAAACTCAATGGTACGCTCTTTAAGTTGGCAACCTACAACTCAACATTCGATGATGCCGACTTCTTGGCTAGTGGAGTAGAGAAGATGCGCCCAGGAGAGTACAACTACTACGGCTTTTATCCGGCGCCCGATGCCAGCAATGTAAACGGAACGCAAGTAACCTTTACACTCCCCACCCAGCAGAGTGGTAGCTACGACCCCACACTTGACGCTATGGTTGCATCGGCTACGGGCCGCGAGTTGGTCCCCGTTGGCGAGAGCTACACGGGAGAGGAGATGCCCAAACTCTCATTCAAGCCTCTGTTCCATCTTATCCGCATCCGTATTCCCGAGGGGGCAAATCTATTGGGATATTCCATTAAGCGTTTGGAGATTACCTTCCCCTGCGATGTTGTTGGTACAGCCAAGGTAGATGTAACTAACCCTAATAATATAATATGGGGGAATTGCTCAAACAAAATTACGGTGGATATTACCGACCCCAATTGCTATATTGACGAGGGTAGCAATTATGTGTGGTTGCATATTAAGCCCGGTGAGATTAAGGGCGATATAACCTTTAAGGCATATAATGTATATGGTGTGCCTTCTGAAACAATCTCAACACCAATTAATAAAGATGCTAAGCCTCAGCATATCACTCCTATTGCATTGACTATTCCCGAGTCGTCTATGGGTGATGTAACATACATTGATATTAAGGAGAAAGAAAACAACCTTGGCGAGGCTTGGAATACTATGACTTTTAGCGGTCAGAATTTTATAGTTCCATTCGAGGATAAGATATCTAACACGATGGTTATAGATGCTAACGATAAAAAGCTATACAAGTTTGCTATCCTTGCATCTGCATCTACGCTTGCGAATCAGTCGCTGAATATGGTATACGATTCGCCCAATACCAATTTCAGCCACACGGTTAAACTCGGAACGCCAACAAACGGAAAATTCAATGTTGAGCAAACTGTGCCATATCTGTTAGAGGAGGATTTTTCGAGAATTAAAGATAAAGAAGAATCTAATGGAGACAATACTTATAATGAAGGTAATGAGAAAGCACGCGATGGTGTTTCATTAACGCAATTACCCGATTGGAATGCTTCTCGATTCTGGGCAAAAAGTGGTGCTATTCGACTAAATATGAGATATCAAGAAGTGAAAATTGTTATATCTTTTGCATCTTATTTATTTGGTAGATTGGACTCGCCCCAAATTCCTAAACTCAAAGAAGGTAAAACAGTTTCGGTTTGTGTAAAATTCGATGCAGGAGCATATCCACACCCCGATAGCGGTTACGATATTTATTCAACATCAATAGTTGTTGCAACTCACACCAATAATTCTAATCCTATAAATGGTATGGCCGAAGGAAGTACAGGTCTTACTAGCTCCTATTCAGCGGAAGACGGGCGTGGTCAGGTTGCTCATAAAGAAACTATTCTAGTGAATAATATTATTGGAGGAGAAGCTTTTGGTGGACCATTCGAACATTACTCAACCAAAGAAACAATTAATGTAAATAGTAATACTAGATTGTGTTTTTATCCTGTGTCAGACCACGAAACTGGCGGCTTGACGAATTGTGAGACTAATGTATATCTCGATAATATTAAAGTTTCGATAGCGAATTAAAATAAACTAAAATTATAAAGATGAAAATTAGAAAATTAACAATGCCTCTATCGCTTCTTGCGGCGGTGATGCTGGGTGCGTGTAACGACAGCCTGCTCTCCGAGATGAGCAAAGATGGTGTGGTAGAGGTGGTCTGCTCGACTGAGGGTCTTACCCATCAGGCGCAGACCCGTGCCGTGAGCAATCTCGATGCTGAGGGCAAGGAGCAGAACTTCAAGCTGCCCGAGGAGTTTGTGCCCTCGTTTGAGGATTTTAAGTTGAACATTGTAGGAGAGTACTACAACTCTTCGATGGATGGCGCAAGCGCCACTCCCTACGACCAAACTTGGGAGACAGTTACGGCGTTTAATGCTGAGAACCCCAATGGCGTTAAGTTGGAGGCAGGTGCCTACAAGCGCGAGCAGGCTAAATACCTGAACTCATACCACGCTTATGTAAGCTACGGCGACATTAACGCCGAGGGTGTGGGTAAGCCCTATTTTGCGGGTGAGTCGGTAGTGAGCGCAGAGGATAAGACTGCGACAGATTTCAACATCTATCCCGATGAAAAGAAGACTGTGCAGGTTGTTGCTCGATTGGCAAATAGCTGCTTCTCGTTGGAGGTATCTGAATGGATGTTGAAGTACTACTCGGAGATTGTGTTGAAGATTCACACAGCCGACGCAGAGGGTGCCAAGGGTAGCGTATTTACATTCAAGGCTCAGGAGGTGTTGAAAGATGGCGATGCCGAGAAGAATATCTTTGGCTACACAACTCCCGAGTTGAAGGCGAACGCTACGCATACGCCTGCGCTGATTTTCGTGAAGCCCGCGCAGCGTTTGAAGCTCAGCGGCTATGCTATCAAGAGCCAAAATCAGACAGGCGCGGCTAATCAGGCGGGTGCAAAGGTTGAGTTTGCGGCAACAGAGATTGGTGAGTTGCTGGCAGCTGATACACACTACACCATCAAGGTAGACCACGATACGGCTGGTGGCGGTGGTTTGACAATCACATTTGATGATACAATCACTCAGGTTGAGCCCAACGAGAGCGGTGAGAACGGCTCGGAGGGTGATGGTCAGAATGAGTTGAACCCCGATGGAAATTAATCACGACAAAAAGAGTAGATATATGAAAAAATATTTGAAGAGCTTATTGATGCTGGCCGCGATGGCGAGTATGGTAGCTTGTAGTTTGGATAATTTGCCCGAAGATAAGACCGAGGAGGTTGACGGCTTGGGTTATTTGCAGATGGGTGATGTCGTGGTTACAGGCGACATTGAGAATCAGGGCGACAATGGCGAGATGGAGAGCGAGTCTGGTCTGCGTCGTACCCGTGCCGAGGAGGTTAATAACCTTACGCAGGCAGCGGATGATTATTATGTTGAGATTGTAAATAGCGCTAATAATGAGGTTAAGTGGAGCGGTTCATATGCCGATGCCAAGTCTACAACAAAGTATAGCGAGACCCCAGGTAAGATTGGCTTGGAGCCGGGCCATTATGTAGTATATGCCTACCATACCGAGGCGAAGGAGCCCGCAGCGGGTGTGACCAATGCACCTTACTTTACCGGAAAGTCAGAAGAGATTGAGATTAAGACAAGCAGCAAGCAGCACGAGGTACCTACTGCTCAGGTTGTTTGTACAATGGCCAATATCAAGGTGTCGGTTGAGCACTCAGCCGATATGAAGATGTTGTTCCGCTCTAAGGGTGATAACTCAATCGCAATGGATCCTGCCGAGGGTAAGGAGTTGGAGACAACAATTACGATGAGTGTAGCCAATATCGCTAACACTGCAAGCCAACTTTTTGGTTGGGACTCAACTCACGAGGATGAGGATGTTGTCTACTTCACCGATATTGCAGGTGCGAGCAACGCCGATGGTAACACACTGACATTGTTCCTCGAAGGTGTATATTATACAGGTAATCCGACCGATATTTACGATGCTGACTATAAGCAGCAGGATATCGCAGGTGGCGCAAATAATGCTAATTGGAAAAAGGTTGAAATGACGCACACCATCTCGGGTGTTAAGGCGGCGCAGTGGCGTAAGATTTCAATCGATATTGACAACAGCACATCGGGTAATGTTAAGTTTATCTTCACCATCGAGAGCTACACCTACGACGAGGAGATTGAGGTTCGTATGATGGAGGTGTTTGCTGACCTCGATATGGAGGAGAGTATGCCCGACGACGAGATTAGCGATCCGTTGGCTCCCACAATCAAGATTAAGGGCAATGCCGACAACAACTACAACTACGCTATCGACGCATCGAAGATTGATATCTACTCATCTACTGCAAGCGATATTGCGTGGAACTCGCGTTTCAACGCAACGATAACTCCGCAGGAGGGAACAACCGTTGAGAAGGTATATGCAGTGCTTAAATACACCAGCGACGAGAAGTTGCGCGAGGCTATGGAGAAGAAGGGTTATGCAAATAGCCGTGTAGACCTCTGCCCCGATAACAAGGCTGCGACATACGCAAACCTTTTGCAGTCAGGCTCAGGAAAGGTCTTGGCATTGACCAATGCTGGTATGAGTGCCTTCTACAAGTACCCGGGTGAGCACACCATCAGATTCTACTCGGAGGATAGCGAGCAGCGCGTGGGTTATGTAGATATTATTTTGACTGTATCTCAGAGTGCTATCTCTGGTGGCGATGGCCCGACTGTGGTATGGATGAATGATAAGGGCGAAGATGTGATTGACCAAACACATCAGTTGACAAGTGCAAAACCTTATGAGACAACGATTAATATTACCACCGACAAGGGTATTGAATCTATTTTGGTAAATATTAATGCAGAGTTGTTGACACCTGAGGAACTTGCAAGTTTTGGCTTAGCGGCAGAAATGGACCTTGTGAACCCTGCCACGGCTGAAATGGAGAGTGGTTTGCGTAGTCTTGGATTTATTCCTATGTCAGGTGATGATGCATATGGCGATGATGATTACAGAATATGGTATCCTAATCCTAATCCTAACACTGACCCCGATGTGCCTAAGGAAGGTGCTGTAAGCCCGCTTTATATGCAAAATGAGGTTAATTTTAGCATTACGAACTTCACTGGTTTGCTTTGGGGTTTGTATAATGGTTCAAAGGCTTCTGTGGAGAATTTTGTTGCTACATTTACAATTACAGCTATTGATGCCGATGGCGGAAAGACTGTAAAAGATGTTAAGTTTGAAATGGTGTGTGAATAATAGCTGAGAAAGTAAGATGAAAAAGAGTATATTATATTTTATCCTTGCAGCTGTGGCTCTTTTGGCCACAGCCTGCGAAAAGGATTCGCTTTTGGAGGGATACGAAGGCTCTGTAAGTCTCAGCGTAGAGATGCCGTCGGCTACAACACGCGCCGAGGAGACTACGACCAATCCCGATGCTGTTAAGGTGCGTATTTATCGTGGTGATGGAGTTACTCTCATTCGTAGATATACATCACTCGACGAGATTCCTAATCCTCTATACCTTGTTGCTGGTGATTATGTAATCAAGGCCGAGGGTGGTGATGTAAACAACACAGCTTTCGTAAAGCCTAAGGCCGATACCGAGGCTAAGGCTCTCGAATTGTTGCGTAAAAAGTTGTGCTATATGGGCGAGGAGACGCTCAATGTCGTGGCAAAGCAGAATAGCAATTGTAATATTGTCTGCAAGACCATCAATACGCAGTTGAATGTAAACTTCGATGCTACGGACGCGGCTAACGATGCTACAAAGCGCCAGAAGTATGAGAACCGTATGCTTCGTAATGTAAAGGTTACTGTGGCTGCTTTGGATTGGGCTAAAATCGAGGATTCGAACGAGGATAGCAAAATCACCGTCGATGAGTTTAAGGCTGCGGTTACAAAGCAGAAGGCTCCTAAGTTGGAGTTTAAGTTTACAGGCGATGAGTATGATAAAGAAAACGCGGTGTATAATAGCATTGGATACTACATTATGCCTGAGAACGCAGCCAACACCCTTGTGTGGGCATTCGAGGCAACTCACGTAGGCGATGAGGCAAATGGCTCACCTGCCGATGGTCCTGTGGCACAAGTTGGAAAGATGACCAACATTAAGGCTGGCTACGGTTATACGGTAGATTTCTGCTATTCGCGTACTCCCGATGGCTATACAGGTATCGATATTTTGGTTGATAATACAGTTGAGACCATCGAGCAGACTATCTTCTTCAAGCCTCAGCCTACAATCAGCGGTGAGGGCATTGGCGAAGGTGAGAATGTCTACAAGTTTGGTGGCAATGGACTCTCTTTGAAGTGTGAGTCTATCAATGCTTTGAAATCAATCAAGATTGGCGGTGTAGAGTTCTTTGGTGGTGATGGCGAAGTTATTGCTGGTGCTATCGCAGGTATTACTGCTGAGAAGAAGTCTGAAACTCTGGTTGAGTTTACTATCAGCGATGAATATATTAAGACCCTGAGCGGAGCTTCACAAACATTGGCATTTGAGATGAAGGATGCAAGTGGTGAGGATGTGTTTACTCAGGATATTAAGATTAAGAAGCGAGGCTTGATGTTAGATGAGATTACTCCCGATTTGTGGGCTAACACAGCCGAGTTTAAGGCATTTGTACCTGAGGATGGCGTAGCTGATGTGAAGATTCAGTTCCGCAAGAAGGGTACATCAGAGTGGATTCCTTTGACTGCCGAGGCCAAGGGCGATAATGTATATTCTAAGACTTCGTCACCCGTATGGAATAAGGTAGACGATAGAGATGCGGGAGCAGCGGAGCCACTTTGGGTATATACTCCTGACACAGATAAGTCTATATTTGCAAATAGCGAGTATGAGTGCCAGCTGTTGATTGGTGGCGCAGTAGTCGATGAAGGTATATTGAATACAGCAACTACGCAAACTATTGAGAACGCAGATTTTAATTCGTCTTCAATGCCTTGTTTCGGAACATCTACCAATGATACTTCGTTCTGGGATAGTGGTAACAATGATATGGCATCAAGCCTTTGCACATATGATAGTAATTTTAAATGTGTGAAATTGACAGCAAATGACCCGGGTATGGGAATGATGGGTGCTGGAAATATTTTTACAGGACAATTCCGAATGAGTGGTACGAAAGGTACTGTCCACTTTGGAAAATATTACGATTGGAAGGCTCGACCTACAAGTCTTAATTTGGAATATTTGGCAAAAATATACAATGTCACTCATACTAAGCACGCCGCAATATTGGAAAAAGGAACTCCTGATGAGGCTAGTATCTATGTAGCTATTATCGATTGGGATGATGCGCACCAAGTCTCTTCTGGAACAGACACTCCGGAGGGTGTTTGGAGTCCAAAAGGTAGCCCCGATCCAGTAGACAATAAAGGAAAGAAGGTAGGTAAGATTATTGGATATGGAGTGTACTATCCTACTGGTGTGATGACCGACGCGGGTCTTGTTAGCAAGCAGATTCCTATCTACTATTATAATCCGGAAGATGCAAAGCCTAGTAAGAATCTTACGCTTATAATAGCCGCTTCAACAAGCCGTTATGGTGATTATATGAACGGTTGTGCAAGTTCTGATGAGGCTAAAAATAATGTAATGTGGGTAGATAACTTCCATTGGGGTTATTCAGATAATGTATATGATAAGTAGAATTAAACATATACTTTTGTTGGTTGGGGCAGTAGGTTGTCTTACATCTTGTATCAAGAATGTCATTCCCTATCCTGTTGAGGAGATTGATATTCTTGCATACGAGGGTGTGGGATTTACCTCGAAAATCGATGCCGCAACTCGCACAGTAACTCTCACCCTCGACGAGCAGACCAACATCACAGCTGTGGAGGTCACAAATGTCGAGATTACCGAGTCTGGCGAGTCGTCAGTACCCCTGACAGGCGTCTTCAACCTCAAATACCCCATTACGGTTGTTCTGTCGCGCTTCCAAGATTACGAGTGGCTTATCCGTGCCAATCAATCTTTTGAGCGATATTTCAGCGTCGAGGGACAGATTGGCGATGCCGAGATAGACGAGTCGGGCCGCACGGCCACGGTCTATGTGGCTAAGGGTAGCGACCTGACAAATATCAAGGTTAATAGCCTGAAACTCGGCCCCAAGGATGTCACCACAATGACGCCAGCAATCGAGGAGCTTACCGACTTCTCGTCTGTGCGATATGTCTACTTGCAGTACCCGTCGCTTGGCGAGGATGTGGAGCGCTGGAAGCTGTATGTGCGCGAGACGGAGGTTAATGTGCAGATTACTCGCGTCGACGCGTGGGCTAAGGTGGCTTGGCTCTATGGTGCGGCTAAGGAGGGTACTTCTGTGGGATTCCGTTATCGTCGTAAGGGTGATACGGAGTGGATTGACGCTCCTCGTGCAACCGTTTTGTCGGGAACATTCTCTTCGAAGGTTGCAGGTTTGGATCCGAATACGGCATACGAGTTTATGGCATACTCTAACGATGACCTCTCGCCCGTAGTTGAGCGCACTACTGAGGGTGTTATGCAGTTGGAGAACTCTGGATTTGAGAGTTGGAGCACAAATAATGGCATTATATACCCCTACTCGGCAGGAGCTTCTCCCTATTGGGGAACGGGTAATGTCGGTGCCAGCCTCGTTGGTGTGACATTAACCGAGGGTGTTGAAGACCCCCGCCCGCAATCTATGGGAGAGTATTCGGCGCGCCTGTCGTCTACTTTCGCAAGTGTCTTTGGCGTAGGTAAGTTTGCCGCGGGCAACCTCTTCATCGGCTCTTATGTGCGTAATGACGGTACTCACGGTGTGGTCCATTTCGGCAGACCATTTACATATCGTCCCACAGCATTGAAGGGATGGTTGAAATATAACTGTGGTAAGGTGGATTGTATCACCAGCCAGCCCCCGGGCAAGACAATCAAGGAGGGTGACCCCGATGGCGGAATGATTTACATTGCGTTGGGTGATTGGGACGCTGCGACCTATGGCGGTACGGAGGAGAGCCCTGTGGCTATCGCAACCCGCACTATCGATGAGACGGCTTTTGACCCCAATAGCCCTGCGGTTATCGCCTACGGAGAGATGCCTCTGTCGCAAAGTGTTGAGGGTTGGCAGGAGTTCACAATCCCGCTCGAATACCGTGCGACGAACCGCATTCCGACACATATAATCATCGCCTGCGCAGCATCGCGCTATGGCGACTACTTCACTGGTAGTACGCAGAGCGTAATGTGGGTAGATGATTTTGAACTGGTATATGAATAGAAACGATGGCCTGTCTAATTGTAGACAGGCTATTTTTTGAAATATCTTTTTGTCCACCCTGTTGAATTTTTGTCACCACTTGATATACAATTTAATGGATTTTTATTAAATTTGTAACAATTCTCAGCCAACTTGCTGGCGAAGAAGAACATTTTAGAAAAAGGTGTTATTGAAATTATCTTCCAAAATCAAATTCTCGCAAAATTTGAAACGGTATGAAGTTGATGACAGTAGCACCACATCATTGGTATGTATAGCCGATATTGGCTTTTCACATATCCATTGGTGTGGGCTATTGTTTTATCCATACCGTAGGCAATGCGAGAAGCCTGATTTTAGGATAAAGCAGTAAGTTCCCACACCTTATTTTTTATCCGCTACTCTCTGGGAATTGGGGAGCATAAATAAACGATTTATGAGGAAACTACCCAAAGAAAAGAATTATGAACCTCCTATTGTAGAGATTATTGAAGTAAAAGTCGAAGAAGGCTTTGCTGCGTCAAATCAAGATCCTATATTTAGAAATCCCGGTATGGATTGGGCTGAATAATCTTTGAAATAAATATTATTTACGATATTATGAAAATGAATAATTACATTAAGGTTACAATGTTGGCGTTAATGACAATGGTAGCCTGTACAAAATCAAACATTATCGATAATTCACAACCAAATATTGAAAATGAATTCATTCAGGCACTCAGCATTACTGGAAAGGATTTCCAAATAGAAGATTCTACTCGTTCATCGGTTTCGGTCGATGATAGCGGAGTTTCATTTGCGTGGGACGAGGACGATGTAATCGGAATTTTTCCTAATAAGGGTGACCAAGTTTCGTTTGCTATGGAGCAGGGTGCAGGAACTCAGACTGCAACATTTACAGGTGGCGGTTGGGCATTGAAATCATCTGCAACTTACGCTGCGTACTATCCACATGTTTACGAGAATAGAGATTTGACCAAAATTCCTGTTAGCTATGTTGGTCAGATTCAAAATGGCAATGCTAATACTGACCATATTGGAGCGTACGACTTTATGGCTGCAAGTGTAACAACTCCTTCCAATGGTGCAGTTGCATTTGATATGCAGCATTTGGGTTGTTTGATTCAGTTGACAATTACTGTTCCTGAGCCATCGGTACTAAAACGCGTAGTGCTGGATAGCGAAGAGAATTTTACACTTGCTGGCACTATTGATTTATCATCAGCTGCACCTGCCATATCAGCAACCTCTCAATCAAAATCTTTTACCATTATTTTAAATGATGTTACAACTGATGAACTTGATGAGGTAGTGACAATATATTTTATGATGCCGCCCGTTGACCTTTCGAGTAAGTCTCTTAAAGTTATTGTAGAAAAAGACAATTACTATTATCAGGAAATCGCATTAACTGGTAAGAATTTCGAGGCAGGAAAGGCTTATAAATTATCGGCTAATATGGTTAGCGAAGAGGAGAGACCAACAGTAATTAATGTTGCAACCGCAGGAACTTTTGAGGATACTATTTACGACGAGTATCATAGTAATTGCTATAAGCTAACATCATTAAAAGTTACTGGAAATTTGAATGGTTCAGACATCCGATTCCTTCGTAAATTGGCTGGAAGAAAAGAAGAAGGAACAGCTACATCTGGCAAATTGACATATCTTGATTTGACCGAAGCCAATATTGTTAGCGGTGGTGACTATTATTATATGCCCCAAACAGGAACTAAATACTATACTGAGGACAATGTGGCTGGTGACTATATGTTCTATTTCTGTAATTTAGAGACGATAAAATTCCCATCTACAATAACAAAGTTAGGAAATTATGTGTGTGCTCATCTGGGAGCTGAAGGAAATGAAATTAAAGAAGATGGTCATATTGGCACATTTAAGTCAATAATTATACCAGAGGGAGTAACAACAATAGGTCGCTATGCATTTGCCTGGAATCAGAATCTTGCTTCTATTGAAATTCCAAATACGGTAAAAGATGTTGGAGATGGATATCCTGCCTTTTATAGGTGCGATGCTCTCACATCACTGAACATTCCCGATAGTGTGGAGTCTTGCCCAAATTTCACAGCTTGTTTCGGATTGAAATATATTAGATTGCCAGAGAATCCTAAATTTACATTTATAGGTAGTGCATTTATAGGATGTAAATTGTTAACCTCATTAACTATTCCTGCGAATGTTAAAACTATATCATCCTATGCTTTTGGAACTGAGGGCGATCCATCTGCTTTGACCGAGATTCACTTTAAGGCGACTACACCTCCTTCACTACACGCTGATTCGAAACTTCCGTCAAGATGTAAGATATACGTTCCTACAGGATGCTCTAATGCGTATAGAAACGCAAATACTTTCAAGAATTATACAATAATTGAGGAATAGTAATTTATAAATGAATGGATAAAAGCCAACTTACCATTTGGGGAGGTTGGCTTTCTTTGTGTTTATGGTTTAATAATATTGAGAGGAGTTGTTTTGGGGAGTTTGTAGTCCTTTTAACTATTTTGACCAATAAGCCCAATAAGCCCAATAAGCCCCGATATAAGCTGAGTTAGGCTGTCTTTGCGTGTAGTATAGATAAAATAAAAACGCCCATAAAACCTTGATTTTATGGGCGTTGTCTTAATTTGGCTTAGCTTTGTCTTGCAGCCTTAATAAACAATAAACGGAAATATAATAAGATTCATCAGTACTTGTAACACCTTATATACCATCAAAATACGCCTATTGATAAATTATTTATACGGAATCGTATAGTTCTATGAGTCTATATATTTTAGTACGGAAACAAAAGGAGTCGAGCTTTTGTTTTTTCTGCTATTAATCCATATAACAGCGTCTATATCAATACGATATAGTGATTAATAATTTCTTTTTGTACTTAATACCAATGTCGGGTAATATATATATTATAATAGTAATATACCACACCACCGTGGGAGTTTGGGTTTTTATTTATTAATTCATATAACCGTATCTATATCAATGCGATATAGCGATTAATAAAAATACACTTAAAAATATCCCTACAAATCACTAAAGATTCTTCCTCGATTTGTTATTTATTAACATAAATAACAGGTAATC
>JAZOPO010000047.1:0-4480 GCA_045655585.1 Alistipes sp. | reverse complement strand
GGTGAACGACCTAACGACCTACAAGGTGCAGGCACAGGTCGATGAGCACTATATCGACCGCGTAACGACGGGTCTTGTGGCATCGTTCGAGCGTCAGGGTGCGGAGTACGAGATGCAGCTCCGCAAGGTATATCCCGAGGTACGCAATGGTCAGTTCAAGGCTGACTTCCGTTTCAGCGGTGCTGCGCCCGAAAATATCCGTAGTGGTCAGACCTACTACCTCAACCTGCAACTTGGTGAGGCTGCCGAGGCAATCTTGATACCTCGTGGCTCGTTCTATCAGGCGACAGGTGGCAAGTGGATATATGTTGTAGACGAAACGGGCGAGAAGGCCTACCGCCGTGAGATTCGCATCGGACGCCAGAATCCGCAGTATTATGAGGTTATCGAGGGCTTGCAACCCGGCGAAAAAGTTATAACTTCGTCATACGATAACTTCGGAGAGAATGAAGTTTTGATATTAAACAGATAGAGAACTTAAAGAATTTAAGGAACTTAGGGAATTTAGTGATTCTTCGCTCTAAATTCATTAAACTCCCTAATTTCACTAAACTCACTATTAAAACAACTTACAACTATGTATATCAGAAATTTTCTAACCCTGCTTCGCCGTTACACCACATCGTCGGTGCTAAATATTGTGGGTATGGCAGTAGCCTTTGCAGCGGTATATCTTATCGCCGTGCAGGTAACTTTCGACCTATCTTATAATCGTGTTATTAAGAATTCGGAGCGTATTTATCGTTTGGAGCACCCGCACTGGTTCAATGAAGGCCTATGGGATTATTCTTGGAATCGCCAATGGCCCGACGAGGTGAGTGCATTATGTCCCGAAATCGAAGCTGCCGGCTCGTTCCATATCACTCCTTATCCATCACAGCGCGAATATTCAGTTAAGCGTAACTCGGCAATAGAGAATTATACTATCGAGATTGCAACTGCCGAGCCAGAGGGTTTGGTGGTCTTCCCGTTCGAGTTTGTGGCAGGTAGTTTGGCCGATTACAACACAACTGACGATATGATTATTAGCGAATCAACAGCCAAGCGTTGTAATCTTAAAGTTGGCGATCGACTACACTATGGTCGAGGTGCCGAGAGTAGTCAAATGCGTACCATTGTAGCGATTTTTAAGGATTTTCCTCAACCCTCATCAATTGCCCGTACCGAAGGTTGGTTTTGTATGCCTGCTCAAGATGACACAAGCGCAGATAATTGGGGTGATCCCTACTACATCCGCTTGCGCGAGGGCACTTCGCCCGAGGAGGTCGAGAAGCGAATGAATGATTATATTATTGAGGACGCTCGCAAACGAGGTCTCTCAGAGGAGGATATTAAAACTAATGTTGAGCGTACCACAGTACGATTAACCCCTATTGGCGAACTCTACTTCACTACCGATTCGCCACCCGAGGCATTATTGGGCAGCCGAATTACGACCTATACGATTATTGCTATTGCGGTGCTGATTCTCGTTATCTCGTTTATCAACTTCGTGAATTTCTTCTTTGCACTGATACCGAGCCGAATCCGTGCGGTCAATAACTACAAAATCTTTGGTGCTCCAACTGCGAAATTACGCCTGAACTTCTTGTTCGAGACCGTAGGACTGATTCTCGTATCGTTGTTTGGTGCAGCAGTTATTGTGGTGCTCTTTGCCGACACTCCGCTTAAAGAGTATGTCTCGACCTCGGTTGCTATCAATGATAATTGGTCGTTGGCAGGCGTAATGGCATTGTGTGTTGTACTGCTCGGTGTGGTGGTTTCGCTCTATCCCGCGTGGTATATCACCAAGTTCTCACCGGCATTTGTTATCAAGGGTGATTTCTCGGCATCAAAGTCCGGTCGCATCTTGCGTTATACGCTTGTGGGTGTGCAGTATGTAATCTCTATTACGCTTATTATCTGCTCGATATTCATTTATCGTCAGCATCAATATATGCTCACACGCGATATGGGATTTAATAAAGAGAATCTTCTGGCGGTGGATGTACCCGACGATGCCATTTTTCCTGACAACTTCTTCTCTTATGTAATGGACTACACGAAGCGTGATGCACTTGTCGATAAACTCAAGCAAAACCCCCAAATCACAGAGGTTATTTTTGGAGGTCAGCAATTGGTCTCTTGGGGTGGTAGTGGAGGTAATTACGCTTGGGGAAGACCAATTGACGGCGAGCATCAATCGTTCGGTGTTTATACCGTTTCGTGGGACTTTCTTAAGGTAATGGATATCGAAGTTATTGAAGGACGCGACTTCCTCCCCTCAGACGAGCAGAGCGAAACGGGTGCTATGATCTTCAATCAGAAGGCTACTCAAACGATGGGAGTATCGCTGGAGTCGATTATGATGGGGCACATTCAAGACGAGAATGCCAATATCGTAGGCATTTGCGAGAATTTTAATGCAGTGAGTGCCTATCACGATGTTCAACCCTATGCTTTTCTTGTATGGGGTAGATATGGCGGCGATATGCCAAGCCACGCCTACATACGCACCGTTGCAGGGGCTGATATTGCTGCGGTAAGAAAGTATATCTTCGATACGATTATGGAGTTCGCTCCCAATGCCGACCCCGAGAAGGTTGATGTAAAATTCTTCGACAACGAGTTGGAGTTGGTGTATCAGCGAGAGGATAAGCTCTCGACACTCGTTACCTTGTTCTCATTCCTTTCGATTGTGATTTCGATTATCGGAGTCTTTGGCTTGGTACTCTTCGAGACGCAGTATCGCCGCCGCGAGATTGGCATCCGACGAGTTCACGGAGCATCGGTGGGTGGAATATTGAGAATGTTCAACCGCAAGTATCTCTACATTGTCGCCGCTTGCTCAGCTGTGGCAATACCCGTAAGCTACTACATCATAGACCAATGGATGCAGCAGTATGTCTATCGTACGCCTATGTCGTGGTGGGTATATGCCTTGGCGGTGGGAGTTATCCTTGCTATCACGGTCGTAACTGTCACCCTACGCTCGTTTAAGGCTGCAACGGAGAATCCAACAGAGTCAATTATGAGATAGACCACAATGTCATTCTGAACGAAGTGAAGAATCTCTCAGCGAGTAAGACTTACAACCGCTTCGCAGACCTTGAGATCCTTCGCCAAGGCTCAGGATGACAAAATAAGAAAACAATTTACAAACAAAATAAAAAATTTACAGCTATGTTAAAAGTAGAAAATTTGCAGAAGAGTTTTTTCACCGAGGAGATTGAAACAATCGCTCTTGCAGGTGTGTCATTCGAGGTTAAGGAGGGCGAGTTTGTCGCCGTAATGGGACCTTCGGGTTGCGGTAAGTCAACACTCCTCAACATCTTAGGCCTCTTGGATAATCCTACGGGCGGCTCATATCAGCTGCTCGACCAGGAGGTGGGCGGTCTGAAAGAGAAGGAGCGCACCGCCTTCCGCAAGGGCAATATCGGTTTCGTATTCCAGTCGTTCAACCTTATCGACGAGTTGTCGGTGGCCGAGAATGTAGAGTTGCCGCTTATCTATATGGGCGTGAAGCCCTCGGAGCGTAAGGAGCGTGTAAAGAAGATGCTCGACCGTATGAACATCTCGCACCGCGCCGGCCACTTCCCACAGCAACTCTCGGGTGGTCAGCAGCAGCGTGTGGCTATCGCTCGTGCCCTTGTGTCGAACCCCAAACTAATCCTTGCCGATGAGCCTACGGGTAACCTCGACTCGAAGAATGGTCAGGAGGTCATGACATTGCTCAAAGAGCTCCACCAGGAGGGCACAACCATCATTATGGTTACCCACTCGCAGCACGATGCCTCGTATGCAAGCCGTACTATCTGCCTGTTCGACGGAAAGATTGTGACCGATGTAAAATCAAGACTATAAAACGCAAATCCTAACCATAAGCGTTTCAGGCTTGGGCGAGGGTGATACCTCCCCAAGCCACTACAAAACAAATTAAAAACTCAAACAATATGAAAATCGCTTTCAAAAATTTCTTGATGACGCTCAAGCGTTACAAGGTCGCATCGCTCTTGAATGTGCTCGGCCTGACCCTCGCCTTCGTGGCGTTCTACATCATCGCATCGCAGGTGTGGTTTACCATCACCTACAACCACTCATTCCCCAATGCCGACCGCACCTATCTTATCTCGCCCGACTTCGGGGGTGGCAGTGAGGAGACAAAGTGGAGTACCAACTCGCCCGGCAACTTGGCTTATACCGCTGCCGAGCAGTTCCCCGATGCCGAGGAGGTCGCCTCGACAATGCCTTACCCACGCATTAGCCGCATCTGGATCAAGCGCAATGAGTACACAGTGGAGCCGTTCAACGAATATGTATATCAGGGAACGGCCAATGTGCCTACATTCTTCGGCTTTGAGTGCTTGGCAGGCAATTTCTCGCAACTCAAGGAACCTAATACGGTGGCGATGGCTCGCTCGAAGTCCGAAAAATTGGGCGTTGGTGTGGGCGATGTAATCTACTTTGAAGGTGGAAAATACAACGATGACGGCAAGCCAAC
>JAZOPO010000046.1:0-6921 GCA_045655585.1 Alistipes sp. | reverse complement strand
CTTCGACCGCGCTACAAATGTCGGTCCTCTGCGCAATGGCTCGACAAAAATACGCAGAGCAGATGGCGAGGAGCTGGTAATCACCCGCGAGGAGTTGATAAATTCCCCGAAAAAATCTATCTTTGTACGTTAATCATTTATAGATATGTATTCGCAGGAGATAACGCGCCGTCATCGTGCGGCTATTGTGCTTATGCTCGACCGTTCGGCGTCGATGCAGGGACGCGTGCGCTTTGGTCGTATGATGACTACCAAGGCCGAAGCTGTGGCTATGACTGCGAATATGTTGATTACGGAACTTATCGACCGTTGTCGCCGTACCGACGCGCTGCGTAACTACTTCGATGTGGCCGTTGTGGGGTATGGTAACGATAGCGTGGAGCAACTCCTTTCGGAAGATGGTTTTGTGAGTGTTGAGGCTCTTGCACGCCGCACGCCACGTATGGGGCGTGTAGCCTTTGAGGAGGAGTTACCCGATGGCACGGCCGCTATGGTCGAGCATAGCCGCCCCTGCTGGGTGGATATAAACGCCGAGGGTACTACGCCTATGTATGAGGCTATGATGCAGGTGCGCGATATGGTTGAGCAGTGGTGCGCCAATCCTGAGAACAGAGAGAGTTTTCCCCCTATCGTAATAAATATCACCGATGGCGAGCCTACCGATTGCGACGATAACGAGCTGCGCGACATCTGCGCGCAGGTGCGCCGTGTTTCGACTGAAGATGGTCAGACGCTTTTGCTGAATGTGCATATCTGCACCGATTGGACTCTGCCTTCTATAATCTTCCCTATGCCCGATGAGTTGATTGGCGCGGGCCGTCAGGCGCGTACTTTGGCCGAGTGCTCGAGCGTTATGCCGTCGGCTTTCGATGATGCTATCATCGAGCTTAAGGGTGTAGGCTCCGTGCCGCCATTCTACGGTATGGGTTATAACGCCTCGGTTATAGAGTTGTTGTCGATTATAAATATTGGCTCTCGCAGCATAATAAATATGGAGTAGTATGGCAACAATCGCATCTTTCCGCACAGCGCTGCTTGAGCCTGAAAAGCATTTTTCGCATTTGGCAAAAATGAGGCGACAGGATGAAAATATCCTGCGCTCGACATATTTTGCCGAGACAGGGGTGGAGTGCGATGGCAGGAAAATGCTGATTTATATGCCCTTGTCGGCGGTGTCGCTCCGACGTGTGGAGCGTTTCATTCCGCTAAAGCGCCATCTGACAAACTCCATTGTGCCACAACTAACTATCCTGCGCGAGGAGATGCAATATACGGACGCATTGGGGCGCAATGTGGCCAGCGATATCCTCTGCGAGCCTATGCCCGAGGGGTTGCCCTTTACGGATGCTGTGGCGAGTATTGCGAGCGAGGAGGAGGCTGCGGAGTTGATTGCAGCTCTCGATGAATTGCAGACGCGGCTCTTGCAAGCCGATGTGTCGCACAATAATATCCGCGAGGAGAGCCTTTATCTCTCGGACGATAATCACCTGTCGCTTGTGCGTTGGTTCTATGCTACGGCGGGTGCGGGCGGTGATGAGGAGGTCTTCGATGCACTTCGCAAGAGGATAATTTCAAAGTGCGAAAATATCACCCTGCGCGAGCCTGAAACGGATAATTACCACGCCACAACACCCCTTACGGGACACCTCTCGGTACGCTTTATGCGCGAGGGTTTGGCCGCCGTTGAACACGATACGGGCTGGGGTTTTGTCGATAGCGATAATAGTTTGGTCGTAGAGCCTAAATACGAGTGGGTTAGTGATTTCTGCGAAGGACGTGCCGAGGTGCAGACCGAGCAGGGTATGGGACTTATCGACCGTCGTGGCGACTACGTCATTCCACCACAATATAAGATTGTTGAGTACGATCCCGTGAGTGGTTGCTCGCAAGCGTTGAGCGACTATGGCTGGCTGGTATTCAACTACGATGGCGAGGAGCTGGAGGCCGATGAAGATGCTATATACCCACCTCCGACGCAAGTGTGCGAAATAGTTTGATAGACAAAAAATAATAAAAAATATAGAGAATTATGGAACAGACAAAATGCCTTATTATCGGTAGCGGCCCTGCGGGCTTTACGGCTGCCATCTACGCTTCACGCGCAAACCTTTCACCCATCGTTTACGAGGGCATCGAGCCTGGTGGTCAGCTCACAACAACAACCGAGATTGAGAACTTTCCCGGTTACCCCGAGGGTATCAGCGGTACGGCTATGATGGCCGACTTGAAGAAGCAGGCACAGCGTTTCGGCGCCGATGTACGCTTCGGTATTGTGACTAACATCGACTTCGATGTTCGCCCCTTCGTCGTAACTATCGACGGCGAGAAGACCATTGAGGCTGAGTCACTTATCGTTGCTACGGGTGCTTCGGCAAAGTATCTTGGCTTGGAGTCAGAGATGAAGTATCGTGGTCAGGGTGTTAGCGCTTGCGCAACATGCGACGGTTTCTTCTACCGCAAGCAGAATGTTGCCGTAGTGGGTGGTGGCGATACCGCTTGCGAGGAGGCAACCTACTTGGCATCAATCTGTAAGCAGGTCTACCTAATTGTTAGAAAACCCTTCTTGCGTGCTTCGAAGGCTATGCAGGAGAGAGTATTCAATACGCCCAACATCAAGGTTATGTTCGAGTACAACACCGTTGAGGTTTTGGGTGACGAGGATGGCGTTACAGGTGCTCTTTTGCGCCACACATCGGGTGAGGAGACCACTATCGACATCACTGGTTTCTTCCTTGCTATCGGTCACCACCCCAACACCGAGCTCTTCAAGGGTAAGTTGGAGTTGGACGAGGAGGGTTACATCAAGACTATCCCCGGCACATCGAAGACCAATATCGAGGGAGTGTTTGCCGCAGGCGATGTTAAGGACCCTCACTACCGTCAGGCTATCACAGCCGCAGGTTCGGGTTGTATCGCAGCATTGGATTGTGAGCGTTATCTGTTGAGCAAGTAATGTCTATCGCAGTCACCATACTCGGTAACTCGTCGGCCAAGCCGACCGTGACGGGACACCCCTCGGCGCAGGTTGTCAACATCAACGAACAACTATTCCTGGTTGATGCGGGCGAGGGTGTGCAGCGTCAGATGGCGCGGTGTGGGGTCTCGGCGTTGAAGCTGCGTGCTGTCTTCATCTCGCATCTGCACGGCGACCATCTCTATGGTCTCTTTCCGTTGCTCTCGACACTCGGCCTGTATGGTCGTCGCACATCGTTGAGGGTATATGCCCCGCGACCTTTTGGCGAGATGTTGGAGGCCTTTCTCAGACTATGTGAGGGGGATTTGCCCTACCAGATTGAGTGGGTCGAGGTGGATACTACCAAGCACCAGATAATCTTCGAGAACGACACTACCGAGGTGTGGTCTTTGCCCCTGAGGCACCGTATTCCCACGGCGGGATACCTGTTCCGTCAAAAGGAGCCTGCATTAAATGTAAAAAAGTATGCCATAGAGCGTTACGCTCTCACCGTGCCGCAAATCGTGCAGGCGAAGCGTGGCGAAGATGTGGTGTTGGAGTCGGGCGAGGTGCTGGCAAATGCCGACATCACCTATCGCCCCTACGGTACGCTGTCGTATGCCTATTGCTCCGACACTAACTACTCGGCACGCCTTGCCAAGATGGTCGAGGGTGTGGATATGCTCTACCACGAGGCGACCTATGCTGCCGATATGCGCAAGATAGCCAAGGAGCGCGGTCACGCTACCACGGCCGATGCTGCCAAGGTGGCGCAGATGGCTGGTGCGGGACGACTGCTCATTGGTCACTTCTCGTCGCGATATAAGGATTTGGAGGCGTTGCTCGCCGAGAGTCGTGAGATATTCCCCGCAACGGATATAGCTCGCGAGCGAGAGACATTTTTTATTGAACCAAAAGCCACGAAACTATGACAAAGGCCGAAATACAATTTGTGCGTTCGCTTGCCGATAAGCGCGTGCGCGATGCCGAGCAACTGTTTGTTGCCGAGGGGGATAAACTCATAGCAGAGATTCTCTCATCGGGCTTGCGCATAAGAAATATCTATGCCGTGGAGGGCCACTTCGACGGCCGTGCCGAGCGCGTCACGGCAAAGGAGATGGAGCGCATCTCGCAACTCAAAACAGCTTCGTCGTCGCTGGCCGTTGTCGAGCAGCCGCGTCATAAGATGCCTGCAAAGGCGCCTGCCGACAGACTCACTTTGGCGTTGGATGGTGTGCAGAATCCGGGCAATCTGGGAACTATCATACGCCTTGCCGACTGGTTTGGCGTGGAGGATATCTTCTGCTCGGAGGATACGACCGACTGCTTCAATCCCAAGGTTGTGCAGGCTACGATGGGCGCTATCCTTCGCGTGAGGGTGCACTATCTGCCGCTGGCTGAGTTCCTGCGTCGTACGGCCGAGAGTGGTGTTGCGGTGTATGGCACAATGCTCGATGGCGATAATATCTACGATGCCGAGTTGCAGAGTGGCGGTGTCATCGTTATGGGTAACGAGGGCAAGGGCGTGACGGCCGAGTGTGCAAAGAGTTTTACTCATAAGCTGCTTATCCCCACCTATCCGGCAGAGCGTCAGGGCTCCGAGTCGCTCAATGTGGCGATGGCTACGGGCATCGTCTGCGCGGAGTTCAGACGCAGGAAGAGGTTGAAAAAGATGATATAAATCATAAAAACGATAGAAAACGGCTCAAAAGGGCCGTTTTTTTTTGTACCAAGAGTATCAAAATTGCCGTAAGTGGCTAATAATTGGAAATTATTAGTATATTTGCTGATTGAAACAGTAAGAAATTATTATGTCAGATAACAGACTCAAAATAGGAATTACGCAAGGCGATACCAACGGAGTAGGTTGGGAGGTGATTCTCCGCACCTTTGCCGACCAGCGTGTGACGGAGCTTTTCACCCCCGTAATCTACGGCTCGCAGAAGGCTGCCGAGGTCTATATGTCGATGCTCGACAAGGAGGATTACGGTGTGCAGTTTAATGTGGTGGCTTCGGCTGACGACGCTCGTCGTGGCAAGGTAAACCTTGTAGAGACAGGCGATGTAGAGCCCCAGCCGGGTGTTCCCTCGGCAGAGGGCGGTAAGGCTGCGGTGCAGGCATTGGAGGTTGCCATTGCTGATTTGAAGGAGGGCGCTATTGACGCTATGGTCACAGCCCCCATCGACAAGGAGATGGCGCAGAGCGATGCGTTCCACTTTACGGGCCACACCGAGTTCGTGGCGTCGCACCTCGATGGTGAGCCGATGATGATTATGTGTAGCGACCGCCTGCGTGTAGGTTTGGTTACAATCCATATCCCCGTGGCGGAGGTTAGCCGCAGCATCTCAAAGGAGAAGATTTTGCAGTCGCTCGCAACACTTCGCCAGTCTTTGAAGGAGGATTTCGGTATCGTGGAGCCTCGCATTGCAGTGTTGGCACTCAACCCCCACGCAGGTGAGGGCGGTATGCTCGGCACAGAGGAGCAGGAGATTATCAAGCCCGCTATCGAGGAGGCTTTCGAGCAGGGCACTCTGGCTTTTGGTCCTTTCCCCGCCGATGGTCTTTTTGCAGGAGGCGGATATACCAAGTATGATGCTATATTGGCAATGTACCACGACCAAGGCTTGACTCCGTTCAAGACTCTCTCGCCCGATGGCGTGAACTTCACGGCAGGCTTGTCGGCCGTTCGCACCTCGCCCGACCACGGTACGGCGTACGACATCGCTGGTAAGGGAGTGGCTGATGCTCAGTCTATGCGAAACGCTATATACGCCGCTATCGACATCGTCCGCAACCGCGAGGAGTGGGCCGAGTGGACAGCTAACCCGTTGCAGCGCTTCGAGCGCGACAAGGGCCGCGATGTGTCGATTAAGGATTTGAAGTTGCCCGAGCAGGACGAGGAGTAGTAAATGAAAATTCAAAATTAAGAATTCAAAATTCAAAATTGAGTTTTTTGGATTTTAGATTTTGAGAAGTTAGAGATTAAGTTAGAGATATGTTGGACCAAAGACCTCGAAATACACGCTCAAATATGGTGTTGTGGGTAGCCGTGGCGCTGATATCAATGGTTGGCTTGGGCGCAAATGTTTACAAGTACCAAACGGGCGAGCCATTGGAGTGGGCCTCGACAATCGCGGAGATAGCGTGTCTATTGGCTGCAATATTGTTTATCGTTGACTTTATCCGCAAGAAGCGCAAGGCGCGCGAGGAGGAGAAGGAAAAATAATTTTGAATTCTTAATTTTGAATTAACGAAATTAACCGAGCCGAAACCGTATTCCGTCTCGTAATTGTGGAAGCGGCGGAGGGCTCAAAACATAAAACTTAAATAACAATTATGATTAAAATCACATTTCCTGATGGCAATGTAAAGGAGTTTGCCAAAGGAACAACTGCTTACCAAGTAGCCGAGAGCATCAGCCCTCGTCTCGCTGCCGACTGTCTGGCCGCTTCGGTAAATGGCGAAACAGTCGATATGACTCGCGCCATCAACGACGACGCATCAATCAAATTCTTCAAGTGGGACGACGCCGAGGGCAAGCACGCCTTCTGGCACACATCATCTCACCTCTTGGCCGAGGCTTTGCAGGCTCTCTATCCCGGCATCAAGTTCGGTATCGGTCCTGCTATCGACAACGGCTTCTACTACGATGTAGACTCTCCCACACCCATCACCGAGGGTGATCTTTCCGCTATCGAGAAGAAGATGCAGGAGTTGGCTCGTCAGAAGGAGGAGCTCGTTCGTTCGGAAGTATCGAAGGCCGAGGCGTTGAAGACCTTTACAAGTCGGATCGTAGCCATGTCGTTCTGTGGGCCAAGGAGTTGCCCTTAACCCTTGTCTTCCTAAGACCGCTTGGCCTCCGACTTCCATCAACGACGACGCATCAATCAAATTCTTCAAGTGGGACGACGCCGAGGGCAAGCACGCCTTCTGGCACACATCATCTCACCTCTTGGCCGAGGCTTTGC
>JAZOPO010000045.1:0-36938 GCA_045655585.1 Alistipes sp. | reverse complement strand
CACTTGAAGCGGGTCAGGAGTCGCTGCTCGATATCCTTGAGCTCCACGGGCGGCTTATCCGAGGTGAGGATCAGCTGCTTGCCGGCGAGCTGCAGGTGGTTGAAGATATTAAAGAAGGCGTTCTGCGTACCCGGCTTTCCGGTCAGCTCCTGAATATCGTCGATGATCAGCACATCGATCATCTGATAGAAGTGAATGAAGTCGGGAATCTCGCCGTTCTTGTAGGCGGTTTGGAACTGCGCCTGGAACTTATTCATCGAGACATAGAGCACATAGAGCTCGGGGTGACGCTGGCGTACCTCGTGGCCGATGGCCTGCACGATGTGGGTCTTGCCCAAACCTGATGCTCCATATATATAAAGCGGGTTGAAGGGTGATGAACCCGGTGTCAGGGCTACGGTCTTACCTGCCGAGCGTGCCAAGCGGTTGCACTCTCCCTCCACATGGGTTGAGAATGTATATCTTGCGTTGAGCTGCGGGTCGATAGAAAGCTTCTTCAATCCCGGTATTACAAACGGATTCTTGGGCAGGTTTTGTGTGTCGGTCTGCGCTACATATTGAGATATGGGCGTAGTGTCCACATTGTTCGTCACTGCTACCTTCTCCTCGTTGTTGGGGATTGCGTAGTAGAGGCGTGTCTGCTTGCCGAATAGTTGTAATATGATAGGGAATATCTTGCGATAGTTCTGCTCGATATACTTGGCATAACTCTCGTTGGGCACTTTCAATCTGAGATTGGTGCCATCGAAGGCCAACGGCTTGATAGGAGCAAACCAAGTTGAGAACTCTTCGTTAGAGGTCTGTTCCTTGATTCTATTCAAGCAAGTCTGCCATACTTCGCTATATGTCTGAGAGTTTACCATTAATATCTCTAAAAAATGTGTTATTTTCTAATAAAAGTCTTATCTTTGGTGCGAGTCTTGTCCCTACCGCCTCTTTTGGAAAGGCGGCAAGTGAAAACTCATATTGTCGCTGATTGCTTTTCTTTGACACTGCAAAGTTGTGAATAAATTTGTTAAAATAAATCTCCGAAGCGCTTGTTTTTTATCTTTTTTTATATATAGACCGATAACACTTTTTTTGCAGTGATTTTTTAACTCGCTGATATTGAATAATTGAAAAAAAAGTTGTATATTTGTGTATCGGAAAAATGATGTAAAAGATATATTAATCATAAATAAAACTTATAGCAAAATGGCAAACGAATTGGAACAGGCTGTATTGTCAAAAGCGCAGCAATGGTTGGATGGTGCATACGACGATGCAACCAAAGAGCAGGTTAAGTACCTGATGGAGAATGATATGAAGGAGCTTACAGAGAGCTTCTACAAGGATTTGGAGTTTGGTACAGGCGGTTTGCGCGGTATTATGGGCGTAGGTAGCAATCGTATGAATATCTACACCGTAGGTAGCGCAACACAAGGTTTGGCTAACTACTTGAAAAAGAACTTTGCAGGTGAGCAGGTGCGCGTTGGTGTAGGCCACGATAGCCGTAACAACTCACGCGTGTTCGCTGAGCGTGTGGCAGATATCTTCGCCTCTAACGGCTTTAAGGTGTATTTGTTTGATTCATTGCGTCCCGTGCCCGAGCTTAGCTTCGCAATCCGCGAGTTGGGCCTCCACTCTGGCGTAGTAATCACAGCTTCTCACAACCCCAAGGAGTACAACGGTTACAAGGCTTATTGGAGCGATGGCGCACAGGTTACTCCCCCGCACGATGTAAATATTATCGAGGAGGTTGGCAAGATTACCGACATCTCACAGGTATTGACAGGTGCTAACCCTGAGAATATCACTATCCTCGACGAGGAGTTCGATAAGAAGTATGTTGAGCGTATCAAGAACGATATCCAGCTCTCACCCGAGTGCGTGGAGAAGTTCAAGGATATGAAGATTGTTTACACTCCTATCCACGGTGCAGGTGTGCGTTTGGTGCCTATGGCATTGAAGGCATTTGGCTTCGAGAATGTATTTGTAGTGCCCGAGCAGGCTGTTGTTGATGGTAACTTCCCCACTGTTGAGTCTCCCAACCCCGAGGAGCGCAAGACTATGCTCCAAGCTATGGAGTGGGGTCGCAAGGAGGGTGCTGACCTCGTGTTGGCTACCGACCCCGATGCTGACCGTATCGGTGTAGCATTGCGCACAGGCTCTGGCGATTATGTATTGCTCAACGGTAACCAGACTTTGGCTCTCTTGCTTAGCTACCAGCTCACTCGCTTGGCTGAGCGTGGCGATTTGGATGGCAACCAGTATGCTGTTAAGACTATCGTAACATCGCAGATGGCAAATGCTGTTGCGGCTCACTTTGGTGTTAAGTGCTACGACTGCTTGACAGGCTTTAAGTATATCGCAAAGATTATCCGCGAGAACGAGGGTGTTGCTAAGTATGTAGGTGGTGGCGAGGAGAGCTTCGGCTATCTTGCTGGCGACTATGTACGCGACAAGGATGCTGTATCGGCTTGTGCTTTGGCTGCTGAGGCTGCTGCGTGGGCAAAGGATACTATGGGTCTTACACTCTACGAGTGGTTGCAGCAGTTGTATGTTAAGTATGGTTTCTACCGCGAGGGTCTCGTATCGCTCGTATTGAAGGGTATGGATGGTGCTGAGCAGATTCAGAAGATGATGGTTGACTTCCGTGCTAATCCTCCCAAGGCGTTGGCAGGTTCGGAGGTTCTCACCGTTCGTGATTACAAGTCATTGGAGGAGGTTAATTTGTGTAGCGGCGTTGTGACACCTATCGAGCAGGATTCAAGCAATGTATTGCAGTGGATTACTGTCGATGGTAGCATCATCTCTGTTCGTCCTTCGGGTACCGAGCCTAAGATTAAGTTCTACTTCGGCGTTAAGGAGCCTTTGGCATCTGTCGAGGAGTTCGAGGCTGTGGAGGCTAAGCTCGAAGCAAAGATTGAGCAGATTAAGAAGGATTTGAACCTTATATAATAGGTATTTATAGTGAATCGGTGGCCATCGGCAGCGGTGGCCACCATTTTTTTAGGTATTTATGAATAGAATCACTAAATCTGTTGTTGCCCTATTCTCTCTTGTGGCATTGATTTCTTGTTCGAATGCTGTTCAAACCGAGGAGGATTATAACGCCTTTATTCGTCAGGCCGACTCGCTCTATATGGCAGGAAACTATGCCGAGGCAAATTTGGCGTTCGATAACGCTTTTCAGGGTAAGAATTTTATCAAAGATTCGCATTTATATAATGGTGCGTGTGTGGCCTCGCTTGCGGGTGAAAAGGATAAAGCCTTTGCGCGACTCGGTATGCGTATGAAGCGTGATAAAGATTGGTATGTAGACGACCCGTTGCGTGATAACGATTTGCAGCCACTACACTCTGACAAGCGCTGGGAGAAGTATGTCGCAGAGATGTCCGAGCGTAAGGAGCGAATAGAGAGTAACTACGACAAACCTCTGCGTGCAAAGTTGAAGGAGATAGGACGCGCGGACCAAGAGGTGCGCTATGCCTATATAAATGCCTTGGGCAGTGGCGATGCTGCGGCTGCGGACTCTTTGCTTAGGCGTATGCAGTATGTCGATAGTCTAAATCATATCGAGATATGCTCTATTCTCGATAGCCGTGGTTGGGTTGGAAAGGATATTGTCGGCGATGCGTGTCAGGTCTTCTGGCTTGTTATTCAGCATACATCTATGGAGTCGCAGCGTAAATATCTACCTCTGTTCCGTGAGGCTGTCGTGCGCGGAGAGATGCGGGCGTCGGCTGTGGCTATGATGGAGGATAGGGTTGCTGTCTTCGAGGGAAAACCGCAGAAGTATGGCTCTCAGTTGCAGCTGGGTGAGGATGGAAAATATACTCCGTTTGAGCTGCTCGATGCCGCGAGGGTTGATGAGTGGCGTGCCGAGGTGGGCCTCGCGCCCCTCAGCGAATATCTGAAAGATATGAATAGCGGTAGATAATTTTTCCTATCATTTAGTGGATGGACAAAGGTGGATAGCAAGACTGCCGAGAAGATTAGTAGAGGTATTCCTACATTTATTTTCAAGAGTGCTACGCAGTTGGAGGTTATTACGCCTGTCGAGGTAGATTTTGTCAAGGCTGGTTTGTATTCATATGATGTTGCCAATGGTAAGTTGCATATAAAAGGTGCAAAAGAATATACCTTCCCCTGTCAAATTCGCTATTGTGGAACTGATTACGACCTACATTTAGGTGTTGATACAGAGATGTATGTAGTGAAACTTAAAAAGATAATTTTGAAATAGAGAGATAATCTCATTTGAGTTGAAAACAAAGGCTGTCCTGTAATAGGACAGCCTTTATTCATTACTTTACGCGAATAATATTTATACCATCTCGCAAGGGCAGGATAACACTCTCTACCCTATCATCCTCCACTACCATTCGGTTGAACTCTATGAGCGCCTCAGTGTGGTGATCGTTGTGCGCTACGGGCTGCACCACCTTGCCGTACCAGAGAATATTGTCGGCCAGCATTATCGAGCCGCTATGCACCAAACCCTTATCCATCAGCATATTGTAGTATGCGGGGTACTCGCGCTTGTCGCCATCAATAAATACTAAATCGAATTGCTTACCCATCTGTGGCGCAAGCTCCAATGCCGAGCCGATGTGCATCTTAATCTTGTGTCCGTGGGGCGAGCGGTCGAAGAACGACTGTGCTAACGGCTCCAACTCATCATCTACCTCGCAGGTGTCTATCGTTGCACCCTCCTCCAAGCCGGCGGCCATACAGAGTGCCGAGTAACCAGTAAAAGTACCAATCTCGAGAATGCTCTTCGGGCGGAACATCTTTACAATCAGTTCCAACAGCTTACCCTGAATATGTCCCGAAATCATACGCGGGTTAATCACGCGTAGGTGTGTTTCGCGGTCAAGTTCGTGAAGCAGTGCATCCTCAGGTGAGGAGTTGTCGTGTATGTATTTTTCAAGTAAGTCCATATTTATTGGTATATTAGCGTTGATGTATTAGCAAAAATCTCTTCTGCTACCTCCATAATCTGTTCTGCCGTGACGGCCGTTACCTTGCGATAAACCTCTTCGAGTGTATCTATCTCGTCGTGAACGAGATAACTCTTGCCAGCACCCAACATATAACCCTCGTTGTTCTCCATCGAGATGGCCATCTGCGCCAGGAATTGTCGCTTAATCATAGCAAGTCGGCGTGCGGTGGGCGGAGTTGTGCGCAGTGATAGCAACTCCTTGTCTATCAATTCACGACACAGGTCGGCATTGTGGTGGTCGGAGCTGAAATATATCGCCACCATACCGCAGTCGTTGTACGGTGTGTATATCGCCTCGGTGTTGTACGACAGACCATTCTTCTCACGCAGGACGGTGTTGAGGCGTGAGTTAGCCGATGGGCCTCCCAATATATTTATCAACAGCGACAACGGCAGGCGCTTGTCATCATTTATATCGTATGCACGCGCACCTACGATGCAGTGTGTCTGGTGGGTGTGTCTGTTCACTACCCTCTCGAATGGCTCTACGGCAGTCGGTGCCGAGCGCTGAAAGGCTCGTGTAGTAGCGCTCTGCTCGGCAAAATACTTCGCCACGATGTTCTGCACACTCTTTACCGACATATTACCAATAGACGAGAATACCATCTGGTCGGTGGTGTGTGTGCGCTCTACGAACTGCTTTATGCTCTGAGATGTGTGGCGCATTAGGGCCGCCTTCGTGCCGAGAATGTTGTGTCCAAGCTCCGAGCCTGCGAAGATGGAGTCTTCGAAGGTGTCGAAAATCATATCGGCAGGCGAATCCTTGTAGGTGTTAATCTCGTCGACGATAACCTCGCGCTCCTTGGCGAGCTCTCGCTCGGGAAATGTAGAGTTAAATGCCACATCAGCAACAAGTTCCACCGCCTTGGCAAAGTCCGAGCGCAGGGTTGTTGCGTGAATCGTAGTATCCTCCTTTGTGGTGTAGGCGTTCAGCTCGCCACCTCGATTCTCCAAACGACAGTTTATCTGATAGGTTTTGCGACGCTTCGTGCCCTTGAATATGGCGTGTTCAGCAAAGTGCGCCAAGCCGTATTCGTCCTTACGCTCGTCGCGTGTGCCGGCATTTACAACCAATGCACAATGCGTCACGCTACTGCGCACGCGACGATGTATGCCCTTTATTCCGTTGGGTAGTATATATGTTTCAAACTCTGCCATTCTTGGCTGAAATATTTTAACTTTTATGCCTTGTTATGCTCTTTCAGGAAGCGACCCGTGTACCCCACTTCGCATCGCTCCAACTCCTGCGGCGTACTTTCAAATATAACTTCTCCGCCTTTGTCGCCCGCCTCCGGGCCTAGGTCTATAACCCAGTCAGCACACTTTATCACCTCCATATTATGCTCTACGATAACAATGGTGTGTCCGTTGGCTATCAGGGCATTAAAGGCTCTAAGCAGACGGTTAATATCGTGGAAATGTAGTCCTGTTGTCGGCTCGTCGAAGATAAACATTATCTGCTTTGTGTCGTTGTCCTTCGAGAGGAACGAAGCCAACTTCACGCGCTGACTCTCTCCGCCCGATAGTGTCGATGATGATTGTCCCAAGCGGATATATCCCAAGCCCACATCCTGCAAAGGTTGCAGGCGCTCGACAATGCGACGGCAGGTTGAGTTTGCCTTATCCTCGGCAAAAAATGCTATGGCATCGTCAACACTCATCTCCAATATGTCGTGGATATTCTTATCGCGATATTTAATCTCCAAAATCTCATCTTTGAAGCGTTTACCGTGGCAGGCATCGCAGACAAGTTCCACATCGGCCATAAACTGCATACTCACCTTGATAACACCCTCGCCCTGACACTCCTCGCAGCGGCCTCCCGCCACATTGAACGAGAACGACGCAGCCGTAAGACCTGTATGCACCGCCTGAGGCTGGTCGGCGTATAGTTTTCGTATCTCGTCGTATGCTTTAAGATATGTTACGGGGTTTGAGCGTGATGACTTGCCAATGGGATTTTGGTCTACAATCTCCACCGATTTGAGCATATTTACATCACCCTCCAATCCGTCGTGGTCGCCCGGGTTTTGTCCCGTGTCTAGCAGCAAGCGACGCAGAGCGGGATATAAAATACCCTTAGCCAATGACGATTTGCCACTACCACTCACACCCGTGATGCAGGTCATCACACCAAGCGGAATACGCACATCTATGTTTTTGAGATTGTTCTCACGCGCTCCCTTTATCACAATCGAATTACTCCAGCCGCGCGCCGTAGTGGGTATATCTATCTTGCGACGATGTGACAAGTAGTCAGCCGTGAGGCTGTTCTTGGCCTTCATCAATCCTTTCAGCGGGCCATTATATACAATCTCTCCGCCCATCTCGCCAGCACGCGGACCTACATCGACAATATGGTCGGCAGCGCGTATAACCTCCTCCTCGTGCTCTACAACAATAACCGTGTTGCCTATGTCGCGCAGTTGCTTTAACACCTTTATAAGTCGGTGTGTATCACGCGGATGCAGACCAATGCTCGGCTCGTCTAAAATGTATAATGAGCCCACCAGATTACTACCCAGCGATGTCGAAAGATTTATACGCTGGCTCTCTCCGCCCGATAGCGTAGCCGAGAGGCGGTCGAGTGTAAGATAACCCAAACCCACATCCGACAAATATGCCAGACGGTTACGAATCTCGGTCAAGATGCGTGTCGCAGTTTTGCTGTCGTACTCATCAAGTTGTATATCTTTGAAAAAGAGAATTAGCTCATCTACTGTCATCGCCACAATATCGGCAATACTCTTACCTGCCACCTTAACATACAGGGCCTCTTTTCTCAGACGGCTGCCGCCACACGCGTGGCAAGTTGTCTTACCCGTATATCGCGCCTTCATCACGCGGTATTGTATCTTGCGACGCTCACTCTCGATGTAGTCAAAGAAGGTATCAAGACCGTAGAAATACTCATTACCCGTCCACAGCAGTCGCTTCTGCTCGGGCGTGAGTGCGTAGTATGGTTCGTGTATGGGGAAGTTAAAGAGGTGAGCATTCTCGATAAGTTGCTCCTTCCACTTCTTCATCGTAGTACCACGCCAGCATACGATAGCATCCTCGTATATAGTCTTGCTCTTGTCGGGAATAACCAGGTCGGCATCAATACCCACAGTCTTGCCATAACCCTCGCATACGGGGCAGGCTCCAATAGGGTTGTTGAAACTAAAAAGATGCTCGGTCGGTTGCTCGAACTCTATGCCATCAGCCTCAAAGCGAGATGAGAACTCACTCATCTTATCCCCTATTATCACACGGCATACCTCCTCGCCATAGCTATACGCTCGGGCCACAGAGTCGCGCAGGCGCAACATTGTGTCATCATCGGAGGTAACACGCAGTCTGTCAACGACAATATCCACCCCCTCGGCCGTAGTATCAAGGCCGATGGTGGGCATAAACTCCTCAATCGTTAGAGTTTGATTATTAACCCATACGCGCATAAAACCGTCACCCATAAGTTGCAACAACTTATCGATTATGCCCTGGCCGTGTTTTAAAATGATAGGGGCTGTGATTACTACTCTTTCGTCCATACCATTCTCGGTGATGTATGCCACCACATCGTCTACGCTATGGCAACGCACCTCGTTGCCCGATATGGGCGAGAAGGTGTGTCCTATGCGTGCGAAGAGTAGTTTCAGGTAGTCGTATATCTCGGTTGTTGTACCCACCGTTGAGCGAGGATTGCGAGTGTTTACCTTCTGCTCTATGGCGATGGCTGGTGCAATACCCGAGATAAGGTCTACATCGGGTTTGTTTATGCGACCCAAGAATTGGCGGGCATAGGCCGAGAGACTCTCCACATAACGACGCTGTCCCTCGGCAAAGATAGTGTCAAAGGCGAGGGTTGATTTTCCCGAGCCCGAAAGACCTGTGATTACCGTGAGTGTGTTGTGTGGAATCTCGACATTCACATTTTTTAGATTGTGAACGCGCGCCCCTTTGATATATATGGTTTTGTCGTTTGACATCGCTAACTTGCTTGGGTTTACTCCAATACATCTACCGTTGCACCCTCTACCTTGCGTAGGCGGCCGAGTACAATATCAGCCTTGCTGTTACGCACGGCAAGAGTCATCGAGCACAGGTTGTCGAAAATCTGCTCCTCGATTACGGGCTGCTCCTCCTTGATGATGCGCATCACATCGTTCATCACCACATACGAGAAATCTATCCTTATGCGAGTATCTACGGTTCGCTCCACCACCTTAGCTGCATCGAGTGCCGCTGCTGCCGACTCCTTGTAAGCCGCAATCAACCCCGGCACGCCCAGCTTCGTTCCGCCGAAGTATCGCACAACGACAATCAGGCAGTTTGTTATCTCGCGCGAGAGTAACTGTCCAAGTATAGGCTTGCCCGCTGTGCTTGACGGCTCGCCGTCGTCATTAGCACGAAATCGCTCGCCAAAGGGTCCCAATCGCCAGGCGTAGCAGTGGTGCGTAGCGTCGTAGTAACGCTTATACAACGGCTCCAAGCAGGCTGCAATCTCCTCCTCGCTCTCCACATGGAATGCGTAGCAGAGAAATTTACTACTCCGCTCCTTGAAGATAGCCTCGGCGTTACCCTCAATAGTGAAATAACTATCTTTGATTTGCTCCACGCTTGCCTCCTTTTATCGAACCTTATTAAAAAATCTGTTCCAGCGAATATTCGCGGGGAAACTCTTGCTGTGGTCCAACGATAACCAGATGAACGATGCCTTACCCACAATGTGGTCTTCGGGAACAAATCCCCAGTAGCGCGAATCGGCTGAGTTATGGCGGTTGTCACCCATCATCCAGTAGTAATCCATCTTGAAGGTGTATGAATCGGCCTTTTCGCCGTTGATGTAGTATGCGCCATCACGCACCTCGACATCGTTATCCTCGTACACATCAATTATACGCTCATACAGCGGCCAAGTATCCTCGTTAAGCTCCACGGTAGCACCCTTCTGGGGAATCCATAGCGGGCCCATGTTATCTGCCGACCAGGTGTAATGCTCGCTATAAGGGAAACACTGCTCCTCGGCCTTGTAGCGCTCGACGCTGATAACATTATCCATTTTCAGCAACTTATCAACCATCTGCTCGGTCAGCGGCGAGAAGTAATAGTTGCCATTGCCCGACATTTCGGTGATACCCATCTGATCGATGGCGTATGCCGATAGAGGTGATGATGTGCGTATCGAATAGCAATACTGCTTCTCGGGAATCTGTATCTGTGGCTCACCATTTACAAACAACTCCGTGTCCACAATTTCGATGGTGTCACCCGGCAGAGCCACGCAGCGCTTGATGTAATTCTCGCGCTTATCCACGGGGCGAGATATAATGGTGTACTCCTTGCCCAATTCCTCGCGTCCACGCTTCTGGCCATACTCGGCCTGATACTCACGCAGAACATCGTAATATGTAACGGCTTGATTCTCCAATAGTACCGTATCTCCTGCGGGGAAGTTGAAGACAACCACATCGTTACGCTCAATATCACGCAAGCCCTTCAAACGCTTGTAGGGCCACTTCACAGCCTCTGAGAACGACTTCTTGGTAGTCGAAAGAGGCATAGTGTGATGTACGAACGGGAAGGCGATGGGCGTGTTAGGCATCTTGGGACCATATGTAACCTTGCTCACATAGAGATGGTCTCCAACGAGCAGTGTCTTCTCCATCGACGACGAGGGAATAACATACATCTGAAAGAAGAAGATATGTATCAACGAAGCCACCACCGTCGCAAAGACAATGGCATTCACCCACTCGTATACGCTTTTATATGTTGAATATTTTTCGCACAAAGCCTCGTTCTTGCTGCCGATGTAGCGGTAGAGGTATTTTGTGATATAGAGGTCGTAGATAACTGCCACGCCCAGCAGTGGCCACAGATTACCAGTCCACACCACAAACCACAAAATATAGAGAATTGTGGCCAAGGCAAATCCTACCCACTTGTTGTTGAAAAACTCTTTTATCTTATTCATTGTAAAATCTTTTCTTCTTAATTGGTTGCTTTATCGTAATTAAAACAAATCCTCCATAGTGTAGATACCCTGCTTGCCGCACAAGAACTCCGCAGCCACAACAGCACCCTGCGCCAGCGTACGACGATTCTTTATCGAGTGACGAATCTCCAATACATCATCTTCCGAGGTGTATACAACGCTATGTTCGCCCGGGTTCATACCGATGCGCAACGACTCAATGGGGATAAGCGACTCATTCTCAGTCGATGGCTCATTCACCCAACCCGTCTTGCGCTCTACGCGTGAAATAATATCCTCGGCAAGTGTTACTGCGGTGCCGCTCGGCGAGTCCTTCTTCTCGGTGTGGTGAGTCTCCGACATTGTAATCTCGTAGCCACCAAACTGGTTCATTAGTCGTGCCAACTCGCGGTTGAGGCGGAACATAAGATTCACACCCAGCGAATAGTTCGATGCGTAGAACATCGCACCACCCTTCTCTCTACACAAATCCTGCAACTCGGCCAAGCGATTTGTCCAGCCTGTTGTGCCACTCACCACCGCTGTACCACATTCCAGACATGTGCGAATGTTGTTGTATGCCGTGGTGGGTGTTGTGAACTCGATGGCAACATCTACATTTGCAAGATTCTCAGCGTTGAGGTCTGCTGCGTTGTCAATATCTATAATCAATGTTACTTCGTGGCCGCGTGATACCAATATCTTCTCAATCTCGCGCCCCATCTTTCCATAACCGATAATTGCTGCTTTCATATCGTGATAGTTTTTTTGTAATGAAATTTTTATAACCCACAAATATACGAATAATTCCCGATAGAAAAAAATTACACGCCGAGCCACGGTAAAATTTATACGAATGATTTATAAATTAGGATATATCGGCAAAAAAATACATAAGAAGTTTGTTTTCTTTGATTTAATTTTATAAATTTGTTATGCTGAAAAATAAGACCAATGGGAGCGAGGAAAAATACTAATCTTTCTGCTGTGGTGAGTTGCCATCTAACTTACCCTACCCCCCCCCATATACTCTAATTTACTAAATATTAATACTTTACTCTCGTTGAACTCTGCGCGTTTTCGTGCGGAGGTTTTGTCGTGTCAGATGTTATAAACCAAATAAAACTTAAAACTATGGAGAAGATGAATTACATTGCTCCCGATGTGGAGATTATCGAGGTTGCGATAGAGCACGGTTTTGCTCAATCGACAGGAGATGGAGGTAGCTATGATGGATTTGGTACAGAGAAGCCGCTATGGTAAATCCTCTATTTGGAATTAATGTTTAACTATTAAACTACAATTAAGATTATGAGAAGATTGTTTATAGCTGCTGCGGCAATGTTTTTGGTAGCAGGATTTGTAGCTTGCGACAAGAGCGATGATACATCGGTAGAAAAGGATATAAAGGTGGAGTTTTCGGTTGCAGGTAAGGATTGTTTTAATACTACCCGTGCTGTTAAAAGTGATTGGGCCAATGGCGACCAGATTTTGATCCTGTTCAAGACGGGAGATAATTGGCTCGGTAAGGAAAATAGCAAAGATAATACCATCACATTGACCTATAATGCAAGTGCCAGCACTTGGGCTTTGACCAAAAATAATTGGGATGACGATTTGACCAATAGTACAAGCGGAGAGTTTATGGCAATTCATTACAGAGGTACTATTGGTATTGGTAATAAAGATGGTAATGATTATTATCTCTCAAATTATACTGGTGGTGAGATTTTGTCAATGAAGGGGGAATACACTATAACCGATGGCTTAATGATTTTACCAACATTGGCGTTAAAGATGCGAGATGATGCAGTTCAATTCTCGGTAGAGGGTTTAGCGTCTAATAGTGATACTTGGCAGTTGCTTGTAAACCACGATAAAGAAAATGCATCAGATTGTGCAGCATCGGACCCGACTTCTCCCATACTTGCTTATACCCCTACCACCGTTCAGATTAGTTCAAAAAATTTACAAACAACTTTTTATAATGCACAATGGATGGTTGGTGCTGTAAATGGCTATGATTTGTCATTCTGTGGTCGTCTTGATTCTGGTAACAATGAGGCTTCAATTAACTATATGTTTATTTTGAAGAATACAGTTACTGATAAAAAATACTATTTCAACTATAAGCCTTCACCATTTGTAAAGTTGGCAGAAAAGAATGCTTATCTATTGCCTCCTTTGACTCTCGAAGTTGATGGCGTAACTCCTGCTACTGGCTGTTGGTGGGAAAAGTTATAGAGGTTTGTTGTAGATTTATTTGTGGGTTGCTCTTTGTCGGGCAACCCACTTTTTTGTATTATCTATGCCGATAGGTGGCAATTTTCCTTGTAGATAAACTTTGCCAATATAGCTGAGTGGCAGGAGATATTTTGTAATAGCGAAGTATATAATTCCGATTTTTTTTGTACATTTGTTTTGATTAATGCTAAAATAATAGAGCTATGCGAAGCGTAATAAACTTTTTTGTGGCAATTCTGTGTCTCTTCTCATTGACAAATCTCTTGGCTGCAACACCCAAGACAACTGACGAGGGATATGTCGTAGTTAAGGTAAAAGCAGACGGTAAGCGCGATGTCAGCGACGCCATTCAAAAGATAATCGACGAGAATCCCAATCGCACAATATACTTCCCCGATGGTATTTATCTTATCTCGAAGCCTATCTTGACCCCCGCCGAGCCCACAAAGAGCGTAGCTTTGAAGTTGTCGAACTATGCTACAATTAAAGCTACGGAGGATTGGTCACACGACGAGGCTATGGTGCGCTTAGGCGGTAAGGATGCGGCAAATAACATTGTTACACCGGGTAGCAATTACTATCTGGATGGCGGTATTATCGACGGCTCGGGCGTAGCTAAGGGCGTGTCGATTGACAGCGGTCGCGAAACTGTTATCCGCAACACTTCGATGAAGAATGTTGTGCTGGGTATTCACATCAAGCACGGCGCAAATAGCGGTTCGTCAGATGCAGATATTTCGAGCGTGAATATCGTTGGTGCTTTTAATGAGAAGTGTGTCGGTGTGCTGGTTGAGGGCCACGACAACACCTTCACCAATATGCGTATTGCGGGTTGCCACATCGGCTTTGTCATTCGCTCGGGCGCAAACTCTCTGCGTAATATCCACCCCCTCTATTATGGTCAGGATAAGAATTACCAGACAAGCATTGGCTTCCTTGATGAGCGTTTCGATAATCAGTACGACTTCTGTTATAGCGATGAGTTTGCTACGGCGTTCCAGTCTACTGGTGGCAGAAGCCTTTACAGCAACTGCTTTGCTTATTGGTATTCGAAGCGTGGCGAGAAGCACACGGCTTTCTGCTCAACAGGTGCGTTCAACTCCGATGTGATGAACCTTAATGTAGGCTTCGGCTCTCATAATGCTACTAAGGAGAATGTTATTTTGGAGGTTGCTCAGCCGGGTGGTAAGGGACGATTCTTCAATCTTAATGTCGGTAAAGTGAATTTTGTGACATCACAGACTTATCTTCCATATATACGATAGCGATGCCCCGTTACTTTATAGAACTATCATACGATGGTGCCGCCTACTGCGGCTGGCAGCGACAACCCGATGCTCCTACCGTGCAACAGGCGTTAGAGCAGGCGCTCTCTACCCTCTTGCGTGAGAGCATAGAGGTTGTGGGTGCTGGTCGAACTGACACGGGTGTCAATGCGTCGTATTATGTGGCGCATTTCGACTGCGAGAATGGCGTGAAGGATTGTGCCCAACTTGTGTATAAGCTAAATCTTATACTCCCGCAGGATATTGCCGTTAAGCGTGTCCGAGAGGTTAAATCGGAGGCGCACGCGCGCTTTGATGCCGTCGAGAGAGAGTATACATACTATATCTCTCAGCGAAAAAATCCTTTCCGTCGCTTCTCTGCGTGGCAGTATTATGTTGCGCTTGATATGGAGCGTATGAACAAGGCGGCAGCTGCACTGCTTGATTATGATGATTTTACATCGTTTGCAAAACTTAACTCCAACAATAAAACCAATATCTGCCGAGTTGTTAAGGCTGAGTGGCGACGAGATGCTGAGGATAGCGATTTGTTAGTCTTTACCATTCGTGCCGACCGCTTTTTGCGTAATATGATTCGTGCTATTGTAGGTACACTGGTAGATGTTGGTCGCGGACGATATACTGTCGAGGAGTTCAAGGATATTCTGCATAGTCGTGATTTGTCGCGTTCGAGCGCAGGAGCACCCGCTGTGGGATTGTTTTTGAGCGATGTGACCTATTCGGACGGTGTGTATATAGTTGAGGATAAGTAGAATAAATTTTGTTAAACTTAAATAAATTTACTATGGGAACAATTATTTGGTTAGCTGGTCTTATTTGCGCAATTTGGTGCGTATTGGACATCTTTAAGAAGCCTGTTGGCTTGGTTGGTAAGTTGATTATGACAGTCGTAGTGTTGGCTACAAGCTGGCTCGGTTTGGCGCTTTATTACTTCTGGGCGCGTAATAAGATGACTACTTGGTTTAAGTAAAAATAGATAAGGCAACCGTGAGGTTGCCTTATCTTTAATATTTTACAGATGGATCGCTGCGCCCATAGCTGCTTCGGCAGCCTCCATCAACCCCTCGTGCATCGTAGGATGTGAGTGGATTGTCTTGGCAATGGCGTGCGCCGTAGCTCCCAAACGCTTGGCGAGTGTAGGCTCGCCCAACATCTCTGTCACGGTAGCACCTACCATATGTGCGCCAATCAGTTTATCGCTCTCATCGAAAATGAGTTTCACAAAGCCATCGCGGTCACCAGCTGCCGTAGCCTTACCCGATGCGGTGAAGGGGACGCGACCAACCTTATACTCAATACCCTTGTCGCGTGCCTGCTGCTCGGTCATACCCACCGATGCCACCTCGGGTGAGGTAAATACGCACGACGGCGTTGTCGAGTAGTCAACGGCATCGGGTGTAAGTCCGCAGATATGCTCCACGCAGTGGATAGCCTCTGCCGATGCAATGTGCGCCAATGCAGGTGTTGCGATAATATCACCAATGGCGTAAACTCCCTTAGCCGAAGTCTGGTAATGCTCGTCCACTACAACCTTGTCGCGCTCAACGGCAATTCCCATCTCCTCCAAGCCGATATTTTCGATATTAGACTTCACGCCCACGGCCGAGAGTACGACCTCGGCGGTAAGAGTCTCGGCGCCCTTCTTACCCTCAATATCTACATAGCAGAGTCCATCTTCGCCTACTGTCACACCCTTTACGGTTGTTGAGGTTAAGACAGTTGCACGCATCTTGCGGAACGCGCGCTCCATAGTCTTGGCAACCTCCTCATCTTCCAGAGGCATCATCTGTGGCATATACTCCACAACGGTAACCTTCACGCCGAGTGAAGCATACAGACAAGCGAACTCGCTACCGATAGCTCCCGAGCCTACGACAATCATCGACTGTGGCAGTGTGGGCAGCGTGAGAGCCTCCTTCGATGAGATGATATGCTTGCCATCTACGGGCATAAAGGGCATCTGTCGTGGACGCGCACCCGTTGCGAGAATAACTGCGTCAGCCTCGTAGATAGTGCCGTCAACATCCACCTTGCCCTCGCCAGCCAAGCGACCGAAGCCTGTGAGAATGTCGATGGCATTCTTCTTCATCAGGAACGCCACACCCTTGCTCATTGTCTCGGCTACGGTGCGTGAGCGTGCCACAATCTTCTCCCAGTCGGGCTTCACCTCGCCATCGATAGCTACGCCATAGTGAGCTGCATTCTTGCAGTAGGTGTAGACCTGTGCGCTTTTGAGCAGAGCCTTTGTCGGGATACAACCCCAGTTAAGACACACACCGCCCAATTCAGCCTTCTCGACGATGGCTACCTTCTTGCCAAGTTGTGAGGCGCGGATGGCGGCTACATAGCCGCCGGGTCCGCTACCTATAACTATAATGTCGTATTTCATCTCTCGTTAGTTAATCTATGGTAACTACTTTACCTCCAAAACTTTTCCGTGATCAGCAGCTACGGCACGCTTCCACTTATCGTTGTAGCCGGGGAACTGAATCTTACCCGGAATCTGCTTGCCGTTACCGTTGTCTACAAAGTGTGTGCTGCTGGTCTTACCCTCGATTACATAGCTCAATACATCAGCCTGCTCGCTTTTGAGGTTACCATCAACATACTTCAACAGCAAATATTTGTCCAAACGGCTCCACGATGCAAACAACTCGTTAGCCTTCTCGATGCTGTACTCGGTCGCAATCTTCTTCTGTGCCTTTGTCGAAAGACCTGCCATCTTAGCATCTACGCTATTTACAGCCTCCAACATAGCATTCTCCCAATAATCCACAACCTTGCGAATATCTGTCGACATCATATTGTAGCGCAGGTATGCGAAGTTTGTGACGCGGTTGAAAAGCCAGAAAGCCGATGAATCAGAGTAGTCCAACATCGAACCATTACCCTCGGCCATACACTCAGGCGCAGCAGTTGTGTTGCAGTAGATAGGTGTAAGGCAAGATGTTGCCGCATCGTCCATACCGAACCACAGGATACCAGTCTTACCCTCGCGAGCCTGACCGCAGAGCCAGAAGCCTGTCTGCTGTGTGGCGATAGCGCGCTCGTTTACATAGGTCTTGCCATCTACCTCGAAGTTCATAGGACGCCAGCGGTAAGGCAGGCCGTGACCACCAGCACCAATGTCGGTAGTCATATCCATCTTTGTACCCTCGTAGTGGTCACGCATAGCATCAAACACCTGCTTGGGCGATACCTTCTGTGTAGGCTTCACCCACAAAGGAAGGCGGTTTGCAGGGTTGTGGCCCATAGCATAATCCTCATACTTGTCCATACCCTCGGCGAACATACGGAAGAAGCTCCATACGCGAGCATCGCAACCGCGCATAGCGCTGAAATCCAGCGGAGCATAAGCATCTGCGAATGAGAACTCCTCATCCTTGCCAGAGAAGTAACCCTTCTCGCGTGCGAGAGAAATCACATCAGGAGCATAGAGGCAGTTCTCGGGGTCGTTCAACGGGAATGTTGTGATGCGAGCCTGATTGGCGTGTGCGCAGATATATCCATCGGGGATACGGCGTGCAACCCATACAATACCCTTCTTGCCGGGACCCTTGCCGATAAGCTCCATAATCCAAGCCTCGTTAGCATCGGCAATCGAGAAGCTCTCGCCACCAGAGTAGTAACCGTATGTATTGGCTAAATTAACAATCACATCAATAGCCTCGCGTGCTGTCTTGGCGCGCTGCAAAGTGATGTAGATGAGTGAGCCATAGTCGATAATACCCTCGGGGTTGTGCAACTCCTCACGACCACCAAATGTAGTCTCGGTGATGATGAGCGAATGCTCGTTCATATTGCTTACTGTTGAGTAAGTTGTTTTGAGCTGAGGAATATCACCCAAATATTTGCCTGAGTCCCACTCATACACGGGCATCATTGCCGCAGCCTTCTTGGGCGGGTTGTACTTATAGAGTGCGCCATAGAGCTGGTGTGAATCGGCAGCATATGTTACCAATACTGAGCCATCAGTCGAAGCACCCTTCGTGATGATAAAGTTCGTGCAGGCCAAAGCGGGCGTAAGAGCCGTTGCAATGGCGAGCATAAGTGTAGTAAAGAGTTTTTTCATTTCTATAATGTTTTGGTTAATTATAATCTAAATGTCAAAGATAATTAAAATAGGTGTAAAATCCGAAAAAATATGTATTTTTACATTGTAAAATCAAATACTATGTCGATAGAGAGTCAAATAAAGCGTTTTCAGGATGAGTTGCCCGCAGGTGTAAAACTGCTTGCCGTGTCGAAATTTCACCCCGTGGAGGCTATCGAGGAGGCCTACGCCGCAGGTCAGCGAGCCTTTGGTGAGAGTCGCCCGCAGGAGCTGAAACAGAAATATGAGCTCCTGCCCCACGATATAGAGTGGCATATGATTGGCCACTTGCAGACCAATAAGGTTAAGTACATAGCTCCGTTTATTCATCTTATCGAGTCACTCGACAGCGAGCGTCTGGCCGAGGAGATTGAGCGTCAGGCAGCGAAGTGTAACCGCGTGATAGATTGTCTGTTGGAGATTCATATAACGGCCGAGGATAGCAAATCGGGTTGGGATTATGCCGAGTTGTTGCAGTTTGTGCAGAGTGGCGGTTTTGATGCCTTTCCCCACATTCGTCTGCGTGGCGTGATGGGTATGGCTACATTTACCGACAACGAGAGTGTTGTGCGTGCCGACTTTGAGCGTATGGCGACTTGTAAGCGCGAACTTGCCGAATATTTTGGTGATGAGTTCGACACTTTGTCTATGGGTATGTCCGACGACTACGCTCTGGCTATCGAGTATGGTTCTACCGAGGTGCGCATCGGCTCAACAATCTTTGGTGCAAGAGAGTATTAATTGAATATTAACTATGGATAGAAAAGAGTTTTTAGCCTCGATGTTGGCGTTGGGCGGTGCCGCTGTTGTGCCCGCTAATGCTGCTGTTTTAAATAAAATGGAGGAGCTACTTGCCGAGGCTCCCAAGCAGAAGATTGACCCCAATTTGACCGTTCTGCTGTCGGATATTCATATCTGTGGCGAGTTCAAAGATGGCAAGCCTGCGCATTATCCTTATAACCCTACCTCGTTGCAGATTTGCATAAACGAGATTTTGGCTATGCGTCCACTGCCTGCCAATGTGTTGGTTTTTGGCGATGTGGCGTGGGATTACGGCTTGGAGGAGGACTACCGCTATGCTGCCGAGTTACTTTCACCGCTCGAAAAGGCTGGTATTAAGATTACACTCGGTATGGGTAACCACGACCGCCGTGCTGCTTTCTTCAAGGTGTTCCCCCAGTATGCCGATTCTACGCCCGTTGATGGCCGTGTTGTGTCGGTTGTAGAGTTGCCCGATGTGGATGTCATAATGCTTGATTCGCTTGCCGAGTTACCCAACCTGAAACCCAAACAGGGTACAACCGTCAATGGTAATATGAGCGACGAGCAGATAGAGTGGCTTAAAGGGTATCTTGCCAAGAGTACACGCCCTGCCATTCTGTGTGCGCACCACCCTATGAACGAGATGCCTAATCTGACGAAGCTGATTACCGAGTCACCAGCCGTTGTAGGTTACATCTATGGTCACGTGCATATATGGAATAAGTCGGTGTCGATTCTTCGCCCGCGTGTGCCTCAGCGTATGGTGCCTACGGTTGCTCTGCCTGCAACATTTTATGGCGATATAGGTTTTGCCGTGATGCGTACCTCGCCCAAGGGTGCGAAGATTAGCTACTCGTCAAAGGGATTCTGGTGGCCACAACCCGTGGAGAATCCTCCTAAGGAGTGGGCTCAGCGCCAAAACGATTTGGCAAAAGAGGAGTGTACGATACTGTTTTAAGAGAGTTAGTCTACGAAATAAAAAGCCACCCTGCGGGGTGGCTTTATTATTATTATTATTATTATAGCGGTAACTCAATCTTTATCTCTGGTTCGAAAATCTCATCGAAGACCTCGTCATTGTCGGCCGTAAACATTCGTGTTGTGATGTTATACGGCTCAACCCCGTTGGGGTGTTTGTACTTGGCCATTACAAGGAATGCCTTGTAACCCGTTTTGGGGTAATTTACCATAACCTTAGCCTTGCCTTTGTGCGAAATACCCTGCTCGATGGGGATAAATTTGCTCTGGCGGAAATCTTTATTCTCCGATGTTGCCTCCCAAAGAATAACCTCCTCTAAATGAGCTTTATCCGCTTTGAGTGTGATGGTGGCTGCACCCTCCCCCTCTTTAATCTTATAATCAAATCGGGGATACTTCGCTCCATCTATTGTCTGGCGGAAGAATGCCTCCAATGCGTTGCACGCAGCCGTCATATCGCCCTGACCGTGTCCTGCGTTGGTTGTATAAGATATGTAGCTCTTGCCCGGGATACCGTCAATATAATTCTTCACCGCATCAACGGTCCAATACTCGTCATTCGTGCCGAAGAATATCATCTTGGGCATAGTGTACTTATCGCGGTAAGAATAGGGGTCAATCATCGCCACCAGCTCCTTGCCAGTGGGAGATACAACCTCCTCGGTCAGGCCAAGATTTACATAATCTTGAATCTGAACACTGTAACTGCCAAACATATGACGCTGATAAGGCACACTTACGGGCATATTCAAAATATCAATCACCATAGGCGCAATTGCCACAATGCGCTCATCGCCACTTGCTGCCGTGAGCCAAGTAGTCCAGCCTCGTTTTGAGATACCGTTTGTTACGAAGCGCTCGGGCTTAACCGTAAGATTAAGACTCTGCGCAAACTCCTCGATGGCGTCCATAGCACGAATGGCACTCTTGGTCATCGGGAACAGTAGAGGCCAAGTCTGGTCCTTATCGTTCTGGAAGTTGTGGAATGTGTATGAAACCAACTCATCTTCGTACTTACCACCATACAAGGGCTGGCGCGGTACCTGCCACAATATTGCCGTCACGGCCTCACAACGCGATGCTATGCCCGACATAAATTTTACGGTAGAGCCATTCAATTTGTGATAATTAGGCTCGCCTGTCTTCTCGTCGGCGCTACCACCCGATATGTGTAACAATGCCTCGTTGTTGGTGAGCTTCTCGGGAACGATTACCACCAACTCGTGAATCCACGCAAAACCTCGCCAAGTCTGCGACTGCATACGCAGACGATACACAGTTGCACCATCGGTTTTGAGACTGTCGCGCAGCTCCCAAGCAAATGTGTTATCCTCCTTGGCGATATAGCTACGAAGAGCCTCCGATGGTGCCACTTGTGCCGCGGCACTCCACGCGCAGAGGAGCGAGATGAGTAATGTCGTTAGTCGTTTCATATTTATCTTACTCTAATTCGTTGGCCAAGACGCAGGATTGAACTCTCCTTAATTCCGTTGAGCTGGCAGAGCTTCTTTACAGTTGTGTGGTTGTTGATAGCAATACGGCCCAGCGTATCACCCTTCTTTACAATGTGGTACTTGATGGCGGCAGCCTCCTGTGCAATCTTCTTATCCTCTACATCGCTCTGCACCTCCTCGTCGAAATCCTGAGTGAAACGAGAGTAGGGGCTGAAATATGTGCGTTTCAGCAGGAATGTCTCACGGCGCAAGTTGCCCGATGTGAAGTCGATAAGTCGCTCAGGGTCAAATGTGTGTCCCTTGTATCTAATCTCATAGTGTAGGTGCGAACCTGTGCTTCGGCCTGTGTTACCACCCTTACCAATCAGCTGACCTGCTGTAACCCACTCGTTTGGCTTAACGCTAATCTCCGAGAGGTGACCGTAGAATGTCTCCAAGCCGTTGTCGTGACGCAAAACAACCAAGTTGCCATATCCGCTTCTAACATAAGTGCAGATACGCACACGACCATCGAATGTTGCATATACGGGGTCGCCAGTCTCCAAATCGATATCTGTTCCCTGATGTATTCTACGACGGCGAGGACCATACTTCGATGTTACACGACCCTTTGAGGGGTAGTGATAGTTTTTCAGCGAGTCCACAAGGTCGATTACCATAGACATAGGAATATCCTTCAACTCCACCTTGTAGGGCTGTATCTTCGTAGTGTCCCACTCTTGGATAAATATTGTCTCGTCCAAAACATCAATATTGCGGTTGCGGACAAAACGCCAAGTGTTGTCGTTGTAGAGTACGATGTTAAGACCCTCGCTTGACGAAGGGATGGTGTCTACCACCAATACATCCTTAGCCTCAAATGCGGGACCCGACTCCAATGGTACGCGCTTTACGATAATGGCATCATCGGGTAGAGAGTCCTTGTTTATATTTGTCTTCACAATCTTTACGCCCTGCGCTGAGGCGGTCGCCGAGATGATGAGCGACAGTAATAAAAGCAGTGTTCTGCGTAGATTCATTTGGTTTATATGTGTTTGAGTTTGTAATTACTATTGTTCGCGGAGCAACTCCTCGGCGCACTCCAATGCCTTGTAAAAATCCTCTCCGAAGCGGCGAATGATAGGCTCTTTGAGTGCCTTGTAAACGGGTATACCCAACTTCTTGCCACACTCCACGGCATCGCGGCACACGGCCCAGCGGTGGTAGTTAAGTCCGTATGTGCCGTTGCGGAACTGCTTTACACGGATTGGGTACAAGTGGCACGAGATGGGTTTCAGGAATGAGCATTTGCCCTCGCGGTAAGCACGCTCGATGGCGCAGAATGTCACACCATTCTCCTCGAATGCGTAGGCGCAAGCAGCGTTGTCAACCAGCGGTGTAGTGTAATCACCATCTACATCAACAACCATAAATCCCTGGCTCTCCACAGCGGCACGGCCCTCCTCGGTCATATAGGGGGCGTAGTTGTCGTACTCCTCCTCCAAGAGGTCTACCTCCTCAATATCTAACGGCGCACCTGCATCACCCTCGACGCAGCATATACCCTTGCACTTGCCCAAGTCGCAGGCAAAACACTCGCGCAAAAGGTCGGCGCTAACTATTTTATCATCAATCTCTATCACGGGTTATAAATATCTTTATATCTGTATTCTAAAATCTCTTCTGCCATCTCAATGTATTGGCGTACCTCGGTTTTGTCCTCGGTTAACTTCTCTGCCTTGCGGAAGTCGTTTATGGCGCTGCCCCACTCGTTTTTGCGGAAGTAGCATTTGCCACGCTCTAAGTACAGCTCCGAATCATCGGGCGACTGCGCTATGGCTGCGGTGAGCTGTGCAATCTTGCTTGCCAGAGTCCAGAGCCCACGGCCGCGGATATACTCTCGCACCTCCCTGTCTAACATCAGCGACACATCGTCACCAAACTCCAAGCGGTTGCGAACATCGGTTGATGAGTATTCACACTGCGGTGCATCGGCAAGGAATGTTGTGCGCTCGGTAGAGAATGTCATCGGAATATTTGGACGGGGATAGACATAAATATCATATCCCGCAATAATCTGTTCTGCCTCGCGCCACTTGTGTAGGGTGTTAATCAAATCGCTACCCATCAGAATCGAAAACTCCATCTTATCGCCATAGTTTTCAGTCAGGTGACGCAGGGTGTTTATCGTGTAAGATGGCTTTTCGAGTAGGAACTCAATAATCGAGGGCTTTATCTGCTCGGGGAAACGCGAGTTTTTGCACGCCACCTCCACCATCGAGTAACGATCCATCTCTGCCGCCATAGTCATATTCTGCTTGAAGGGGTTTTGGGGCGAGATAATCATTGCCACCTCGTCGCACAAACCTTGCTCAACGGCATACTCGGCAAGCGCCATATGCCCGTTGTGTACAGGGTTGAACGACCCGAAGAAAAGCATCATTCTTTTCTTGGCCATACTACTCTGCCAAAAAAGCGTTGATAATACCCTCTGTCTCGGCTACGGCTGTATCCAAAATGTCGTTTACCACAACATAGTCAAACTCGTCAGCCTTTGAAATCTCGAACTCGGCCTTTGCAACGCGCTTCTCGATAGTCTCCATAGAGTCTGTGCCACGACCAATCAGTCGCTCGCGCAGAGTCTCCACCGAAGGGGGCATAATAAAAATCGAACAAGCCTTCTGGCCAAAGATGCGTTTGAGGTTAATGCCTCCCATAACATCTACATCGAAGATGATGATGTTACCCTTGGCCCATATGCGCTCCATTTCGCTACGCAGGGTGCCGTAGCAGGTACCGTTGTATACCTCCTCCCACTCTACAAAAGCGTCGGCAGCAACCTTCTCGCGGAACTCCTCCTGCGAGAGGAAGAAGTAATCCACGCCGTTCTTCTCCTCGCCTCGCGGCTGACGCGATGTAGCCGAGATAGAGAACTCAAACTGCGGGAAAATCTTCAATAATCGTTTTACGATAGTTGTCTTGCCTGTGCCACTAGGTGCTGAGAATATAATAAGTTTTCCTGTTGTCTCCATCTTATAGTATGTTTAATACCTGTTCCTTAATCTTCTCCAACTCGTCCTTCATTTTCACAACGAGAATCTGCATATTGGCCTCATTTGCCTTTGAACCGAGGGTGTTAATCTCGCGGCCCATCTCCTGTGCGATGAAGCCGAGTTTACGACCAACAGCCTCCTCCGAAGCTGCCACCTCGCGGAAATAGTTACAGTGGTTTGTAAGGCGTACCTTCTCCTCGGTGATGTCCAACTTCTCGATATAGAAAATCATCTCCTGCTCCAAACGGTTGGTGTCAATATCCACTTTGAGTTGAGCGAGATTCTCGCGGATACGGTTTTTGATAGTCTCAGCGCGCATAGCCTCGTAGGGCTCTACCTGCTTCTTGTACTCCTCGATGTTGTCAACGCGGCGCAAAAGGTCTGCGATGAGTGTTGCACCCTCCTGCTCGCGGAATGAGTTGAAGTGAGAGAGTGCCTCGCCCACCGCCTGCATCAATGCTGCGTGCTCCTCCTCCGATACGCTCTCGGTTTGTGTTGATACCACATCGGGCATACGCAACACAACGGGAACGATGGCATCGTAGTCGGCATCTACGCCCGAGTATGCCAATGCATCGTTCACTTGACGCAGATACTCGCGGAACACATCCTTGTTTACATTTGCCGAGGTCTGTGTGGCTGTTGTCTCGATGCTGACGCAGATGTCGGCCTTGCCTCGTGTGATGCCAGCAGCGGCCATACTGCGAATGTCGAACTCAAATGAGCGATATATGCCGGGTAACTTAACCGAAAGGTCCAACTGCTTGGAATTCAGTGAGCGTACTTCGACGGTTATCTTCTTGGTCGGCAGCGATACCTCGCTTTTGCCGAATCCTGTCATTGATTTTATCATTGTTTTTACTGTAAATATCGTGGTTATGGTGGTTGGTTTTGGGGTTTTCTTCTTAAAGAAGAATTACCGAACGCCAAATCTTTGCAAAGATACGATAATAGAGTCTGTTTAGCAAATTTTTTTGGCTGGTGTTGCAATAAAACCTCTTTCCTGCATTTTTGCTTGTGTCAATCTTGTAAATTGTAATGTTTTTTTAGTGCTGATGCGGTGTAAAAGCAGATAATGAAAAAAAATAAAAAAATTAAATATTTTGCGTTTTTAGGCAAGTTCGGGTTATGATTGTTATTAAAAAATATGAATAAATAAATTAATAAAAGTTTTATGCGTTAAAAAGTGACAATCTGAATATAAAAATCCTTTCGAAGATTTTGAATAATCATATTTTTATGCTTACTTTGTATAACAATCAGTAATATCAGATTAAAAGTTATTGATAATATTTAATAATTTTTGCTATGAAAAAGTATAATTTCAATGCTGGACCCTCTGTCCTTCCGGATGTGGTGCTTGAAGCAGCATCAAAGGCTATTATCGATTTTGACGGCACAGGCCTTTCGTTGCTCTCCATCTCCCACCGTACGCCTGAGTTTGAGGCTGTACTTGCCGAGGCTAAGAGCCTGTTTGCGGAGTTGTTGGGCATTCCCGATAATTATAAGATATATTTTATGGGTGGTGGTGCCAGCACGCAATTCTTCCATATCCCCGCCAACTTCTTGGGTAAGAAGGCTGGTTATGTAAATACAGGTGTGTGGACCAAGAAGGCTATCAAGGAGGCTAAGTTCTACGGTGATGTTGAGGTTTTGGCATCATCGGAGGATAAGAACTTCTCATATATCCCCAAGGGTTTCGATATTCCCGAGGACTTGGATTACCTCTATATCTGCGCAAATAATACCATCTTCGGTACCGAGTACAAGACCGATATCGACTCTCCCGTGCCTCTGTTTGCCGATATGAGTTCAAATATTTTGAGCCGCCCCATCGATGTGAGCAAGTATGCCTTGATTTATGGTGGTGCGCAGAAGAACTTAGCTCCCGCAGGTGTGTCGTTTATGATTATCCGTGACGATATGCTGGATAAGGTGGTACGCCCCTTGCCCACGATGATGAATGTGAATACCTATGTCGAGAACGACTCTATGTTCAACACTCCTCCCGTATTCCCTATCTATGTTCTGCGTGAGACCTTGAAGTGGTTGAAGGCTGAGGGTGGCATAGCCGAGATTCATAGTCGTAATGAGGCTAAGGCTGCTAAGCTGTACGCCGAGATTGACCGCAACTCACTCTTCCGTGGCACTGTTGCCGAGGAGGACCGCTCGTCGATGAATATCTGCTTCGTTATGAGCGAGGGTAACGAGGCTTTGGCTTCGGAGTTTATGGCTTTTGCTAAGGAGCGTGGTATGGTCGGCATCAAGGGTCACCGCTTGGTTGGCGGTTTCCGTGCTTCGTGCTACAACGCTTGCCCGATGGAGGCTGTTGAGGCTCTGGTGGCTTGTATGCAGGAGTTTGAGGCTCAGCACGCTTAACAGATGTTGATATGCCTGTCGGATATGGCTCACTCGAATGTAATTATATAGAGTGGGAGACGATAGAAGTTGAAGATTTAACAGGAATTAAACCAAAAATGAAAATTCTTATAGCAACAGAAAAGCCGTTTGCAAAAAAGGCGTTGGACGGCATAAAAGAGATACTCACAGCGGCTGGCTGCGAGGTTGCTCTGTTGGAGAAATATACCGAGAAGGAGGAACTTATCGCAGCCGTAGCGGATGTTGACGGTATGATTGTTCGTAGCGATAAGGTTACTGCCGAGGTTATCGAGGCTGCACCGCAGTTGAAGATTGTTGTTCGAGCAGGTGCAGGTTACGACAATGTGGACTTGGCTGCTGCTTCGGCGCGTGATATCGTGGTGATGAATACTCCCGGTCAGAACTCTAATGCTGTGGCTGAGTTGGCTGTGGCATTGATGATTTATATGTCACGCAACCGCTTTACTCCGGGCACAGGTTTCGAGTTGCAGGGTAAGACCGTAGGTATCCACGCCTATGGCAATGTTGGCCGCTTGGTTGCACGCAAGGCTAAGGCGCTGGGTATGAATGTTATCGCTTACGACCCCTTCATTACCGATCGTGCAATGTTCGAAAACGATGGCGTTGAGCCCGTGGGTAGCGTCGAGGAGTTGTATGCAGGTTCGGATTATTTGTCACTGCATATTCCTGCTACCGAGCAGACTAAGAAGTCTATCGGTTACGATTTGCTGATGTCTATGCCTAAGGGTGCTACGCTTGTTAATACGGCTCGTAAGGAGGTTATCGACGAGATTGGTTTGGAGGCGGCTATGACCGAGCGTACAGACTTGAAGTATGTTACCGATATCGCTCCCGACGATAACGCTACGATGGCTGCAATGTTTGGTAATCGCTTCTTCGCAACACCCAAAAAGATGGGTGCCGAGACTGCCGAGGCAAATATCAATGCAGGTCTTGCTGCGGCACGCCAGATTGTTGGCTACTTGCAGGATGGCGAGACTCGTTTTCAGGTGAATAAGAAACCTTGTAAATAATTTATAGAGGTTATGGTTAGAGTAAAACCTTTTTGCGGAATCCGTCCGCCCCAAGAGTATGCTGCCGAGGTGGCATCGCGTCCTTACGATGTGCTTAATTCGGTAGAGGCCAAGGCCGAGGCTACCGAGCGTTCGCTTTTGCACATTATCAAGCCCGAGATTGACTTCGACCCTATCGCCGATGAGCACTCTGAGGAGGTTTATCAGAAGGCGATGGACAACTTCCGCGCGTGGAAGGAGCGTGGCTGGTTGCAGCAGGACGAGCAGGAGCACTATTATATTTATGCACAGACTATGAATGGTCGCACGCAGTATGGTATTGCTATGTGCTGTCACTTCGAGGATTATCTCTCGGGTGCTATCAAGAAGCACGAGCTTACACGCCCCGATAAGGAGGAGGACCGTATGATTCATGTGCGCAATCAGAAGGCAAATATCGAGCCTGTATTCTTCACCTATCCCGACGATGCGGAGATTAATGCCATCGTTGAAGATGTAGTGAAGAACTGCGAACCCGATTACGACTTCACGGCTGCCGATGGCTTTGGTCACCATTTCTGGGTTGTTCGTGATGAGGGTAAGAATAAACGCATTACCGAGTTGTTTGCCTCAATCCCTGCTCTGTATGTGGCTGATGGTCACCATCGTACGGCTGCTGCTGCGCGCGTTGGTCAGGAGTGTATGGCCAAGAACCCTGCCCACACGGGCGAGGAGGAGTATTGCTACTTCCTTGCTGTTACATTCCCCGCTTCGCAGTTGAAGATTATTGATTACAACCGTGTTGTGCGCGATTTGAACGGTCTGAGCAAGGAGGATTTGCTCGCTCGCTTGAACGAGTCGTTCGAGGTTGAGTGCAAGGGTGCGGAGATATATACCCCTGCGGCGTTGCATAACTTCGCGATGTATATCGATGGCGAGTGGTATAGCCTTACTGCTCGTGAGGGTACATACAACGATGCTGACCCTATCGGCGTGTTGGATGTTACGGTTTTGTCTGATTTGGTGTTGGATAAGATTCTCGATATAAAGGATTTGCGTACTTCGAAACGAATTGATTTCGTGGGCGGTATCCGTGGTTTGGGCGAGTTGAAGAAGCGCGTAGATAGCGGTGAGATGCAGGCGGCATTTGCCCTCTACCCTGTCTCTATGCAGCAGCTTATTGATATTGCCGACACGGGAAATATTATGCCTCCCAAGACAACTTGGTTTGAGCCTAAGTTGCGTTCGGGTGTTGTGATTCACTCTTTTGAGGAGTAATCATCATAGATAGCACAACAAAAACCTCTCTTGCATTGCAGGAGAGGTTTTTCATTATACTTTGGTAGTGCCGCTTGATTGCGTCAGAAATCTACTTTTTCTTGTATGTAGGCCATTTGCCGCCCAAGTTATAGAGCTGGTTATTAGCAAGGCCCTGCTTGCCTGCGCCCTTGTGCATAAGAGCCTTTAACTCATCGAGATGCGTAGTGTATATCTCGCGTGGTAGAGCCTTATTTTCGTGACACAACGATGCCGCCATACCTACCACCTCGCCCATCATTCCGCAGGTGCGCATCACTCGCACCGTGCCCAAGCCAATGTGTGTCACGCTGATGTCGCGGCCCGCCATAAAGAGGTTGTCAATATTACGCGAGTAGAGGCAGCGATACGGCACGGCATATGGATTTGTTGCGCCGTGCACACATATAGATTTAAACTCCTCACCCGGGAAGTGCTGTGTATTCTTTGGGTCGGGATAGTGCAGGTCTATACTCCACGATGTGGTAAACGAAGCATCGGGATATGCTATCTCCTGCACCAAGTCGTTTTCGGTCAGTATATGGTCGCCAAGCAGTCGGCGTGACTCGCGCTTGCCTGCGATGTATGCCACCCAGCCGAGCGAACGATTTTTGCATTTCTCGTTATCCTGCAAGCGATTTTTTAGAAAACTCCAATTCGAATATACAACCATCAGGCCGTAGTCGCGTATTCGCTCAAACTCCTCGCATTGGTCGTAGTTCATACCCGTCTCCCAAGTCCACTCGCCCATCGTCACGCGCTGGCAACTCTGCTCGTTGAAGTTAAGACCATACTCGAAGATAGGAAACTCGCGCTGCTCCTTCTCCTCCACAGAATACCACTGGACCGACGAACCCATCGTCATTTTATCAGCCACCTCGGGAGCTGATGGCTCGCCATATTCATCGCGGCTCTCGCGCCCCATAGCATAGTCAGCACCAGCGAGATAACCCACCGTGCCATCACCCGTGCAGTCGGAGAATATCGGCGCGCGGAATACAACCTGCTCGCCACTCTCTATGTGTTGTGCACGCACGGCCGCTATATGACCATCTTTGCTATCTACGGCATATACTCTGTATGATGGATATAGCGTCAGATTCTTCTCGGCTTCGAGGAAGGCGCGTTTCTTGTCATCTTCGTAGTATTCGGCAGGTTGTGCATTGCCACCACGCAGCGGACCAAACTCCTTAATCATATTGCCGAGATTGGTGTAAGGCTCCATCTCGATGTGACCGCCTAGGTGTACGCGTGTCTCGGAGCTATTTGAGCCACCCCACAACGGTCTGTCGTTTATGAGTGCCACCTTGCAACCCAAGCGTGCTGCTGCCACCGCGGCGCACATACCCGATATGCCACCGCCGACAACCACAAAGTCGTACTCCACAACCTTTGCCTTCACGGGATTGTGAAGCGCACGAAACTCGGCTAATGAAGTAATGTCGGTAGGAGGTGTTGCGCCCTTGTTGGGTGTGATGAATATGGCATCGCAACGCCCCTCAAAACCCGTTGTATCGTGCAGGCGGAGCGTCTGTCGGCCAGCCTTTTCGATATTTATAGAGCCAGCATATTGCCACTCCCACTTCGAGCCGGTGCATCCTAACTCGTTGGGTAACAGCTTCTCTCCTACTCCTATATGAAATACTCCTGCACCACGACCATCACTCCATGGCGAGGTCCAGTTGTAGGTGCGAGCATAGATATGATACTCTCCCGCACGCGCAAAACTAACCTCAGTGGTAGCATCCTCCACGGCATTACCCATACCGTGGGCAATAAGATATGGCGAGCCCATCTCGAAGGTGAATTGCTGGTCTACCGACCAGCCACCTTTGTCGAGAAAACTCTCCGCCTCGATAAATATATCTTCGTGCTTATTGCAGGCCGAGAGGGCGAGAAGCATAACAAGCAGGGCAAGGCACTTTCTCATTGCTATACCCTATTTAATCTCCCATACACCGCCTTTGCCAAATACGCCATCAACCCAACTGTCGAGCGTACCTGCGCGCAGACCTAAGTCCATCATATTGTAACGGCGACGGATATGGCGCACAAAGGGAACATCAGCAAGCATCTGCTGCTTTGAGATTCCCACATCCTCGGGCTTTGTAGGTGCACCTACGATAGAGAGGTAGCGATACATCTCATCGAAGGTGTAGCACTGTGCTTGAAGTTTTGCCTTCAAGTCGGGCCAGTTAGCCTTCAACAGCTCCATCTGACGGCGTACCTCCTCGTGGTCGTCATACTTGGCCGTAACCTCCGTAACACCCAACTCTGCAAATGCCTCACCAGCGAAGAGAGCCTCAGCCTCGGCACGTATCTGCTCCAATGTCTTCCAATTAGCAACCGCAGTATCTACATCCAATTTGGTGAAATCGGTCTTGTACATCTCGTCGAACATTGCGCACATCATAAGTGTGCCCACACTCACCTGAAAACCGTGCGAAGGAGTTACGCCATTGTGCTTGTGGTCGCGCATATTCCATAAGTGGCTGAATAGGTGGTCGGTACAAGATGCAGGACGACTCGAACGCGCAGCCTGCATAGCAAATCCACTAAGCATCAAACCCTCCACAAAGGGTGCGATAGCCTCGGGACGCAATGCTGCAACACCCTCAGGGTCGGCAAGCGATGCTTTGAGATTATCCTGCGATATGTGCCAAGCCACATCGTGGATAGGCTCAGAGCCAACAAAATCGGCAATAATCCACTCTGCACCTGCGGGAATCTTCGCTGCGAGGTCGGCATAACCTGCGGCAGTCATCTCGGCAGGAGCCTTAGCCATAACGCCTACATCAGCTAGGATAGCCTTGGGCGCAGGACAGGTGAAGGTCTGCTTCATATTCTTATAGGTGATTGATGCTCCGAATGATGAGTAACCATCTACCGATGCAGCAGTCGCAACGCACATATAAGGACGATTCTGGTGGTGAGAACAGAGCTTGCAAAGGTCGTTGATAGTACCCGAGCCAACCGATACGGCAATGGCATCGGTTTTTGCCAGACGCTCGTCCAGCATCTCGATGAACTTCCACTCGGCGTGAAGTTCCTTGTCTGTGAAAATGTAGGGCTCCTCGCACTCTACGCCTGATGATTTGAGGTGGGCGTATACCGCCTCGCCTGCTGCGTTCCAAGTATTTGGGTCGGCAACGATTAGAGCCTTCTTCTCAGGAAATTGCTCTTTGAACATCGCGGGAACGCGGTCGAGTATATCTACACCTATTTCGAGGGCGGCTGTATCTGTGGCCGCAGCCAATGCATTGGCTATTTGCTGATTTTGACTCATAATAAAAGTAGTTTAATATTGTAACAAAGTTACCTAAAATATTCTTATTTACGGGCTGTGACAAACAAAAAGATGAAATTCTTTTGGAACTTCATCTTCTGTGAGTGTTATCTTACTCGGTGAATAATCTCTGCGCCGTGTAGTATGGCCTGTTCGTTTTGCGGAAGTAATCCCCACGCGCGCTCGGGTAGCGATTTTTTCAATCCAGCCATAACATTCTCCTGCCTTACTATGGGCTTGATTTTAAGGTATCCGCCCAGAATCATTGTGTTGAACATCTTGGCCTGCCCCAATCTTGCGCACTCTGCCGCAGCATCTATGGCGTAAACCTCTATGTCGGTGCGTGTTGGTGGATTTACAATTCCATTGGTGTCGTAGATAAGCACGCCTCCGGGCTTAATCATCGACTCGAATTTATCCATCGACTGCTGATTGAGTATTATGGCCGTGTCGTACGCATCGGAGATGGGCGACGATATTCGCTTGTCTGAAATTATCACCGTTACATTGGCTGTGCCGCCGCGCATCTCAGGGCCATACGATGGCATCCAGGTAACCTCAAAATCCTGCATCACACCCGAGTAGGCCAAAATCTTACCCATCGACAAAACACCCTGACCGCCAAAGCCTGCTATAATTATTATCTCTTTCATACGCAATACTATTTGGGTAATTCACTGCACTTAATATCTCCAAGCGGATAGTGAGGCAACATATTATCCTCCATCCACCGATTAGCCTCTACGGGGGATAGCTTCCAGCCACTGTTGCAAGTAGCCACCACCTCCACCAGCGAGTAGCCATTGCCTGCGAGTGAGTTCTCAAAAGCCTTGCGTATAGCTCGCTTGCACTTGCGCACATTGGCAGGTGTGTGTACACTCTGGCGTGTGATATATGTTGCTCCATCTAAGTGCGCTATCATATCGGCAATCTTGTACGGGAAGCCATTGAGTGCTGCATTGCGACCGTACGGCGTGGTTGCAGTCTTCATTCCCAATAGCGTTGTTGGTGACATCTGACCGCCCGTCATTCCGTATATGGCGTTGTTTATAAATATTGTCACGATGTTCTCACCCCGCGCTGCCGCGTGGATTGTCTCTCCTGTGCCAATAGCCGACAAATCGCCATCGCCCTGATATGTAAACACCAACTTATTGGGATGCAGGCGCTTGGCTGCCGTGGCCACCGCGCAGGCACGACCGTGTGCTGCCTCAATCCAGTCCACATCTATATACTTGTACGCAAACACCGCACAGCCTACGGGCGAAACGGCTATGGTGTCACCTTCGAGTCCCATCTCGTCAATAACCTCAGCGATAAGGTTATGCACTGTTCCGTGGCTGCATCCCGGGCAGTAGTGCATAACTTCGTCAGTGATAAGTCGTGGACGCGAATGTACTAAATTCTCCTGCTTTATCTCAACCTCTGCCATCTTTGCTTACTTTACAAGTTTATCTTTTAATTCTGTCAATACATCTTCGGGTGATACCATCATACCGCCCGTGCGACCGAAATGTATAACGGGAGCCTTACCTCCAACAGCTAAGCGTACATCTTCAACCATCTGGCCAGCATTCAGCTCCACCGACATAAATCCCTTTACGCCTCGCTTAACCATCTCCTCCAACGGCTTTGTCGGGAAGGGCCATAGTGTGATTGGACGCAACAAACCGAGTTTAATACCTTCGGCACGCGCCGCCTCCACCGTGGCAGAGCATATACGAGCCGAAGAACCAAATGCCACGATAACATACTCTGCATCATCACACTCAATCTCCTCCCAGCGTGTCTCCGCGCTCTCTATTTCACGATATTTCTTCTGCAAACGAATATTTACCTCCTCCAACTCCTCAGATTGTAAGAATAGCGAGGTGCAGATATTACGCTCCTTGCGCGAGCCTTTTCCGCAGGCCGCCCACTCGCGACACTGCTCGGCAATCTCTTCGTCTGTGCGGCGAGGTTGCTGTGGCGACAGCACTACCTTCTCCATCATCTGCCCTATGGCGCCATCTGCCAATAGCAGTACAGGATTTCGGTATTTAAATGCCAAATCGAAGCCAAGAATTACAAAGTCGTGCATCTCTTGTACCGACGATGGAGCCAATACTATCAGGTGGAAATCGCCGTGACCACCACCCTTGCACGCCTGGAAATAGTCACCTTGCGATGGCTGGATTGTACCCAAACCTGGACCTCCGCGCTGGCAGTTTACAACAAGGCAAGGTAATTCGCACGCGGCAAGATAACTCAAACCTTCGCTCATAAGGCTCACACCTGGACTCGATGACGAGGTCATAACCTTCTTGCCTGTCGCAGCACCGCCGTAGACCATATTTATGGACGACACCTCCGATTCGGCTTGCAGCACGACCATACCCGTTGTCTCCCACGGTTTTAACTCCATAAGAGTCTCCATAACCTCAGACTGAGGCGTGATGGGATATCCGAAGTATCCATCGCAACCACAACGCACGGCAGCGTGGGCTATCACCTCGTTGCCTTTCATTAGCCTTATATCTTTCTCTGCCATAATTTTAGTCCACCTTTTGACGATAAACAACAATACAACTGTCGGGACAAATCACTCCACACGAGGCACACCCCGTACAAGCCTCGGCATTGGCCATCTCTGCGTAATTGTAGCCTTTGCTATTAACCTTAGCCGATAATGCCAGCACATTGCAAGGACAGGCTGTCACGCATACACCGCAGCCTTTGCATCGCCCCGTGTCTATTACTACTGTGCCCTTAATCTTAGCCATAACTATATTAATTTTTTGATATATTCTTTAATAATATTATAAAAACACATCTCTCTATACAAATATAGTTAATCTTTATTAATAATCCTACTATATTTGGTTATATTTTAATATATATTAATGCATTTTCTGTGCTAAATATTGTCTTGCTGTTTTGTAGAGGAAGATATTTAATAATAAGGTTGCAGATATTAGTTGATTATGATTGATTTAAGCAAAGTTTTATTCTCGGAATACTTCACGCATAGACACAAAAAAAACAGGCTGTCAACCAAGATGGTTAACAACCTGCTTTATATAAAGGGTCTACCCTATTATGCCTCCAAAGCGAAACGCTTGTAAGCAACAACAGTAGCCTCCTTATCTGACTGCTGCAAGAACTCGCGGATAGAAATCTTCTCACCAACGAGAGCCTGATTCAAGAGAGTGTTCTCCTCGAAGAACTTACGCATCTTACCCTCTGCAATCTTAGCCAAGATAGCCTCAGGCTTGTTAGCGTTCTTAGGATCCTGCTTCATCATCTCCAATGCGATAACCTTCTCCTTCTCAACTACCTCAGCGGGGCAGTCGTTCTCGTCGATAGAGATAGGAGCCATAGCTGTAGCCTGCATTGCGATAGCGTGAGCAACCTCCTCAGATACCTCCTTGTTGAAACCGAGGATAGTACCCAACTTCTTGTTAAAGTGAACGTAAGCGCTGCAGTAAGGAGCCTCGATACGGCCATAGTAAGCCAACTCAACCTTCTCGCCTGTCTGACCAGACTTCTCGGTTACCATCTCCTCTACAGTGATACCCTCAGCGTTCTTGATAGCCTTCAAAGCCTCTACGTCTGCTGCATCGTTAGCAACTGCAATCTCCAAAATCTGGTTTGCAGAAGCTGAGAACTCAGAGTTCTGAGCAACGAAGTCTGTCTCGCAAGCCAAGCACAACAAGTATGCCTTCTGACCAACGATCTTTGTAACTACAACACCCTCAGAAGCGCTACGGTCAGCACGCTTGCTAACAACGAGCTTACCCTTCTCGCGGATGATATCCTTAGCGCGCTCGAAATCGCCCTCTGCCTCCTGAAGAGCCTTCTTGCAATCCATCATACCAGCGCCAGTCATCTTGCGGAGCTTCATTACATCTGCTGCTTTGATTTCCATAATTGTCTTTGAATTAAATTGTTAATAATTTCTTTTGCGTGTGAGTTATTAAGCCTCCTGAGTTGCAGCTACAACCTCAGCAACAGTAGCCTCCTCAGCATCTACAGCAGCCTTAACTGCCTTCTTGATGCGGGGCTTAGCCTGCTTTGCGGGAGCGTTAGCCTCAGCCTCCTGAGCCTCCTTCTCCTTCTCGAGCTTGCGCTCCTCAGAACCCTCTGCAATAGCTGTGCAAACTACGTCAAGGATAGTAGCGATAGACTTC
>JAZOPO010000044.1:0-3237 GCA_045655585.1 Alistipes sp. | reverse complement strand
ATGCTCGTACCGACCGTGAGGGCAAGTTCGAGACCGCAAACGGCTCAACGCTCTTTATGGATGAGATTGGTAACCTGCCGCTCCATCTGCAAGCCAAGATGCTCGCTGTACTGCAAAATCGTGCGGTAACACGCCTTGGAGCCAACGAGGCTACGCCCATAGATATTCGCCTTATCTCGGCGACTAACCGCGACCTCAACGAGGCGGTAGCGAAAGGTGAGTTCCGCCAGGATCTGTTGTTCCGTATCAACACCATACATATTCATATTCCGCCCCTTCGTAACCGTAAGGAGGATATCGTACCACTTGCCGAGCGATTTATTGAGCGTTACTCTCAGAAGTATGGCAAGGCTGGTTTGATGCTTTCGGGTGATGCGGCTGAGAAACTTAAAAATCACTCGTGGGAGGGTAATATCCGCGAGTTGCAGAATACGATAGAGAAAGCGGTAATTATGTGCGATGGCGATATTATCTCGCCCGACCACCTTGAGCTGCACACCTCGCAACGCCCACTGAACGAGAGCCAAACGCTCGAAGAGATGGAGCGACAGACCATCGCCAATGCCATAGCTCAGTGCGGTGGTAACCTCTCACAGGTGGCACAGCAGCTCGGCATTACACGCCAGACACTCTACAACAAGATTAAACGCTACGGCTTGTGAAACGACAGCAGAATATACCTTACGGCAAAATCAGCGCTTATGTAGCAGTCATTATCCTGATGGCGGCTCTCTCAGGCTATGTCTGGGCAACCAACCGCCACGCACACCTGATTGCTACCATTCCGATTACCATATTCTGCCTGTTCCGACTCTTCCATATCTACAACGAGCTGATCGAGCGACTGATGTTTGTCTTTAATGCTGTGCAGAACGACGACTACTCATTCCGCTTTACCGAAAACCCCAATATCACGCGCCACGCACTGGTGAATCAATCGCTCAACCGCATCAAGGAGGTGATGGATAACGCAAAAATGCAGATTCGCGAAAGGGAGAAATACTTTGAGATGATTATGGAGTGTGCTGCTATCGGTATCGTTACCGTGATGGAGAACGGCACAGTGGCACAGACCAACTCGAAGGCACTCCGCATAGTGGGTATGGAGCGACTAAACCATATCGACCAACTGCGCATCTTGAGTGAGGAGCTTTGCGAGGCTATGCACCGCATTGAGCCAGGCGCACAACTTACCGCCCGCTTCACTACCGAGATTGGCGACCAGAACTTGGTGCTGAGCTGTTCGGCAATGGAGTTCGGGAGTAAGCAACTGAGGGTTATCTCTATCGGCAATATCCACGAGGAGCTGGCCCGCAAGGAGGTGGAGTCGTGGGAGAAACTCACGCGCATCCTTACTCACGAGATTATGAACTCGCTGGCGCCCGTTACCTCTATCAGCCACACTCTTCTCTCGTCATCAGGCGATGCCGAGACGATACGACAAGGCTTGGAGACAATACACACAACCTCGGATCGTCTGCTCCGCTTTGTCGATTCGTTCCGCGCCGTAACGCGCATCCCTGCACCGCAGAAAGCACCGTTCTACCTCTCGGAGTTGGTGGCGGAGTCGCTGTCGCTCATTCCGCACGATGGTATCGAGGTTGAAGTAAGCATCGAGCCCAAAGATACGATGCTCTATGCTGACCGTGCGCTGATGTCGCAGGTGATGGTAAACCTCTTAAAGAATGCTACCGAGGCTCTTTCGGAGCAAGAACATGCCGAGCGCAAAATCACCATTCATTCAACAATCGATGCGGAGGAGCGCATACAGATTGAGATAACCAACAACGGCTCGGCTATCCCCGCCGAGGTTGCTGAAAACATCTTCACGCCATTCTTTACGACCAAAACAGACGGCTCGGGCATCGGTCTTGCCGTCTCTCGCCAAATCATCCGCCTCCATGGTGGCTCCCTCCGCCTTAAACACAACGAAGAGAGCAAGGTGACATTTGCGGTTGTGGTAGAGTAACGATATTTATACTTTCTTTTCAAGTAGTTAAGTACTATCAATTCCGCAGTAATCTTCATACTACTATAAGAATTAATTGTCTAATCGTGATTATCGTAGTGAAATTTTTCATATCTTTATGACAAATTATTGCGAATAAATAAAAGCCAACTATGGGCAAAACAGTAACTACATACTTAATTGACGGAGATCCCAAAGGAACTCAATATGCATTCATCAGCAATAAGATTTGCCAGATGTTTGTTGTGCCACGCTCAAATCTTGCATATCTCAATACGCAGGAGAAGTTACAGAAGCCTGCATTTTACATTTTGTTGGGCGAGGATGAAGCAACGAAGCCGCAAGCCTATATCGGAGAAACAGAGAATTTTCGCGAGCGAGTAAAGGATCACGATAGCAAGAAGTCGTTCTGGCAAAAGGCTCTTATATTTGTATCGAAAGATGCTGATATGACCAAAGCTGATGTACAATATCTAGAATATAGGGCAATAGCTGAGGCAAAGAAAGCGAATACTTTTGTATTGAGTGATAATAAGCAGACTCCCAAGGCACCAAACCTGCCCGAATATCAACAAGACTCAATGGATGAATTCTTTGAAGATGTTAAGTTTTTAGCCTCATTTATTGGCTGCAGTATCTTCGAGGTATCACAACCAAAGACGGAGCATATCTTCTATACCAAAGGTCGAGGTTGCGATGCAAAAGGCTTTTATAGTTCTAATGGTTTTACTGTGCTGAAAGGCAGTGTGATTGCCAAAACTACCGTGCCGTCGCTTAAATGGAGCGACAAGCGTAATAGTTTAGTCAGCGAGTACACCGCTATAGAAGGCGACAAACTTGTTATGACTTCCGATAAGACATTCGCAAGTCCAAGTACAGCCGCTGACTTCTGCATTGGTAGCAGTAATAATGGTTGGCTTGTGTGGAAAGACAAAGATGGAAATACATTAGACTCAGTTTATAGAACGCAGTTAGAGTAATGGAGAGATATTTAGCACAATTAGAAGTATGTAAGCAAATTATTGATCACATTCGTAATATGATCAATATGCAGCATATTCCAAGTAACAATATAAGTTACACTGAACTATACAATGAGTTGTACAAATTGATACCTTTGATTCCGGTAGAGTATAAAGTATTTAGTGATAGGCTTAGGGATAAAATCTTACCAAACCTTAAGATGCCTGATTTTATTTCAGTAAATCAATTTGGGCAACAATTATCTACACCTCAAAATGGTATTAACCCATATTCGTTTGGTGAAG
>JAZOPO010000043.1:0-32374 GCA_045655585.1 Alistipes sp. | reverse complement strand
CTTAGCGATAGGGGTGCCAATAGCCAGCTTACCCTCACGCAGGTTAGCCTCGTGCTCTGCGACGATGGTGTAAACCACCTGGCGGTTGTTGTTGTGGTTGAGCAGTGTTACCTTGCTGAGAATCTGCACCTTGCTCTTGTCAATCTTAGACTCATCAATAACACGTGCGTTGGTGAGTGTCTGCTCCAGCTTTGCGATACGCATCTCCAACAAACCCTGAGCCTCACGTGCTGCATCATACTCGGCATTCTCCGATAAATCGCCCTTATCACGAGCCTCAGCAATAGCTGCCGATATTGCGGGGCGCTCCACCGAACGCATATGATCGAGCTCATCTTTGAGCTTCTGCATACCCTCTGCCGTTAGATAAATAATCTCGTTTGCCATCTTTATAACAGTAAAAAAAGCCAGAATCCCAATCCTGCAGTGTCCTATTTCAAAATTTGCGACGTAACCTCAATCACGCCCATAAAAGTACACCGGAGATTAGAATCCCGAATTAATAATATATTCAATTGTTGTGCTAACAAAGGTAGGCACATTTTTTTGAATCTCCAATTTTTTTCGGCACAAAGTATGCCCAATAGTACAAATACGACACTATATTGGACAACTAATGCCATACGGAGCACAATAGGCTCGATATAGCTTATTGAGCACTCTCCACACTCTTCGAATCGGGGAAATCAACCAAATATACCAAATGCTGCAAGTCGCGCATCATATTGCGCTTCTCGTCCTTGGGCGAGTAGATGTAGCAATCTATAGTGATTACCTCCTTGGTCGCCTGATTCACAGTAGTATAGCTCACAAACGGGCCACCCATAAAGTAGTTCTCCACGTCCCACAAACCAACCATTTCAATCCACGGGCGCTCGCCAATGCGGATTGTGCGATAATCGGGCTTATAGGGGACATACTCCAAACCTTTGTCGTCAGAAATCTTGTCAACAGTAATCATATACGAGCCGTCCACAGGTCCGGGGATACGCGACGCAAAGCGGTTACGCGCCTCAACAAGAGCCTCGGCTGTAAGCGACTGTGTGCCCTCGTAGGGGTATTTGTAGATGAAGAAACCCTTGCTCGATGCGGGGTACTCCTGCGAAATCCATACCATATCGTCGCTCGTTGTGCGAATCTTGTAGTTGTCGGGAATATACATCTCGATACCAAAATTCTGCTTGAGCAAATCATACATCGCACTCGAGTAGTATTGGCGTGAATAGTTTATAGAACGGTCGCGCTCAGCCTTCTCCAAAACGTAGTGCAGATTCTCGCGATTCTCCGACACAAACTTGGCCGCCGAAGCGTTGTCGTGGCCCTTTACCGTAACGAATACCTGCGGCTGCGCAGTTACATCGTACTCCACCTTAATCTCAGGCTCGGAGATAGACTCATCAACAACGATAGATACGATATTACGATGTTTCTTGGTAAGACTCTTGAAGTTATTGGGCATAATGCGGATAACGTTGTACATAGGCTCATACTGCACAATCTCCTTTACGGGTTGCTTGAATACCGAACGCAACGTATCGCCCAACTCGCTCTGCCACTCGGCCTGACCGCAGATCAACACCATCTCATAGGGATGTCCCGTAGAGGTTCCAGCCGACGATGACAACTGGGTAAAAGCCTTACAACCAACCATACCCATACACAAGGCAACAAAGGCGAATATATTCAAAAGCAATCTTTTCATAAAAACATCATTTAAGTGATTATTCGGTAGCGCAAAGCACCCCGTATCACTGCAAATATAACTAAAATTTTCAGTTTGTACAAAATATGTACCTCAATTTGCATAAAAAACACTACTTTTGTAAGATAAGGCGACACGCCGACAAAGAAACAGAATAAAAACGATTATGAAAATAAAACCTTGGGGATTCATAAAGCGTCTTTATCCCGACTTTATCTGGGAGATAGAGGACCGCAACAGCATATTTCTCACCTTTGATGATGGACCAACACCAGGTGTGACGGAGTGGATTTTAGCCACACTACGCCGTTACAACGCCAAGGCTACATTCTTCGTCTTGGGTAAGAATGCCGAGCTTTACCCCGACCTCTACCAGCGCATACTTGACGAAGGCCACAAGGTGGGAAACCACACATACTCGCACCAGAAGGGGTGGGGAATGTCGCTCGAAAGATATATCGAGGATGTGGATTTGGCAGCAGGATTGGTACAAACCGAATTGTTCCGTCCGCCCTATGCGCGCGTTACGCCATCGCAGATGCGTGCCGTAGGACAGCATTATAAGATTATTATGTGGAACGTGCTTTCGCGCGACTACTCGCCTACGGTATCGCCCACCGAGTGCGCTAAAGGCGTATTGAAACACATCGCGCCGGGAGCAATAATCGCCTTTCACGATAGCGACAAGTCGTTCCGCAATATGAGTTATGCCCTGCCACGCGTGCTGGAGCGCGCCAAGGAGTTAGGGTTGAAGTGTAAGATAATAGAGTTGTAGGATGAAGATAATAGTAGCCATAACGGGTGCCAGCGGAGCGATATATGCACGCCGCACATTAGAGCATTTGCTCGAAAGCGAGCAGGTGGAGCGCATAGCCTTAATCCTGAGCGATACGGCCAAGCAAGTTGTTGAGCACGAAGGAGAGAGGCTTCCCGCATCGGAACGCATAGAGTTATACGATAACCACGAGATGTTCTCATCGGTGGCCAGCGGCTCGGCAGCGTGGGACGCGATGATTATCGTACCTGCATCTATGGGCTCTGTTGGACGCATTGCAGCCGGCGTTTCGCAGACACTCATTGAGCGCGCGGCAGATGTTATGCTCAAGGAACGTCGCAGGCTCGTTATCGTGGTGCGCGAGACACCCTACTCGCTTATTCATCTGCGCAATATGACCTCGCTCACCGAGGCGGGGGCCATCATTCTGCCCGCATCGACGAGCTTCTACTCAAACCCTGAAACCATTCAGCAGGCGGTGGATACTGTCGTCGAGCGAATAATGGCGCACGCAGGCATCAAAGCGCCTCATTATGAGTTCATAGGACGCGAGGGAAAATAAATCAACAGATTTAGTGCGGTTTACATATTTTTTATTACCTTTGCGGCGTCAAAAATGAAAATTCTAAATAAAAACTTATAATATTATGACTATCACAGCATCTGATATCAAGATTGGTATGTGCATCGAGATGGACAACAAGACTTTCCTCGTTGTTGATTTCCAGCACTGCAAGCCCGGTAAGGGTCCCGCTTTCGTACGTTCAAAGCTCAAGAACTTGGAGAACGGTTACGTTCTCGAGAAGACTTTCTCTTCTGTAAGCCAGAAGATTGAGCAGGTTCGTGTTGAGCGTCGTCCCTACCAGTTCACTTACGAGGATGACTTGGGTGCACACTTTATGCACACTGAGACATTCGAGGAGATCAACATCGACAAGAATCTTATCGACAACTACGACCTTATGGCAGACGGTCAGATTGTAGAGGTTATGTTCCACACCGAGAAGGAGGCTGTTCTTTCAGCTGAGCTTCCTCCCGTACTCGATATGGAGGTTACTTACACAGAGCCCGGTATCAAGGGTGATACAGCTTCTACAAGCTCATTGAAGCCCGCAACTGTTAACACAGGCGCAACTGTTAAGGTTCCCTTGTTCGTTAACACTGGCGACAAGATTCGCGTAGATAGCCGTACTCGTGAGTACAAGGAGCGTATCCGCTAATTTTTACTTGCAAGATACGAAGGCCGCCAGATTTGGTGGCCTTTTTTTGTTTCTGCCGCATCCCTAAACAGAGTGACTAATCGAGAGTTTACATCACATTTAATAGTTAAATTTCGGTTGAAATAGAGCTTATTAGCTTTTTATTGAGTATATTTGCGCCGCAAATGGGTTTAAGGTCTAAATATCAATATCGTCGTCATCTGGCTGCATTTATGCTGTTATGCCTCTTCGTGAGCTATATCGGCAGCATATCGCTTTTTATGCACCGCCACACGGTTGATGGACAGACCATTTACCACTCACACTACTTCCACGGCTCTGCCGACAATCCGAGCCACAGCCACACCTCGCAGCAGTTCAAGGTCATCACGGCGCTGTCTTTGTATATCGCTCTTGCCGCGGTAACAACGGCTGTGCTTGGCGCACAACATCGCAGCTTCTCAGTTGTGGTATGCTCTGCCACGCAGAATATAATCCAGCACTCGGAGCAGACCAACGCTCTGCGCGCCCCGCCCGTCTTCATCTAATCGACAAATCACAGGGATAATAGCCATTATCCCACACTTAGGTGTATCCTGCTTCGGTGTAAGGATATGCCTCACAGGGCGTATTATTTCACAAACAAATCGAGATGAAGACACACTTTTTATTTATCATAACACTTTTATTTACAATACTTTCCATACCTACATTCGCACAGCAGAGCAAAACTACAGATGCCAACATCAATGGCCATATTATCGACTCTACAACTCGTGCACACATTCCCTTCGTGACGATATCTATCGACGGAACAACCATCGGCACGGTGTCAGACGCTACGGGACACTACTTCTTGAAGAATCTACCCATTGGCAAATTTACGATTGTAGCCGAGGCAGTAGGTCTTAAACGAGTGGAGAAGGAGATTACCACAGAATTAAACAAGACCATCGAGGTAAACTTCACAATGGAGGAGGAGACGATGACAATGGACGAGGTTGTAGTCTCAGCCACCCGCAACGAGACCAACAAAAAGAGCACGGCGACAATCGTAAATGTCGCATCGGCCAAGCTCTTCGACAACACTGCATCGTCAAACCTCGCCGAGTCGATAAAATTTCAGCCGGGATTGCGCGTGGAGAACACCTGCGGAAACTGCGGCGTGGTGCAGTTGCGAATAAATGGTCTTGATGGTCAGTATTCACAGATTCTTCTCGACTCAAATCCCATTTTCAGTTCGCTGGCAAGCGTCTACGGCTTGGAGCAGCTGCCCGTGGCGATGATTGAGCGTGTGGAGGTGATTCGCGGAGGTGGCTCAGCGCTCTTTGGCTCTAATGCTATTGGTGGCGTGGTGAACATCATCACCAAGGAGCCGCTGCGCAACAGCCTCTCGGTGGCGCATACATCTAATATATTAGAGAGTGGCAACACGGAGTTCAACACCTCGCTCAACGGCTCGTTCGTCTCGGACGACCATCGCGCAGGTATATACCTATTCGGAATGGTGAAGGACCGCGACGCATACGACCGTAACGGTGACGGCTTCACCGATGTTACTCGTATGGAGTCGGAGACAATAGGCTTCCGTGGCTACTACAAGACTTCGTCACAATCGAAACTTACAGCCGAGTACCATCACATACGAGAGCATCGTCGCGGTGGCGACAATATCGACGAGCCGCCCCATATGGCCGAAATTGCCGAGCAGGTAGGCCACAGAATTGACGGCGGTAGCCTTCGCTGGAACTACTTTGCACCCAACTCGCGCCACCTGTTGGATATTCGCACCTCGGTGCAGGGCATCTCACGCGATAGCTATTACGGCACGGGCAAAGACCCCAACGCATACGGCAAGACCAAGGATTTGACTATTGTGGCTGGCGTGCAGTATAGCTACATCTTCGACAAGTGCCTGTTTATGCCGGCGCAGTTCACCGCAGGTTTTGAGTATACATACAACGACCTCAACGACCACTCTATCGGCTTCGATCGCTCTATTATGCAGACCGTGCATACGGCTGGTCTGTACCTGCAAAACGAGTGGCGTAGCGACAAACTCAACTTCGTCATTGGCGGCCGTCTGGACAAGCACAATATGATGAATAACATAATCTTCTCGCCGCGTGCCAACCTGCGATACAGCCCCATTGAGGATATAGGTCTACGCGTAAGCTATTCGAGTGGTTATCGTGCTCCGCAGGCTTTTGACGAGGATTTGCACATCGACGCGGTGAACAACCAGTCGTCAATCGTTGAGCTCGACCCCAACCTTCGTTCCGAGTACTCGCACAGTTTCAGCGCCTCGGCCGACCTCTACCACAACTTCGGACAGGTACAGACTAACCTACTCTTGGAGGGTTTCTATACCATTCTTGACGATGTATTTGCATTGGCAAAGACGGGCGTAAACGATGCTGGATATATAATCCAAACACGCTACAACGCATCGGGTGCCAAGGTACGCGGACTAAACACCGAACTTAAAATCGGTATTCCCAACATCTTCGAGTTTCAGGCGGGCTACACCTTCCAGCGCAGCCGTTACGACGAGGCCGAGTTATGGTCCGAGAATGTGGAGGCCGAGCACCGTATGTTCCGCACGCCAGACCACTATGCCTACTTCACCGCCTCGGCCGACATAACACGCCAATTCAGAGCATCGATATTTGGAAACTACACCGGCCGAATGCTTGTTCAGCACAATGCGGGTTATATCGAGGCTGACCGCACCGAATTGACGCCCTCGTTCTGGGATATGGGTGTTAAGCTTAGTTATAACTTCCGCCTGAGCAACTCCATAGGATTGGAGCTAAACGGAGGTGTGAAGAATATCTTCGACGAGTTCCAGCGCGACATAGATGCGGGTCCTTTCCGCGATTCGGTATATATCTACGGACCTATGATGCCCCGCACATACTTCATAGGATTGAAATTTACGCTATAAACGCCAAAAGCCTGCCGCAACCAACGCGAGCAGGCTTTTTTGTAAGTATTATTGCACGGGCATAAAATATTATAAAATATGTTGCGTTTGTTATAAAACTCTCGGCGAGGTTGCGAGCGTAGAGTTTTTTCATTACTTTTGTAATATATTGCGTAACTATGAGATATATCGTAACTATATTAACAGCGTGCATATTTTTATCCTGCTCTAAGAGCGTAAAGATAGATATCGAAGGCCACCTTGCCAACAACTCGGCGAGTATGGTCTATCTGGTTGTCGACGGCATAGAGCCCGACACTCTCGCCTCGGCAGAAATCAACGCCGACAACACATTCCGCCTGCGTGGCGAGGCGGCAGAGCCTACAACGGCATTTATCTGCGACGACAATGGCAATACACTCTCGATGCTGCTGACCGAGAGCGCAAAGCTGCGCCTGCGTGCCATACCCGAGGGCGGATATATAGCCGAGGGAGGACCTGTTAATGACAAGTACAATCTGGCTATGGAGCGTCTGTCGGACATCGCAGAGCAGGTAATGACCCTCAACCCCGAAGATGCTACGGCAGAGGAGGAGTACGAATCACTGATGGCGCGCTACCACGATATTCTCACCACGACCATCACCGACAATCTGGACAACATCGTTGGCGTGGAGTTGTTCCTCGCGCAGGAGTCGCGCGGAATGACAGCCGAGGATATGCGTGTGCGTATGGCTCAGTTCTCCACCGAGATGCAGAATATAGCACCTATGCGACAGTTTGCTAAGTATATTGAGCAATATGCCCGCACGGAGGTGGGTCAGCCGATGATTGATATGGAGCTGAATACGATGACGGGCTATAAGCCTTTGTCGGAGATTTGCAAGGGACGATGGGTGCTGCTCGACTTCTGGGCCACTTGGTGCGAGCCGTGCCTGCACGAGATGCCCGTGTTGCAGCAGGCGTATGAGAAGTATGCCATAAGGGGTTTTGAGATTTGTGCCGTGTCGCTCGATATGGAGGCCGAGCGCTGGAAGGCCTATGTCGCAGGAAACAATCTGCTGTGGACAAATGCCATCGACCAGCCACGCGAGGGCATGCCCTCGGCTACGGAGTTGTACGGTTTGCAGACGATTCCTACTAATTTCTTGATTTCACCGCAGGGAGAAATCGTAGCAAAAAATCTCTATGGCGAGGAGTTGATGCACGAATTGGCTCACCACTTGGGCGAATAGGCATTTTTTGGCGCAAAAATATTTTTCATATAATTTTTTATTAATCAGCACATTGCGATTAGGTACGAAAAATTTATTAAAAAAACTTCTTAAAATATTTGCACAATAATAAAAAGTGCCCTATATTTGCACTCGCAATCAACAAATGGCTCCGTAGCTCAACTGAATAGAGTACTTGACTACGGATCAAGCGGTTACAGGTTTGAATCCTGTCGGAGTCACAAAAGAAAGCAAAAAAATATGGAGAGCAAATTGCCCTCCATATTTTTTTTGTTCTAATTAACGACAATCCTGCCGCCCGAGAGCATAAAGAAGGTGTTATCTGCGCCGCCGTTGAGTATCGTAAGAGCATCATCTGTCACAGCGGGTAAATTATTCGCTACATTTAACAAATCATCGCCGCTATAATAGTAGCACGAGGTGTTGATATTTGATGCCTGATAGGTCAAGCCCTCGGAAGATGTTATCAAGCCAGCATTAAGAGAATATTTAGCCGTGTCGCCCGTGCCAAACTGCGCCTTGGGTGCAATACCTCCTGCACCATCAGCACCACTCACCGCACCGCTATTATAGCAGTAGCCTGCCTTAATGCTTCCATAGAGGCTATATGCGATACCTGCTGCATAGCTCTGGTCGGCTGTGATATTGCCAAAGTTAGCACAATAGTTCAGCGTGGCTGCGCTGCCGGGAGTATGGCCGAGGATTCCCGCTGCCGAGGAGTTGGAATTATCCGCCACGGAGTGCACATCGCCATAGTTGAAGCAATACTCATACGAAGAGGCACCCTTCTGCACACCCGCAATACCTGCCGCAGGCTCCGTACCGTTAGAGGTGATTACACCCTCGTTGACTGCATTCTTGATTGTGCCCGCAAAACCGTGCGCGATACCGCTCGCTCCAACTGCGCCCGTAATATCGCCCGTATTCTTAACATTTTCAAGGTACGAGCCCGAGGTTATCCAAGAGGCTATACCTCCTGCTCGCGTCGCTGTAATATCTGCCCCATTCTCGCAACCCTTGATTACAACATTATTGGCATTATGAACTATTCCTGCGGCATAGGAGGCTGCCGAAATTGCGCCCGTAACGCTCACATTCTCTATCATAAGGCCATCACCATCGGCAATACACACAACACCCGCAGCGTGCTTGGTGGAGGTAATATTCACATCTTCGAAAGTTATATTTCGGATAGCTGCACCCTCACCTGCATAGGCGATAAACGCCGCATAATCCGTGTCGGAGATTGTGAGATTGGAAATGGTATATCCGTTACCATTCAAGACACCCCGATAGGGAGCATCTGCCGTGCCAATTGGTGTCCAATCGATACCAGATAAGTCAATATCCTCAGCAAGTTCAATTACCGCGATATTTGCCATATCATCAAAGGCCGACATCAACTCATCGGCTGTCGCAACCACCCTCTTGGGCTCGATATTACCCACCCAATCGGTAGCCTCAAAGCGGTGATGTATGGTTGTTATGCCACTTCGTTGAAGTTTTAGTTGCGAAGGATATGCCGCCTCATAGACAACATTTTGGCCATTTACATCTTTGCCCTCAACCCTGATAGTCAAATCATTGGCAGGGAATGTTGTAGCGGGCAAGAGTATATAAAAATCGTGACCACCCACCGTGCCATCACACGGCTCGCTGAGCATAACGGGCTCGGCGCAGGTGAGCGTTGTAGATTTATTCTCCGCTGCCGTAGAGACGAAAACCGCAGGCTGCTTATCTTGGTTCATATCCACCGTAGCCACACCATTGAGAGGCTGAGATGCCGAGGTGAGAGTTATAGATGTAATACTATAATCCCCCGAGGCATCTGAGCATAGCTTAACACGAAGCGTTGAGAGCGCATTAAAAAACGAGAGATTATTATCATCCGACACCGCTGTCATTGCCGCCTTCATATTATCAAACGACCCCTCGGTGTGTGATTGCTCGGCCAACGGCGACAAGTCCAAGGTCAATACCCCTTGCTCGTCAATGGTGTGATTTGCCGAGTAGGGATACACGGCATAGTTGCGAGAGAGATTTTGACCGTGCGGCGCACTCTCATCGGCATATTTCAGTGTTGCCGTAGAGCTGCCACCCGTCTCGACCATATACTTCTGATGATAACCACTCTTTTTGAAGATAGAGACAACATCTCCATCACTCCATAGCGCGCCACCACCGTCACCCAACGATGTACGAGTCTGCTCGACCTCCATCGTAGCCGCAAAATCCTCGTTAAGGGCACTTATTGCCGCCGTGTTATCCTTGGTACAACCTATCAATGCCATTGATACAATGGCTATAAATCCTGTAATTATATTTTTCATAGAGATATAAAACTGTGTTTAGCATTAATATTTATTAAAAATCGCCACCTCCGGGTGTTTCGTTCCAGCTCTCATTGTTCCCCGATGATGTAGCAAAACCCTGCTCAACCCTCACCACTATTATCTCCATTTTGGGTTGTAGATATTTTTTGGACCGACCATCAATAACTTTAACATCTTTTACTTTCATAGCTAACAAATTTTGAATATTTATAGTTCCACAATACCCTCCGCAACAATCCAACCCCCATCGGACCATCGAAGAGAGAATCCTTCACCCTCACATCCATTCAAAATCCACGCCGAAAACCATCAGAGAGATAAAATCCCTGCTTGTATTAGTAAAATCACTTCGCTACTGGCGGATAGTTTGTGGGGATTTGTTTTTGTGCTAAATGTTCACTATTGGTGTGGAATCTTTTTTTATCTATTCAAAATCATTAACTTTGGCAGGAATATTTCTGCAATAGATACAATTTGACGATGTGCGCTAATCAATATACTTTAAACCAGAGGTCGGGACTAATTCTCGAAGGTGGCGGTATGCGCGGTGTCTTCACCTGCGGTGTGCTGGACAACCTGATGGATAGAGGCATACGCTTCCCCTATGCCATTGGCGTGAGTGCAGGCGCGTGCAACGGACTCTCGTATATGTCATCACAGCGCGGCAGAGCCAGATACAGCACCATAGACCTCTTGGAGAAGTATAGATACATAAGCTTCAAACACCTACTGCTCAAAGGAAACATAATGGATTTTGAACTCCTATTCCACACATTCCCCGAGCAGATTATACCCTACCACTACGATGTTTTCGCCGCAAGCGAGGAGCGATACGAGATGGTAACGACAAGTTGCCGTACGGGCAAGGCGTGCTACTATGGCGAGAAGCATAACCCCAAGCGCATCATCGACATCGTAAAGGCATCGAGTAGCCTGCCCTTTGTCTCTCCTATAAGTTATGTTGATGGCGAGCCTATGCTCGATGGCGGCATTGCAGACTCCATACCCGTTCTTCGTGCCCACTCGCTAGGTTTTGACAATAATCTCGTGGTGCTAACACGCAACAAGAGCTACCGCAAGCCTCAGAAGCCGACATATGTACCACCATTTATATATGGTAAGTATCCCGCATTGCGCGAGGCTATTCGTCATCGCAATGCACTATATAACGAGCAGATAGAGCTGGTCGAGAGGCTCGAAAGCGAGGGGCGACTAACAGTTCTGCGCCCGCAGAAGCCAATCACGGTGGACCGTATGGAGCGCAATACGCAGAAGTTGGTTGACCTATATGACGAGGGATATGAGTGCGCTTCAAAGATTGAGTTTGTGCGATAAGAGATAAAGCAAGCTGTCTAAAATCTATTAGACAGCTATTTTTTTATTGCGTAAGGCATAAATATTTCACTTTAAGCATACAACATCTAGACTAATTTTGTTATATTTGTAAGTTAAGTAACCTTAAACGAAACCAAAACTAAACAAATACCAAATGAAACTATCATTTCAAATCGAATATCGCACCGCTTGGGGAGAACAGGTGGGTGTGATTATTGAGGGCGTGGAGTCGCCCGTTATGCTTTCGAGCGTAGATGGAGCCTATTGGGTTGGTAGTACGGAGGTTAGCGCTGTGCCAGCAACATATCGTTACGGCATATTCTGCGACGGCAAAGCCGTTCGAGTAGAGAGTGGCCGTATGGCTCACGCTCTGCCCAAGTGGAAGGCTCGCGAAGCTGAGTACATAATCACCGACAGCTGGCGCGACCAGCCTGTGGCGTCGCATCTTTTCAGCTCGGCATTCTCTGGCAACTACAATATTTCGGCTAAGAGTCACACCGCATCACCCGCCAACAGCGTTACGCTGCGTGCCGTATGCCCCTGCTTGCACCACAACGGTAAGGTGCTGGCTATCGTTGGCGAGTGCGTAGGCGGCTGGGAGAGCGCCAATGCCGTGGCTATGGAGCAGGTGCAGGCAAATGTATGGTCGGTAACACTCGATGCAAAGAAGATTTGCAGCGGAGAGTATAAGTTCGTTGCGCTCAACCCCTCGACAAAGGCTATCGAGGAGTGGGAGTCGGGCAACAACCGTTACTTGGCTGTTCCCTATATGGTCAAGGGCGAGCATGCCGTTCTGCCCGAGCAGGAGTTGTATCTCCCCTCATCGTATCGCAAGGTGGCAGGTACTGCTATACCCGTATTCTCGCTTCGTAGCGAGGGTAGTCAGGGTGTGGGTGACTTCGGCGACATCATCAAGATGGTAGACTGGGCCGTGAAGACAGGTCAGCGCGCCGTGCAGATTTTGCCCATCAACGACACAACAATCACAGGCACTTGGATTGACTCATACCCCTACAACAGTATCTCAATCTACGCGTTCCACCCGATGTATATTGACCTGCGTCAGCTGCCCGCCCTTGCCGACAAGGCGGCTATGGAGGAGTTTGAGGCGGCTCGCAAGGCACTCAACGCTCTGCCTCAGGTTGACTACGAGGCTGTAAATAACCTCAAACGCGGCTACCTGCGCCAAATCTTCGCCCAGACCGGCAAGGAGGTGTTGGCATCGGCAGCCTTCAAGAAGTTCTTCAAGGAGAACGCCCACTGGTTGCAGCCCTACGCAGTGTTCTCATACCTGCGCGATAAGTTCGGCACGCCCGTATTCTCTGAGTGGCCCGAGTATAGTACCTACGACGAGAAGGAGATAGCAAAGCTCTGTAATCCCCGCGCGAAGAGCTATTCGGAGGTGGCATTCTACTACTATATCCAGTATCAGTTGCATATCCAGTTGCTCGCCGCAGGTGAGTACGCTCGCTCAAAGGGTGTCATCTTCAAGGGTGATATCCCCATCGGCATCAGCCGCAACAGCGTCGAGGCGTGGGTTGAGCCCTACTACTTCAATATGAACGGTCAGGCGGGCGCTCCACCCGATGCATTCTCGGCAACAGGTCAGAACTGGGGATTCCCCACATATAACTGGGATGTTATGGCAGCCGATGGCTACCAGTGGTGGCGTCGTCGCTTTACCAAGATGGCTGAGTATTTCAGCGCATATCGTATCGACCACATCCTCGGCTTCTTCCGCATCTGGGAGATTCCTGCTCACTCGGTAAACGGCTTGGTGGGTCAGTTCTCACCCGCTATGCCGATGTCGGCAGAGGAGATTGGCTCATACGGCTTGCACTTCCAGAAGGAGTTTATGACTACGCCCTTCATCAACGAGGAGATGTTGCACCGCTACTTCGGCGAGAAGGCTGAGTTCGTAAAGACTACATTCTTGCAGCACTGCCACGACGATATTTACGCTATGAAGCCAGAGTTTGACACTCAGCGCAAGGTGGAGGCATACCTCAAGCAGCAGCCTCTGGCCGAGGGCGAGGAGTGGATTCAGGATGGCGTCTACTCGCTCATCGACAATGTATTGTTCGTGCCCGACCGCAAGAACGCAAATATGTACCATCCCCGCATCAGCGCACAGAACGACTACCTCTACTCTCGCCTCAATGAGCAGGAGAAGGCAGCCTTCGACCGTCTGTATGTACACTACTTCTACGAGCGTCACAACCAGTTCTGGTACGATGAGGCTATGAAGAAGTTGCCACAGCTCACGCAGGCCACTTCGATGTTGGTATGTGGTGAGGATTTGGGTATGGTGCCCGACTGCGTGCCTTGGGCTATGGAGCAGATGCAGATTCTCAGCCTCGAAATTCAGCGTATGCCCAAGAACCCGCAGCACGAGTTTGGCAAGGTCGAGGAGTACCCCAGCCGTTCGGTATGTACCATCTCGACACACGATATGAGCACGCTGCGCGGATGGTGGCGCGAGGATAGAAATGTGACTTCGAGCTTCTACTACAATGTACTCTGCTACAACGGTGCTGCTCCCGAGGAGGCTTCGGGCAACATCTGCGAGCAGGTTGTACGCCAGCATCTGGAATCACCCTCGATGCTTTGCATCTTGGCATTGCAGGATTGGTTCTCTATCGACGAGAACCTGCGCCTTGCGGACGCTGATGCCGAGCGTATCAATGTACCTGCCAACCCGCGCCACTACTGGCGTTACCGTATGCACCTCTCACTCGAAGAGTTGATGGTAAAGGAGGAGTTCAACGGCAAGGTTACACAGATGATTTGTAAGTCACACAGAGCATAAACCTCTCAAAAAAAAGATAATTCGTTATGAAAACAAAACAGATTCCCGACCAAAGTTTCTGGAAGCTATGGAATATTAGTTTCGGCTTCTTTGGTGTACAGATTGCTTATGCGTTGCAGAGTGCCAACATCAGTCGTATATTCTCTACGCTGGGTGCCGACCCGCACAATCTGAGTTATTTCTGGATTCTCCCTCCGTTGATGGGTATCATCGTGCAGCCTATCATCGGTGCGTTGAGCGACAAGACCTGGACACGCTTCGGTCGCCGCATACCCTACCTCTTTGTTGGTGCGGTAGTTGCCGTGCTGGTAATGTGTATGTTGCCCAACGCAGGTAGCTTCGGTATGGCAGTAAGCACAGCTATGATCTTCGGTCTGCTGTCGCTTATGTTCCTCGACACAAGTATCAATGTTGCGATGCAGCCTTTCAAGATGATGGTGGGCGATATGGTAAACGAGAAGCAGAAGAGCCTTGCATACTCAATTCAGAGCTTCCTCTGCAATGCTGGTAGCTTGGTTGGTTACATCTTCCCCTTCGTACTCACAGGCATCGGTATCAGCAACATAGCACCCGAGGGTGTTGTGCCCGATACAGTTATCTTCTCATTCTATGCAGGTGCTGCAATCCTTATCTTGTGCGTTATCTACACCACAATGAAGGTTAAGGAGTATCCTCCCCAGCTCTACGCCGAGTATCACGGCATCAAGCAGGAGGAGAAAGAGGAGAAGACCAATGTATTTAAGTTGCTCGTTAAGGCTCCCTCAACATTCTGGACCGTAGGCTTGGTGCAGTTCTTCTGCTGGGCGGCATTTATGTTTATGTGGACCTACACTAACGGCTCGGTTGCACTCAACGCGTTCGATGCTCCAACAGTGCAGAGCACCGTTGATGGCATCACACGAACAGTTCTCGACACTACATCGGAGCAGTACAACGCCGCAGGTAACTGGGTAGGTATCCTCTTTGCTGTGCAGGCTGTGGGTAGCGTGCTGTGGGCTGTGGTGATTCCTATGTTCAAGAACAAGAAGTTCATCTACTCGCTGAGCCTCGTGTTGGGCGGTATCGGCTTTATCTCGACAAAGTTCTTGGCTGACCCCTATCTGTTGTTCATCAGCTTCCTGCTGATTGGTTGCGCGTGGGCTGCGATGTTGGCTCTGCCCTTCACAATCCTTACCAACTCACTCAGCGGTGGCCATATGGGTACATATCTCGGCTTGTTTAACGGTACTATCTGCTTGCCGCAGATTGTTGCCGCTATCTTGGGTGGTGCAATCCTCAAAGCATTCACACCCGAGGGTGGACTCGCCCCCGAGATTAATATGCTCGTGTTGGCAGGTGTGTTGCTTATCGTAGGCGCTTGCTGCGTATTTATCATCAAGGAGAAGAAGGCCGAGGCATAGGTTTTCTTCCTGACATAAAAGAATGGAGGGTGTCTAACCGCGTTGGTTAGACACCCTCCATTCTTTTAAAAGTTGTATAACAAGGGCTGATTTTAGGCCCGCTCTGTTTAGGGTCTTAGGCCGCTACCACCTTGCAGCGTAATAGTCTCGCCCGTAACATACGATGCATCGTCCGAAGCGAGGAATACGCACACACGACCAATATCCTGCTTGGGGTCAGCAAAGCGTCCGAGCGGAATACCCTGAATGGTCTTCTGGAATAGCTCGGGGTAGTTCTCACGCCACTCTGCCAAGCTCTCAGTCATTGCAAGCGGGCAGATGACATTCACTCGCACGCCATCGGGGCCCCACTCTGCCGCCGCCACGCGCGACATTCCACGAATACCCTCCTTAGCTGCTGCGTATGACGACTGTCCAAGCTTACCAAACAGTCCAGCACCCGATGCAAAGTTAATCACCGAGCCGCGACTCTCTTTGAGGTAGGGGAAGCACTCGCGCATATAGAAGAACGCAGCATACAATCCCGAGTAGATAGCGAGGTCGAAATCCTCCTTGGTGTGCTCAACCAGAGGCGTTCCCGACTTCGACACCTGAGCGTTGTTTACCAGCGTGTTGAGCTTACCAAACTTCTCAATGGTCTTGGTCACAACCTCCTTGATGGCCTCCTCATTGGCTCCGTCAGCTACTACGGGCAAAACCTCGATGCCGTACTTCTCCTCCAACTTCTGCTTGGCAGCCACGAGGCGTGACTCTGTGCGACCTGTGATTACAAGATTTGAGCCCTGCTCGGCAAAGGCCTCAGCCAATCCATATCCGATACCCTTACCACCTCCTGTGATGAGGGTAACATTTCCATTTAATCGTTTCATAGTATAGTAATTTTGGTTAATAATATCATAATACGGGGAATACCATAGGCGCCTGCACAGTGACAAAATCTGCACCATTACCACTCTCGGTGCAGACCACGCGCACAGCCTTGATAGGCTTCGAGGGGTTGTCTATCGCACCGCCACCACACGAAAGCTCGCACACGCGCGTGAAAGTCTTGCCATCGTAGCTCACCTCCATATATCCTGCGTTGAAGATAAAACGAGGCAACTGCAAGTTACCCGTTCGCACCTCCATACGGCGACACTTGACAGGTTCATCGAATGTGTATAGAATCCAATCCCCATCACGGCCCACACGCGATGTGCGGGCAATACGACCATACCCCTCGGCATTGGTGTAGGGGAAACGCTCGCTTTCGTCTATTGACGATGTAATCTTCACCTTGGGTTGCAACATACGCCAGCGACCCTTCACGGCAGCCTCGGGACTACGAGCCCCAGCCATACGGCTGTAAAAGGCATATCGTTGTGGTTTGTCGGTCTTTATCGGGGCAGTGTATGGGTATTCGCCCTCCTCGCCTACGATGTTATAATATATATGTGTGCGGTCGTCGTTTGTTGCCCTCAGCACGCCATCTTCATACGATACCTTGGGCGGGAAGAGACGAAAATCTATACCCATAGCCACCATACGACTGTAATGTCCAGCCGTCAGGCGCGAGTAGAATTCACTCCACTCGGCACCCTCGCCTCGCCACGCCACCTCGCTCAGCGAGCAGATACGCGGGTAGGTCTGGTAGTAGATAAAGTCGTAGTCATAATGCAGACGCGAGATATATGCCTCGCTGAAAAATGCCGCCTGTACACCCACTACGCTCTTCATCTGCTCGGCCGAAAACTCCTCAAAGCCAAACGACAGAGGCTTCTTGGCATCGAATATCGCTGCCCAATCGTGACCCTCCTCGCGCGAAGTCTGGCGCATATCGAAGTAAAAGTAAGCACCCGGCATAACAACAGTCTTGTAGCCAAAATCTGTTGCCATCTGACACGCCTTGACATCCTTCCAACCATATACCAACGCCTGCTTGGTCAGCTTGCCCGTTGCCGCCGCCTCGTTCCACACACAGGGTCGCTTGCCATACTTCTCGACTATCTTCGAGACGCGATTCATAAAGTAGGCCTGCAACTCCTCGCCACTGCTCAGCCCCTCGCTTGCCATCAGGGCCTTGCAGTCGGGACAACGCATCCACTGAGCAGTATTGACCTCGTCACCACCTATGTGTATATACTGCGAGGGGAACAACTCAGCCAATTCGCGGAATACATCGTCAAGCAAGTCGTAGTTTGCCTGCTTCGAGGCGCACATCACACTACGCGTATCGTAACCATCGGAGGCCTTCAACCCGGGTGTGTAGTTGCAGAGAATATCGGGGCGCACGCGGGCCAAGTTATGACTATGACCCGGCAGGTCAATCTCGGGGATAATCTCTATATTACGCACCGCAGCATACTCCACCAACTCACGAATATCATCGTGGGTAAAGTAACCACCATAATGCTCATCCCAGCGGCCATAGCGCGCCGCAACGGGAGAGCCCACGCCACGGAATCCTCCCACCTCGGCTAACTCGGGGTGTGATTTAATCTCCACACGCCAACCCTCATCGTCCGAGAGGTGGATATGGAGTTTGTTGATTTTGTGGTGTGCAAGGTTCGAGATAAACTTCTTGACCTGCCCCACATCCATCCAAGTACGGCATATATCGAGCATAAAGCCGCGATACTCAAAACGCGGAGCATCCTCCACGCGGCACGCCCCCACCATCACGGGCAACGCAATATCGCCAGCATATACCTTCGCAGGCATAAGTTGCAGCAGAGTCTCTATTGCGTTATGCACGCCCGCCGCCGAGCCTCCCTCCAAGAGAATCTGCTCTGCGCCAATGTCCAAAACATACTCCTCAGCGGCCAAATTATTATTCGTACGCAGTACAATATTGCCAGCCTCGGTTGCGTTATTTTCACGAATCTCCAATGGGAGATATTCCGATAAATATTCGGCCGAGGAGCGGAGTCCCGGGTAGTGTGTAATCTTAGTCGTTGTTAGTATGGTGAATACTCCGCTCCTTTTCTCATATTCGCGTGGAGCAGGTATTATATTTCCAGCCGCGGCGGGCAGAGCACCAAAGGCCATCACAGCCGCCAGTAAAATAGCAAACAATCGCATATTAAGTAAAAATTTATTCTCTACAAAGTTAATATTTTCAGATGAAAATCATAACTTTGTGAAACGATAATTTTATTAGAGATGAACTACGACAAAAAACTCAAAGCTGCGGAGCGCTTGTTGGAGGTGATGGACACCCTGCGCGAGAAGTGCCCATGGGATAGGGAGCAGACCATCGAGTCGCTACGCAATAACACCATAGAGGAGACTTACGAGCTGGCAGATGCCATTGCCGATAACAATATGGAGGGTATAAAGGAGGAGTTGGGCGACCTGCTTTTGCATGTTGTCTTCTACTCGAAACTTGGCGAGGAGCAGGGGGCGTTCGACTTTGCCGATGTAGCCGATGCCGAGTGCGACAAACTAATCTACCGCCACCCCCATGTGTATAGCGACATCCACGCCGACACTCCCGACGAGGTGATGAAGAATTGGGAGGAGCTGAAACTCCGCAAGAAGAAGCGTCAGGGCGGAATCCTCGGTGGCGTACCTCGCTCACTGCCCGCTATGGTCAAGGCTTTCCGTATTGGCGAGAAGGCTGCATCTTCGGGCTTCGACTGGGAGCAGAAGGAGGATGTATGGGCAAAGGTCAAGGAGGAGATTTCGGAGATTGAGGTTGAGATGGCCGCAGGAAATCACCAGCGCACAGCCGAGGAGGTTGGCGATTTGTTCTTCGCTTTGGTGAATATGTGTCGTCTGTACGGCATCGACCCCGAGATGGCTTTGGAGCAGTGCAACAAGAAGTTTATCTCACGCTTCCAGCATATGGAGGCCGAGGCTGGCGATAAGCTCTTTTCGCAGATGACCGCCGAGGAGTTAGATGTACTGTGGCGAAATGCAAAGCGAGATGAAAGATAAAAGAGCAAAGATGAAAGATTAGAGAGCAAAGATATGATAATAGCATAACAAGGAGCAAGAGTAAAGCTTTTGCTTTGCGTATCATTAAATTTGTCGAATTATTACAAAACGAGGCGACAGGAAAAATTATCTCTAAACAACTCTTACGCAGTGGTACAAGTATAGGCGCAAATGTTAGAGAAAGTTATAATGCTCAAAGCAAGGCAGATTTAATCAATAAACTTCACATTGCTCTAAAAGAGGCAGACGAAACAGCATATTGGCTTGAATTATTATACAAAAGTCAAATTATAAACAAACAATATTTTGATTCATTATACAATGAGCTAAAAGAGATTATTGCATTATTAACAGCAAGCATAAAAACATCAAAAAACAACGAAAAACAAAGTAAATTACGACAATAAGAGAATCTGCAAAGAAACATCTTTGCTCTTTCATCTTTCATCTTTTAACTTATAATAATATGGCACTTATTAGAAAAGTTCGTGGACACGCTCCCGAGATTGGAGAGAATACATTTTTGGCCGAGACGGCTACAATTATTGGCGATGTAACAATTGGTAAGGATTGCTCTATATGGTATGGCGCAGTGTTGCGTGGCGATGTGAATACCATCACCATTGGCGACCGCACAAATATTCAGGACGGTGCTGTTATCCACACCCTCTACGACAAGTCGCCCAAGCCCTCGCAGACTCACATCGGTAATGATGTATCTGTGGGCCACAACGCTACAATCCACGGTGCACGCATCGGCGACAGCGTACTCATCGGTATGGGTGCAACGGTTCTGGACAATGCGGTAGTACCCGAGGGTTGCATCATCGCAGCCAATGCATTGGTGCTCTCTAACTCTCAGTTGGAGCCCAATTCGGTATATGCAGGTGTTCCCGCCAAAAAGGTGAAGGAGATTACACCCGAGCAGCGCGAGACAATCGTTAAGCGCACAGCCCGCGACTACCAGCTCTACGCCTCGTGGTATAAAGAGGAGGAGTAAATATAACCCCAACAATCCGTTACGCCCTAAGTAAACTTAATTAAGTTAGACCACTATGTTTAATTTCAGTCCACGACGCTCCACGGCCATCGTTAATGCGATGATTGCGATAGTCATCACGCTGACGGTTAATTTCTCGTACCTGATTGCAATGATTGTCGACCAGCGCGAGAATAACGAACAACAGCAGCGCGAGCAGGTTGAACGCCGCAAGCCCGAGTGCATCGGAGTATTAAACATCTCGCGTGACGGATATGGCTATCTCACAAGCCAGTCGAACTTCTCGGACGAGTTCCCCGACTCGGTGCGAGTGGATAGTGTGTATGTAAGGTCGCAGACTATACGCTTCTACAACCTGCAAGACCGTGACACCCTGCTATGTACGCTCAATCCGCCACATCGCGGCTCAAATCCGAGCGTAGCCGAGGTGCTAAAACAGAACGGAGCAGAGATTTCCGCCCCCGTAATCTACGACCGCCCCAAGCGCGACAGAGAGATGGCGGTGCAGATACTCTACTACCTGATGCTGTCGTTCCTGCTGCTGACGATTATGACCATACGCTTCGATGTGCATAACTTTACCTATCGTCGTTATCTGCTGCGTTGTACGGCTGTTATTGTTACCACGCTTATACTCTACTTCATCGCTCCCTATGCCGACTGGCGCACGGGAAAGATGATGATAATGTTCCAGCACCCGCGCGCGCTGCTCGATTGGATGGTGGTGCTGAAATGTACTGTGGTAGTGGTAGTTGCTGTTCTATATGGACGAATCTACGGTATGTTGTTTGAGCAGCAGAAGATTCTGTTGGAGAACGAGCAGCTGCGTACGGAGAATCTGCAAACACGATATAATATGTTGCTCGGCCAGATAAGCCCCCACTTCTTCTTCAACTCGCTCAACTCACTATCGATGTTGGTGCGCGAGAAGAGTGAGGAGAAGGCTCTGGCATATATCGACCAGCTATCGTACACCTTCCGCTACATCATTCAGAATGGCCAGAACACCACAACCACGCTGGCAGAGGAGATTGAGTTTGCCCGTGCTTATGGCGAGTTGTTCAAGGTGCGCTATGCCGATAAGTTATTCTTCGACATAGAGATAGAGCCTGAGTATAATCAATGGATACTACCCGCCCTGTCGCTCCAACCGCTGATTGGCAACGCCGTGAAGCACAACACCATAACACGCAAGCAACCACTGCGTGTATCTATCCGCACCGAGGGTTCTACGCTGGTGGTATCAAACCATAAGGCTCCAAAACTTGAACCCGAGCCATCGACAGGCATCGGCTTGAAGAACCTGCGTAGCCGCTGGCAACTCATATCGGGGTGCGACATCGAGATTGTAGACAACGACGCGGAGTTTACGGTGCGCCTGCCCCTGCAACGCCCTATGGCTTAAAACCCTAAAATGAGCAGATTATGAATGTACTTATCATAGAGGACGAAACGGCTGCTGCCGTAAACCTTAAAGCTATACTGCGCAGCGTAGTGCCCGACTGCAATGTGATTGATGTGTTGGAGAGCATCGAGGAGAGTGTGGAATTCTTCCGCGACAAGAGCAATCCCACGCCCGACCTTGTCTTTATGGATATACACCTTGCCGATGGCGAGTCGTTCCGCATATTCGACTCGGTGGATATATCTTCGCCCATCATCTTCACCACGGCATACGACGAATATGCCCTGCGAGCATTCAAGGTAAACAGCATAGACTACATCCTAAAACCCATCAAGGAGGATGACCTGCGCCACGCCATCGACAAGTTCACCCGCCTGAGCGGTATCGAGCGTAGCGACTATAAGAGTCGTGTGGAGAGTATGGTCGAGAGCTCGAAAAAGGAGAATCAGCGAGTATTTCTGGTTCACTACAAGGATAAAATCATACCCCTCTCGATTGACGATGTGGCATTCTTCTACACCTCGAACGAAAAGGTGTCGGCGCAAACATATTCGGGCGAGAAGTATATCATCGACCGCACATTGGAGATGTTACAGTCGACACTGCCCGAAGATGAGTTTTTCCGCGCCAATCGCCAGTTTATCGTAGCCCGCAAGGCTGTGAAGGATATTGTCGTATGGTTTGGCAGTCGTCTTGTGCTTAACCTTACGATGGAGACACCCGAGAAGATTATCATCTCGAAGGCTCGCGTACCCGAGTTCAAGCAGTGGCTATTGGATGTGGGCCAACAGAGTTAAATTTTTCCACTAAAAACTATCAAGAGTCTCTCTACAACTTGTCAGAGAGGCTCTTTTTCTTGACATATATCAACTTTGCAGAGCTATTCTGCAACCCGAAAACAAATTGGTCTAAAAGTTCACTCCGCAGACCTTTTGTGCCACAAAATCAACAACATTCTGGCCATTGGCGTATTTCGCCCACCTTTTGGTCAGTTCACCCCTCATTTTGGTCGTTTGACCTATCCAAGAGTATCATTATCGAAAAATATATATACTTTTGTGTCAGAGTTGAGATATATTTATTCCTCCTTGATGGACTGCGAGGGTGAATAAACAGTATCTGATTTTTTAGACTATAAGACTCACTACGATGAAAACAATCTTCCGCACACTCGTTCTTGTTGCAGCAACTATGTTTGCTTGCACGGCATATGCCCAGATGCCCCAAGGTGGCCAACGCCCTGACCGCTCGCAATTTACGCCTGAGAATATGGCTAAGATGCAGACCGAGCAGATGGCACAATCACTCAAACTCAGTGACGAGCAGATTGAGTTGGTATATCAGCTTAACCTTGCTAACATCACCGAGCAGGCCAAGCTTATGGAGCAGATGCGCAAGATGCAGAAGGGCCGCGAGGCAGCAACAGACGAGGCGATGAAGAGTATTTTGGATGAGTCACAATATAAGAAATGGTCGAAGCAGAAGAAACAGCAGGAGGAGAACCGTATGAACCGCGGCTTTGGTGGCCCAGGTATGGGTGGTCCTGGCGGTATGGGTGGCCCAGGTGGCTTTGGAGGTCCGGGTGGTCCTGGTGGGGGTCCCGGCGGTTTTAGAGGCGGCTTCGGCAACGAGATGGGGTTCTAATATTCAGTCCAATCTTTTTAGAATCTCATATTCCATTCAAGGGCAGTAATGGAAATTAGGTTGTTTTTCGGAGGGGGTGTCACGGGTTGACGCCCCCGTTTTTATGAGCTTCCGCGCACATACCGAACACCGCAAAAAGAGCCCTGCACAACACTTAACCGAAAAATTGAGCTAAATCAACAAACATTCAACCCGACAAAAAGTCATTTCACCCCCTACAAAGGTCATTTCACCCGGTGGGTGGCACTTTCTCAAATATAAAATACTATATTTGCACCAGTTTTAAGCGCGCGTGTTATTGCGCGAAGACGCAACTCAGAAAAATAGAAAATAAAAGAGTATAAAAAAGATGAAAAGAATTTTAATTACACTACTTTTTGTATGTATCTCGGCACTGTCGTTTGCACAGAACAGTAAGGTAACGCTCACAGTTATCGACGCTGCTACGCAGGAGGGTGTTGCGGGTGCCATTGTATCTGTTGCCCCCGCTACTGACCCCGACAACGAGGAGAAGATGAAGCACTACACATCAGGTTATAATGGTGCAACATCTATCATCGGTCTTAAACGAGGCGAGTACAAAGTAAAAATCTCATTCTTGGGCTACGCAGACAAGGTTGTTGACCTCAACGCAAACGCTGCAACCGTAGACCTCGGTAAGGTTACAATCGAGGAGGAGGCTACAAAGATTGAGACCGTAGTAAAGACCGTGCAGGCTATCCGTGCTTCGCAGAAGGGTGATACGGTTGCCTACAATGCCGATGCCTTCAAGGTGGCTAACGATGCCGATGTAGAGGGTCTTTTGAAGAAGATGCCGGGTATCACCGTGACCGATGGTCAGGTGGAGGCTCAGGGTGAGACCGTGAAGAAGATTCTTGTCGATGGTAAGGAGTTCTTCGGCGAGGATGTATCTACGGCTCTTAACTCACTTCCCGCACAGTCGGTAAAGAGTGTCGAGGTATTCAACAAGCTCAGCGATAACGCCGAGTTCTCGGGTGTAGACGATGGAGAGAGCTACAAGGCTATCAACATCATCACTCACGAGCATATGCGCCAGGGTGCATTTGGTAAGATGTATGGTGGCTATGGCTACCAGCCCGACACCGATGAGATTACCGACCACCACAAGTATATGGTAGGTGGTAATGTCAACCTCTTCCACGGTTCAAGCCGCGTATCGTTGATTGGTCTATTGAACAATATCAACCAGCAGAACTTCTCATTTGAGGATATCCTCGGCGTCTCTGGCGAAGGAGGCGGCGGTGGCGGCGGCGGTATGATGGTACGCCCCCAGCGCGGTGTTGCCAATGTAGGTTCTATTGGTTTGAACTACTCGGACTCTTGGGGTGAGAAGGAGAAGGTTAAGTTGCAGGCAAGCTACTTCTACAACCAGACACGCACTCGCAACCTGACGGAGATTATCAAGTGGTATGAGGCTCCGTTGGAGGAGTTGGGTACCTTGGAACAGGAGGCTCGCTCGGATAACCGCAACTATAACCACCGTTTGAATGCTCGTTTGGATTGGCGTATCTCGGACAAGCAGTCGTTGATGTCACGCACAAACCTCAGCTTCCAGAACCACGACCCTTATAGCCGCACCAACGGCTTGCAGGTAGGTCCCGATATGACAAATCCCGACAACCTGTATGATATCGTGCGTAGTGGTAGCGAGGGTGACAATGGCGGTTACAATATTTCTGAGTTCTTGCAGTATCGTTTGAAGCTGGGCAGCAAGAAGGGCCGTATCATCACAGCCGATGCCCGCATCAACCACCGCGACAACGAGAATGAGTCACGCAGCTTCTCTACACAGCAGACTTTGAAGGACGCAAATGGCGAGTACTATCCCTTGCTTCGTCACCTCTCGAATCTGTCAGAGTCGGAAAACACAGGCGTAAGTGCTTCGTTTAACTATACTGAGCCCTTGGGTAAGCAGACTCAGCTCAGCTTGCGCTATAACTTCAACTACAACACTCGCAAGAGCGTTAAGGAGACCACAAACTATGGCGACGACAACACATATACCAACGGTGTAATCGACAACTTGCTCTCAAACCGTTTCCAGAGCGACAACACACGCCACAATGTGGGTCCTCGCTTCAACTGGAACAAGGGTGGCAATGTGGTTGTATTGAGCCTCGAATATCAGTACTCGACACTCAACGGCTTTATCCAGTCGTCAAAGGATGTTAAGGTGACTCGCGACTACAACGACTTTACATACTTCTTTATGGGTAACTTCAACATCAACCAGCAGAACTCTATCCGTCTGTTTGTTCGTTCGAATACCAACAACCCCGACATCCGTCAGTTGAACAGTATCCTCGATGTATCAAACGCACAGTATGTATCGCGTGGTAACGAGAATTTGAACCCCACCTACTCACACAATGTGATGTTCCACTACAACCACACTAACTTGGAGAAGGGACGCACATTTATGTGGATGATGATGTTCAACAAGTCGCAGAACTCTATCGCGTCAAGTATGTACACTGGTAGCAACATTACCAACGATATGATTCCCGAGCTCATTGGCAGCAACCGCCCCATTCAGTATAGCACATATGAGAACGTGAAGGATGGTACGATGAATATCGGTACAAACCTTAGCTACGGTTTGCCTTTGAACTTTATGAAGTGTAACTTCAACATCTCGGGAGGTGTACACTACTCACAGAGTCCTTCATTGGTAAATGGTCAGGTTAATGTTGCAAGCAACATCGGTTACAATGCTCGCGTGGTGTTGGGTAGTAACATCTCAGAGAATGTTGACTTCACACTCTCTTGGCACGGAGGTTACAACCAGGCAGAGAACTCACTCGCAGAGAAGGGTGGCAAAAACGAGTACTTCAACCACTCGGCAACAGGTACCTTCAAGGCGGTATTCTTGGGTGGATTCACATTCACAGCAAGTGCCAACTACGTTCAGAACATCGGCTTCACGAACAAATATAACAACAACTACACGCTCGTGAACGCATATCTGGGTCGTAAAATCTTCAAGAGCCGCTTGGGTGAGGTTATGATTGGTGTTAACGACTTGCTCAACCAGAACACAGCCTTCTCTCGCTCAACAGGCTCTGGTTATACGCAGAACTCTTGGAACAGCGTGATCGGTCGCTACTTCACCGCACAGTTTAACTACAACTTGCGCGTATTCGGCAAGAGAGGCTCACGCGTACTCTCTGACTACGGCATCAACGATGACAACAAGAATGTTTCATTTGGCCGTAGCGCAGTTAGTGGTCCTGGTAGAGGCCCTGGTGGCTTCGGTGGTGGTCGTCCCGGCGGTTTCCGCTAATAAAATAAAAAAGACTGTCCAACGGGCAGTCTTTTTTTATTGATGATATTCTATTTCTTCGCTTGTGCGTATTTATTTTTAAAGAGCAGAGCAAATAATATCGCTACGATGAGAGCATAGGCGGCAAAAATAAGCCACGAGGTTTGCCAGCCTGCGATTTGCGCCAAACCATCGCTCTGTGTATATACAAAGCGATTGACAACAAACTGCGCCGAGAGAGTGCCAACAGTAGCTCCAATACCATTTGTCATAATCATAAACAGACCCTGTGCCGATGAGCGGATAGAGTCATCGGTCTGCTCGTTAACATAGAGTGAGCCCGAGATATTAAAGAAGTCGAAGGCAATACCATAGACAATCATTGAGAGGATAAACATCCACACTCCCCCGCCCGGATTACCCAGGCCGAACAATCCAAATCGCAGCACCCACGCAAACATAGCAATCAACATCACGCGCTTTATGCCGAAGCGTTTAAGGAAGAAGGGTATAAGCAGGATGCATAGCGTCTCGGAGATTTGCGACAACGAGATAAGGGCATTGGCGTGATTAGCGCCAAACGAGGATGCAAACTCGGGGATATCCTTAAACGAGGAGATAAACGGGTTGGCAAAGCCATTGGTTATCTGCAACGACACGCCGAGCAGCATCGAGAAGATAAAGAACAGAGCCATACGACGCTCCTTGAACAGAGCAAAAGCCCTCAGGCCAAGACTCTCTACTACGCCTATGCGCTTGTCGCCAGCAGATGTGGGACAATGGGGTAAAGAGAAGCAATAGAGGCCCAAGATAAGGCTCAACGCAGCCGACTGCACAAACTGCAAGGCGCTATGCTGAAAGCCTGCGAAATCGCAGAAGAGCATCGAGCAGATAAAACCAACCGTACCCCACACACGAATTGGCGGAAAGGCCTCCACGGCACTCTTGCCAGAGTTCTCCAATGCCGAGTATGCCACCGAGTACGAAAGGGCAATGGTGGGCATATAGAAGGCTACGCTCAGCGTGTAGAGTAAAAACAATGGCCACACCTCGCCCGTACCGCCACTCTGCAAGGCGTAATATCCTGCACCACCCATAAACGAGGCAGCCAGCAGATGACACACACCCAGCAGGCGCTGTGCTGGCACCCACCTGTCGGCAATGATACCCACGATGGCGGGCATAAAGAGCGAGACGATACCCTGCATAGCGTAGAACATTCCGATATATGATGCCATACTGGTAGCAGCCAGATATGCACCCATAGATGTAAGGTATGCTCCCCACACGCCAAATTGCAGGAAGTTCATTATCGTAAGGCGAAATTTAATACTCATATTCAATAAATTTTAAGACTTCTAACAAAAGTTTTGATTCCAATATTACGAAATTAGCTATTTATTTTCATTTTACAAAAACAATACACAACCTCGATTAGCACCATTTAATACCATAAAGAGGATAAAATTCAAAGAAAATGCTATCAAAATTAAAAAAAATTAAATTTTTCTTTGCAGAATAGAAATTATATTCTACTTTTGCAGTGTCAAAAACGACAACGACCAAATTGGGCTATGGTGTAATGGTAACACTACAGATTCTGGTCCTGTCATTCCAGGTTCGAATCCTGGTAGCCCAACGAAGAGCTTCTTGAAAAAGAGGCTCTTTTTTTTTGTGTTTTCTTGAATGGGAATTATAGGTGTTATAAGTGTTATTGGAGTTATAGAAATATATAGTGCGTGTCTAGCCCTATCTTATCAAACAAAAAAGGTTATCCTTCGGGATAACCTTTTTCTTCTATCAAAAAGATATTTATTTTAGTGAGGTGATTTCAAGGCTTGCGCACTACCGAGAAGCGGAGTTTACTTGTAGTAAATGAGCATTCGAGGTAGAAGCATAACGCCGAAATCAGCCAATAAAATAAATATATTAAGCTACTGCGTTAGAAATAAGGAATGTCGCAGCAACAGTCAAGATAGCGTACAACTCGGGGAACGCAGCAAGGATAAGAGTCTTACCCATTACATCGTTACCATTACCGATAGCAGCGATACCGTTAGCACAAACCTTTGCCTGATAGTAAGCAGCCATAAGGTTTACCAAACCTACCAACAAACCGGCACCAAATACGGCAGCAGCCTGGAACATAGTGATGTCTGCTGTCAAGAGGCCCTGAACCATAAAGAAACATACGAAACCGTACAAACCCTGTGAACCGGGAAGCGCCGAAAGAATCATATAGCTACCGAAGGCGCCGCTATTCTTCTTCATTGCGCCTACTGCGGTCTGACCGCAGATAGAAGTACCGATTGCAGATGCAATACCTGCCAAGCCTACCATAAATACTACGCCGATGTAGGCCAAAATCAATGCTGTTGAATTCATAATTGTTTAGTTTTATTAAATTTTACTTTTGTTATTTATTTCTTTTCATTTGTAAGAGGCTCGAATGCGCGTGTAGTCATCTCGAAGCCTGCATTTTTATAGAACTCCACGAAGGTCAATCGCATAGGATGAACAAACGAAGAGATAGCCGACATAAAGAGGTTGATACCGTGACCGATGAGCAGGATAGCCGTAGCACCAATAATCTGGAATACGGTACCCACGCCAAACGACTCGATACCAGCGTCCAAGCCTGTCAAACCCATAGCCAGCGAGTTAAATACCTGCGCCAACACACCGCCCGAAAGACCGATGGCGAAGAGTCGGATATACGACAGCACATCGCTCAACAGACCTGTGATGTTATTATACGCATCCCAAAGGCCCGAGCCGAAGTTGATGAGCGGATTGCGCTTGATGTTGTTGAGCAGAAGCATCAACACAGCGCCTACACCCATAGCGGCATAGAATGCGGGTGACGAGGCTGTAAACCACGAGATGGTAAGATTCTCGTTAAGCATAGGCAAGCCTACGGCCACACAGCCCGAGAGCAGGATAATAAACCAACCCAGAAGACCAAAGGTCGAGGTAAAGCCAAAGAGCTTAGTCTGCAAGCAGATGTTAAGGAACATACCGAAGAGAATCTGCACCACACCCAACGCCAGCGCCAATGAGAAGAACTGGTTCTGGAAGTCGAGGAACGGCGACTGAGCAATACTCTCATAGCCCAACATATCGGGAATACTCATACCGAACAAAGAGCCCGTATAGAGTCCAAACAGAGTTGTAGCACCACCGCAGAAGACAGTAAGCCACGAAGCCTGTTTAAGCGAAGCACCACCCTTCTTCAAGAGTATGAAACCTGCCAAAAGCAAGATAGCACCGTAGCCCGCATCGTTCAAGCAAATCGCAAAGAAGAGCATATAGAACGGAGCGAAGAATGGTGTAAGGTCCATAGTGCCATACTTAGGCAGGGCGTACATCGCACCGATAAGCTCGAACAATCGCGCAAAGCGGTTATTCTTCAACTTCACGGGCGTGTCGTCCTCACGCTCAGCAGCGCGCTTCAAGTAGACAACATCGGGATACTCGTCCAAGAGTTTATCCACCTCAGCCGACTTATCCTCCTCGGCCCAGCCCTCCATAACGACCAATGCTCCATCGGCAGCCTCGGCAGCTGTGCCCTTAATCTTCACATTTTGAAGCTCACGCAGATTAGCGCTGAGCTCCGACTCGATAGCATCTACACTGGCAGCGCACGCCGACAAGCCTACATTTACGCTCTGCAACTCCTGACGGCACTTCTCAGCCTCAGCCAGTGCAGCGCGGCTGTCCATCGTGGGAGCCTTAACCTCCTGTGCATCGAGAAGTATCTCTGCGGCAGGAGTGGTTACAACAACAAAATATACAGACGACGAGTCGCGGCCAATCTCCACCACGGTGTAATCGGCAGCCCACTGCTCTACATTAGCATCGTAGGTTGACGCCTGCGCCACATAGTAGCGGAGGATAACACCCTGCTGAGCCAGACGCTCACGCACATCGCCCTCGAAGTCACCCCAAGGCTTCAACTCCTCGGCGAGTTTCTCCAAGCGCGCTACCTCGCCCTGCAAAGCAGCCTTCTGCTGACGCAACTCGCAGTAAGCCTCATAAGCCTCACGACCCGATGAGAAATTTGCACTGCTTGCTGTATACTCCTCGCTCTGAGCAAAAGCCGTAAGCGACTCAACAGCCTTGCGATAGTGGTCGATATCGGTAATCAGCAGACGGTCCTTGTCCTGAGGCTCCCAGCCTGTGGTGGTAATATCAACCAAGCCCAATTCGCGCAGACGAGCAACAAAATCATCACTCTGCGTTGCCAGCAACACAAAGTCATATCGTGACATCTTAACTATCATAACATAGACCCCTCCGCAGCCTGTTGTTGACGAGTTTTAACAATCTTCTGTGCCGACTTCGACAGGTTCTCCTCATCCTCCATAAAGCGCTTAATCTTACGAATAGCGTCCTCATAGCCGGGTATCTGCACCTTCTCGTAGAGGTTTACCTTCTGCGTAGTCTTACGACGCGCATAGTCCAGAAGTTCCATCTTACGATTGTATACCTCGAACTCTATTCCGAGCTTAGCCAATCGTTTCAGCAACTCCACACCGTCGGCATACCACACCGGTGACGAGAAGAGGTCGTATGGCTTCTCCTCGAAGCATACATCTTCCAGCACAGGTGTACGCACACCCGCGATTTTCTGCTCGGTGAGTACCACATCTACCACCTTGATGATGGTAGAATCGAACTCACCCCACAGAGCCGCCATATAGTCGTACTCAGCCGTAATGGCATCTATACGCTGGCGGTAATCGCGTGCGGTATCCTTCGCTCGCTTAACCTCGGAGCGCAGAGCCGACTCCTTACTCTTGATGGTAGGGAGTGCTGCGCGGCGCATTTTAAGCTGCTTGCCAAGCTCACCGAGCGAAGTTTTGTTATATTGAAATTTAATAGCCATAATTTTTACTATTTTCGGTCGGCTTATGCCTCCTTCCAATACTTAGCGATAAGTTCTGCCTTGATAGCCACCTCGTCCTTAGAGAAGTACTTACCAAACAGAGTCCACGCCGTGTCGAGCATCTGCTCGATGTCGATATTTACATCGATTGCGAGCAACTTCTCCGAGTAGTCGTGAGCAAATTTAAGCGAACGCTCGTCGTAGTTTGACAAGTCGAAACCGTTCTCCAACTTGGTCTTCGCATTGGCAGCATCGGCATACAGACGCACGCAGGCATTCATCACCTGAGGATGGTCCTCGCGAGTCTTCTTACCGATAACGAGCTGCTTCAAACGCGACAACGAACGGAAGGGGTCTACGATAACCTTACCTGTATCCGAGTCGTTACGCAAGAAGAGCTGACCCTCGGTGATATAACCCGTATTATCGGGAATAGCGTGTGTAATATCACCACCCGACAGAGTTGTAACAGCGATAATAGTGATTGAACCACCGTTAGGCAACTGCACCGCCTTCTCGTAA
>JAZOPO010000042.1:0-96995 GCA_045655585.1 Alistipes sp. | reverse complement strand
TGACGGGTATGTACAAGAATTGGTTCTTGGACTACGCCTCGTATGTTATTTTGGAGCGTGCAGTGCCCCATATTGACGATGGTTTGAAACCTGTGCAACGCCGTATTCTCCACGCTATGAAGGTGGTGGATGACGGCAAGTTGAACAAGGTGGCCAACCTCGTGGGACAGACTATGCAGTATCACCCTCACGGTGATGCCTCAATCAAGGATGCACTCGTACAGCTCGGACAGAAGGAGTTATTGATTGACTGCCAGGGTAACTGGGGTAATATCCTTACGGGTGACGAGGCGGCAGCGGGCCGATATATCGAGGCGCGATTGTCGAAGTTCGCTTTGGATGTGGTCTTTAACAAGAAGACTACCGAGTGGATGCGCTCGTACGATGGCCGTAACGAGGAGCCTGTGACGCTGCCTATTAAGTTCCCGCTGTTGCTGGCGCAGGGTACTGAGGGTATTGCTGTAGGTTTGGCCTCGAAGATTTTGCCGCATAACTTCAATGAGTTGATTTCGGCTTGTATTGCCTACCTAAAAGGTGAAGATTTTCAGCTTCTACCGGACTTCCCGACAGGTGGTTTGATGGACGCCAGTCGTTATAACGATGGCTTGCGTGGTGGTGCAGTTAAGGTGCGTGCCCGCATCTCGAAGGTTGATAAGCGCACATTGGTTATCACCGAGATTCCATTCTCAACCACTTCGGAGTCTATCAAGGAGTCAATCATCAAGGCTAACGAGAAGGGTAAAATCAAGATTAAGAAGGTTGATGACCTTACAGCCGACAAGGTGGAGATTGTTATCCATGTAGCAAACGATGAGTCGAGCGACAAGACTATCGATGCACTATATGCCTTCACATCGTGTGAGGTATCTATCTCGCCCAACTCGTGCGTTATCATCGACGAGAAACCCTGCTTTATGGGTGTCAAGGAGATTTTGCGCCGCTCGGCAGAGCATACCCGCTCGTTGCTCGGCTTGGAGTTGAAGATTCGCCTGGGTGAGTTGAATGAGGCTTGGCACGCTGCGTCGTTGGAGCGTATCTTCATTGAGAATAAGTTGTATCAGCTTATCGAGGGTTGCCGTACTCGTGAGGCGGCTTATGAGGCTGTCGACAAGGGCTTGGAGCCTTTCAAAAAGCTCCTGCGCCGCGAGGTTACAATGGAGGATGTGCAGCGTCTTACGGAGTTGAAGTTCATCCGCATCTCGCGCTACGATACCGATAAGGCCGACAATGAAATCAAGAAGATTGAGGAGGATATCAAGTCAACGCAGTATGATATTGACCACCTGACCGACTACGCTATTGCTTACTACGAGCGCATACGCGAGAAGTATGGCAAGGGCCGTGACCGTCGCACCGAGATTCGTGAGTTCGATGCTATTGAGGCTACAAAGGTGGCTGTTACAAATGCAAAACTCTATGTAGACCGCGCCGAGGGATTCTTCGGTATTGGTAAGAGTATGAAGGACGCAGAGTTTGTCTGCGATTGTAGCGATATTGACGATGTGATTGTTATCTTGAAGGATGGTCGCTATGTCATTACCAAGGTGAGTGACAAGGCGTTCTTCGATAAGAATATCTACTATACCGGTGTATTCAAGCGAAACGATGAGCGTACGATATACAATGTCCTCTATCGTGATGGCCGAGGTGGCGCTATTATGATGAAGCGCTGCGCTATTAAGAGTATCACACGCGATAAGGAGTATGACCTAACGAAGGGTACACCCAAGAGCGAGATTCTCTATATGTCGGTTAACCCCAATGGCGAGGCCGAGGTGTTGAAGATTTACTTCCGCCCGCGTCCGCGATTGAAGAAGGTTATCTCGGAGCTGGACTTCTCGACAGTGGCTATCAAGGGCCGTCAGAGTCAGGGTAATCTTTTCTCGCGTTATAGCATACACAAGATTGTCGTTAAGGAGAAGGGTACATCTACTCTCGGAGGTCAGAATATATGGTATGACGAAGATGTGCGTCGTCTGAATACCGATGGCCGTGGTGAACTCATTGGCGAGTTCAAGGGTGATGATAAGCTGGTGGTATGGACATCGAAGAATATGTACTACATCACAGGCTTTGGCGTAGACCAGCACTTCCCCGATGAGACAATCCGCGTGGAGCGCTATGTTCCCGGTACGGTGTATAGCGTATGTTACTTCGATAAGGAGCAGAACTACTTCTATATGAAGCGTTTCCAGTTGGAGGCCAGCGAGAAGATGCAGTCGTACCTCGATGAGGAGGGTACGATGGAGTTTGTAGCCATCACCTCTGCCGAGGGTGCTACTTTGAAGGTGGAGTATACGGGTGCGCACGCCACTCGACCTGCCGATGAGGTGGATGTAGATTCATTCATCGGTGTTAAGAGTCACCGCGCCAAGGGTAAGCGCATTTCGACATATCAGGTTGCATCGCTCACATTCATTGAGCCTGAGCCTCAGCCCGAAGCAGAGCAGGATACTACGGACGAGGAGCAGGAAGAGGTGATGGATGTAAATCTCGATGGCGTGGAGGATGTTGCCGTTGAGCAGAGTGAGGCAACGAGTGTTGCCGACGACGAGCAGGTTATAATGCTTGACTCTGGTCAGTTAAATCTCTTTTAGCATATTATGAGAAAGATTTTTCTTATAGGATATATGGGCTGCGGCAAGAGTTCGCTAGGTCGCAAGCTGGCCAAGGCGAGCGGTATGGAGTTTATGGATATGGACTCTATTATCGAACAACGTGAGGGTGCTTCGATTAGCGATATTTTTCACTATCAGGGCGAAGGGTATTTTCGTGATATCGAGAGTTTGCTGATTAAGGAGCTTGGTACGGCCGAGGGCGATATGGTTATCTCGACAGGTGGTGGAGCACCTGCGTGGGGTGATAATATGGAGCTTATGAATAGTCTTGGAGCTACCGTCTATCTTCGTCGTACGGCCGAGCAGATTGCATCACGCCTCAGTCCCCACGGTCGTCAGAAACGCCCTAAGCTCAGAGGTCTTAATGACGAGGAACTGGTGGCATTTATGACCGCCAATATGGCTGAGCGCGAGCCTTTTTATTCAAAGGCATTATATTGCATAGATTGTGCGCAATTGAGCGATGCAGAACTAATAGATTATATTTTACAGATAGTTAAGTGAGATGAATAACAGTCCGATAGGTGTTTATGATTCGGGTTTTGGAGGTTTGTCGGTGTGGCGTGAGTTGCACCGCGCTTTGCCTTGTGAGTCGTTAATCTATCTGGGTGATGGCAAGAATTGCCCCTATGGTTCGCTGCCCGCACAACGCATAAAGGAGTTGGCCGAGGCATCTGTGCGCGAGCTTGTTGAGCGAGGTTGTAAGATGGTCGTTGTGGCGTGTAATACGGCAACGGCGGCCGCCATTTCGCATCTGCGTGCTACATTCGATATCCCCATCGTTGGTTTGGAGCCTGCCGTGAAGCCCGCTTGCGCGATGACACGCAGTAAGGTTATTGGTGTTATCGCCACGCAGCGCAGTCTTCAAGGTGAGAAATTTCTCTCTACCGTCGAGCGCTATGGTCAGGGCGTAGAGGTTATTAAGGCCGTTGGCGAGGGCTTTGTCGAGGCTGTGGAGCAGAATGCGGAGCAAGAGCCTGCAACCGAGGCGTTGGTACGCCGTGTAGTGGAGCCTATCATCGAGCGAGGTGCAGATGTGATTGTTCTGGGTTGTACGCACTATCCTTTCCTTCGAGATGTGATAAGCAAGGTCGTAGGCGAGCGCGATGTGGAAATCATAGATTCGGGCGCTGCTGTCGAGAGGCGCGTTGAGAGTCTTTTGGATGAGTATGGTCTGCGTGCTGCGGCGGATAATAACCCTAAGTTGGAGTTTGTAACCTTTGCCGATGAGCAGTATCGCAAAAGCCTGCAAGCAAAGGCTTTGCAAGAGTTTTAAGGTTTGAAGTAAGTTGTAGATACTTAGATATTTTCGGGTAGTGCCCGAGCAGAATTACATGTTTATGGCTAATACGAAAAAAAATAGCAAGACAAAAAAACAAGCTACACCCGTGGTGGCACCCAACGACAATATGTCGTGGATGTCGGGCTTCCTGTTGTTGATTATAGGAATATTCTCTCTGGTGTCGGTTGTGTCGCACTTTATACATTGGTCGTCGGATTTGTCGGCCCTGCGCAATGTGCCAGAGTTGTCGGGTAAGGTAATCGAGTTTGAGAATATTTGTAGCCGTATGGGTGCTACGGTAGCCTATTGGGCGGTGGATTGCTCATTCGGTATCTTTGGTATTATTCTCCCTATTGTAATAACAATTCTCGGCTGGCGTATATTTCGTAAGAAGCCGTTGCATCTCAACCATTTTGGTTTGAGCGCAGCCCTGTTGCTTATCGTAGGCTCACTTACTTTGGGCCTTATCGCTAATGGCTTGGGTGTGAGATACGATATTGGAGGAGAGTTAGGTCAGGCTTGTGCAAAGGATTTATCGGATATTCTTGGCACTTTCGGAGCTGTGCTGGTGCTTATAGCAGGTTGTATTTTGACGGGAGTATTCATTAATCATAATTTCCGCCGTATAGTGGATAGTATTGGTGACGGTGTTGAGAAGCAGGGCGGTAGAGTGAAAAAAGCGGTTGAAGATGTGATAGTAAATCGCAAGGCCGAGGCGCGTGATGAAGATGATGCACCTGAGGCGGTTGTTAAGCCTGAGAGTGAGCCCATCGTGGAACCAGCAGTGGAGCCTGTTGTTGAGCCAAAGCCTGTTGAATATACCGTGCCGAGGGTTGCCGACCATACCGTGAAGCCTACCGCACCAGAGCCTGCGCCGCGAAAGACTATGAATGAGTTTCTGGCCGAGAAGCGTGAGCAGGAGATTGGTCATCCTGACTTTGGCCGTACGAAGGTGTTTGAGCCCGAGGAGGAGTTCTTTGTGGCGAGTGCTGCGCAGCCTAGCGATGTCGCCTTGGGTGGCGTTGTAGCATCGGTTGGTGTGGCCAGCAGCGAAGTGGAGTTCGATGGCGAGGATGATGAGTTTATCGTTAGACCCAATGGCGGAGCTGTGCCCAACGAAATTGATGTAGAGGCTCTTATGGCACAGGAGGAGCAGGCGCAGAAGCAGCGTTTCGACCGCTCTCTTGACGAAGATGGCTTTGCTGTTATGCCTGCGGGTGGTGCGGAGAGTAAGTTTAATGCCGATATGGCTGTCGCTCCTGCCGAGGTTGATGAGCGAAGCATTGCAGAGCGTGAGCAGATGGCAAGTGAAGATATCTTCGATGAAGATGGTATCTGTGTAACACCCGTCTCAAAGGCGAGTACTAGTCCTACATATTCTGCTGCTACGACATCTGCTGCTGATGACCATCTTGTAGTAAAGGTACACGAAAATCGCCCCTCGCGAGTAGACGAGGAGGATATATCCGAAGAGTTGTATGACCCATTGCGTGACTTAGAGAATTACAAGAAACCCTATGTGTCGTTGTTGGAGGATTACCAGTCGCCACACAAGGTAAGCGATGCCGAGATTTATGACAACAAGTGCCGTATTCAGGAGACCTTGAAATATTTCGGTATACCTATCGTAGATATCCAGGCTACCGTAGGTCCTACCGTTACACTTTATGAGATTGTTCAGGCTCAGGGTGTGAAGATTTCTAAGGTGCAGGGCTTGGAGAAGGATATTGCCCAGAGTTTGCGTGCGCAGGGTATCCGTATCATTGCCCCCATCCCCGGACGCGGAACAATCGGTATCGAGGTGCCTAACCGCGACAAGCAGATTGTGTCGATGTATTCGTCTATCTGCTCGGAGGAGTTCCAGCTCTCGAAGATGGAGCTTCCTGTAGTTATCGGTCGTACAATTCAGAATAAGAATTTCACCTTCGATTTGGCTAAGTTGCCTCACTTGTTGGTGGCTGGTGCTACGGGACAGGGTAAGTCAGTGGGTTTGAACGCAATTATCACATCTCTGCTTTATACCAAGCACCCCTCGCAGTTGAAGTTTGTGATGATTGACCCCAAGATGGTGGAGTTCTCGGTCTATAACAAACTGGAGCGACACTTCTTAGCTAAGATGGAGTCGGAGGATGAGCCTATCGTTACCGACCCTAAGAAGGCGGTTTATGTATTGAACTCACTTGTGGAGGAGATGGGTCGCCGTTTGGAGTTGTGTAAGATGGCTACGGCACGAAATATTGTGGAGTATAACGAGAAGTTCACCGCGCGTCGCCTTAATCCCAACAAGGGACACCGTTTCCTGCCATATATCGTGGTTATTGTAGATGAGTTTGCAGACCTTATTATGACAGCTAAGGAGGTCGAGGTGCCCGTTATGCGCTTGGCGCAGAAGGCGCGAGCTGTTGGTATTCACCTCATTATCGCCACACAGCGTCCCGATGTGAAGGTCATTACGGGAGGTATCAAGGCTAACTTCCCTGCGCGTATCGCTTTCCGCGTGATGCAGATGATTGATTCGCGTACGATTATCGACCAGCCGGGTGCAAATCAGCTTATCGGTCGAGGCGATATGCTCTTCTCGAAAGATGGCGAGCTCACCCGTATTCAGTGTGCTCTTGTGGAGACCAAGGAGGTGGAGCGATTGGTTGATTATATATCTAAGCAACAAGGATATACCGAGGCTTATCAGTTGCCCGACTTTGTGCCTGATGCGGGTAGCGAGGGTGGTTCGATGGCCGATGGTGAGAGTGGTGCCCCCGTGAAGTATGATGTTCTGTTTGGCGAGGTGGCGCGAGCTGCTGTCACAACGGGTGTGATTTCTACATCGTCTATCCAGCGAAATTATGAGGTTGGATTCAACCGCGCGGGGCGTATTATGTTGCAGTTGGAGCGCGCAGGCATCGTAGGCCCGCAGGTGGGTGCTAAGCCGCGCGAGATAAAGTTCTACGACCTGCCATCGTTGGAGGCCAAGTTGCAGGAGCTGGGAGTATTTTAGAGTGTTGGCATAATATTTACACCATAGATTCGTTTTATAAGAAAAGAAGATGTTATGCGCAAACTGATATTATCTACTTTGGTATTGATGCTAAGCCTCTCGGCTATGGCCGATGAGCAGTCGAAGGCGGCCTTGCAGCGCGTGGCGCGATATGTCGAGGCGTTGGGTGCTTACGATGCCGCGTTTAAGGTCTCGGCGGGTGAGTTTCAGGCGTCAGGCGAGTATGCGGTGGCGGGGGATTCGTACTACATCAAACTCGATGCTGCGGAGGTCTATTCCGACGGTAAAGTGCGCTACGAGATAGACCACAACCGCGGGGAGATAAATGTTGATAATGTGGACCTTGCAAGCCGCAATGTGTTGGATAATCCTACGCGTTGTTTCGACTTTGTGGATTCGGGTTATGAGTCAAATATTCACGCGCAAAGTGGTGGTCAGCAGACTATTCATCTGCGCTCGACGGATGCCACAATCGAGGGCGATATTTATCTTACCGTAGATGTCGCTACGGGGCGACCGCGAAAGTTGGAGTACAGACTCTATGACGATGTTATCGTGGTGGATGTTCTATCGCTTGCAAAGCGTACGCAGAGCATTGGCAGGTTTGAAAAATCGAAGTACAAAGATTATGAGATGATTGATTTTCGATAATAAAAAAACTCTGAAAAATGAAATTTTCTCTCGACACCCTGTCGGGAGAAATTTTTTTTGCCCTCAAATCGCCTAAAAACGGGCAAAAACAGGCTGTTTTGGAAATAAATACTCTTTATAAGAGTAAAAACAGATGCGAAAATTGGTTATTTGCAAAAAAATGAGTACTTTTGCTTAATTAAAAGTGTGCGCCCGTGGCGCTAATTTTTTAAGACAAAAAATATGTTGAACGAAGAAGATAAGAATGCTGAGTTGGTGGGCAGAATTATTCCCATCAATATTGAAGAGCAGATGAAATCGGCCTATATCGACTACTCGATGTCGGTTATCGTGTCGCGTGCGTTGCCCGATGTGCGCGATGGTTTGAAGCCCGTACATCGCCGTATCCTGTACGATATGAGTGCCGAGTTGAATCTATATTCGGATAAGCCGACGCGTAAGTCAGCCCGTATCGTGGGTGATGTGCTCGGTAAGTTCCACCCCCACGGCGATAGCTCTGTATATGAGGCTATGGTTCGTATGGCGCAGGAGTGGGCTATGCGTTATCCGTTGGTAGAGGGTCAGGGTAACTTCGGTTCTATGGACGGTGACTCGGCAGCAGCGATGCGTTACACCGAGGCGCGTATGCAGAAGATTACCGACGAGGTGATGGCCGACATCGAGAAGGAGACTATCGACTGGACCACAAACTTCGACGACACCTTGAAGGAGCCTACCGTATTGCCTACAAAAATTCCTTTGTTGTTGGTAAATGGTGCGAGCGGTATCGCCGTAGGTATGGCTACAAATATGGCTCCTCACAACTTGGGTGAGGTTGTCGATGCTTGCTGTGCTTATGTCGATAACCCCGAGTGTGAGTGCGAGGAGTTGTTGAAGTATGTTAAGGGTCCCGACTTCCCCACAGGAGCGTTGATTTATGGCTATGAGGGTGTTAAGGAGGCGTTGCTCACAGGCCGTGGCCGTGTGATGATGCGTGCCAAGACCGATATCGAGACTATGCCTTCGGGTCGTGAGTGTATCGTTGTTACCGAGATTCCTTATATGGTTAACAAGGCCGAGATGATTAAGAAAATCGGCGAGATGGTTAACGAGAAGAAGATTGAGGGTATCTCATACATCAACGATGAGAGTGACCGTAACGGTATGCGTATCACAATCTTTGTTAAGAAGGACGCTTCGGCAAATGTGGTGTTGAACACACTCTTCAAGAACACTCAGTTGCAGACATCGTTTGCGGTGAATAACATTGCGTTGGTGAATGGCCGTCCGATGTTGCTCAACTTGAAGGATTTGGTTAAGCACTTCGTGGAGCACCGTCATGATGTTGTTGTTCGTCGTACCCGTTTTGATTTGAAAAAGGCGCAGGAGCGTATGCACATCGTGCAGGGCTTGCTCATCGCGCAGGATAATATCGACGAGATTGTACAGATTATCAAGGCTTCGCGTAGCACCGAGGTTGCTAAGCAGACATTGCAGGAGCGTTTCGGTTTGAGTGAGATTCAGTCTCAGGCTATCGTGGAGATGCGTCTGCGTCAGCTCACAGGCTTGGAGCGCGAGAAGTTGGAGGCAGAGCACGCAGAGTTGGAGCGCAAGATTAACTACTTCAACGATGTGTTGGCAAGCGTTGATATGCAGATGCAGATTGTTAAGGACGAACTTATCGAGGTGAAGGAGAAGTATGGCGACGAGCGCCGTACCGAGATTGTCTACTCTTCGGAGGAGTTCAATCCCGAGGACTTCTATGCTGATGACGATATGGTTATCACCATCTCGCATATGGGTTACATCAAGCGTACACCGCTTGCTGAGTACCGCATTCAGAATCGTGGTGGTGTAGGTATGAAGGGCAGCGCTACACGCGACGAGGACTTCATCGAGCATATCTATGTTGCCTCAATGCACAACACGATGATCTTCTTTACAGAGAAGGGTCGTTGCTACTGGTTGAAGGTTTACGATATTCCCGAGGGAACACGTGCATCGAAGGGTCGTGCAATCCAGAATATTATTCAGATTGAGCCCGATGACAAGGTGCGTGCATATATTAACACCAAGAACTTGAACGATGCGGAGTACATTAATAATAATTATATTGTGATGTGTACTCGCGAGGGTGTAGTTAAGAAGACTAAGTTGGAGGCTTACTCTCGTCCTCGTCAGAATGGTGTTAATGCAATCGTTATCCGCGAGGGTGACCAGCTTATCGAGGCTAAGATTACCAGCGGTGAGGCTGAAATTATGATTGCAGCTCGTGGCGGTAAGGCTATCCGCTTCAACGAAAGCACTGTTCGTCCTATCGGTCGTGTGGGTGCAGGTGTTCGCGGTATTACGCTCGATGAGGGTGATGAGGTTATCGGTATGATTTGCATCGAGCCCGACTCTAAGCAGGATGTACTTGTACTCTCGGAGAATGGTTTCGGTAAGCGTACTGACCTTGATGAGTATCGTGTAACAAACCGTGGCGGTAAGGGTGTTAAGACAATCAATATCACCGATAAGACAGGCGATTTGATTGCAATTCAGGCCGTGACCGACGAGAACGACTTGATGATTATCAACCGTTCGGGTGTTACAATTCGCACCAAGGTAGAGCAGATTCGCGTTGCTGGTCGTGCGACACAGGGTGTTAAGATTATCAACTTGCGCGAGGGTGATGTTATTGCTTCGGTGATGGCTGTACCGGTTAGCGACGAGGAGGAAATCGCTGAGAATGTAGTTGTTGCAGAAGGTGCTGAAGGTGCTGCGGAGGTTGCCGTGGAGGCTACTTCGGAGCAGGAGGCAAACACTGAGCAGACTGCACAGGAGTAATATTTGACACGAATAGACAATAAATAATAAGTAAAATCGTTTTTTCATTAAACAGGATTTAATTATGAAAAGATTAATTCTCGCGGTGATGGCCATTACGCTTATGGCTGCACCAATGGCAAATGCGCAGAAGGTCAACAAGGCTGCTATCGTAGCAAAGTTGGACAAGGCTGACGCTGATTCAAAGGACGCAAAGAAGGGTGCTAAGGCTGCTACTTGGCTTGCTCGTGGTAACGCTTACTATGAGGCTGCTACTGCTGCTTGGTCTGATTTGTTCGTAGGTATGGAGGATGCTATGCTTGCTCTTACAATGGGTAAGGCTGAGGCTACAAACGCTAATGTAGAACTCAACGGTAAGGCTCTTACTGAGTATGTTTATCCTTGGGTGAAGATTTACTCTGAGGGCGGTAAGGTTGTAACTTGGATTGTTACTCAGACCGTTAAGGAGGGTGACTTGGGTGCTGAGGCTATCGCATCATTCAAGAAGGCTTACGAGCTCGATGCTAAGCAGGCATCAAAGGTTGCTGAGGGTTTGAAGAAGATTGAGAACGCATACAGCACTATGGGTAATGTATGCTTGGACGCAGGTTTGGCTGCTCAGGCTGCTCAGAACTATATGGCTGCATACAACACTCAGCAGACTCCCGGCTACAACGGCGAGACTAAGAATGACTACCTCTACTATGCAGGTTACCTCTATGTAGTAGACGGCGCAACTAATCCCGCTTCATACGCAAAGGGTGCTGAGGTTTTGTCTAAGGCTTTGGAGGCTGGTTACTCTGACCCCGATGGCTTTATCTACAACTACCTCTTCCACTCATACTATGGTCAGAAGGATTCTTCTGTACGCGTAGCTAATATGCAGCGTGCTAAGCAGGTGTTGATGGAGGGTATGGCTAAGTATCCCGCAAACACTCGTATCATCGAGGGCTTGATTACTATCTACACTGACCCCGAGAACCCCGTGGGTGACCCTCAGGAGTTGGTTGCAATGGTTGATGGCGCTTTGGCTAAGGACCCCCAGAATAAGGATTTGTGGAATGGCCGTGCTATTATGTTCAACTCAATGAAGAACTTCGACGAGGCTATCAAGTCTTTCGAGAAGGTTGTTGAGCTTGACCCCAAGGACGCTCAGGCTGCATTTAACCTCGGTTTGTTGCACATCTACAAGGGTGACGCTTTGAACGAGGATATTAGCAAGCGTGACTATAAGAGTAACGCAGAGTGGAAAGCTGATCAGGATAAGGTTATCGCTTGCTACAAGGCTGCTGTTCCCGTTTTGGAGGCTGCTTACGAGCTTAACCCCAACAGCTTGCCTACTGTTGAGACTTTGAAGGTATTGACATTCCGTCTTCGTGATGAGGATGGTATGATGGCTAAGTACGAGAAGTACAACAAGGCTTTGGAGGCTTTGAAGTAATAGTCATTTACAACAATAGCTTGAACGGCTACCCAGCAAAGGGTGGCCGTTTTTTTTTGTGGCGTAGGGTGTAAAAATTATCTTTGAGTTTAATTTTATTAATTATATTTTGTATTTTATTTATCTTTTAATTAATTTTGTGAAAGACGATAGTAAATTTTGTTTTGTTGAGCAGAATAATATAAAAGATATGATTAAAAAACTATTGCCAAAGATTTGCCCCTCGTGTGGTGGCGTATTGCAGGTGCATACGATGCGTTGCGTTGAGTGTGATACCAAGATTGAGGGCAATTATCCTCTGTCGGCTTTGATGCGCTTGAAGGAGGAGGATTTGCGCTTTGTGATGGATTTTGTGCTGTGTAGCGGTTCTCTGAAAGCGCTGGCGCAGAAGATGGGGCTCAGCTATCCGTCGGTACGAAATCGTCTCGACGATATTATCTCCGAATTGGAGCGTATGGAAATGAGTGAAAACGATTAAAACGATAAGGTTATGTTTGAGAAATTTAAGAATCCGTTTCGTTATCTGCCATTGCGTCAGGCTATTTGCTGGGGCATAGTAGCACTTATTTTGACTTCGGTATTTTGCTGGCAGATTGGCCTGCGCGTGACATCGCTCACGCAGGTGAACTATGCGGGTGGCGCACTGTGGAAGGCTACTTTGCAGCAGGTTGTGGTGTGGCTATTCTTCTCGGTTGTGTTGTATGTGGCAGGTGTTATGGTGTCGCGCTCGAAGGTGAGATTTTGGGATGTAGCGGCATTTAACCTCTTCGCGCGTATTCCATTTGACCTCTCGCTGCTGATGTTTGCCATCCCCGCGGTGCGTAGCATTACAGGCTGGGTTATGGACGGTAATATGGAGCGTGTTATGGAGTATGTCAATATGCTCTCTATCGTAGGCGTTGTGGCATTGCTCTTTGTTGCGTGGTATTTCTATTGGACATATAAGGCATTTTCGGAGGCAACGAACTTGAAGGAGGGTCGCGGCATAGCAACCTTTATTGTATGTTATATTGTAGCTTATATCGCTTCGGGATATATAATGACATTGATTTAGTTTATGGCAGACGATTATTTGGGAAAGAAGATGGAGGATTATATGCGCGGAGCGCATACCTCCAAGCGTACGACAACGACTCGCACGCTGATGCGTTTGTTAGAGAAGAATCGTAGCCATAGAGCCTACGACTCATCATTTAAGGTGCGCGAAGACCAGTTGATGCGAATTATAGAGGTGACGACCAAGATTCCCTCGGCCCGTAATCAGCAGGTGTTGCGCTTCCGTCCTGTTTTGGAGGATGAGGCGGCGAAGGTCTTGCCGCACATCAAACTCGGAGGTGCCCTGCCCGAATTACATCTGCCAGCAGAGGGTAGTGAGCCTAATGCCTTTGTTGTGATATGTTCAACGGTGCCCGAGAGCCGATATGTAAGCGTGGATTTGGGTATTGCGGCGCAGAGTATGCTGTTGCAGGCCGTGGAGATTGGACTCAATGGCATTTGTATAGGTGCTTTCGATAAGGAGGCTGTGCGACAGGCGCTTGGCTTGGAGTTAGAGCCGCTGCTTATTTTGGCCATTGGTCGTGGCTGTGATAATATCCGTTTGGTTGAGATTGGCGAGGAGGATAACCACTCCTATTATCGCCAGGAGGGTGTGCATTATGTGCCGAAGGTTAGATTTGAGGATTTGATTATACGCAAAAAATAGGCGGGAATCTCACGATTGCCGCCTATCCTCGGAGTATCAGAAACTCCATAAACTACTAACCCAAACTTAAATAAATGAAGAAACCTCGCTACGGCAGTGCTTAATTGCCGCAGTTGATATTTTAATTGCAAATGCTATGCCAATCGTTGGCGTGTTGGCGCGATATGGCTATTTGCATCATCTTCGGACCTAAATAATCTCAAATATCTCGTTGCGGTCGAACGACTGCCAATACTCGATTGCCAATCGGCGTATGTATACCCAATACTCTGGCGAATGTGTGCCATATTTCTCTACGCCGTAGCGCACATCGTGCTCTATCTGCTCCCTCCGCTCGCTTTTGAGTCGTAGGTGCAGCTCGTGCTCTCCGTCAATAAATATTGCTTCGGGGCGAGCCTGCTGCTCGTTGGCTATATCTATCAATCCGTGGCCTATGGTGGCACCCGTGCTCACCTGCAAGCCGTCGTTCATACAGCTGATGGGTGGCGTGTCGCCAGCAAATGAGAAGATTTTGAGATGGTGTGCCTTGCCAAGCTGCTCGCACGCATATATGCCCATCTTCGCGCCAATGGTGGCGTAAATGCCCAGATGACCGTGTAGCTCGTTTGTTATTACCGTTGCACGCCACTCGTTCATCCCGTAGCGCGATGTTGTGTAGCTGATTATGGGCGCGACATCGGCCGAGTAGTGGTCGCAGTCGATGGGGAATGTTTTGAAGATTCTCTCGTGTGTCATCTCTTTTTGTTAAAGTGTAATTTTACTCCTGCATTTACGGTTGTGCGTGGCATAGGAAAACCTGCGTTTATCTCGTACTGCTGCCCAAGCAGATTCTCTGCGCGGGCGTAGAGTTGCAGGGTGGGTGTTGCACGAAACTCTATGTCGGCATTCCACAAGGTGTAATTCTCCTTTCGTAGTGGCTCACGCTCGATTATAAGGCCGTTTATAAGTTGTATGCTCGTGCCTGCGCTCCATCGCTTGGCGGTGTAGCGTACCGAACAAAAGAGCTTGTGCTCAGGGGCTGCAAGAACGGGATATTTCATATTCAGATAGCTGTAATTTGCCATCAGCCTCAGCCTGCGTGTAGCTTGCACCGCGAACTCGGCCTCTATGCCGTGATTGACAACTCTGTTTGTATTCACATTCAGAGGACGACCATTCTGCATAACGGTTTGAATCATATTTTTACCATCTATGTAGAATATGTTTACCCCGTAACTTATCGCTTTTATGCTTTGGTGGTACGATAGCTCGTAGTTCATCAACTGCTCAGGTTTCAGGTCGGGATTTTGCGGTGGAAACATATACATCTCGCGTATGGTAGGGTAGCGAAAACCCTTCGATACAATAGCCTTTATCTGCGTATTGTGGGGTAGGGCGAAAGATAATCCTCCCTGCGGCACCCACGCATTGCCTAAGTCGGTTTTGTAATCAAATCGTATGCCCAAATCAAGCATTATCCAATGTGTAAGGCTCTGCTGGGAGTTGATGTAAATGGCAATGTTTTGCATATACTTATCAATGATGAGCTTATCCTCTCGCTCGTCCAGATAACGATTTATAGCCTTACCGCCCGATAGCTGATAGTCCGCACCGATGGTTATGCGATTGTTTCTAAGTATCGAGAAACTCTGATGAGCCGCCACGCCCGCCATCATATCCTGCGAGCGGAAACGGTAATCGGGTGGGGTGTCACCCTCGCTGTAACCGTCGTTTATGCGGTGAATGCCGTAGTTGTAGAAGATATTTATCGCACCCTGCGTGGCCTTGCTACTGTTGTTGAGCGAAAGATACGACGATAGGCGCGTGATGCGAGCGTCATTGTCTATTATAGGCGCATCAATGCTTCCCGGGTTTGAGGAGTTGAAGTGGGTGAGATTGATATTTGTTGAAATGCTCCATCGCTGCGATAGTTTTATATCAACCTTTGCCGAGCCACCATACTGCTCGAAATCCATATTTGCACGATGGCCGTCACTGCGGTCGTAACTACCTGTTAGTGTTGATGAAACACGCCCCTTGTTAAACTTGTTTGTTAGGTTTGTTTGCAGGGTGTTGTACGAGCCGTAACCTATATGCAGGTCGCTCTGTGAGCCTTCGTTAGGTAGCTTGCGTGTGATGATGTTCATCACGCCTCCCATAGCGTTAGAGCCATATATCACCGATGCTGGGCCGCGTACAACCTCCACGCGTTCGGCAAGCGATGATTGATAAGCATCGGCAATAGGGTGGCCCATAAGTCCCATATATTGGGGTGTGCCATCTATCAAAACCATAACGCCCGTAGTAGGCGCTCCGCCCACACCGCGTATGCTCATTCCACCGGCCGCTCCCGTGCTGACTCCATAACCCATCACGCCACGCGAGGTGATGAATAGTCCCGGCACCTGCTCGGCAAGCGTTGGGAGGAGTGATGCTCTGTTTTCGGAATCTATGGTTTGACGCCCCACGACGGACACCGATGCCGACGATAGGCGTGTCTTGGCATTTGGGCCTATGCCCGTTATTATAATCTCCTCGATGGGCGTTGTTGTGGAGATGTCTAATGAGTCGCGGGATTGTGCCAAAATAACCTGAAATGGCACTGCGAGCAGTGTGATAATTAAAAGTCTTTTCATTTTTGCAAAGTTTTGTTGCCAACTTTTTCCAAAAATGGTGCTAAATAGAAAACGGCAGTCAAAACCTGATGTTTAACTGCCGTTTTTGTTGTATATGTGTTTAATTAAAATATCTCTTCGCCAAATAGCGTTGCCGACGAGCAACCCGTGATGCGGCAGCGAACATAGTCGCCAACCTTGTGGTCGCCCTTGTCGAATACGACAACTTTGTTCTGCGATGTGCGACCAAAGAGCTGGTCCTCGCGGCGCTTAGATGTACCCTCTACCAATACCTCAAACTCCTTGCCTACATCGCGCTTGTTGCTCTGCTCCGAGAGGGTGTTTTGCAGATTGATAATCTCCGTAAGGCGAGCAGTCTTTACATCTTCGGGAATGTCGTCACCCAAGTTGCGCTGTGCGAAAGTGCCCGGGCGCTCTGAGTATTTGAACATAAAGGCAAACTCGTATCCAACCTCCTTCATCAGCGAGAGTGTCTGCTGGTGGTCCTCCTCTGTCTCGCCCGTAAAGCCAGCAATAAGGTCTGTGGTGATGGCGCAGTCGGGCATATAGTGACGGATGGCAGCCACACGGTCGAGATACCACTCGCGTGTATACTTACGATTCATACGCTCCAACATAACCGTAGAGCCTGACTGTGCAGGCAGGTGAATAGCACGGCAGATGTTGGGCATAGAGGCCATTACCTCCAACAGCTCGTTGCTCATATCCTTGGGGTGCGATGTTGCGAAGCGCACTCGAAGTAGCGGCGATATCTCAGCTACGGTCTTCAAGAGTGCGGGGAAATCTACATCTCCTGTGCAGTATGAGTTTACATTCTGTCCCAAGAGAGTCACCTCGCGGTAGCCGTTCTCGAAGAGTGAACGAGCCTCGGCAACGATTGTGGCAGCATCGCGGCTACGCTCGCGACCGCGTGTGTAAGGCACGACACAGTATGAGCAGAAGTTGTTGCAACCTCGCATAATAGCGATGTATGCACTCACGCCATTTTTGTCCAAGCGCACGGGTGCAATCTCTGCATAGGTCTCCTCCTGCGACAAAAGAACATTCACACCCTTGCCACCGCTCTCGGCCTCGCGTACAAGGCGGGGCAGGTCGCGGTATGTGTCAGGGCCTGCAACGATATCCACGGCCAACTCACCTACGGTAAGCTGCTCCTTCAATCGCTCGGCCATACAGCCAATGATGCCAATCAATAACGATGGCTTGCGCTTACGCAGGCGGCGCATCTCGGTAAGACGACCCCAGATGCGTTGCTCGGCGTTGTCGCGTATTGAGCAGGTGTTTATTAATATAATGTCAGCCTCCTCGATTTTTTCGGTGTAGATGTATCCCTCTTTCTGCATAATAGATACAACAATCTCCGAGTCACCAACATTCATCTGGCAACCATAAGTCTCGATGAAGAGCTTTCGTCCCTCGCCCGTTAGGGGACGTAAATTATTTACATTAATCATTTTCAATAGTTTAGTTGAGCATTGCATCTTTCTCGGGGAAGGGTTTGAAGCCCTCGCCGTAGGTGTCGTAAGCATCGGTTACAACAAGGAACAGCTTGGGGTCTATCTCGCGTATCTTACGCTGTACCTGAGCCACCTCACGACGGCTGATAACCAAGAATATCATCTCCTTGTCGTCGTTGCTATACATACCCGATGATTTGATATATGTACCTCCGCGCTCCAAGTCGTTGATGATATACTCACGCAGAGCCTCATTGTGGGTGTTGCCGATGATGAATAGTAGTTTGTCGTACGATGCACCATCAATCACATAATCGATAATTCGTGTCGATACGAAGATACAGATGAGCGAGTAGAGCGAAAGCAACCAACCGCCAGCCTGACCATTGTCTGTACCGATACCAAAGCCGATAACCACCAAACCTGCCAATACAACACAAGTGTCGGCGATTAACACACCGCGCGAGAATGGAATATGAAGATAACGGTTCAAAATCATAGCGATAATATCCGTACCGCCTGTTGTTGCATTGCTACGCACAACAAATCCCAATCCTGCTCCGATGATAGCACCTCCGAGGATACAAGCCAGCATCAAGTGGTCTGATAAATCAACAGCTCCGCCCATAAGTTGTGACGGGTCAAGAGTTTGCAGAGCCTCCTTGGTGGGGTAGACAATAGCCGAAAGGATATTCATCAAACCCGGGGTGATAGCCGCAGCGAATAGCGTACGACCGCCAAACTGCTTGCCGAATAGAATGATTGCAATTGTCAGCAGGGGAATATCGAACATATATCCGAATGTACCCACCTGAATAGAGGGGAAGATGTTGTGCAGTACGATACCCAAGCCATACACTCCACCCGGGACAATATTGTAGGGGTTGATGAAGAATACAAAACCTATTGCGCACATCACGCAACCGATAAATATGGTTACAATCTCGCGCCACCACTGCAAATTGGTGAGATCGTGCTTCAACGATAGACTAAATTTCTTACTCATAGTTCTGGTATTTTTCTTTTAAGGCCCAAATATACGAATATTTTGTGAGAAAATAGGTAATTTTTCAAAGGCTTAAAGCAAATTTTTGTGAGTAGCCTTCGCGGTAGCTTACAAATCTGTCACAAAGTGGTTATTGTCCAGTTTTGTTGGAGGTAACAGCATTCTCGAAAGTGCTATTTTGACCAAATATTGCTTTGAAAAGTGGATTTTCTACCACAAAATAGGTGTTTTTGTCACCCGAAGCGCGAATTTGTAACACAAAAAGACTATTAACCACATATTTTTTGCCATTCGAGAAAAATAAATGATTTTTGTGACTGAAAATGGGAATACTTATGTCGTAAAATGGTCGTTTTTGTGACATATATTTTGTTTTACGACGGAAAAAATGTATATTTGTGAAGAATATGCATTAACCAAAAGCGCGCCATCGACGAAAAATCAGTTTTTCGGCAGTGGAACATCGTGCTTGTAAAAGTTTATTATTATGGCTTCTTGGGGATTGATAACATACTATTGCGTCTTTTCGATGCTTATTTTAGCGTACATCTTGGGCTCTATTCCGAGCGCAGTGTGGATTGGAAAGAAATACTATGGTGTAGATATCCGTGAACACGGAAGTAAAAATGCTGGAACAACAAATATGTTGCGAGTGCTGGGCAAGCGTGCAGCCATTCCCGTTTTTGTTTTGGACTTTATGAAGGGATTTGCTGCCGTTGCGCTGATTGGTTTGTTGCGTTACGACCCCGATATTTCGTCGGCGTGGCTCATTAACCTGAAAATCTTGGGCGTGTTTGCCGCAGTATTGGGTCATATCTTCCCCATCTTTGCCGACTTTAAGGGTGGTAAGGGCGTTGCAACGCTGGTGGGTGCCGTTACAGGTATCTATCCGCAGATTATTCTGCTCTGTTTTGCTGTGTGGGCGTTGGTGTTCCTCTTTTCGAACTATGTGTCGTTGGCATCTATATCGGCAGGTTGTTGCTTCCCGATGTTTGTTATAATCTACTCTTCGACAGAGTGGTCGCGTAACAACGATGTTTCGTTCACATTTATTCTATTTGCTTTCGTCATTGCGGGATTGCTTATTTGGTCGCACCGCAAGAATATCGAAAGATTGAAAGCAGGTACTGAATCGAAGATTTATATCTGGGGCAAACCCCAAAACGAAAAGGATAAAGAAGAGAAAAAGAACTAAAATACTCTATATGCTACAAGAGAATTTAATTAAAATGTACGAGGAGAGTTTCCGTGAAAATCACTCCTTGCCGGTTTTAACCGATTATTTTAGCAAACAGACTCTAACCTATTTCGAGATGGCCGAGCAGATGGCTCGTTTGCACATCTTGTTTGAGAAAGTTGGCATCAAGTCAGGCGATAAGATTGCTCTTATTGGTCGCAATAACATAAATTGGTGTGTGACCTATATCGCAACTATCACCTATGGTGTTGTAATTGTTCCTATCCTTCAAGATTTTAACCCCGCCGATGTAGAGAATATCGTAACTCACTCGGAGAGCCGTATCCTCTTTGCTGGTGGCGCTCACTGGCCTACATTGGATACCGACCGTATGCCTTTGTTGGAGGCTGCAATCACCGTTGAGAAGTGCGAGGTCGTATACGAGAAGGAGGGTAGCACAGCCGTATCGGAGGCTATGGCTGGTTTGGATGCTGCGTTTGCTGAGAAGTACCCCGAAGGCTTTAAGGTAGAGGATATTAAGTTCAATGATGTTCCCAACGAGGAGATGATTTTGTTGAACTACACCTCTGGTACAACAGGCTCGTCAAAGGGTGTTATGTTGTCAGTGAACAACCTTACGGGTAATATGGTCTTCGGTAAGAATGTAATCAACCCCGAAACAGGTGAGCACTATCTCCATAAGCACGGTCGTACACTCTCGTTCCTGCCCTTGGCTCACGCCTATGGTTGCGCTTTTGACTTCTTGGCGCAGTTGGTAGTTGGTGGTCATGTGACTCTGCTTGGCCGTATGCCGTCACCCACAATCTTGGTGGAGGCTATGAAGAGCGTTAAGCCTACGATGATTTGCTGTGTGCCTTTGGTGTTAGAGAAGGTATATCGTAAGATGATTATGCCTATGTTGGAGAAGGGCCCGATGAGTATTGCGATGAAGATTCCCTTCGTGAATACAGCTCTCTATGCCATTATTAAGGCTAAACTTATGGAGTCTTTCGGTGGTGAGGCTAAAATCTTTATCGTGGGTGGTGCTCCGATGAATCAGGAGACTGAGGCATTCTTGCGTAAGATTAACTTCCCGCTCACTATTGGTTATGGTATGACCGAGTGTGCTCCGCTTATCAGCTTTGCTGCTCCTTGTGAGTTCAAGGCAAGCTCGTGTGGTAAGTATCTTCCCGGCTTGATGGAGGCGAAGATTAACTCTAAGGATCCGCAGAATATCGCTGGTGAGATTTTGGTTCACGGCGAGAATGTGATGATGGGTTACTACAAGAACGAGGAGGCTACAAATGCAGTTATAGATAAGGATGGTTGGTTGCATACGGGCGATATGGGTATTATGGACCCCGATGGTACAATCTATATCAAGGGTCGTTGCAAGACTATGATTTTGACAGGCGCAGGTCAGAATATCTATCCCGAGGAGATTGAGGATAAACTCAATAACCTGCCTTTGGTGCTCGAATCGCTTGTCGTTGAGCGCAATGGTGTGCTTACAACTTTGATTGTTCCCGATTACGATACTGCGGCGCAGGAGAAGATTGGTAAGGAGGAGTTGCAGAAGATGATGGAGGATAACATCAAGACTCTCAATACTATGGTTGCTTCGTATGAGCGTGTAGGTCTTTTTGAGATTCGCGAACGAGAGTTCGAGAAGACTCCTAAGCGTTCTATTAAGCGTTACCTTTACCAAAGTAAATAGTTGATACAATTTCTGCAAAATAGTGAGGGTGTCTAAACAAATAGACACCCTCTCTTTTTTTAGTATTTGTAAACTTTTACCGTGGCTCGTTTTACCTGTGAGCCCTGTTTTGCTGTAACCTCTATGTGGGGTGCTCTGTCAAAGAATCGTGCACCGATAATATCCTTGCCCATCTTAGCGCGAGTCAGAGTGTATTTGCGCTCGTTATTTACCACAACTTCAATCTCTCCCTCAAACTCCAAATCGAGCGTAAGGCCACCTCGCTCAACCTTGTTATCGTCGCTCCACGCCCAAGTGGCATCTTGGCTCTTTGCAGCGAGTTTGCCTTTTCCTTTATATATAGGCTTATGCTCGGGCATAATAGAGAAATCTGTCAGCTGATATGTTATGCCATTGCGCTGGGCGATAGCCTCGTTAGGAGCGGGGAAGATAGAGGCCTGTACGATGTAACCTCTCTCGGTGAGAGCCTTGCAAAATTCGGGCGTGTAGAGCTTGTATTTCATCGTCGAAATGCCACAACGACCACCAATCTTTTCGAGGTTTGAGATGTTCTCCTCGGCCGTGCCATCATTAATTGCGAGGAGTATAATGCAGTTTGAAAATTCGCGTACCTTTTGAAGATGCTCAACACCTCCCGTGAAGCAAATCCACTCGTCGCCAAACATCTCTTGCGCTACATGATATGATTCCATTAAAGCACTGTGTAACATGGGTATAATGCCGTGCTTTTTACACTCTGTGAGTAGCTCTTCGAGTGTCGGGATAGGTGTGCGCCAAGCGGGGTTTTCCGATTCGAGAACATAGTCGCGGCGTAGCTCCTCGAAGGTTAAATCTTCCAAGCGAATGGGCTTCTCAATCTTCGAATAATCGGCAGCGCGGCGCATTGTGCGGTTGATAGTAGCATCGTGTAGAATAACCATTCGTTTGTCCTTGGTGTAGTGTACATCGCACTCGATGCCCGTGTAGCCCATTGTCTTGGCCATAGCCACGGCTGGCAGGCTGTTCTCGGGTACGATGAACTCTTTGGCTTCGTTTTTAGACCAACAACCACGATGTGCAAACATCGTAGGGTGGTTTTTCACCTGTGCTACACCCGAAAGCAGGCTCAGGCAGAGGATTAGTGTTAGAAAAATCTTTTTCATTTTATTGTGTTATTAGTTTTTGTCGTGCGGTTTACTCTTTTGTTACGCGGTCGTATATTATGCCCTTTTGTGGAGTGACGCCCTTGATGGTAAATAGCTCGTCAACCGATACAAGAGCATATCCGCGTGCCTGTAATTCAGGTATTACAACTTTTAAAGCCTCGGCTGTGCCTGTGTTGCCCTTAAAGTCGTGAAGAATAAAGATAAGCCCATCTTCGGCATTGTCGAGAAGGCCCTTGATGCGCGTTTCGGTATCTACATTCAAATCCCAATCATCAGGGCAGTATCCTCCGATAAATACCTGTGGCGCAATGCTATGCGTAGTTTCGTCTGTATCCATATATGGCGGGCGAAGATATTTTGGGGTGGGGGCGTACTGCTCAATAGCCGATGTGGCCTGCTGAATCTGCTGCGCCTGCTCCTCGGGTGATAATTGGGTTAAATAGGGGTGCGTGAAGGAGTGATTTCCTATCTCGCAACCCAACTCCACGGCACGCTTGATGGTGGGCTCGGTTGTTGAGTCCACTTGGTTGCCAATAACGAAAAATGTTGCCGTAGCATCGTACTCTTCGAGGATGTCCAATATCTGCGGAGTGAGTGTGCTGGGACCATCGTCAAATGTCAGTGCGATGAATTTATCATACTGCTTGCCAAGGCGAGCAATACGCTCTGATTTGGCGTTTTTGTTTGCGCAACCGCACAAAGCGAGGGCGCAGAGGACGATTATGGGAAGTAGGCGTTTCATAGTGTTGTGTATTTGATTTACAAATATAACAAAAAGAAATCGTCTTGCCAAGGCTCTTGTGGTAGGTTAAAATAGTTCTTATTATACGATTTTTGCAAAAAAAAAATGAGGGCGCTAAGATTAGACGCCCTCTTGAAATTATTTTTTGTATAGACTTATTTTATTCTAGTCCAGTAGAGTGTTACGCCAACACCCATAATTGTACCACGAAGTTTGAGCTTGTCTGCGGTCTCAAACTTTGCTGTGGCATTTACGCGCAGACCCTTTGTGGGGTCGTAAATCTTTGCGCCTCCCCACTCCTTATCCTCGGCATCGTATTTAAGACCCTTGACAATTACAATCTGGTCTACATCTACATTGCGAAGATTCTTATCGGGGTTCTTCTCGTCCTTGCGCTTCTTGCCATCTTTGCCATAAGGGTTCTCTACCCAAAATACCTGTGCATCGTATGTGCCATCGGCATTTTTCGTTACGCGCACCTTGCTCTTACTGCCACCGCGGTCGGTGAGGTACTCGCCAATGATGTTGTCAGCCTTGTCGTTGATACCCTGCGCCATTGCGGGAAGAGCGAAGATGATGGCGCAGATGATTGATGTAATAAACTTTTTCATAATTAATTAAATTTTAACCTCGGCAAAAGTAACTCTTTTTCTCAGTGTGCAAACTTTTCGATGCGAATAAGTGATAAATGGTCTTCTGTTGTGGCGAAACGGGCTTTTTGTGGCGAAAATGGATGGCAATATTTTTCTTGATTTAGAATAAATATCCCCTTGTTTTGTAAAAAATAGAGTTTTATTATTTGAGGATGCCGAAATTTTTATTACTTTTGACCGAAATATAGTGTAATAGTTTCTCGGGCGTACGCGCGTGAGGGTTTAACTTAGCAGAAAAAGAGCCTGCGAGAGACTGTTTTTAATTGGAAAAAGATTTGATTTACTATAACTTATGTCAAAATCAGGAAATAAAAAGAAGTTTTTGCTCGTAGGCCTCGCAGGTTTGGTTGTGGGCTTTTCGTTGATGATTGCATTTAATCATGTTTGGGTAAACAGCTCGAAGAACGAGTCTTGTATGGCTTGTCACTTCCACCCCGAGTCTGACGCAAGCTGGAAACAGTCTATACACTACAACAACGATAGTGGTGTTATGACCGACTGTGCAGCGTGCCACCTCCCGCCCAAGGGCTCTTTCGACTATGTTAAGGCTAAGACCAAGGCTGGCGTTAAGGATTTGTGGTCGTATATGACCAAGAATACCGAAGATGTCGATTGGGATGCTAAGGGCGAGTTGGAGTATGCGCAGAAAATCGTTTACAACGAGTCTTGTAAGGCTTGTCATGTGAATATCTTCCCCACAGGTATCACCGACGAGGGTGTTACAGCTCACTTGTACTACGACGAGAACGAGGAGAAACTCAACCTCCAATGTATCAGCTGCCACCTCGATGCTGGTCACTACAACCCCAACTACAAGCACGAGGCAATGACTGCTGCTCCCACAACAGGTGGTGAGGTTTACGCTGAGGCTACTACTATTACAGAGTTCAAGAACTTTACAGAGACTATCCCCGGCACATCGGCTTCAATCAATATGATTGCTATCCCCGGTGGTTCATTCAAGATGGGTAGCCCCGAGAACGAGCCTTTCCACAAGGCTGACGAGGCTCCTCAGCGCAATGTAACAATCTCTCCTTTCTTTATGGCTGAGGTGGAGGTTACCTGGGACCAGTTCTGGGCATTCTTTGGTGAGACTATGTCTGAGGGTCGTACTTCGCCCGAGACTATATATGCAAACAACAATCGTGAGGATTGTGACGCTGTGAGTGGTCCTACACCTCCGTTTGGTTTCCCCGATCAGGGTTGGGGTATGGGTTCTCGCCCTGCTATCACTATGACTCACTACTCGGCTCAGACTTTCTGTCAGTGGCTTTCGCTCAAAACGGGTAAGAAGTACCGCTTGCCGACCGAGGCCGAGTGGGAGTATGCAGCTCGTGGTGGTACCGACACACCTTACTACTTCGAGGGTAGCCCCAAGGATTATACCAACGACGGTTTCTGGAATGGTTTGTTTGGTGCAGATACTACCGTTATCAATAGCCACGTTATTTATGTAAACAATAGCAAGAACCGCACACAGGAGCCTACCAAGATGAAGGCAAACCCGTTTGGTTTGAAGAATATGTTGGGTAATGTTATGGAGTATTGCTCGGATTGGTACGCAGAGGATGCATATTCAAAGATGCAGGATGGCGCGGTTGATCCTAAGGGTCCCGAGTCTGGCGAGGAGCATGTAGTTCGTGGCGGTTACTATACAGACGATGCAGCTAATATGCGTAGCGCAGCGCGTGGCAAGACAAACCATGTAGAGTGGCTCAGAACAGACCCGCAGAACCCGAAGAGTATCTGGTGGTACTCGGATATCAAGGGTATCGGTTTCCGCGTAGTATGTGAGGTCCCCGAAGGTGTTTCGGCTCAGTAGGCGGAGTGCAGATAAAGATTTATTTATAATATAAAGTATAACAACTATAAACTATTAAAAATTATGAGCAGTAACAAAATGAGCAGAAAGGACTTCTTGTCTTTGTCTGCAGTAGCGGGTGTTTCAACACTCGTTGGTTCATCAGCACTTATGACTTCTTGCGGCGAGAAGGCTCCCGAGTACACTCCTTTGAAGCAGTTGGAGGGCGCATACATCCCCGTTTTGAACGACAAGGCTGACGACGGTAAGGAGTTGAAGGCTGGTGTTATCGGTTGCGGTGGCCGTGGTTCAGGTGCTATCGTTAACTTGTTGACAGCTGCTAACGGTATCAAGGTTGTCGCTTTGGGTGATACTTTCGCTGACCGTTTGGAGGGCTTGAAGAAGAACTTGGCTGAGAAGCACAATCAGGTTGTGCCCGATGCTAACTGCTTCGTAGGTTTCGATGCTTACAAGAAGGTTATCGACGCAGGCGTTGATATGGTAATTATCGCTACTCCTCCCGTATTCCGCCCCGTACACTTCCAGTACGCAACTGAGAAGGGTGTTCACTCATTCTTGGAGAAGCCTATCGCAGTTGACCCCAAGGGTTACCGTATGATTATGGCTACTGCTAAGCAGGCACAGGCTAAGGGTTTGAGCGTTGTTACAGGTACACAGCGTCACCACCAGCGTCCTTATGTTGAGGCTTTCCAGAAGATTCAGCAGGGTATGATTGGTGAGATTACTGGCGGTAATGTTTACTGGAACCAGGGTATGCTCTGGTACAAGGAGCGCCAGAAGGGTTGGAGCGATATGGAGTGGATGATTCGCGACTGGGTTAACTGGAAGTGGTTGTCAGGTGACCATATCGTTGAGCAGCATGTTCACAACATCGATGTATTCTTGTGGTTCTCTGGTTTGAAGCCCGTTAAGGCTACAGGTTTCGGTGCTCGCCACCGTCGTATCACTGGTGACCAGTACGACCAGTTCTCAATCGACTTCGAGATGGAGAACGGTATTCACCTCCACTCTATGTGCCGTCAGATCGATGGTTGTAGCAACAATGTAAGCGAGTTCATTCAGGGTACTAAGGGTTCTTGGAACAGCGAGAATCACGAGATTAAGGACTTGGCAGGTAATGTAATCTGGAAGTTCGATGCTGAGGCTGAGAAGGCTGCACACGAGCAGACTAACCCCTATGTTTTGGAGCATGTTGACTGGGTTAACCACATCCGTAAGGGTACAGCTCACGACGAGGCTACTGAGTGTGCAATCTCTTGCTTGGCAGGTGTAATGGGTCGTGAGGCTGCTTACACAGGTGCTACTGTAACTTGGGATGAGATCAGCGCTTCTAACCTCGACTATATGCCCGAGAAGTTGGAGTTGGGCAAGATGGATATGTCGGAGTATGTAGTTATGGTAACCGGTAAGGCGAAGTAATAACATTCCGATAGATTTATAACGAGGGTGGGGTAGGAGCTGAACAAACTCCCTCTCCACCCTTTTTTTCTTTGATGATACGGTATGGAACAGAGCCCCAAGGTGGAGTTTATAGATGATTCGTTGCTGGCCGAAGTAGCCGATAAGGCTCGACAGTCTGCAAGACTAAGAATGAACTATAACTTCCATCGTGATACTAATGAGAAGGTTAACCGCCTGCTCAATGTTATGAATCGAGGTAGCTACCTGCCTGTGCATCGCCACCTCTCGCCCGATTTATGCGAGAGTAGCGTTGTGTTGAAGGGTAAGATTGGTGTTACGATTTATGACAATGATGGCCAATTGATAGAGAAGAGATTGGTTGGTCCCGCGTGCGAATGTTATGGCTTTGATATCGAGGCTGGTGTGTGGCACGGAATGGTGGTGCTGGAAGATGATACTACTCTCTTTGAGGTTAAGCAAGGCCCTTACGCCCCCATAACAGCCGACAATCTGGCGCCGTGGACTCCCGCCGTAGATGACAAGAATGGCGTGGAGAGATTCATCAAAGAGTTAGAACAGATTTTTGAATTGAAATAAGATTTACTATGAATAGAAAAGAATTTTTGCAGGCATCGTTGGCTGGCGCAGCTGCTATCGCAGTTTCGTCTCCGCTGGATTTGGTTGCAGCACCCAAGAAGGGTAAGGCTGAGTTGCGTCTCTCGTTCCAGGAGGGTATCGCTCCGGGTAAGACTCTTGAAGAGAAACTCGACTATATGGAGAACCTCGGTATCGTTGGTTTTGAGCCGGGTGGTCGTAACCTTGCATCACGCGTAAACGAGATTAATCAGGCATTGCGAGGCCGTAACATCAAGGTGTCGGCTATCTGCGCAGGTTTTGATGGTTTTATCTTGGCTGAGGACCCCAAGGTGAAGGCTCAGTTCGACTCTACAATGCGCGATATCATCGCTGCTGCTGGTGAGATTGGCTCAACAGGTGTTATTATGGTTCCTGCCTTCAACGGTCAGAAGCCTTGCAAGCCTCACACTCTCGAAACACGCGAGTATTTGTGCGAGCAGATGCACGAGTTGGGTGAGTACGCTTTGAAGCACAACACAACCGTTATCTTGGAGCCCTTGAACCGTCGTGAGTGCCACTATATGCGTCAAGTAGGTGATGCTGCTGCTATCTGCCGTGACTCTAAGAGCGCAGGTGTTAAGTGTATGGGTGACTTCTGGCATATGCAGGAGGAGACTTCGGATTACGCTGCGTTGTTGGCCGCTGGTCCCGAGTACTTGCAGCATGTTCATGTAGCAAGCCGTGGTAAGCGTAAGATGCCGGGTGAGGATGGCGTGTTGGATAACTATGTAGACGGATTCCGCGCATTGAAGGAGATGAACTATCCCTACTATGTAAGCTTCGAGTGTGGTACAAACGGCAAGCGCGAGGAGACTGTTCCTGCGGCTGTTGAGTTGTTGCGTGCACAGTGGAAGAAGGCTTAATTTTGAGTCTATTATAAACTAAATACCTTTTGCTTATGACCTTACAATGGGGTTATAAACGAGCATTTCTGCGTTGTGCCTTGCTATTTTTAGCGGGCACAACGCTGCAAATGGCCTTTGGTGATGTCAATAATAGTTTTCTGGGTTATCCGTGGGGGCTGATTATTGCCGTCAATTATGTGTATTTGCTTGTGCTTATACACTTTCAACAGGAGCGTTGGCCGTGGCTAAAACGCCTTTCGGACCACTACGCTTGTGTGTCGTCGCTTGTGGCGATGATTATAATGACAATCATATTTGGCCTTACACGCCAAGACTCAGCCACCGCAGGATTTATTGGAGCAATGGGTTTCTCGCGTATGACTTCGTCGTGGCCATTCAATATCTTGTTGCTCTATTTTACAACCACTACGGGACTTGCAGTTATGGAGGATTTGCACCATATCCGCAAGCGTCGTGTTGCAGCCGTTATGTCGCATCTGGCGGTTTTTGTAGTGCTGGTTGCGGGTATATTTGGTAGTGGCGACAAGGTGAGGGTGAGTGTCAATACTCATCTCGATACGCCCGTGCACGCAGGCTTTGACCGTGCGGGCAAGATGACTCAGCTACCCTTCGAGATTACGCTCAAAGAGTTTAAGATGGATGAGTATCCGCCAAAACTCTATGTGCTTAATACGGCTACGGAGACTTCGTCGCGCGACTTTTTGTTGGTCGAGGAGGTAGGTGTATCGGCCGTTATTGATGGCTGGGAGATTACCGCAGAACAGTATATCGATATGGCTGGCCGTATTCCCGAGCAGAACGATTTTCGTGAGATGTTGCATATCGGCGCAGCACCAGCGGTATATGTCAAGGCGAAGAATCTGCGCAGTGGTGAGCAGGCTGAGGGATGGGTTAGCTGTGGTAGCTTTATCTTCGAGCCGTCGTATCTCTTTATCGCTAAAAATCTTGCCGTAGCTATGCCACGCCGCGAGGCGAAGCGTTATCTGTCGCGCGTAGATGTTCTTAAAGAGGATGGAGAGCGAGAGAAATTTAATATTGAAGTCAATCACCCTGCCCGTATAGGGTCGTGGTATATATATCAGGTAGGCTACGATACTGCTCGTGGCCGTTGGAGCACGACAAGTGTTTTGGAGTGCGTGCGCGATAGGTGGTATTCGGCTGTGCATATCGCATTGTGGACTATGCTGGCCGCAGGCGTTGTTATGTTTGCAACGGCTGGTGGTCGTAAGAAAAGAAAGGAGGAGGCGCAATGAGTTGGAATGAGTTAATATGGTTTGCTGCTGCCGCAACCTTGTGTTGGGTAGTGGGTGCTGTGATGGCTTTCAAGGGCAAGAAATTGTGGCCCGCTGCAACGGCATCGTCTATCGGCTCGGTTATATTCTTTGCCTATATCATCGGTATGTGGATAGCGCTCGAACGCCCTCCTATGCGAACTATGGGCGAGACTCGCTTGTGGTATTCGTTCTTCCTCTCGATAGCGGGTATTGCCGTGTTTGTGAGGTGGAAATATCGTTGGGTGTTGTCGTTCAGTACGATGATGTCGGTGGTGTTTATCTGCGTAAACCTCTTTAAACCCGAGATTCACAGCAAGTCGCTTATGCCTGCCTTGCAGAGTGTGTGGTTTGTGCCGCATGTCATCGTGTATATGTTTGCCTACGCTATGATGGGTGCGGTGACAATATTTGCGCTCTATCTGTGGTTGCGCCGTCGTGAGGCTACGGTGGAGGAGATGGGTGTGTGCGATAATTTGGTGCGCATCGGCTGGGCCTTCCTTACGCTCGGTATGATTATGGGTGCTCTGTGGGCTAAGCAGGCGTGGGGTGACTATTGGACCTGGGATCCCAAGGAGACTTGGGCAGCGGCGACTTGGTTGTCGTATCTGCTGTATCTGCATCTGCGCCCGCGACTAAGGGATAATAACATAGCCTTTGCTCTGCTCTGCTTCTCGTTCTTGTTGTTGCAGATGTGCTGGTATGGTATAAATTATCTGCCTTCGGCACAGGGTGTAAGCGTTCATACATACTAATATGAAGAAGATACTTTTATTGTGCATTATTCTGCTCCCTTGTTTTGCGCAGGCGCAGAGCGAGGGGCGTGGTCCCGAGCCTCAGCAGTTGATGCTGGCTGACCCCTATGTCTTGGAAGACGATGGGTGGTATTACATCTACGGTACTCACGCCGAGGATGGTATTGTTGTCTATCGCTCGAAGAATATGCGCGAGTGGAGCGACCGTTGTGGAAATGCCAAGAATCGTTTGGCTCTGCACAAAGATGATGTGTGGGGTGAGAAGTGGTTTTGGGCACCCGAGGTCTATAAGGTTGGCGATAGGTATCTTATGACATATAGCGCCGAGGAGCATATCTGCTATGCTGAGTCGGATTCGCCTTGTGGTCCGTTTGTGCAGACTGAGAAACAACCATACCTGCCCGAGGAGAAGGGTATTGATTCGTCATTTTTTATCGATGATGATGGCACACCTTACATCTTTTGGGTTCGCTTTACGCACGGAAATGTTATTTGGGTTGCAGAGATGAGCCGTGATATGCACTCTGTGAAGCTGGAGACAGCCCGTAGATTAATTGATGTTCAGGAGGGTAGCTGGGAGCATCGTATGGGGCGTGTGGCCGAGGGCCCTGCCGTTATCAAGCATCGTGGTAAATATTATCTTACATTTAGCTGTAACGACTACCAGAGTAAGGATTATGCTGTGGGCTTTGCTGTGGCTGACAGTCCTATGGGACCCTATGAGCGTTATGAGGGTAATCCTATCCTGCATCGCCATCAGGGATATGTTGGTACGGGACATCACACCTTGCTGCCGACACGCAAGGGATTGTATATGGTCTATCACGCACACTACAATGGCGAGAAGATTCATCCTCGCCAGACGCTTATCTCTCCCGTCAGGTTTGTAGACGAGCGCAAAGACGGCGAGCGTGTTTACCGTCTTGAAGTTGCCAACGAGGTTATAATACCTCTAATGAAGTAAAAGTGCCGCTTTTTCACTATTGCCACTAAAACAAAAGCAGACAAACAAATAATGTTCGTCTGCTTTGTTGATTTTCAGTATTTTACGAGTTGTTGACTCTCTAAATCCCACTAATACTCCTCTTCGTTAAAAAAGAAATCATCCTTAGAAGGGTAGTCGGGCCAGATATCCTCGATTGACTCGTAGATGTCACCCTCGTCCTCAATCTCTTGAAGGTTCTCGAGAACCTCCAAAGGTGCGCCTGAGCGAATTGCATAGTCAATCAACTCCTCTTTGGTTGCGGGCCAAGGTGCATCCTCCAATTTTGATGCTAACTCTAATGTCCAGTACATAGTTTATTCTTTTTTCAGGTTAATATGCGGTATATTGCTATTTAGCGGGCGCAAATATACTGAAAATTTGGTAAATGCAACAGAATAAGAATATTTTTATCCTCTTATTCGTTCAATATTATACATATACGCCCTAAACGGCTAAAAATATTACCATCAGATATTTGCGTCAAAACTACGGAATCCACAAAATCTCCTCGCTATGGGTGAGGGATGTTATTGTGCGACCCAAAAGGTAGAAGTAATCAGACAAGCGGTTGAGATACACAGTAGCGCTGCTGTTCACCTCGCCAACCTCTGCTACACGCAACGCAGCACGCTCGGCGCGACGGCATACGGTGCGGCAGATGTGACACATCGATATGCGCTCGTCACCGCCCGGGATGGTAAACTTGGTGATTGCGGGCAACTGTTCCTGCATCTCGTCAATCCAGCACTCCAACTCCTCGGTGGCTTCGGCTTTAATATCTGCAACCTTATCTTCGCCACCCTTGCCCACGGCCAGCAGCGCAGATACGGTCATTAGCTGTGACTCGATGCGGCGTAGTTGATTCTCTATGGTGCAGAAACGCTCATCGCCCATAAGCTTGTCGGCCAGCAGTGCGGTGAAGGCCATCAACTCGTCCACTGTGCCGTAGGCCTCCACGCGGAGGTCGGTCTTTGATACTCGCTCGCCGCCGATAAGAGATGTCTTACCCTTGTCGCCTCCTTTGGTATATATTTTCATAGGTTGAATCTCTGTTTTGGTAAATGGTTGTTAAACAAAAGCAGATAACCGCGATTATCCACGCTTGTGCAGGGGTGCGCATCAACAATCGCCTTGCAAGCCCTGCTACGAGCTCTGTCTGCCGAGGGCGAGATTATGCAGAGTGTTACTCGCTGCTCTTGCGCCTTGTTGGCTAAGGCTGCGAGCTTCTCGGGGGCAATGTTCGTAGAGGCGATGACAATATCGCAACCCTCGATTTGCTCCGCGGGGCAGTCTATCTTGAAGGTTGTGTATTTGCAGTGTGCCATCAGGTTTTGGAGCTGAATAGCACGACGCTTGGCAACATCAATGGCGAGCAGCGCATCGTATAACGAATTCTGCTCGGTGTTTAGCTCCGAGCGCATAAAAACCTCTCGTACGATGGCATACACAAAGGGCGAATGAACCCCGTGACCACGGAAATATCGTGCCCTCTTAATGTCGGAGGGTAGATTGCGTAGGTCGTACAATCGGCGTTTGATATTTCGGCCTGTTATCTTCATTATTTCTTTAATTGTCCAGCCAAGCGGCCTGTTGAAAATGCAATTTGCAGGTTGTATCCACCCGTGTTGGCGTCTAAGTCGAGTACCTCGCCAGCGAAGTATAAACCCTTGACTTTGAGCGACTCCATAGTGTATTTATTCACCTCGTCGCACTTTACGCCACCCGCTGTTACCACAGCAAATGGGAATGGAGCGTAGTCGGTGATGGGGAATACCATACCCTTCAAGACCTTAATCAGTCGGTTAATCTCGGCATCGGTAACCTTGCGGATATAGTTCTTTGAGTGGATATCCAACTCGTGTGCAATGGGTATCACGAAGTGCTTCGGTACGAGCTTGCGCAACAACTCCGAGAAGAATTCGTCGGGCTGCATCTCCTCAATCTCACGCTTGATACGCTCAAAGAGAATCTCCTCGGTGAGGGCGGGCTTCATATCCACTACCAGCTTCACCTTCTTCTCATCAATCAATGCATCCACAGCATCGCGGCTCACGCGTAGAGCCACAGCACCCTCGATGCCACGCTCCGAGAAGCTGATCTCGCCAAACTCCTCGCGGATAAGTTCGTTGTCAACATACAACTTAGCGTTGATATTTTTCAATAACAATCCGTCCAGGAATTTACGCTGCGGGTGCGATGTGCGTAGGGGAGTAAGCGAGGGGCGCACCTCCTCGATGGTGTGTCCTGCACGATATGCAAACTCATATCCGTCGCCCGTAGAGCCTGTGCCGGGGTAGCTTACGCCGCCCGTTGCGATGATGACATTCTCGGCCTCTTCCTTGCGCTCGAAGCCTCGCTTGTTGAAATATTTTACGCCATATACCTTGCCGTCAATGGTCAGGATATCGCTTACACGAGCATTGTATACAATCTCCACGCCGTTGTCCAAACAGTAGTCAACCAAGGCGTTTGCAATATCCCACGCCTTGCCGCTCTTGGGGAATACACGCTGACCGCGCTCAATATCGAGTTTAACGCCGATGCGCTCGAAGAAGCGTATTGTTGCCTTGTTGTTAAACTCGGCAAAAGCAACATCGAAGAAATCGGCATTTGTGCGAATTGCCTCCTTGAACTCCTCGGGAGGACGAGCATTTGTGAGGTTGCAACGACCCTTACCCGTAATGCGAATCTTACGGCCAGCCTTCTCCATCTTCTCCATCAGCAGAACGCTCTTGCCGTTGCGTGCCGCCGTTGCGGCAGCCATCAGGCCGGCAGCTCCGGCACCTATAACTATAACATCGTACATTGTATGCGTAAATTTTCCACAAATGTACAAAATTGTATTTAGAAATGTTCGAATTTTGCCGCGAATGGAGCCTATTTGCTCAAATTATTTATCTTTGCATAAGAATTTTAATCAAAATGGATATGAATAAGAAGATAGTATACCCCACAAAGGGTGTTTGTTCGCAGGCTATCGCCATCGAGTTGGAGGGCGACACAGTGAAGAGTGTGCAGTTTATGGGCGGTTGTCAGGGCAATACGCAGGGTATATCGATGCTGGTGCGCGGTATGAAGGTAGATGATGTTATCGAGCGTCTTGCGGGTATCACCTGCGGTAGTAAGAGTACATCGTGCCCCGACCAGCTGGCCTGCGCTTTGCGCTTGATGACAAAATAACGAAATATGAAGAAGATTGTAAATCCCTGGGCGGGAGAGCCTACATATCATTGCTATGGTTGTGACCCCAATAGCGAGTCAGGACTGCGTATGGAGTTCTTTGAGGATGGTGACTATATCGTTAGTCATTGGCATCCGCGTTCGGAATTTCAGGGGTGGCGCAACACTCTGCACGGTGGTATTCAGGCGACACTTGCAGATGAGATAGCAAGTTGGGTGGTATTTCGTAAGTTTCAGACCAGCGGTGTAACATCGCGCTTGGAGATGAAGTACAAGAAGCCTGTTCTTACCACTGATACTGAGATAAATCTGCGTGCCCGCGTGGTTAAGCAGATGCGTAATGTGGTGGAGATTGAGGTTGAAATATTCAACTCGGCAGGGGAGTTGTGTTCGCAGGGTGTATGCGTATATTTTCTCTTTCCGTCGAAGAGGGCGCGTGACGAGTTTGGTTTTATGGAGTTTAAGACCGAAGATGAGTTGTAAAAAAATCCCGACCTGAATTTCAAGTCGGGATTTATTATTGCGAAAGATAATTACTTCTGCAACTGTGAGTTGTCGGCAACAACCATATTCTTGTCAACACGCAATGTAACATTGCCGTCAACCTCCATCAAGATAGTGGGCTCGTTGGGCTTAACCTCCTTAACTACGCCATAGATGCCACCTGCTGTGATAATCTTGTCGCCCTTCTTCAATCCCTCGCGGAACTTAGCCATCTCCTTACGACGCTTTGACTCGGGACGCCACATAAAGAAGTACATCACAACAATCATAAGTAACATCATTACCCAAAAACCACCCATACCGGGCTGTGCTGCCGCAGCAGCATCTGCTTGAAGAAAATTAATCATAATCTATAAATTTTAGTTTTGTTTTCTATTTGCACGCCTTTTGGCTCAATTGACAAAGGTAGTGATAATTTCCAAGTAAACAAAATTATATGTGGTCTATACAGGCTAATACATAGTTAAAACGCCACCCCTTTTCGTGGAGTGGCGTTGTGTTATGCCTTTAAGAATATCTTTTTGCGATACATTACATATAATATGAGATATATCGTACCCACCTGTGCGGCAGTGATTAGCAGCTGATACCATTCGCCCATATACTGCTCCAAGCCGTAGAAGAGCGAGTGCGCCACGCCACGGAAGTTTACTATCTGCGTGAGCATATAGGCCGCAATGGAATTCATACCGTAGACCTTTAACCACTCGATACCGCGATGATACCCCTTGTAATCCACAAAGTAATAGGTCACTCCCAAGAGAATAAACGACAGGCCAGCGGCAAACAGAGCCATTGATGAAGTCCAGATTATCTTGATGATGGGCATCCAAATACCCCAAATCAACGCTACGGCTACCATTGCAGCACCTCCGCCAATGAGCCACGCCATTTTGCGCTGCTCCTGCATCTGGCTCTTGGTTATAGTGCCGGCAAACATTCCGCACAATCCCGTAACACCAAAGGTCAGCGAGCTGAGTATCCAAGTGTAGTGATACCACTCACTAAATACCACAACGCCATTTTCTACCGTTGCGTGGTCACGGAAACGACCCAGCACAGCACAGTCAACCCACTCGGCAAGGTTTGCATCGGGGGTGTAGTCTCCACCTCCAAATCCTGCCACCGAGATAAACTCCATAGCGGCCCAATATGCCAGAAGCAGACCTACGGCAACCGCAATCTGTGTTCTTAGGCGTGTGAAGAGATACATCACAGCAGCTACGGCATAACCTACGGCGATGGCTTGCAATGTGTTGGTGTATAGATATATACGATTGGGGTCAAGCGCCAGCAGATTACCTTGGCACATCATTCCAAATATCCACAACACAACCACTCGACGCGCTATGCGCAACAGGGCACTGCGCTTGTCGCCCTCGCGACGGTAACGCTCCATAGCAAATGGAATAGTAGCGCCAGCCATAAACATAAACAGCGGCATAATCAAGTCCCACGGCGAGAATCCTACCCAGTCGGTGTGGTGGAAAATCCACATAAACTTATCGGTCCACTCGGCATCAATAGCATTTGATAATTTGCCTACCAACGGACCCATTGCCACAAGGAAGAAGAGGTCGGCACCGCGTAGAACATCTAATGATTCCAGTCGCTTTTTCATACTTTCGGGGGTTGTAGTGTTGTTGTGATAAATCTATTACTTAAATGGTGAGTCGGGTTCCTTTGACATCACCCAGTAGAAGAGCTTGTCCACCAGTGCGGGGGCGAACTTCTTTACAAAGTGCGTAGCGCGACCCTCTGCTTCCATCAGGCACAATCGCTTGCGGCGGGCAATGCCTCGTGCCACAATGTGAGCAACCTGCTCGGGTGTCATCATCTTGTTCTCCTCGCGTGGCGTAGCACCCTGCTGTGAGCCATCGGCCGTAAGAGCCGAGAAGCGTACATTCGAGGCAGTGAATCCCGGGCAGGCAACCATTACATGCAGACCCTTCTTCAAATTCTCGATACGGATGGTTTCTAAAAATCCTGTCATAGCAAACTTCGATGCCGAGTAGCCTGTGCGTCCCGGCAGACCGTGAATACCAGCCACGGATGAGATGCCCACAAGCGAGCCTTTCGATGCTTGGAGGTAGGGTAGTGCATACTTTGTGCAGTAGACTGTACCCCAGAAGTTTACATCCATCAATCGGTGCAATACGCTCAAATCCAAATCGTCGAACAGCGCACGCATTGAGATTCCTGCGTTGCAAATCAGTACATCGATACCTCCAAAGGTGTCTACGGCAGTCTGTATCAGGCGTTGACAATCCTCCTGCTTCGTAACATCTGTGACGCACCAAGCGGCCTTGCCACCTGCGGCCTCTATCTCGCTGCACATCTGTGCGAGTATATCGCCCTGACGCGCACCAAGTACCACCTTTGCACCCATCGCCGCATACTCGCGAGCCATAGCTGCTCCAATGCCTGACGATGCACCCGTGATAACTACTGTTTTATCGTTTAATTTGTTTACCATATCTTTTAATTTTAATTACAACTCTATCTCTAATCCATCATAAGCAAGCTCTACACCTTGGGCAATGCGCTGCGGAGAGAGCGCGTGCAATCCAATATCGTGCGACATATGTGTAAGGTATGCTCTCTGAGGTTTCACCTGACGAATAATCTCCATAGCCTCATCTACACACAAATGCGAGTCGTGCGGTTCATAACGCAGGGCGTTTATTACCAGCACCTCCACGCCGTGCAGTTTCTCTATTTCTCCATCACACAGCGCCTTAAAATCGGTCATATATGCCAACGCCCCTATGCGGTAGCCCGTAACTTCGAAACGCTCGGAGTGCTTGCCAGCAATGGGGATAATCTCCACGCCCTTAACCTCAAATGGCTCGTGTCCATCAATCTCGTGCAGGCGCATCTCGGGTACACCACGATATTTGTTTGTGACGAATGCGTAGTCGTAATCTTTGCGAATAGAATCAGCCGTGCGCTTTGTAGCGTATATATCTACGGGACGAATGGTGGGGTAGTCCACAAAGTTAAATGCTCTTACATCGTCCAGGCCTCCCGTGTGGTCCTTATGTTCGTGCGTTAAGAGTATTGCATCTATTGTTCTCACACCCGTACGCAACATCTGCTGTCGGAAGTCGGGGCCAGCGTCAATCACGATGCGACACCCCTCCACCTCGACCATTGCCGATGTGCGCAGACGATGGTCGCGACTATCTGTCGAGCTACATACCTCGCAACGGCAACCGATGACCGGCACGCCCTGCGATGTTCCCGTACCTAAGAATGTGAGTTTCATAACTATTCCAAATTTAGCTCTATGCGTCGCTTGCGCGATAGTTTCTTTACAACCTCTGCGTAGGAGTGGTCTATAAGCTCCTTGATGAGGTTGTCTTCAAGGGCGGGGATTAGCAGTTGATTCCAGTATTTTTTATTAAAGTGCCACGCAGGCTGTATGGCCGAGTGTTTATCACGCAACTCTATGGCATAGTCGGCATCGCACTTCAAAATCAGCATATCGCACTTTTCGAGCGGCAGGCAGGCGAACATCTTTCCCGCAACCTTAAAGACCAGCGTGGTCTCGTCGAATGGGAACTCCTCCACCGATAGGTACTTTTGCAAGCAGTATTCGCGTATATCTTCGATGTTCATCTCTATTCGGGATTATATCCTGTATCCTCAAAAAGATTTCCACTATTTGCCGCAGCCACAGCCAACTCGTCACAGCGGTTGTTCTCCACCGTCGAGGCGTGTCCCTTAACCCAAATAAATCGTACATTGTGACGACGATATACCCTCAAAAATCGCATCCAAAGGTCGGGGTTCTTCTTGCCCGAGAAACACTTCTTCTCCCAGCCGAAGACCCATCGCTGATTTACCGCATCGACAACATACTTTGAGTCGGAGTAGAGCGTAACATTCGTGCAATCGAACTTCAACGCCTCCAACGCTACGCATACGGCCATCAGCTCCATACGGTTGTTTGTCGTAAGGCGAAAACCCTGCGACAACTCTTTGCGGTGAGGTCCCGACATCAGCACCACGCCATAGCCTCCTCTTCCCGGGTTGCCCTGCGCTGCGCCGTCGGTATATATGGTTACATCAGGCATAAATACTATAAAACTTATTTGAAACCTTTGAGGTATATCCGCTATTTAAGCGAGTTCGAAGGCGAAACTATCAAAGGTTATTCAATAAAAAAAACATCGCACCCGCTACCTTCTGCTGGCCCACGGGTACGATGATATTTGAAAAATTATTTCAAGGCTGCCATACGCTCCTTGATAGCAGCAATCTTAGCCTCGGCATCAGACTGCTTGGCGCGCTCGTTGGCAACAACCTTCTCGGGAGCAGACGACACGAAACGCTCGTTAGAGAGTTTCTTCATAACGCTTGCGAGGAAGCCCTCCAAGTATGTCAGTTCGTCGTTGAGTTTCTTCATCTCAGCCTCTACATCAATCTGATCGCCCATAGGGATGAAGTACTGAGTTGTCTTAACGATAAAGGCATCGGCTGTGGGGTCCTTCTCGGTGATAGCCTCGATAGACTCCAAGTTACACATCTTGGCGATAACGGGAGCGTACTCCTTGGGGTAGTTCTCGTCCTCGATAACATTGAGCGAGAGTGCGTTCTTCTGAGCGATGTTCTTCTGCTTGCGGATGTTACGCACGCCCGAGATAACCTCGGTAGCCAATGTAAAGCGTGCAAGCAACGCCTCGTCGATAGCCTCTGCGGTGGGCATAGGTGCGTACATAATAGACTCGCCCTCGGCGCGAGGTGCCAAATCCTGCCAAATCTCCTCCGTAACGAAGGGCATAAAGGGATGGATAAGGCGCATCAACAAATCGAAGTAGTGGCGTGTAGCCTCCATTGTAGTCTTGTCTGCGGGCTGCTGATAAGCGGGCTTAACCATCTCCAAGTACCAACCGCTGAAATCGTCCCAGAAGAGCTTGTAGATACGCATAAATGCCTCAGAGATGCGGTATGATGCGAAGAGGTCGTTAATCTCGACGATAGCCTTCGAGAGCGTGTGACCAAACCACTCAACAGAGAGGCGGTTGTTCTCGCTCTGCTCCATAGCCTCGTCCACCTGCCACATAGAGATAAGACGGTAGGCATTCCAAATCTTGTTACCGAAATTACGGCCCTGCTCGCAGAGTGCCTCGTCGAACATAACATCGTTACCTGCCGATGACGAGAGCATCATAGCAACACGCATACCGTCGGCACCATACTTAGCAATCAAATCCAACGGGTCGGGTGAGTTACCCAACTGCTTTGACATCTTACGGCCCAACTTATCGCGTACGATACCTGTGAAGTATACATTACCAAAGGGCTTCTCGCCACGATACTCGTAGCCGGCCATAATCATACGAGCCACCCAGAAGAAGATGATATCGGGACCAGTGATAAGGTCAGAAGTGGGGTAGTAGTAACGAATCTGCTCGTTGTCGGGGTTGCGAATACCATCAAATACAGAGATGGGCCACAACCAAGATGAGAACCAAGTATCCAATACATCCTCGTCCTGACGCAAGTCGCTCATCTGCAATGTGGGGTCCTGAGCTTTCTCGCGTGCCTTCTCCAAAGCCTCCTCGGCTGTGGGCGCGATTACATAACCACCCTTGGGCAAGTAGTAAGCGGGGATACGCTGACCCCACCACAACTGGCGCGAGATACACCAATCCTTGATGTTCTCCATCCAGTGACGGTATGTATTCTTATACTTTGCAGGGATAAACTTAATTGAGTCCTCCAAAACGGCCTTTGTTGCGGGCTCGGCAATCTCCTGCATAGACATAAACCACTGCATCGAAAGCTTAGGCTCAATAGCCACGCCAGTACGCTCCGAGTAACCTACATTGTTGGTGTAGGCCTCGACCTTCTCCATAAGGCCAGCTGCCTGCAAGTCTGCCTCGATAACCTTACGCCACTCGAAACGGTCCATACCTACATACATACCAACCTTGTCGTTGATTGTACCATCGTCGTTGAAAATATCGATAGTTTCGAGGTTGTACTTCTCGCCGAGCATATAGTCGTTGACATCGTGTGCGGGGGTAACCTTCAAAGCACCTGTACCAAACTCAATATCTACATACTCATCGCGGATGATGGGCACCGAACGGCCTACCAAAGGAACGATAACGCGTGCACCCTCGGGGATATCCTTGTAACGCTCGTCGTTGGGGTTCAAGCATACCGCAGTATCACCTAGGATAGTCTCGGGGCGTGTTGTAGCAACAACCAGATAGCGGTCTGTACCCTCTACCATATAACGCAGGTAGTAGAGCTTACCCTGCGACTCCTTGTAGATTACCTCCTCGTCCGATAGAGCAGTCTTTGCCGAGGGGTCCCAGTTTACCATACGCACGCCACGGTAAATCTTACCCTTCTCGTAGAGGTCGCAGAACACCTTGATTACGCTCTCGGTGCGTGCCTCGTCCATAGTAAAGCAGGTGCGGTCCCAGTCGCACGAAGCACCCAAGTGGCGCAGCTGTTTGAGGATAATGCCACCGTGCTTCTCCTTCCACTCCCAAGCGTGAGCCAAGAACTCCTCGCGTGAAAGTGTAGCCTTGTCGATACCCTCGGCTTTGAGCTTAGCCACAACCTTAGCCTCGGTAGCAATTGAGGCGTGGTCTGTACCCGGCACCCAGCAGGCATTCTTGCCCATCTGGCGAGCACGACGCATCAATACATCCTGCAAGGTATTATTAAGCATATGGCCCATATGCAACATACCTGTCACATTGGGGGGAGGGATAACTATCGTGTAAGGCTCGCGAGCATCAGGCTCCGAGTGAAAAAGTTTGTTGTCAATCCAATACTCGTACCACTTCGATTCAATGTCTTGTGGTGTGTACTTGTCTGCTACCATAGTTGTTGTATTTTGTTGTTTATTCTATATTTTCGTTCTGCAAAAATCTGTCGCGCGCGTGGTGTGCGCACACAACTCGCAAATATAGGAATAAAAATCGAAATGGCATAGTATAAACATACAAAAAAGCCTTCGGACTGCTCCAAAGGCTCTTGTTGAAGGCTATATAGGCGTAGCCGAGAATTAACCTAACATCTCGTCGATGAAATCTTCCAGCGAGAGGTCGGATGTTATTCCTATTTTTTGGCGGAAACGGTGGCGTAGCATCAGGACACTGCGCGGAGCAATGGCCATAAGCTCGGCTATCTCCTTATTATCCTGCTTCAATACGATGAGCATCGAGAGAAGTTCTTCGCGGCGTGTAATCGAGGGAATCCTCTCGCGCAGGCGTGACAAGAAGAGCGGGTGGAGAAACTCGAAGCGTTGGCGGAACTTGGACTCACCCTTATTTTGAAGCACGGAGGGAGTTAGCGTCTCCAACTCTTGTCTTGAATTGGCATCGCCCATTATTTCGTCAATCTTTTTCGCCATCATCTCCTTCTCGGTGTTGGTTTGCGTCAGCTCTTGGGCCAATTCGGCGAGCTTGTCGTCGGCCTGCTGAATCAAGGCTTTATGTGCCTTTCTTTGACGGATAAGTATCGTCACAATCACCGAGATAGCGATAACCGATAAGGTCACGCAGATAAAGAACCAAAGGCGCTGGTTGGCCTGTTCGAGCTGAACGAGCTTCAATTCGCGTCTCTGTTGTTCTGTCTGCGAATCAACGATTGCCTCTATGAGGTTGTAGTGCAGCCTCTTCTCCTTCAAGGCCTGCTGCTCTTGGAGCATCATATTGGTATACTGCTCCACCTTGCGCTGGTTCTTCGTCTTCTGATAGTGATTCAGAATGGGCTTATAGTCCAGATATATGTAGATTGGGGTGTCGCTCTGACTGAGCAACATATACATACTATCGAGCATCATCTCCGCCATAGCACTCTTTTCGCTCCTCAGGTAGGTTTGAGCCAGCTGGTGATACGCCTTTGCTCGGTTCATTGTAGTTCCCTGCTGGGCCACCTTTTCAAGCTCCTGTATACCCAAAATAGCCGAGTTGCCACCTCTCTCCGTTAGGTAGGTGCCGTGTAGAAGGTCTACATCTACCATACCGCTATTGTAGGGTAGTTGGCCACAGTATTTTCTCGCCTTCTCGGTGTAGTAAACAACCGAATCGCTCTCGCCAAGCTGCAACAACGCTCGCCCTTTATTTACATAGGTCTGCGCCGAAACCATCGGATTTGTCGTTGTCATATTGGTCTCTACTCGTACAGCTTCCGAGGCGTACAAGTTGGCATACTCGGGCACATCCCAATATAAAAATAGGTCTATTAGCGAGTGCAGGCTGTTGAGCACGCCCAAGTCGTCGTTTCTCAGCTCTGCCTCGGCTTTGCTCTGCTGAAAGAGCTCCAAGGCGTTGTTGATATATCCGTTTCGCTTGTAGAGCGAGCCTAACATTGCTGCTACCCACTGCTTGCCCGAACTATTCTTGCACAATTTGGCCTGCTGCAAAGCCTCCTGACACCAGACGATAACCTCATTTTGATATTTGGGATTGCTATAAAAGACCGCTGCGGCATAGGCATAATCGCGGAAGTAGCGCTCGGCAGTGGCGTGATGAAGTGTGGTAGTGAAGACCTCCAACATCATATCTTCGGCCTCCTTCATTCTTTCGGTGCGCGACAAGGCGTAGCCCATCACCGAATAATAATCCCTCAAACACTCCTTCTGCAAAATCGGAGAGCCTTCGTACACCTCCTGCAACGCCGATATGCAAGCATCGGGCTCACCCTTACTCTGGTAGGTGTTCATCAGTTGTAGCAACGCATCGGTGTAGATGGTCACCTGCTCTTGGGTGAGATTCTCCCCGTCTAAGGGTTGCGACAGGTAATCCTTGAAGGCCGTAATCGCTTCGTCATACTTCCTCTCGCGCTGTAATGCTCTCGCTTGTCGGAATAGGTCATCGTTGGCAAGACACACACCGCCAAAGAGTATGAGCGAGAGTAATAATGTTATCTTTTTACTCCAAAGAGATTGCTTTGTCATAATCGCTTAATTTGTAGTTTTTGTTTATTAACGACTGCAAATGTACATAAAATATGTGTGGTGGGAGAATTACGCCTGTTTACATTTCGGTTTACATTTGCTATTTATAGGGCAATTTTTGTCAATGTAAACAAAAATGTAGGATTATCTTATTTGTTGCTTCGGTAATATAAGTATATTTTTGCGCCCCGATTGCTTAATATGCTTTTCGCCTAATTAAAATCTGCGCTCACTCTTGCAGATGCTCGTTGCGATAGAATACAATCCGAAAAAAGATGAAACGATTTATATATTTAGTAGTATTAATCACCCTTTGGGTCACATCGTCGTGTGGCAAAACCGATAATCCCGCAACCTATATCCCCGTTGCGCCCGATTACAGCGACGAGGCGATGTGGTGCAATGCCACGAACGACGAAGGCGCGGGTGTCGATGTCTTCTATGTGGTCTCCACTTGGGAGTTCGATTGGCAGACCGAGGGCGGCCTCGTTTCGCACTATGCCGATGTCTTCAATGAGGAGCATCGCGAGGATATGGCCACCGAGATAAAGAAGATTGCCGCATATATGGCCGATGGCAACAACTTCTACTCGCCCTATTACCGTCATATCACGCTCAACAGTTGGGCTACATTGGACGAGAATATCATCAACGAGCGTTTTCACGATGTGGCATTTGTAGATGTCAAGAACGCCTTTGATTATTTCAGCAAGAACTTCAACCAAGGCCGTCCCTTTATCCTTGCGGGATTTAGTCAGGGCGGTAAGGCTGTGGTTGAGCTGATAAAGATTATGCCCGAGCAGATGCGTGAGCGTATGGTTGCGGCCTATGTACTGGGATATAAGGTCACGCCCGACGATGTCAAGCAGGCTCCGTGGCTTGTTGCGGCACAGGGCGCTACCGACACAGGCGTGGTTATTTGCTACAACTCGGTGAGCGATGTGAAGTACATAAAGCCCGTTATCAGCGCACCTTGTGCGATGTGTATCAACCCCGTCAATTGGCGTACAGATGCCACTCCCGCCACGCTGCGCGACACGATTACGGTTACTCTCTCGCCCGAGCATAATGTGCTTGTGGTGGAGGGTTACGATGGTAGCCACCTGCCCAATATCCTCGATATTATAAATGTGGGCGACTACCACAGCATCGAGCCGTGGGAGTATAGCGAGTGCCTGCGCGAGAATATCAAACAACGAATAGAAACATTTAAAAAATAGTTTATTAACATAAAATTTGAGATTGATGAGAATATTTAGACTTTTTGCAGTTGCTCTTGTAGCAATGGTTGGATTGAATAGCTGTTCAAATGATTGTGACCACGACTTTATTGAGGTGGATTACAGCAATGATATTGTTGGTACTTGGACTTGCTTGGAGGCTGACCACGCCGCTGCATATATCTTCAATGCTGATGGTACGGTATCGACCACTGGCTTGGATGGTGAAGGATATTGGGAAGATGTAAAGGGTACTTACAGCGTAGTGAATAACAAAATCACTATGAAATTCGAATCGGGTCGTACCATCAATGGTAGCTTCGATATTATTCCTGGTCAGACTATTTCAATTGTAGGAGAGAAAGGTCGTCACACTTACCAGTTCTGCAAAGAGTACCTCTCTGAGGAGATTGTAGGTATGTGGGTTTGTAATGATGGTCTGCCTGAGGAAGAAAATGATATGGCTATTATAACCTATTCTAAGGATGGTAAAGTAACTATGACAGCACCAAATTCTACATTCATTCCCGATGACTTTGTAAATCAGGTGTATGATTATAAAGTAGTTGGCGACCTTGTATTTAAGATTTTCCCTAAGGAGAATTTTGCAGATGGAGGCAGTCCTTATCTTGTATCTCGTGTGGTTTATACTCCAAATGGAACATCTTTGGGTGATGTTTTGATAGAAAAACAACATACTCCTACCGAAAATGGTATTAAGGAGCTAACATTCTCATTCCTTCGCGTTAAGCAGTCTCTTGACCTTCCTGGCCAGAAGTACGACTATATCAAGACTTTCGTTACAAATGTAAGTGGTGAGGATAAGGATATTCCTTTCTTGAATACCTCATTCAACTTTGCAAAGATGGATGGTTCAATTATCGACAAGTTCCTCAAGTCTATCCTCTTCACAGTTGAGTTCCCCGATGCAAACACAATCAACTACAACTTCTTGTTGGAGGGTCAGAATATGCCTATGACTGCTCCTATCGAGGTAGAGGGCAACAAGCTCACTATCAAGATGAGCGAAACAAACCCCGTTTATCACGATGTTGTAGTCTATACATTCCAGGATAAGGACAATACGCAGATGCATATGTATATGCCTACATCATCATTCGAGAATTTCTTTGCCAACACATCGGTGGCTGTAATGTTGGGTTATGGTCAGTTGAGTGCAGACGACACCGAAGCTATTGCAGGTGTATATAAGAATGTTGCTGATGCTGTTCATTCAATCAACCTCAGCCTTGTGATGTCAAAGGCTACGAAGTAAGATACGAAGTTGTATAGTTAATGTTTGTTCTCTTTGGGTGTGCGTTGCCGCATCCAAAGAGAATTTTCTTCTAATGTAAGGTAGGGTTGGCGATGAAAAATTTTATGAGGAGGGCGGCGCTTGCTGTGTTGTTCGTTGTGACAACGCTGGCGGGATATGCGCAAGAGACATCGAGAGCTGAGAGGGCAGATGACGAGGTGAGACTCGGCCTGCGTGCGGGGCATAATGCGGCCTTTGGGGGCTTTGCTGCCGCCTCGATAGAGACGCTCAATACCTTCGGCAACATAAATCTGAGGGCAGGTGTACAGTACAACACCATAGGCAAGACAGCTATCGAGGCGCGTCCAGCCTATGCCAAAAGGTTCGGCTGGGGAGAGATAGCGCCCGAGGTGATGTTGACATACACAAATCTTAGCTCCACGAACTCTATCTCAGCAGGAGCAGGAGTGGGAGTATCGGGCCGATGGATAGGGGGTAAGTTGGGTTACTACTATCGTATGTACGGCAATGGCGGTAGCAGGGTTCAAGAGCCATTTAACATCTACTACGAACTGCGTGCCAACTTCCTGCCGATGCTGGATGCTTGGGGGCTTCAACTTGTGATTACGAATAGCGAGATTTTTGAGCTCGAAAGGCACTATCAGCCTACATTCATCGTGCAGTGTAGCTACGATATGAAGAGTCGCCTTGGTCTTGTGATGGGCGTAGGCTGCAAGCCAGCAGGAATGTTCAATATGTCAGCCGATTATTATCAGTCATTTTTGAATTTAGGAGTCTATTACAGATGGTAAGAGGAGTATTTGCAATAGTTGTAGCGTTGGCGCTCAGCAGCTGTAATAGTGTCGATATGATGGGGTTGTTTCTCCCCACGGGTGACAGCGTGCAGTCGCGTTTTGAGCAGAGCGCAGAGATGAACAAAGGGCTAAAAGCCGCTGCGGTGGAGGCAGGGGAGAGCTATATATTCTATGTCGCCACAGATGCCCACATAGACCAGACAAGCGAAAACCTTACCGCATTCAACGATGCCCTGAAAAATGACGCAGAGGCATCGTTTGCAGTGATGCTCGGGGATTGCACCGACACGCGCGATAATCTGCCGAAGTACATCGAAGCACTCTCCTATAACCCCGAGAGGCACGCTCGCAATCAGCAGATTTTTCATCTGCTGGGCAACCACGATGTATTCTTTGACGGCTGGGAGGATTTCAAGAGGATGATTGGGCCCTCGGTGTATTGGTTCGAGGTGGCGTTTCAGGATGGCAAGGATTTGTTTATATCGCTCGACTCGGCAACAGGAACACTCGGGGCGAAGCAGAGCCGATGGCTTAGAGAGTTTTTGGAGGATAACCGTAGCGAATATCGCCACTGCGTGGTGCTTACTCATACAAACATTTTTTATCCCGACAACTCGCAGGCTGGCTCGGGTAATATGCCCATAGAGGAGAGTTTTGCGCTCATCGACCTGCTTGGCGGATACGATGTGTCGCTGGTGCTTCAAGGCCACGACCATAACAGAGAGGAGATAGTCTACGGAGGTGTCGCCTACACGGTGGTGGGGGCTATTGCCGATAAAGTAGCTGCGCCCGAATATCTAAGGGTCGAGGCCAACGCGCAGGGGCTGTGGCTGGATTGGAATCAACTCGTAAAGAAATAATTATGAAGACTCAACAAATACCATTCGATGGCTGCTATATTATGCAGCACGATGACATAGGACGCTTTGCCGCAACGCTTGCCGATGGGTTTAGCCAGTATGAACTCTTTAAGCACATATGTGGCGAGGAGTACAACCACGATAAGATGCAACTATTTTGGGCGGTGTCGCTGGCCTTGTTGCCCGACAATGCGATATGTATAGCCGACAGCAAGCAGGCGAACTCGGTGCTGATTTACATTCGCCCCAATAGCAAGGAGGCGAGCGCGCTCTCTTATGTGAAAAAGGGAGGATTGAAGTTGCTCTTGAAGCTTGGCCTTCGTAGCATTATTAGATTGTTGCGCTTCGAGGCTCAGGCTCAACAGGTAGCACAACGATACAAGGGTGTCAATGACGGTTATCTGATGGCCTTTGCCTCTCGCATCGACAAGCAGGGCCAAGGCTACGGCAAGCCGCTTATGCAGGCGCTGCTGAACTACCTCGATGCCAATGCCGAGGGGTGCTATCTCGAAACGCTGAAAGCAAAAAATGTAGATTTGTATAACCGCTTTTCGTTTCAGTTGAAGGAGAGTAGAAGTATCTCGTTGCGCTCTCTTACGCTCTATGCTATGCATCGCCCCGCACGAAATGAGCATCAGAATTCAGATGCCGAGCAATAACCGCGAGTGGGGGCGTGTTTTTTCGCTTCCCACCCGCTTTTGCAGGTGAGATGCTATCTTAATCACAAGGCGCTAATAAGCCCCGACGAGCCATCGTTTGTTTTACGCGGTTTACACGCTGGTTTACACAAAAGTTACAAAACGGGGATATTTAGAAAAGAAAAAGCAGCTACATTTTACTGTAACTGCTTGATTTTCTCCGTGATCCCGCCGGGGCTCGAACCCGGGACCCCAACATTAAAAGTGTTGTGCTCTACCGACTGAGCTACAGGATCAACGCTGTACCAAAATCAGGTTGCCCTTATTTTTGGTGGTGCAAATGTAGGGATAATTTTTCGTATAAACAAATTTTTGCCGTATATACTATAAAAAACAATTTTTTCAACCTCGCTCCCTAATTCCATTTTGCTGGATATTTACTCCATCTCGTGGCTGATGTCGGCTACCTCGGCGCCAACGAAGCGGATTAAATCGTCGGGCGCGATGCGGATTTGCAGGCCACGCACACCTGCGCTGATATAGATAAAGGGGTGGTCGTGGCACGAGGTGTGGATATAGGTGGGAAAGCGTTTCTTCATACCGATAGGCGAGCAGCCTCCGCGGATATATCCCGTTGTGGGCAGCAGTTCCTTCATTGCGAGCATCTCCACCTTCTTATTTCCCGACACGCGGGCTGCGGCTTTGAGGTCTACCTCGTGATGCCCGGGGACAACGCACACAAGATAACCGTTGCGGTCGCCCGTAAGAATCAGCGTCTTGAAAACAGTCTCTATATCCTCGCCCAGCTGCTCGGCCACATGCGTGGCGGCAAGGTTGTTCTCGTCAACCTCGTAGGGTACAAGCTCGTACTTGATTTTCGCCTTGTCGAGCAGGCGCGCGGCGTTGGTCTTCTCTATCTTCTGTTTTGCCATAATCATATCAAAAAAAACGCGACCCACGCGGGTCGCGTTCTGTTCTACTCCTCGATAACTACGCGGAATCCTACATTGTTGGCAGGCTGCCAAGCAAGGTACGACTTGCGGAAATATGCCGTAGCATTCTTGGGGTGGCTATCCCACGCACCGCCACGGATTACCTTATTGTTGTTGCTCTCGGGCTCTCCCTTGTAGGGGTAGGGCGCATAAGAGGTGCGGGTAAACTCGGCTACATTACCGTGCATATCGTACAATCCCCACGCATTGGGTGCATACTTGGCTACATCGGCGATGGTCATCGTGCCGTCGTTCACGCTATCCTCGCGGGGCATATAGGTGTAGTATTTATATACCCAGTTACTCTCAGCCACAGGCTGCGGGTCAACACCCGACACGGCCATCTTGCGCAACGATTGGTCGGCCATATTCTCGTTCTTGGCGAAGTCTGAATTCAGGTCGCCATACCAGAAGTCTGTCTCGCTACCCGAACGGCAAGCCCACTCCCATTGTGCCTCGGTGGGCAGGGTCAGCTCCACGCCACACTTCGCACTGATAGCCTTGCAGAACTCCATAGCCTGATTCCAGCTGATGCGTGTCACGGGCTGCTCGGGGCGGTTTGCTGCATATCCCGGGCCTACATGGTCCTTCCAGAACTGCGCTGTATAGCGGCTGTCGTGCTTGGGGTCGAAGACATTGTATTGGCGGTTTGTAACCTCTGTCTCAGACATCCAGAAGGGCTTTGAAATCTTTACAACACTCTCGGGGGCATTGGTCAGACCACGATGGTTGTTGCCCATAACGAATGTACCTGCGGGGATGCGTACGAAATTCATTGTTACGCCTGGGGCAATCTCTATCGTGCGGCGTGTCTGGCCATAACGCTCGGCCATCTCGCGTGCCTGCTCGGCGGTGAAGGGGAACTTCTTGCTCTTTACCTCCTTATAGTTGGGCTTCTCAACCTTGTTAATCTCCTTTGCGGGCTGCTTGTGCTCCTCGACCCACTTTGCATACTCCTCCAACTCGCGCTTCCACTCTACGCCAGCACCGTTGGCATATTTGTTGGCAAGCTCAATGCGGCGAGTGTATTGGTCTGTGTCGCAGTACCACACCTTGTTGTGAACGAAACGGCCGTGGTGGGGCGCATTGAAGTCAATCCAGTTATAGAGCGTGCGCCACTCCTTGTCGGTGAGCTCCACACCGTGGTGACCTGCCTTCAAGATGCGGACGAGTTCGCTTGTAGATGCGTGGTACTCGTAGGGCTTCATTACATATATATCAGCCTCGGGACCCTGACGGTTTACATAGGGGTGGAGGTTGAGATAGCTCTGTGTCAAATCCAGACGACCCGACTCGGCACGGCGTGCAGGTGTGCTATAACTTCCCTGCTTGGCATCGCGTACATCGATGTCGGTTATGCCGCCTCTAAAATCGGGCTTTGCACCCTTGTCGTTGTGGCACGCCACGCAATTACGGTCGAGGATAGGCTGAATTTCCAACTCGTAGGTGAATGAGCGTACGCCACCCTCGGGAGCCTGCAACTGTGCAGGGGCCTTTGTCGAAGCCATAACACGCTTAGGAATGGGGAGTGAGTTCTGGTCCTCGTGGCAACCTACGCACGAGAGAACCTCGCCGGGCATACCCGTTACCCAGCTACGCATCCACTGAATGGCGCGTCCCTCCTCGTCTAGCGGCTGGAACGATACGGGAGTGTTGGCGGGAATCTTGAAGATAGCCGAACCATCGGGCTCAACATCTACCTCACCCAAGTTACGCTTGATATCCCATCCACTCTGGATGCCCTGAGCAATGTGGTCAGACTCTGATGTTACATAAGTGTACTCGTATGCAAATACGCGCAACTTCTTAACCGTACCAACGGGAACACCGGGCAGACCCTCACCCTGATAGATATCCTGAATAAATACCGTAGCCTCCTTGTCGTTGGGCTTGATGCGGTCGGGAATGATGGGGGGTGTAGGACGCTTGTTTACGATGATGGGGTTGATAAGACCCTCGCCCTCGTACTCGGCAACAAGTGTCATATTGTCGTAAATATCAATCAAATAGATGCCCCACAAAGACTCCTCGGTGAGCTTCGCTGCAACCAAGAAATACTTGTCGCTAATGGGGTAGGGTTTGATAAACTGAGGCCATACGCCATTTACCAGCTCATCCTTAATCAAGGGAACAATCTCGCGCTTGCTGAAAGGCATCTCCTGAATCATACCCTTGGTCTCCTTGCGGCCCATCGAAGGGTCAAAGAGAATCAAACGACCCGAACGGGCAACACCGTGGTGGCCAGAGATGATACCTACGAATGTGTTGTTACCGCCCGGTAGGGGCTGTACATCGAAGATAGAGTTGGGGAACCAGCCACCGCTACCATACAGCGCCTTTGTCTCGGTGCCGTCGGGGTTGGCGTGCATAACAAAGCGAGAGTAGTAGTGTGTAAGGTCGGTGTACTCCCAGCGAACATACATCAATCTACCATTGTTCATCACACGCGGGTGCCAGTTGGCATCTTGGTCGAAGGTCATACGGCGCATAGCTCCTGTCGAGGGCTCATACGAAATCATATTACCTACTTGGTCGCTACCATTAACGCACGGAACACCCTGATAACCAATGTTACTCATTGCTATTATACGGCCACTTGGCATATAAGCTGCATCGAAGAACTCCAAGTCGGGCTCCTCCGATTTGATTACCTTGTGCAGTCCCGAGCCGTCACGATTTACCTCATACACGCCCCAGCGCTTGTTCTTGTCGGCTGCGGTGAAGAGTATGCGCTCACCATCCCAGTGCAGAAGCAAATCTGTAACCGATGTGCTGTGCTCGGGCTTGTAGATGGTGCGGCTCTGCAACTCGCCACGCAGGTTTGAAAGCTCGGCAATCTCGGCATCAAATCCCGAACGAGAAGATGATGACTGGTTAGACCAGTTGTTGTTCTGCGTACCGAGTGAAGGTGCCATAACCTTACGAGCCTTGTCGCCAATGCGGTAGCGGCCTACGATAATCTTTGCGTTGTCAAGTAGTGGGTTAGATAGCAGAATCTCTCGTTTTAGTTCAACTATCTTCTGCTTTGCATCGGTGCTGTTGTCGGCACACGCTCTCTCCAACTCTTGGAGCTTAGCGCCATACTTGGCCGCATCGTAAGACGATGTCTTGCAGAAATCTTTGTAAGCATTGCGTACCGATTCGAGATTGAAGTAGGTCATCTCAGCCTCTGTGCGCATCTGCGCAGCCTTGTCAGGCGTTACCTGTTGTCCCCAAGCCGTTGTTGCGAATAAAACGGACGCGAGAATGAAAATCTTTAATTTCATAACAGTATCTTTTATCGTTTGTATTTCTCTGTCGTGTTACACCCTTTTATTGTGCTACGCCCTCTATCTCGATAAGTAGCTCATCGCGGCAAATATCTGCCCAAAGATAAAGTGCAGGTGATTCAGCGTAATTATTTTCCATCCATTGTTTTGCATCGTGTAAATTATGGCGATGCTTTATGTATACTCTAAGTGCTTTATACTCCATCTTTGCAGGCTCCGCTACGCCACTTAGCTGCTGGTTTTCGATGCTTGTCAAATGGTCTATATTCTCCATCGTAAGAGCGGTCTGACCCACGATTCCCTCCGAGCAACTCTCCTCACCACGAATGGCAGCCGTGCCCGAGATGTGTATCATCGGCCTGGGGCTGTTTATGTGGCGTGCACGCTCGAACTTGGGCGTTGTCTTGTGCTTGTCGGTTGAGTTAATCAGCACCTGTTGCGAGTAGGCGTGTGCCGAAATCTGCAACGGGTTGTCTATCGGTGTCGAGAGACTCTTGCTCTCCTTTATGGCGTCAAATGTGACCACTACGCCTCCCATCTGCGTGCCTATGCCTGTGGCGGCAGGGTAGCCGTTATCCCAGCTACAACTGTTGTAGAAGTGGCTGCGGGCATCGTTAAAGAGTTGATAGTGTTGTCCTCGCTCGTCGATGTGGGTTATTCGCTCGATGTAGTTCCATTGGCGAACGATGTCGCAAACCTCTACGCCTTCGTTTTTTAATATCTTGCCTACGCGTGCAAAAATCTCCTCGGCCTGCTCCTCGATGGGGCGTTTAGTGTCGGAGTATATACCACCAGATATTATCTCTCGGTTGTTGATTAGAATATAATCCTCGTGATATACAACTTGTTGCGTATCTATATCTTCAATGGCTGTGACCTCTGCGGCCAGCGTGCTGCATAGTGGCGCTTGGGCAATGTAGGCGAGCATAGGCTTGTGCTTGAAGTAGGCCGCAGCTCTGCTCTCTATCGTGCTACGCTCATTAATATATACATCGTTATCGGCAGGACTGCCAAAGAGTGTTATCCTTGCAGGTTGCTCGAAGTCGTGGCTAATTGCCGACAACAACTCTTCGAGCGCCTTGTCGAAGCCCTCGGCCTCGGAACGATATATTTTATAGTGTTTGTTTGTCATCTGTTACAAAGAATTTACATACTCGGCCAACGCCTCCGCATCTTTGCGCGATATTTTACCATCAATTCCGTGTTTGTGTACGGTGAAGACCTCCTCCATTGTAGCGGCTCTGCCATCGAACAGGTAGGGTGCCGTGCGCCACACCTCACGCAGAGTTGGTGTATCCCAACCCTCGTCAAACTCTATATCGTCACCTATGCGGTGCATCTGCATATCTGTGTAATATGGTCCTGAGTGGCAATTTGCACAGCCATATTTCTCATAGACCTTGCGGCCCTGAATAGCCTTCTCGGAGAGTTCTCCATTGACCAAATAGGGGCTTTGCAGGGGTTTTAGCGACTTGATGTATTCGTCTACATTAGCGGCTATATCTTCTGGAATATCACAGAATTGAATGAATTTATATCCAGCTCTTACGGCCAAGCCTGCGTGGGCACGGATACCCGAAATCATACACATAGGAGTCTCGAAGCTGTGGAGCATACTCTTGCAGTTCTTGGGGTTGCCGATGCCGTCGTTCATCAAATCCCAATTCATACCGTCTGTGCGACCATCTCCCGGGTGACAGCCGTTGCACGACTGCCAATTTTGGAAGCATAGTGCAGCATCGTTGAAGGCTCTCTCGCCAATGTCGGCGGGCGACTCTACACGGTTTGGGTTGTAGGCGATGTGCTCCACCTGCTGACTCTTGATATTCACGATGTTAAGCGTGTCGGAGAAGTATGTGGGCAGGTACAACTTGCCATCTTTGAGCGTCATATTGCGCGGGCCGTTGCCGACAATAGGCAGGCGGGTGCGTATGCCACGCATAAAGTAGAGGTCGTAATCCATCTTCGAGTGGTCGGGGTAAGACTTCAACTTCTCAATCATCGGGGCATACTCTATGATGCTTATCTCGTGTGTTCCCGACTGCGAAACAATAAGATGTTCTGCGTCGCAGGCGATGTCCCACACACCACCAGCACCACGGTCGGGCTCGTCGATGGACATAGAGCCTATGAGCGATTGTGTCGAAGTATCTATCACGCTGACAGCGTTGGTGTTCATCCAGCCTTGTTGAAGTTGTGATGTAGGTACTTGGAAGCGACCTAAGTTGTGTGACACGAAGATGTAATTTCCGTCTGCCGAGCAGGCTATACCTCTTAAAGCGTTACTGCCGTTGCTGAGTTTTACATCCTTGACTTTCTGGAATGTGGCGCAGTCGATGATGGTGACATCTGCCGCTACATAATCCACATCGGCACGCTGTGCAGGAAGGAAGTTATTTACATAGAGATATTTTCCATCGGGAGTGATTGCTGCGGCACAAGGCTCACGCAGGGCGGGGGCTTCGCGCAGGAGATTTCCCGTTGTGGCATCTACCTCGCTGATGGTTGCCTTGTAGCGGTTGAGCACATAGACCTTGCTGCCGTCGGGGCTGACGATGGGTGAGCAGGCGCCCATTCCCGTTTTTGTTTTGTAGAGCGTGCTGTTGTCCGCAAGGTTGATGGCTGAGATGTATCCCTCGCTCTCGCTGCTGGTGACAAAGAGTGTAGTGCCCGAGATGGCCAACCCTGTGGGTGCCTCCGTAAACTCCCAGCGCTGCTCGTGGCTGCCATCGGCCGAGATTGCGATGATGTCGCGCGTTCCCTTGTTGGCGATAATGATTCTGCCATCGGCTGCGACGGATATGTCGGTGGTGTACATCGGTCGTACATTCTGGCGAGTGGTTGTGGCACACAGCAAGACGATAACCGACGCTACAATAGGAATAAGCTTGATTAATCCTCTCATAATTATAATTTTGGCAGATGTTATTTGGTGTAATACATCGCCTGCGGTTAGTTTGATTATTTTGGTTAAGTTTCGGGTTGTGGGCTTGGTGATTATCGCTCAAAAGTTTGCTATGCGAGATGACCACACTAAGCCTTCTTGCAAAGGTAATATTTATTTTTTATTATATCAAGCCTATCGAGCGAAACTCTTTGCGTGGTAACAAGAAATTCTCCAACGCAGGAGGTGGTGGACGCAGAATGTAAAAAATAGTAAAAAAAGTTGCCAAAAGGGGTTGTTTATTCGATATTTTGTTTTATTTTTGTCCTCGAATTTGCGGTTGTAAGTTCGTGATTAAGCGAGTCTTGTAGCCGCAAATATTTTTACTAAAACCGCAAGTTAAAGTGCAATATTAAATTATACTCTTATGTAATTAAACTTTTTACTGCTTAATGAAGAGACTCTTAACCTTTTTGGGGACCATATTTGTTATGGCCGGCTCCACAGTCTGGGCGCAGGAAGTGAATAGTAGTGCGACGCTGTCGGGGTCTTCATCCGGGGAGGATGTAACTGTTGAAAATGTTGTGGATTGGGTGCCCGAGATTTCTCTCGATACGCGCTTTGGTTATCAGCATCAATCGTCCAGTAAGATGGGTGGTTTCGGCGGTGATGGTTTTCTGTTGAACATTGACGGTAAAATAGGCAAGCACTTTTCGTATAGTCTTAACCACTCTCTTGCGTCGTCTATCGGTGACGACTCTACAATTTTTGATGCTACAAACTGGCTTACGCTGAGCTACGATGTGGGTAACTTTACCTTCACTGCGGGTAAGGACGCTGTGGCTGTGGGTAGCTTCGAGTATAACGCCTATGAGCTTGACTGCTACTATGAAATGGGCTCTATGTTCAACTACAACCTGAGCTGCTGGCAGTGGGGTGTGTCGGCTATGTGGACCAACAATGCCGAGACTACTTCTCTGGCTTTTCAGGCTATGAACTCTCCCTTTGCCTTTGCTCCCGTGGAGGATAATCTCTACGCCTACAACTTGGCGTGGTATGGCGTGTGGGAGAACTATGAGTCTATCTGGTCGGTGAATATGATGGAGTATGAGCCGGGTAGGTTCGTGAAGATGCTGGCGTTGGGTAATATGTTCTACTTTGGCGATTTTGAGCTTATGCTCGACTATATCGTTCGCGCTACGGATTTAAAAAAGGACTTTGGCAAGGATTTCACTCTTACCGTGCAGCCTGCCTACAACATTGGCGAGTCGTTGCGTCTTTTTGGCCGTTTTGGCGTGGAGGGTGCTATGGATGATGCCGAGTATGACCTGCTTGGTGAGTATCTCTCGGTGGAGGATAAAGTGCTTGCTAATGAGGAGAATGAGTATGTTATGCCCGCCTATATCACGCGCGACAGGGAGTACATCTACTACGGCGCAGGTGTGGAGTACTTCCCTCTGAAAGAGAATAAAAGTATACGCCTTCACGCAGCGTGGGCGTCGAACAACTATACAAAACGCCATATGATTAATGTGGGACTTACTTGGAAGTTCGATGTGGTAGGTGCGGTGAAGTTTTTGGCCCGCAAGGCAAAATAGTTAACAGGTTTATTTAATCCCGATTTATTTAGATTAAGAAATGAAAGATTCAAATTTCATCATCGAGTTAAGTCATATTTCAAAGAGTTTTGGCGAAAAGAAGGTTTTGGATGATGTTAGTTTGTTCGTCAGGAAGGGCGAGTTTGTAACTATTCTCGGTCCTTCGGGTTGTGGTAAGACTACGCTGTTGCGTATCTTGGCAGGATTTGGTACCGCCGACGAGGGTGAGATAAAGATTGCGGGCGAGGATATCACTTTGGTTCCTCCGCACGAGCGCCCCGTGAATACCGTTTTCCAGCGATATGCACTCTTCCCACACCTTAATGTCTACGATAATATCGCCTTTGGCCTGAAACTCAAAAAGGTGAAGGACGATGAGATTGAGGCGCGTGTAACGAAGGCGTTGAAGATGGTGGGTATGACCGACTACGAGTGGCGCGATGTGAACTCTCTCTCGGGAGGTCAGCAGCAGCGTGTAGCCATTGCGCGTGCTATTATTAACCGTCCGCAGGTGCTTTTGCTCGACGAGCCGTTGGCAGCGCTTGACTTGAAGATGCGTAAGGATATGCAGATGGAGCTTAAAGATATGCACAAGACGCTGGGTATCACCTTCGTATATGTCACACACGACCAGGAGGAGGCGCTCACGCTGAGCGACACTATCGTTGTTATGAGCGAGGGACGCGTGCAGCAGATTGGCACACCTACGGATATCTATAACGAGCCTGCAAACTCTTTCGTTGCGGACTTCATTGGCGAGAGTAACATCCTAAATGGCGTGATGGTGCAGGACCGCCTGGTGCGCTTTATGAATCGTGATTTCGAGTGCGTGGATGCGGGCTTTGGCGAGAATGCTTCGGTGGATGTTGTTATTCGTCCCGAGGATGTCTATATTATGGCAAAGAGTGGCTCGGGTATGTTCGATGGCGTTGTGCAGTCGTGCATCTTTAAGGGTGTGCACTACGAGATGACGGTGCTTACTCCCGATGGCTACGAGATTATGATTCAGGACTATAACGCCTTTGAGGTGGGGCAGGAGGTGAGTATGATTGTAAAGCCTTCGGATATCCATGTTATGCAGAAGGAGCGCACCACAAACACCTTCGAGGGCGTGATGGTAGACGCTACTCATATCAACATTCTCGGTATGGAGCTTGTATGCAACGAGCAGCCCAATGTCGAGGGTGGCGAGAAGATTGAGGTCGAGGTCGACTTCGATAAGATTGAGCTTATGGACAACAAGGAGGACGGTATGCTTGTGGGCGATGTACGCTTTATCCTCTACAAGGGCGACCACTACCACCTGACGGTACGCACCGAGGGCGGTGATAATATCTATGTCGATACGCACGATGTGTGGGACGATAGAGATATTGTGGGAGTGAAGATACAGCCCGACGATATGCGTATCAAGCGTGTATAACAACTTAACCGATAGCGTGATATGAAGTGGTTGTTAAGGTTTTTTATGAAGAGAAGTAATTGGAGTCTTCCTTACTTGGTCTTCCTTGTGATATTTGTGGTGGTGCCGTTAGCGCTTATCTTCCTGTATGCTTTTCAGGACGCTGATGGTAACTTCACACTCTCGAACTTCGCTAAGTTTATTTCCAGCCCCGAGGCGGCTAATACCTTTGTCTACTCGATAGGCGTGGCCATCGTGACTACGGTGCTCTGCATCTTGCTGGGATACCCCGCAGCCTATATCCTGAGTAACTCGGAGCTGTGTCGCTCGAAGGTGATGGTGGTGCTCTTTATCCTGCCTATGTGGATTAACATCTTGGTGCGTACTTTGGCTACCGTGGCGTTGTTCGACTTCTTGCGTCTGCCGTTGGGTGAGGGTGCGCTGATATTTGGTATGGTGTATAACTTCCTGCCATTTATGATTTACCCCATCTACAATGTTATGCAGAAGATGGACCACAGCTATATCGAGGCGGCGCAGGACCTGGGTGCCAACCCTATGACCGTGTTCAGAAAGGTTGTGGTGCCGTTGTCGATGCCGGGTGTGATGAGTGGCGTGATGATGGTCTTTATGCCTACGATATCAACCTTTGCCATTGCGGAGTTGCTGACAATGAACAATATTAAGCTGTTTGGTACAACCATTCAGGAGAATATCAATAACGGAATGTGGAACTATGGCGCTGCCTTGTCGCTCATTATGTTGGTGATTATATTTGCCACCAACCTGTTCAGCGATGACGAGGAGGAGCGTGCTTCAAACGAGGGAGGAATCATCTAATGAAAAGATTTTTTGCTCAGGCCTACTTGTGGCTGCTGCTGGCTATGCTCTATGCGCCGATTCTTATCATCGCCGTGTTCTCCTTCACGGAGGCGAAGGTGTTGGGTAACTGGACTGGTTTCTCAACAAAACTATACACCTCGCTCTTCTCGGGTGGCGTGCATCACTCGCTGCTTAGTGCTATCGAAAATACGCTTATCATCGCCCTCGTGGCGGCGGCGGCATCTACGCTGTTGGGTAGTATTGCAGCTGTGGGAATACATAATCTGTATGGTCGCAAGAAGATGGTAATCAACTCGTTGAATAATATCCCGATGCTCAATCCCGATATTATCACGGGTATCTCGTTGTTCCTTCTGTTCGTGAGCCTTGGCGTCACGCAGGGCTACGCAACCGTTATCTTGGCGCATATCACTTTCTGTACGCCCTATGTGGTGTTGTGTGTGTTGCCGCGTCTGCAACAGATGAATCCCAACATCTACGAGGCGGCTTTGGACTTGGGCGCTACGCCCTCGCAGGCACTGCGCAAGGTTATCATCCCTGAGATTAAGCCGGGTATGATTAGCGGTTTTATCCTTGCCTTCACGCTCTCGATTGATGACTTTGCTGTGACCATCTTCACCATCGGTACGGAGGGTTTGGAGACTCTCTCGACATACATCTACGCCGATGCTCGCAAGGGTGGTCTTACGCCCGAGTTGCGTCCGCTCTCGACCATCATCTTCGTTACGGTGCTGGTGTTGTTGATTGTAATCAATGTGCGCTCACAACGCGCTAATAATAAGAAAAAAGCATAATGAAACGACTATTATACATACTCTTTGCGGTGGCTGCCCTCGTGGGTGTGGGTTGCTCGGGAGATGATGCCCGCAAGAAGATTCTCAAAGTCTATAACTGGGCCGACTATATCGACGAGTCGCTGCTCTCGGAGTTCGAGGAGTGGTACTACGAGCAGACAGGCGAAGAGGTGGAGGTTGTGTATCAACTATTTGATATCAACGAGATTATGCTCGCCAAGATTGAGCGTGGCAAGGAGGATTTCGATGTGGCGTGTCCTTCGGAGTATATCATCGAGCGTATGCTCAAAAACGACCTGCTGCTGCCTATCAACAAGGACTTTGGCACTACGCCCAACTACTTGGGTAATGTATCGCCCTTTATCCACGATGTCTTCGATAAGATTGACGGCGGGGGCAAGAATGCCAACGACTACGCTGTGGGTTATATGTGGGGTACGACAGGTTTTCTCTACAACACAAAGTATGTAACACGCGACGAGGCAAGCACTTGGAGCTCGTTGTGGAACGAGAAGTTCGACAAGAAACTGCTCATAAAAGATGCCTTCCGTGATGTGTATAGCCCGTTGCTTATCTACGCCAATCAGGAGCGTATAGCCTCGGGAGAGGTCGAGATGGACGAGCTGATGCACGATGCTTCGGACGAGTCTATCGCCGTTGTGGAGGCTCTCTTAAAGCAGGCTAAGCCCTATGTTGCAGGCTGGGAGGCCGACTTTGGCAAGGAGATTATGACCAAGGAGAAGGCGTGGCTCAACCTCTCGTGGAGTGGCGATGCTGCGTGGGCTATTGAGGAGGCTGCGGCTGTGGATGTGGAGCTGGATTATGTGGTGCCTGAGGAGGGTAGTATCGTGTGGTTTGTCGGCTGGGTTATCCCCAAGTATGCCAAGATCACCAAGGCTGCATCGTACTTCATCAACTTTATGTGTATGCTCGAGAATGCCATTCGTAATATGGATGAGATTGGTTATGTGAGTGTTATCGGCACGCAGGATGTTATGGAGTATATGTCCGAGTCGGCTGTGGAGGCGGGCGAGGAGAGCGTATCCGACCTTACCTACTTTTTTGGCGAGGGTGCAGATAGCGTTGTCATCAACCCTGTGATGTATCCCGACCGCAAGGTTATCGAGCGTTGTGCTATGATGCACGACAGTGGTCCCCGCACGGAGGCGATGTTGGCTATGTGGTCGAGAGTTAAGGGCGACAACCTCAATAACTGGATGGTGGTTGTAATCTTTGCTGCTGTGGGTGTGTTGATGGTTGTGGGCGTTATGCGCAAGATGAAAAAACGCCGTCAGAGAAGAAGGAGATGGTAGTGGCGAGATTAAAGATAAAAGAGCAAAGATGAAAGATTAAAGATAAAAGGTGCTGCGAGGATATTCTTGTGGCACTTTTTTTTATAGGAGTTATAGGAGTTATAAAAAGACCACTTATAACACTTATAATACTTATACCACCAATAAAATCACTTTCCTCTATGCTCTTTGCTCTTTAATCTACAAAAAAAGGTGCTACGGCAACCCGCAGCACCCATTTTACTATTGCGCAGTCTATTCCCGCGCGTCAGCCTATCTTTGCTCTTTCATCTTTTATCTTTCATCTTTTATCTTTTATCTTTCATCTTTTTTCTCGCTTACTCTACGGGCATAGCTGTGTGGAGCTTCTTCTTGGGAGTCTTCAACACCTTGTTCACTGCCTCGCAAACCATAGGCTCCATAACTGTACGGTAGCACTCCAAGTTGGGGTGGCAAGTATCCTTGCTCCACTTCTCGGGAAGACCACCCTTATCGTCTGTGAGGGCGGGGTAGTAGTTCAAGAAGTAGTGGCCAGCCTCCTTAGCATATGCCTCCAACATCTTATTGAGGTCGCGGATGAGCTGTGCAGGCTCAATCTCCTTACGCCAGCGGAATACAGATGTGGGAGTGATAGAGCAGAGGATAACCTTGATGCCATTAGCCTTTGCAAGCTCGCACATAGAGATGATGTTACCCAGCGTATTCTCGGGCGCGATGAAGCCGTTGTTGCGAGCGATATCGTTTGTACCAGAGAGGATTACAACGCACTTGGGGTTAAGGTCGATAACATCACGACGGAAGCGTACGAGCATCTCCGATGATGTCTGACCGCTGATACCACGGCCTACGAAGTTATTCTTCTTGAAGAACTCGGGGTCCTGACGAGCCCAGCCGTCGGTGATAGAGTTGCCCATAAACACAGCGTCGGGCTGAGTGGTTACCTCGGTGTTAGCCTTCTCGTAGCGGTAGAACTGTGCCCAATCGGTCTTCTTGTCCTGAGCCATCACGCCTGTGGCGATAAAGCACAGAGCCAATGAGAGTAAAATTCTTTTCATAGTAAAAAATATTTAGGTTAAAACTATTTTGTCTAATACAAATGTACAAAAATATCCTTAACTTTGATGTAAAATTATTAAATTTGCTTGCGGAAAAATAATAAAACACGAGATAATGGATAATTTTAAGGCTACGGTCTACACCCTAAGTTGTGTGGCCACAGAGCGCGAGTTTAACGATACAGGCTGGGTACTCGAAGACAAGGAGTGCGGTGAGCCCTCGCTCGTGCGCGCAAACTACGAGAAGAAGAAGCTCGAACTCAAAGGCGACGACTATGGTCTCTACACCTTCTGCGACTGGTTGCCCGTGCGCCGTATGCTCAAAGGCTCGGCTGCGCCCGTGACCTATCGTAGTGAGGCTTTGGCTGCGCATTTGGGTTTGAAGAATCTCTACATCACCCTGAATGGCTACTCGCCCAAGCACGGTGCCAAGATGTCTACCTGCTCGTTCAAGGAGACCGAGGCGTACAGCGTGTGTGGTCGTATGGCCGAGGACGAGGGTCGTGTGCTGGTGGTAGCGTCGGCAGGTAACACTGCGCGTGCCTTTGCCAAGGTGTGCTCGGAGAATAATATCCCGTTGCTGTTGTCGGTGCCTGCGGATAATCTCTCGGCACTATGGTTTGAGAAGCCCATAAACCCCTGCGTGAAGCTCATCGCCTGCGAGAAGGGTGGTGACTACTTCGATGCTATTCGTCTGAGCGATATGGCCTTAAAGTCGCCTAAGTTCTATGCTGAGGGTGGTGCGAAGAACATTGCGCGTCGTGATGGTATGGCTACGACGGTGCTCTCGGCCGTGACAACCATTGGTCGTATTCCCGACTACTACTTCCAGGCCGTAGGTAGCGGAACAGGTGCTATCGCAGCGTGGGAGGCCAATATGCGACTGATAGAGGATGGAGGCTATGGCAACAACACGATGAAGCTTATGGTGTCGCAGAATGCCCCCTTCGTGCCTATGTTCGATGCGTGGCGTGCCGACTCGCGCGAGATGCTGCCCTATGCGGTGGACAAGGCTCGTCGTGATGCTGGTATTATCGATGCCAAGGTGCTCTCGAACCGCAAGCCCCCCTATGGTATAAAGGGTGGTCTGTATGATGCGTTGAAGGCTACCGAGGGCGAGGTGCTGGTTGCTACAAATGCTCAGGCTCGTCGTGCTGCCAAGCTCTTCGAGGAGTTGGAGGGCGTGGATATTCACCCCGCAGCGGCAGTGGCTACGGCATCGCTCATCAAGGCTGTGCAGGATGGTAAGATTGCAGCCGATGCTACCGTTATGCTCAACATTACGGGTGCTGGCGAGCAGGCCTTCAAGTCTTCGCACGAGGTGTATGAGCTCAAGCCCTCGAAGGTATTTGCCCTTAACGCCACCGAAGAGGAGGTGATTGAGGCCGTGGAGGGAATGTTTGAAGAGGAAAGATAAAAGAGCAAAGAGCAAAGAGCAACCGACGCCAAACCGAGGGCAGAGGGTGCTTGCACACTTTGCCGAGGTGCGAAGGAGGAAAAGACCGCAAAGCGGGATTAAAGAGGAAAGATAGGAGAGATAGGAAGTATAAGAATTATAGGAATTATAAAAAATTGACTATAACACCTATAATACCTATAATACTTATAACACCTATAACACCTATCCCAATTACAGGAAAAATCAACAATAAAATATAAACACAAAAAACTATGTTATATCCTATTAAATTTATCCCTCGCTTGAAGGAGCGTCTGTGGGGTGGTCACGAGTTGTTGGCTACGGTGAAGGCTGGTAAGGGTGCTAAGTTTGACCCTGCGAAGTGCTATGGTGAGAGTTGGGAGCTGTCGGCTGTGGCGGGCGACGAGTCTGTTGTGGCCAACGGTATGTTGAAGAAGAACACCATCGAGGAGATTATCGAGGTATATATGGGTAGCCTCATTGGTGAGAAGAACTACGAGCGTTTTGGCTTGACATTCCCGCTGCTTATCAAGAGCCTCGACTGCCACGATGTGCTCTCTGTGCAGGTGCACCCCGACGATGCGCTTGCTGCCGAGCGTCATAACTCATACGGCAAGACCGAGATGTGGTATGTGTCGGGTTGTGAGCCTGGTGCTGCCCTGTATGTAGGCTTCAAGGATACCTCTATCACACGCGAGGAGTATCTCTCGGCTGTGAACGAGGACCGTCTGCCCGAGATTTTGAACCGTGTAGAGGTTAAGGTGGGCGATGTGTTCTTCATCCCCGCAGGTACTGTTCACGCGCTGGGTAAGGGCATCGAGGTGTTGGAGATTCAGCAGACCTCGGATGTGACATACCGTATCTACGACTGGAACCGCCTGGACGACAAGGGTAACCCCCGCGAGTTGCACACAGCCTTGGCCGTAGATGCTATCGACTTTGCCAGCGAGGCCGACGAGTGCCACATCCGCTACGAGGAGAAGACCAACCAGTCGGTTAAGATGGTTGACTGCCCCTACTTCACGACAAATATCATCGCCTTGCAGGGCGAGAAGGAGTTTGACTACGCTACGCTGGACTCTTTCGTGCTCTACATCTGCACCGCAGGTGAGGCCGATGTAACCGTAGGAGGCGTAACGGAGCATATCACACCCTACGAGTTGGTTATGATTCCCGCCGAGGCAGATGTTGTTTCGTTGAAGGGCGACGCCAAACTCTTGGAGGTGTATATTCAGTAAAATTCAACCGACGCTGCGGAGCGAGAGCAGAGGGTGTTTACACACTATGCCGAGCCGCGAGGAGGAAAAGCCACCCTTGTGGTGGGTTAAAATTCAAAATTAGGCTGACGCGCGGGAATAGACTGCGTAGTAATGAAATGGGTGCTATGAGGGTTTCTTGTAGCGCCTATTTTTTGTAGATGAAAGAGCAGAGAGCAGAGAGCAAAGAGTTTTTATAGGAGTTATAGGTGTTATAGGTGTTATAGGAATTATAGGAGTTATAAAAAGTCCACTTATAATACTTATAACACTTATAACACTTATAACACCTATCCCTCCTATAACAAAAAAGGTGCTAATAGCACCTTTCTCTTTCCTCTTTGCTCTTTGCTCTTTCCTCTTTTATCTTTCCACTCTCTTCATCGCTGCTCCCACGCGGATACCGGGGTAGCTGTCGATTACCGTCTTGGCCATTTGCAGTGTGGTGTTCTCGTTGAACTTAGAGTAGTTCTTGGCCAGCAGGTCCATCACCTTATTTGCGCTGAATAGTACTCGTGTCTTACCACCTTGCTCCACAACTACACCCGTGATACTCACCATCTTACCCTCTGCAAGGTAAAACATCAGTGTAACCTCGCCATCGTAGCTGTCGTAGCTTGTGCAGTGCGCCCTGACGCGCGACTCGCCACAGGCAAATGTCACCATACCATCCTCGCTAATCTCCGCATAGTCGCGTCCTACGACAAGGTCAAACTTCGTAGCCAAAAGGGACAGTTGTCCTTCGAGCGTAGCCACAGCCACCGAAGCTACTGTGCTGTCGCCCGTGTAGTCCATCACAAGGCCGTCAAAGGCCCAGCGACCAATGAGCTCATACACCTCGGGGTGGGTTATCTTAGCCTCCTCGGCAGCACTCTGTGTATTCTCCGTTGTGCCACCCATCATACTCATCAAGCCCTGCAACAGAGCATCTAACGACTGCGCCTGCACCTGCGAGGCCAATATCGCAAAAAGGGTAATAATGAAAAGCTTTCTCATCGCTGTCTATTCTAAGTCATCACACTGCTTTAACCACATCGCCGCCACGGCATCCGAGGGCATAAGCCATCCACCACGCGGTGAGAGCGATACGCTACCCACCTTCGGGCCGTCGGGCATTGCCGAGCGCTTGAACTGCTGCATAAAGAATCTACGCAGGAATGTTCTCAGCCACTTGATTATCGTCGTGCGGTCGTACACATTATAGAACGCTCTCTCGGCCATAAATAGTATCTTCGCAGGCGAGAAACCGTTGTGCAGGAAGTGGTAGATGAAGAAGTCGTGCAGCTCGTAGGGGCCCACCAAATCCTCGGTCTTCTGCGCTATCTCGCCTCTCTCGTCGGCAGGCAGAAGCTCGGGACTCACAGGCGTAGCCACAACATCACGAAGCGCTGCGCTAACCTTGGCGTTAGCCTCCTGCCCTGCACGCCACTCTACCATATGTCTTATAAGTGTCTTAGGCACAGAGCTATTCACTCCATACATCGACATCTGGTCGCCGTTGTATGTAGCCCAGCCCAACGCCAGCTCGCTCAAATCGCCCGTACCAATAACCATACCACCCGTCATATTGGCCACATCCATAAGTATCTGCGTACGCTCACGCGCCTGCGCATTCTCGTATGTCACCGAGCGGTCTCCCTCGGCAAGGCCTATATCTGCGAAGTGCTGCTTGCAGGCCGCCGCGATGGGTATCTCGCGGAAGGTTATGCCAAGCTCCTTGATGAGTGTCACAGCGTTGTTGTATGTGCGGTCGGTAGTACCAAATCCAGGCATCGTAACACCTACCACGCCCTTGCGCTCCAAGCCTAAGCGGTCGAAGGTATTCACCGCGACGAGCAGTGCCAGCGTAGAGTCCAAGCCACCCGAGATGCCTATCACGGCACTCTTGCAGTGGGTGTGTGCCAGACGCTTAGCAAGACCGAGAGTCTGTATCTCGAATATCTCTCGGCAACGCTCCTCACGCGCAGCTATATCCTGCGGAATGAAGGGCATAGGCTCTATGTTGCGGTCTGTGGCGTCACACTCCTCAGCCTGCTCCAACCCCTCGGGTGAGAAGACATCGAAACGACGCAGGTAGGGTAGTTCGCCATTGGTTGTAAATGTAGCCAAAGCTCGACGACGACTCTCTATGAGCTCCACATCTACATCGGCCACCGTGAGGCTCTCTTCCAGCGAGAAACGCTCCGCAATAGCTAATGTATGGCCACACTCTGCAATGATGTTCTGCGATGCGAAGGTCATATCCGTAGTAGACTCACCATATCCTGCCGTAGCACACACATACCCCGCGCAGATGCGCTCCGAGAGCGATGTTGTCATTCGCTCCAAGGCTGAGTATCCACCCGCAAGCTCGGGTGTCGCCCACAGGTTGAAGATAATCTTAGCACCCTGCAACGCCTGATTTACCGACGCGGGCACGGGGGCACAGGCATCTTCGCAAATCTCCACACCAAACTGCACGCCATCCATAGCAAATGTAAGGTCGCAGCCAAATGGAGCCGTGAAACCTGCCACCTCAATCTCCTCGGCGTGGTTGCAGGCTCCCGATACGAAGTATCTCTTCTGCGGGGTTGAGATGTAGGTCTTGGGCACAACGCCAATGAGCATACCCTGCGAGATTACGGCAGCACAGTCATATATCTTGTCGTTCGACACAAGAGGTACTCCCACGATAGCCATCAGCGGGAACTCGGCACTCGCCTCCACAACCTGCATCAGTGCCTGCTCGGCAGCCGATAGCAGTGTGCGTTGCAGAAACAGGTCGTCGCAAGTTGCACCCGTGAGGCTAAGCTCGGGAAAGGCTACGATTTTGACACCCCTCTCTGCGGCCTGCTGCATCTGTGCTATGATGCGCTCTGCGTTGTAGTCGCAATCGGCAACACGCAACGAGGGCGATGCCGCCGCAACCTTTATATATCCAAAGTTGTTCATCTACTCCTTAATATAAGCGTTTGTAATTTCCAGTATATAAACCTTGTGGAAGTCCTGCGCGGCATACCACTTGTCGATGATGCTCCTATCGAGAAATGCCTCGGCTCTCATCATATCGCAGTATAACTTTCGACACTCCACAATGAGTCGCGCCTGCGCAATGGCGGGTACATCCTCGTCGGTGAATGCTACGCTCAGGCCAGCGTTGTGAATCTTATCTTCGTCTCTGCCCGAATGTGTGCCACAATACTTCAACGCCTCGCGGTGCTCCTCGCCCAGGAAGGAGAGGGTAAGCATCTGCTCGCGCTCGGTAAACTCGTAGGTATGACGCTGAGGACGAATGACAGCTATGGCCACAGGCTTGTTCCACATATAACCCACACCGCCCCACGAGGCTGTCATCGTGTTGCACTCGGCGTGGTCACCAGCCGTGATTAGCATCCAGTCCGAGCCTATTAACTTAATGAAGTTGTCGGTAATAGCCGCGGGGTCAATGGCCTTAAATCCAGTCATATCTGTCACTATTTAGCCCACAACTGAGCCAAGTTGATAATCACCTGCGTAGCCTTCTGCATAGTGTTCAGCGAGCAGTACTCAAACTTGCCGTGGAAGTTCATACCGCCCGCAAAGATGTTGGGGCAGGGTAGACCCATAAACGACAGACGAGCACCGTCCGTACCGCCACGAATAGGCTTAATGATAGGCTCCACATCGGCCATACGCATAGCCTCCACCGCCTTGTCAATCACCTGCGGGTGTGGCTCCACCATCTTGCGCATATTGAAGTATTGGTCTTTCAGCGTGAGCTTCAACACGCCCTCGCCATACTTCTTCTGCAACAAATCCACGCACGACCACATAAAGACCTTCTTCTGCTCGAACTTCTCGCTGTCGTGGTCACGGATGATGTATGAAATCTTGGCATTCTCCACTGTGCCGTTGAAGCCTACGCAGTGGTAGAAGCCCTCGTAGCCCGTAGTGTGCTCGGGACGCTCAACCGAGGGGATAAGTGCATTCAAATCGCACGCAACCTGAATGGCGTTAATCATCTTATTCTTGGCATAGCCTGGGTGTACATTGCGACCCTGAATCTCGATTGTCGCAGCCGCAGCGTTGAAGTTCTCGTACTCCAACTCGCCCTCGGCACTGCCATCCATAGTGTAGGCGAAGTCGGCACCAAAGGCCGCTACATCGAAGTAATCCACGCCACGACCTACCTCCTCGTCGGGAGTGAAGCCGATGCGAATCTTGCCGTGCGCAATCTCGGGGTGTGAGATAAGATACTCGGCAGCGGTCATAATCTCGGCGCAGCCAGCCTTGTCGTCAGCACCCAGCAGGGTAGTGCCATCGGTGTGAATCAGGGTGTGGCCAACAAACTCTTTGAGCTCGGGGAAGTCCGCAACCTTCATCGTCAGCGCACCGTTGAGCTGTATATCGCAGCCGTCATACTCCTCGATAATGCGGGGACGCACATCCTTGCCACTCATATCGGGCGAGGTGTCTACATGGGCAATGAAGCCAATTACAGGGGCATTCTCATAACCCTTCGTAGCGGGAATAGTACCCATAGCGTAGCCATACTTATCCACCGTAACATCCTCCATACCAAGCGCACGCATCTCGTCTGCCAGATAGTTCAGCAACACCAGCTGCTTGTCGGTCGAGGGGAATGTTGTGCTGTTCTCGTCAGACTGTGTGTCAAACGATACATATTTCAAAAATCTATCTTTCAGTTCCATAATATTTAGTTGTCGTTAAATTGTTACTCCTCCTTCTTAGCCTTCATCGTGTGCCAAGCCATATAGATAATAAGAGCGATATACATCACAAGACCTAACCACTCAGCGCTCTTTGATGCTGCCCAGTCGGCCATAAACCACTCTACGCCCACGAACTTCAACACTGCCGATACAACGCCCATCAGTGCGCCACCAGCGATAAAGCCCGATGCGATGAGAGTACCACGGTCGAAGCGAGCCTTGTTGAGCGCCTCGTCCTTCGAGCGAGAAGATACAAACCACGCGATAAGACCACCCACAACCAGCGGAGCATTCAGATACATAGGGATAAACATACCCAGAGAGAATGCCAATGCGGGAACGCCAATAGCTGTCAAAGTCAAGGCCAAAACTGCGCCCATAAAGTAGAGAATCCACGGTGTAGTACCTCCCGTCATCAGAGGCTGGATAACTGCCGCCATAGCGTTAGCCTGCGGAGCAACCAATGCATCGTCGCCTGTGAAGCCGTATGTGTCGTTCAACACAATCATCACGCCAGCCACGGTAGCTGCCGATACGAATGTGCCGAGGAACTTCCAACCCTCCTGCTTCTTGGGTGTTGTTCCGAGCCAGTAGCCGATTTTAAGGTCGGTGATAAAGCCACCAGCCATCGAGAGTGCAGTACATACCACACCACCAATAATCAACGCCGCAGTCATACCCTCAGCGCCATTCAAACCAACGCTCACCAACACCAAAGATGAGAGGATAAGTGTCATCAAAGTCATTCCCGATACGGGGTTTGTACCCACAATAGCGATAGCATTTGCCGCCACAGTTGTGAACAAGAAAGCGATAACAAAGACGATGAGCAGCGCCACAACGCTCTGCAAACCATTGCCCAGAAGACCAAAGTGGAAGAATACCCAGCAAGAGATAAGTGCTGCAATCAACACCGAGAGGATAAGCTTCATCGGCAGGTCACGCTGCGTACGCTCTACGGCAACCACCGAGCCGCCCTTCTTCGATGTGAGCTCGCTTACGGCCAGGCCCACAGCCTGACGAATGATGCCCGCCTGACGGATAATACCGATAAGACCAGCCATTGCAATACCGCCAATACCAATGGGGCGACCATAGTCTGTAAAGATGCTCTCGGGAGTAAGTGCCGCCGCCTCGGGAGCGATAGAGCCAATCAAAGGCACAATCAGGAACCACACGAGGCAAGAACCTGCTGTGATGATTACGGCATACTTCAAGCCGATGATATAACCAAGACCCAAAACCGCTGCGCCTGTGTTCAATGAAAATACCACCTTGAACTTGTCGGCACACATCGCACCGAAGGCAGTAAGGCGAGTCGAAACAACCTCAGTCCACGCACCGAAAGTGCTCACTGCGAAGTCGTAAAGACCACCAATCAAACCTGCTACTGCAAGTAACTTAGCCTGGTTGCCGCCCTTCTCACCCGATACCAATACCTCGGTTGTAGCCGTAGCCTCGGGGAAGGGATACTTGCCGTGCATATCCTTTACGAAGTACTTTCTAAACGGAATCAAAAGCACGATACCCAGCACACCACCCAAGAGTGATGAGAGGAAAATCTGGTAAAATTGTGCATCAAGTCCGAGGATATAAAGCGCAGGCAGTGTGAAGATTGCACCCGCCACGATAACACCCGAAGATGCACCGATAGACTGAATGATGATATTCTGTCCGAGCATATTCTTCTTGCCCAGAGCTGTGCCCATACCCACGGCGATGATTGCGATGGGGATAGCCGCCTCGAACACCTGTCCCACCTTCAAGCCGAGGAAGGCTGCGGCAGCCGAGAAGATAATTGCCATAAGTACACCCATTGTTACCGAGTAGGGTGTAACCTCCGCCGGAGTAGTGTTAGCCGGCATTAGGGGCTTGTACTCTTCGCCCGCTTTGAGTTCGCGGTATGCGTTGTCTGGTAGAGATACATTCTGTTTTTGCTGTTCCATAGTATAAATTTTTATTGTTTTATTTCATTGATTTTGCCCGTCTGGGCATATATTCTTACAAATGTAAGAATTTTTCGGGATAAATTAAGAATATTGCAACAAAAAAGTCCCGATATTATTGTCAATATCAGGACTCTTGGTGTGTCGTTAGGCGAAAATTAGATGTGCTCGTCGCCTATGTCGAATTTTATGTCGTCGATATACATCTTGATGCTCTGCTCCTCGCTGCGCGGGCAAATCATCAAAACATCCTCTGTGTCAACTACAATATAGTCACGCAAGCCATTCACCACGGCAATCTTATCCTGCGGCACTGATACTATCGAACTGCGGGTGTTGTAGGTGTAGCATCTCTCGTGCGACTTAGCATTGGCATAGCGGTCCTTGCGCGAGAGTTGATATACCGAACCCCAAGTTCCAACATCGCTCCAACCGAAGTCGCCACAGCGGACATAAACATTCTCCGCCTTCTCCATAATACCATAGTCCACAGATATGGATTTACACTCCGAAAATACCTGCTCGATGGCCTTCTCCTCACGCTCCGTGCCGAGGTCATTTTCGATGCTCGCGAAGAGAGCGTGGTGGTCGGGCAGATGGCTCTCGAAAGCCTTGATGATGTTGTCCACGGTCCAGATGAAAATACCCGAATTCCAGAAGAACTCACCGCACTCAACAAAAGTCTGAGCAAGCTCTAAATGAGGCTTTTCCGTGAAACACTTAACGCGACTAATGAGGTCGTTATTTGACTTCTGAATATAGCCGTAACCTGTCTCAGCACGGCTTGGACGAATACCAACGGTCATCAACGCATCGTTACTCTCGGCATACTCCATACACTCCCTGATGATAGAGTGAAAATCCACCTCATTTAGTATCAAATGGTCGGCGGGTGTGACAATCATCGTAGCGTTGGGATTTGTCTTTTTGAGTGAGTATGCGGCATAGGCGATACACGGCGCTGTGTTGCGTCGTATAGGCTCGCACAATATCTGCGTTTCGCTTAATTCGGGAATGTGCTCTAACACCAAATTCTTGTAGGCGCTGTTGGTTACAACGATGAAGTTCTCAACAGGAACCAGAGGCAGGAAGCGCTCGAAGGTGGCGCGGATAAACGATTTACCTGTCCCGAGGATGTCGAGAAACTGTTTTGGCATATTTTTGCGACTCATTGGCCAGAAGCGGGTACCTATTCCGCCAGCCATAATCACACAAAAGGTGTTATTATTCATACTTTATATAAAAAAGATTTTTAAGAATTACACAAAGATAAAAAATTATTCGTAAATTTGCCGATTATTACGAGGAATTTATTTGTAGAAGATGAAAATAAGACTCTTTACGATACCCAATATGCTGACTTTGGGCAACTTGGTTTGTGGTGCAAGTGCAGCCATTGCACTGCTTGTAGAGCACAATTTCGTGTTGGCATTTTGGCTTGTGGTGGCTTCGGCCATATTTGACTTCTTTGACGGTTTTGCAGCACGCCTACTTCGTAGCACTTCGGCGATAGGTGTCCAGCTCGATTCTTTGGCCGATATGGTCTCTTTTGGCTTGGTGCCTGCGGTTGCAATGTATTGCTGGTATGGCGATGCAACTCAGCTGTCGCAACTGCCTGAAAACATAGTTAATGCAGGTGGTTATATCACATTAATCATAGCTGCTTTCTCGGCACTTCGTCTGGCAAAATTCAATATCGACGACACCCAGCATACCGAGTTCTGCGGCCTGCCTACGCCCGCAAATGGCTTGTTCTGTTTGTCGCTTGCGATGCTCGCCTCGATGGGGAATATTGTTTTGCCTAAGGAGGTTATCCTGCTTATCTCGGTGGTGATGGCCTACCTGCTTATCAGCCCCGTGAGAATGTTTGCTTTGAAGTTCAAGGGCTTTGGTTGGAGCGGAAATGAGATTAGATACTCATTCATCGCAGTGTGTGTGGCGTTGATTGCCCTGTTTACAAAGTTCGCTGTACCTGCGATAATACTGCTTTATATCGTAGTCTCGGCAGTGAGATGGGCAATAAATCAGAATAAGTAAGAGTTTGATATACGGATAGTTGTAGAGTATGAAGTTCAAGATGCAGATATTGATTATGGTGGCTGTGGCGATTTGCTCGCTCCTACCCGTCACTGCATTTGCACAACTTGATGCTCGTTCCATATCGCGCTCACAACGCAATGGACAGGATGTGGGTATGGGAAGCACCAATCCCTTCGACACCGAGGGAGATGAGCAGGGTGAGAATGTAGACTCTACAAAGGTTCAGCGCATACGCAAACCCTTGGAGTCCTACTACTTCAACGACTCTATCCGTGCACTGCCTAACTTCGTGTGGACTATCGACCGCGATATGAATAATGTGGATATTCAGCCAATAGATACTCTGTTGACTAATTGGCGAATAGACTATCCTTACTACCTCAAAGGTGTAGGTGATATGACGCTCGGTGGCTTGGGTCAATCTACCTTGCCGTTCAACTATTTCGACCGCCCTACGAGTCCCGATTTTACCTTTGCGCAGTCGTACGATGCCTATACCTATCGTATGGATAATGTGCCTTTCTATAACTCTAAGACACCATACCTGAACTTTATGTATTTGGAGTCGGGTCAGAAGCGTTATCGTGAGGAGCACTTCGAGATTACAACGGCTCACAATGTATCCCCCACAACAGGATTCAATGTTAGCTATAAGTCTCGTGGCACAAAGGGCCTTTACGATTGGCAGCGTACTACGAATCACAACCTCTCGGCCGCCTTTTCGCACACAGGCAAGCGCTACTCTGTCCACGCGGCATATATAAACAACCGCATCACACAGCGTGAGAATGGTGGTGCTGTGGGTCTGTGGGCTGTGGCTGATACCATTTACGAGCACCCCTCGGGCGTGCCTATGAAGCTGGCGGCAGCCGAGGCTGAGAACTCATATCGCAATAACTCTTTCTTCGTAAAGCAATCTATCGCTATACCGTTGCAGGCTGTTACCGATTATGATTTTTCGCTTGCTGAGCTCTCGTCGATATACATTGGCCACATATTTGAGTACAACACTTGGAGTAAACTCTACAAAGATAAATACGCTGAGTTTACCAATGAGCGTGGCTCGTTGGGCGCAGATGGCGAGTATAAGCCTACTAAGGATGTATATTACGATAATTGGTACATTTCACCTGCCGAATCGCGTGACTCTATACGCGAGAGAATGGTGTCAAACCGCTTCTTTGTCGAGGCGCAGCCGTGGGACCGTAATGGTGCTGTGGGACGACTTGGCGGTGGAGTGGGTATAGATATGTACGCCTATTCGCAGTTTGGCTTTGGCGATTATGTGTCGGGCAAGCAGGGCCGTGTTAAGGAGACAGCCTGGTATGCCTACGGAGCCATCAGCGGTAAGGTTAAAAGATTTGCCGATTGGGGTGCTGATGTCAAGTACTACCCATCGGGTTACAGGAGCGGAGATTTTGCAATAAATGCACACATTGCATTGACAGCAAGACTCCGAGGTCAGCCGATTACTCTCTCGGGACGATTCTCTCAGACAAAGAGTTCGCCCTCATATTGGGAGAATAATCTATTCTCGAACCACTATGTTTGGTTCAACTCCTTTAAGCAGGAGGATGAAACTCGTTTTGAAGTATCGTTAAAGATTCCAAGTATAGCTCTCGAAATGGGGGCGTGGCAGGGCTTGGTTAGCAACAAAATCTATTACGATGCACAAAGCATTGTCGCGCAATCGAGTGAAGCGATATCTCTGACGAGTTTGTATGCCCGCAAAGATTTCCGTCTCGGCGGATTTCATTTCGACCACAGGGTATTGTTACAGTGGAGCACGAATCAAGAGGTTATTCCCGTTCCGTTATGTAGCGCCTTTCTATCGTACTACTACGAATTCTGGGTAGAGAGTAAGAAGGTGTTGCGTATGCAGATAGGTGTCGATGGCCGTTATAATACATCGTATTATGCGCCCTCGTACAATCCTGCTCTTGCAGCGTTCTACAACCAACGCGAATACGAGATTGGCAACTATCCCTATCTCGATGCATTCGTAACGGCAAAATGGAAGAGAATGCGTATATTCTTGAAGTACCAGCACGCGAATTATAGTCTGTTCGGCAACGGACAGTATATTACAACTGCTGGCTACCCGCTTAATCCGGGTATGTTCAAGTTTGGTATATCGTGGGGATTCTATGATTAGCGTGCTGTATTGTGCGGTGTGAACTGCCCGCAAAACACACATTTATGTCAAAAAAGACAATTATTTTTTCGATCGTTCTTATTATTGTAGCGACTTATTTTGGGTCTGAGATGTTTTTGAATGAGGATTTGGCACAGGATGCTATGTTTCCTCGCAAGACCCGTATCATCGCCGAGATGGCGACTGAGAGCGCAGAAATTGAATCCCAGATGCAGGAGTGGATTATTTCGTCGTACGACGAGATGATGCAACGCATCAGTGAAGAGGAGGGGCAGGATTGGCGACTGATGAGTGCCATTGCTTACAGCGAGTCGAGATTTCGCTCGGAGGCTGTATCAAAGCGAGGAGCCATAGGCTTGATGCAGATTATGCCTATTGTTGGTAAGCACTTTAATGTTGCAAAGGAGAATATTGTAGATCCCGAGACCAATATTAGATTGGCGGGTAAACTCCTTAAAGAGATTGATAAAACAATGAAGTTTTCGCCCAATACCTCGGCGAACGATCGTATGAGTATCATTCTTGCCTGCTATAACGGTGGTATCGGACACATTTCCGATGCGCGTCGTTTGGCAAAGAGCAACGGCGAGGACCACAATTCGTGGGAGGTCGTAGCCCGTTATTTGAAGATGAAGGCCGACCCCGCAGTTTACGAGAGTGAGTTGGTTCGCCACGGAAAGTTCACAGGTAGCGGTACTACCGTAGCCTATGTACAAGAAGTTATGAAGCGTTATGATTTCTACTGCGATTTGGTAGATAATGGCGCAGAGATGGTTGCTCAGGTAAAGTAGAGAAAAGAGGCTGCTAACCTTCGGGTTAGTCAGCCTCTTTCTTTGTATTTATCCCTTGCGGGGTGTGTTATTTCTTCTGCTGAGGGTTGTTTGCACCGTTGTTGGTGTAGAGGAAACGGCGAATCTTCTTCGAGGGAGTCTTCTCGAACTCCTGCTCATTCTCAACAACTTCGGTGATGCGCGAGAAGCGATTAACCTTAGAGTTTACATACTTGATAACCTCCTGCTTAACCTCTTCCATACGCTTGTTCCACTCGTCCTTCTTCTGATTCCACTCATCGCGCGTAATCTCCAACTTGGTCATAAACTCATCTTTGAGCTTCTCGATAGCCTCCGAGTCAAAGTGAACAAGTGCAATTAGGCGACCATCCTGCTGTGTTACCACCGACTCCGATACAAAGGCGTGCGAATTGAGCACAGACTCAATATCCTCGGGGTAGATGTTCTCACCGCTGGGGCCGAGAATCATATTCTTCAAGCGGCCTTTAATATATAGGTATCCGTCCTTGTCGAACTCGCCCAAGTCACCTGAGCGGAACCAGCCATCCTCGGTAAACACCTCTGCCGTAGCCTCGGGGTTCTTGTAGTAGCCCTGCATCACAGAGGGGCTCTTGATTACAACCTCACCAAGACCTGTCTCGGGGTTGATGTTATCCAAACGAATATCTACGCCACACATAGCAGGACCCGTAGCACCAATGCGGCACTTGCCGGGAATCTGACCTGCTGCCATAGGAGCTGTCTCGGTCAAGCCGTAGCCAATGGCGTAGGGGAAGCCTCCCTCGTGCAGGAAGGTCTCGGTGTCGATGTGCAACTTAGCACCACCAATACCCAAGAAACGAATGCGACCACCAAATGCTGTCATCAACTTCTTAGATGCCACGCGGTGCAACAGACGGCGGAAGAAGCTTATGCCATAGAGTGTAGAGATAAACTTGTTGGCTGTAAACTTAGACTTCACCTGGCTGTTAAATACCTTCTCGATGATAAGTGGCACGATAAGGAAAATGGTGGGGCGCACCTTACGCAACGCAGGCAAAAGAACCGATGGGGTAGGCGGCTTCTCCAAATAAGTCATTTTACCACCTCCGCTGAATATGAGCAGGAGTCCCAGAGTGCACTCATAGGTGTGCGACATAGGCAAAACAGAGAGTGTTACATCGGTCTCGTAGATAGGGAACAAGATGTTGCACAGGCAGGCATTTGATGCCAAGTTATAGTGCGTGAGCATTACACCCTTAGGCTTAGATGTTGTACCCGAAGTGTAGATGATAGCTGCCAAATCCTCGGGCTGAGGGATAGCCTTTGAGCCCTGCTCCTTTACTGTCTGAGATATTACGCTCAGATTCTTGGTGCGGATAACAACATTGAGTTTAGATACTGTATCCTTAGAGAGCTTTGTGAAGAGTTTGTCAGATACCAGCAAAGCCTTAGCCTCAGAGTGTTCGATGAGTGAATCCAACTCCTCGCCTGTGAAATCGGGCATCAGGGGTACTACAACCATGCCGGCAGTGGTCACCGCAAAATAACATACACCCCAGTTGGGCATACTGCTACTAAGCAACGCAACCTTGTCGCCAACTTTTAGGCCAGCACCAAGCAATAGCTCCTGAACCTGATCTACACGCTCTTTTACCTCACGATAGGTAACATCTTCACCGCCAAACATCGAGAAGGCGATATTGTTAGAAAACTTCTCTACGCTTGTGTGAAGAAGCTCATAGATGGTCTTTAATTTGATCATAAAAAGATATTTTTTGTAATTTTGTTACGAAGATAGCAAAAAAATATTGAAAATCGGTATTTTTGTGTCTAAATCGGTAAATAAAATGTTGAAATGGTTAATTCTGCATATATAAAAACCTCTGCATTGCAGTTAGGCTTCGACTTATGTGGTGTGGCGCAGTGTAAATACTTCGAGCAGAACGAGCGTGCCTATATGTCGTGGTTAGAGCGTGGATACGACTCCTCGCTGGGGTATATGCGTAACCATCTCGACCGCCGTTTCGATGTACGACAGATGGTGGAAGGGGTGCAGAGCGTTGTGGTTTGCGCTGTTAGTTATAAGTCCGAGATAAGTGGCGGATATGCCGATTCTGATGAGTGTAAGATAGCTTCGTATGCCTGTAATCGCGACTACCATAAGACCATAAAAAAGATGCTGCTCACGCTGCTCAAAGAGTTGCAGAAGCAATACCCCGAACTTCAAGGGCGAGCCTTTGTCGACTCTGCTCCGCTGTTGGAGAAGCAGTACGCAGTCGAGGCTGGCTTGGGTTGGATTGGTAGACAGTCGTTGCTGGTAACCCCCGAATTTGGTTCCTATGTGCTGTTGGGTGAGTTGGTGTTAAATCAAGCGGTGGATTGTTACGATACACCATATCAGGGTGTTGGCTGCGGTGAGTGCAGGCGTTGCGTAGAGGCGTGCCCTATGGGAGCGATAGTTGCGCCGATGACTATTGATACAGCCAAATGTATTTCGTGTCGTACTATTGAGAGTGAGGCCTCTGCCGAAATGAACCTGCACGGCTGGATATTTGGGTGTGACGAGTGTCAAAACACTTGCCCATATAATCGCCGGGCATCACTGCATAGAAATAGAGCCTTTAACCCTCTCTTTGACCCGCGTGATATTTCAGCCGAGGATTGGCAGTCAATGAACGAGGAATCTTTTATCCAGAGATTTGGTACTACACCCTTAAAGCGTAGTGGGTTGGAGAGAATAAAACAGAACACAAAAAAGGTTGTCGAATAAATCGGCAACCTTTCTTCGTAATGTATGTCTATCTACTATTTGTAGAAGAGTGAGCTAATCTCCTTGTAGTTGTGAACATGCTCGATAACCTCGGCGAAGATGTCAGCAACTGAAAGAACTGTGAACTTGCTCAAATCCTTCTCCTGATTCAAAGGAATAGTATCTGTTACGATAACCTCCTGCAACTTACTTGCGTTGATACGCTCGTAAGCAGCACCCGACAATACGGGGTGAGTGATAACGGCGCGAACGCTCTTAGCACCCTTCTCCATAAGCATATCGGCAGCCATACAAATTGTACCAGCTGTGTCAATCATATCGTCAACGATGATGATGTTGCGGCCCTCTACATCGCCGATAGCAGTCATACTACCAACAACATTTGCCTTAGCACGCTCCTTGTGAGAGATGATGATGGGAGCCTGCAAGTGCTTAGCATAGGCGTGAGCACGCTTTGCACCACCCATATCGGGAGAAGCGATTGAGAGGTCCTCCATATTGAGGTTCTTGATGTAGGGAACGAATACACCGCTTGCGTAGAGTGCATCAACGGGGATATCGAAGAAGCCCTGAATCTGGTCAGCGTGCAAGTCCATAGTCATGATACGGTCTGCACCTGCTGCAACCAACAAATTGGCAACCAACTTTGCACCGATGGGTACACGGGGACGGTCCTTGCGGTCCTGACGAGCCCAGCCGAAGTAGGGCATAACTGCGATAACACGGTATGCAGATGCACGGCGTGCTGCGTCAATCATCATCAAGAGCTCCATCAAGTTGTCAGACGAGGGGAATGTCGACTGAATGATAAATACGGTGCAGCCACGAATTGACTCGTTGTAGTAGGGCTGGAACTCACCGTCGCTAAATTGGAGAACTTCTACATCACCAAGTGTAGAGCCATAGCTGGCAACAATTTTCTCTGCGAGGTAACGCGAGTTGCGACCTGCGAAAAATTTAATCTTATGAATAGCCATTTTGTTATAATGTTTTTTTTGTTAGTGCAAATATATACAATCCTCGTCTAAAAAGTCACTTTTGCGGAGTTTCTTTTCAAATAGTTATAAACATTTCTCTATAAAGTCGAGTATTTCCTCTCTTCCCGTGCCCTTTTCGCTCGAAGAACAGAACATCGGAGGCAACTCCTCCCACTGCTCGCTCAGCGTTTTGCAGTAACGCTCGACACTCTTTTTGCGCTGTGTGGCCGACAGTTTGTCGGTCTTGGTGAAGATTATTCCAAAGGGTACACCATTCTGACCAAGCATCTCTATGAATTTAAGGTCTATGTTCTGCGGCTCCAAGCGTGAATCCACCAATACGAACAAGAAGTGCATCTTCTCGCATTTGAGAACATAGTCAAGGATAATCTTCGAGAACTCGCCACGCATATTCTTCGACACGCGAGCATAGCCATAACCCGGCAGGTCGACAAGATACCAGTTGTTGTTTATGCAAAAATGGTTTATCAATCGAGTTTTACCCGGTGTTGCTGACACCTTGGCCAAGCCCTTGCGGCCCGTGAGCATATTTATGAGTGAAGATTTGCCCACATTACTGCGGCCAATGAATGCAATGTCGCGCAAGTCGTCTTTGGGAACCTGCGAAATCTTCTCGGAACTACACTTGAATTCGGCCTTTGTAATCTGCATAGGGTTAATTTTTACGCCACAAAAGTACACAAAAAAAACTAATTCTCAAATTGCATACAATCTTCGCGTGCGGCAGGTTGTGTTTTTTTGAAAAATATCATAACTTTACCATATAAAAATTAAAAACAGAGGCTATGGAGCAGAGAAAATATGTTATAGGTATTGATTTTGGAACCGACTCGGTTCGTGCCCTCGTTGTGGCTACGGACAATGGCGAGGAGATTGCTTCGCAGGTTGCTCTCTATCCGCGTTGGAGTAAGGGGTTGTATTGTAACCCTAAGTTAAATCAATATCGTCAGCATCCGTTGGATTATATGGAGTCGCTAACCGAGGCTGTAAGAGGTGCTTTACAGCAGTGCGATGCGGTCGTGGCTGGTGGGGTAGTTGGACTCTCGTTTGATTGTACAGCCTCTACGCCCGTGCTGACCAACTGTGAGGGAGTGCCGTTGGCTTTGTTGCCGCAGTATGCTGAGAATCCCGATGCGATGTTTATCTTGTGGAAAGACCATACGGCTATCGCCGAGTCGGATAAGATAAACGAGGTGGCTAAGCGCTGGCATACCGACTACACGAAGTACGGTGGCGGTAACCACTCGTGCGAGTGGGTGTGGGCAAAGATGTTGCACTCGTTGCGTGTTGCTCCCGAGTTGCGCAAGGAGGCCTATTCGTGGATGGAGCATTGCGATTGGATTAGCGCCTTGCTCTCGGGTGATACAACTCCCGAAAAGATTCTTCGTAGTCGCTGCGCCGCAGGACACAAGGCTATGTGGCACGCAGAGTGGGGCGGTATGCCCGAGAAGGCTTTCTGGCAGGAGGTAGACCCGTTGCTCGATATCTTCGATGGACATCTCTTTGTGGATACATATACCAGCGATGTCGCAGCGGGAAAACTCTGCAAAGAGTGGGCCGAGCGTCTGGGTCTGCGAGAGGGTATAGCGGTAGGCGTAGGAGCTATTGATTGCCATATCGGAGCTGTGGGTGCTGGTGTGCGTGATGGCGTGTTAGTCAAGGTGATGGGTACCTCTACCTGCGATATTACAACAGCTTCTTATGATGTAATCGGCGAGCGTACCGTGCGTGGTATTTGTGGTCAGGTCGATGGCTCAGTTCTGCCCGGCAGAATTGGCTTCGAGGCAGGACAGGCAGCCTTTGGCGATATATATGCCTGGTATAAGCGCCTGCTTGGTTGGAGTCTGAAATTTGTTGCCAATGCGCCCGACTTGGAGGATAAGATTCTCGCAGAGCTTACCCGCCAAGCCGAGCAGTTACCCCTCACGGAGGAGGATATGATTGCTGTGGATTGGTTTAATGGTCGCCGTTCGCCCGATGATGACCCCTTGGCAACAGGCGCGTTGCAAAACCTTACACTTGCCACCTCTGCACCCGAGATATTCAAAGCATTGGTCGATGCCACGGCATTTGGCTCGCGCGCCATCAATGAGCGTCTTTCGGAGGAGGGACTAAATATCGATACGATACTTGCCGTTGGTGGAATCTCGAAAAAGTCGCGTTTTGTTATGCAGACTATGACCGATGTTATAGGCGTACCCATAAAGGTCGTTCGTAGTACGCAGGCTTGTGCCCTCGGCTCGGCAATGAATGCGGCCGTAGCGGCTGGTGTCTATGCTACGGTGGAGGAGGCTCAGGAGGCTATGTCGTCTGGCTTTGATGGAGAGTACACCCCCGATGAGCAACGCCATCATATATATAATAAATTATACAAGCGCTATCTTGCAGCGGCCTACGGCAAGTAGCGAATGAGTAGATTTTGAGGAAAATAAACGGGCAATAATCGAAAAATACATTGCCAAATACGGAAATACTTATTAAATTTGTAGTTTGGAGCGTTATAAGTTTCGGACTACAAATTTTTTATACTATGAATATCTACAAATTTTTTCTTCGTGGCACGGTGCTGATGTCGGCCGTAGCCACTATGGTTTGCTGTGGTCAGCAGACTAAGGAGGCATTCCCTGTACCTGAGAAACCTATCTTGGAGATGGATTACACAGCCGAGAAGACTACATTCGAGGTGTGGGCTCCCACTGCCGAGCGTGCCGTTGTTCGTCTTTACGATGGCGACACTATGGTCGAGGAGTTGGCTATGAAGTCTGCCAAAGATGGTCTTTGGCGAGCTGTTGCCAAGGGCGACAAGAAGGGTCTCTACTACGCATTTCAGGTAACTGTCGATGGCAAGCCGTTGAAGGAGACCGCTGGTATCTTTGCTCGCGCACTTAATGTAAATGGCGACCGAGGTGCAATTATCGATCTCAGTGAGACAAATCCCGAGGGTTGGGCTGAGGATACCACTCCCGTTGTTCCCGAGTCGGAGATTGTTATCTACGAGATGCACTACCGCGATATGACTGCTCACGCTTCGGCAGGTAGCAGCTACCCGGGTAAGTATATCGGTATGGCCGAGCACGGCACACGCTCTGCGGAGGGTCTTGCAACAGGTATCGACCACCTCGTTGAGATGGGTATCACTCACCTCCACCTCTTGCCCACAGCTGACTTCGGCTCTATCGACGAGTCTACACCCACAAACCAGTATAACTGGGGCTACGAGCCTAAGAACTACTCGGCTCCCGAAGGTACATACTCTACAAATCCCGCCGACCCCGAGGCTCGCGTGCGCGAACTCAAAACTTTGGTGCAGGCGTTGCACAAGGCTGGCATCAATGTAGTTTTGGATGTTGTTTACAACCACACCACATCTACCGAGAACTGCGGTTTTGAGCTTACTGTACCCGGATATTTCTACCGTATGCGCGAAGATGGCTCATTTGCTGATGGATCAGGCTGTGGCAACGAGACTGCCAGCGACAAGGCTATGATGCAGAAGTATATCGTTGAGTCGTTGGAGTATTGGGTTAAGGAGTACCATATCGACGGTTTCCGTTTCGACTTGATGGCTATCCACGATATTGAGACTATGAACCTTATCCGTCAGCGTTTGGAGGCTATCAAGCCCTCTATCCTGCTCTATGGCGAGGGTTGGGCTGCGGCTGACCCCTTGTACGATGAGTCTAAGCTCGCATTCAAGCGTTACACTTACCAGATGCCGGGCGTAGGTGCATTCTCTGATGATATTCGTGATGGCTTGCGTGGTAAGCTCGACCTTTCGGCTGGTGGCTTCATTCACGGTGTAGCAGGCAACAAGGAGGCTGTGAAGTTTGGTCTTGTTGGTGGCGTTCAGCATCCTCAGGTAAATAACGGTAATGCGTGGTGTGCGGCTCCTACGCAGCATATCAGCTACATTAGCTGTCACGACGACCACAATATCCGCGACCGCCTCGAGCATATCTCTCCCAAGGCTTCGGAGAAGGAGTTGCTCAAAATGGTTAAGTTGGCGCAGTTTGGTGTCTTCACATCGCAAGGTATTCCCTTCTTCTTCTGTGGTGAGGAGATGTTCCGCTCGAAGTTGGGTGAGAAGAATACATACAACAAGCCCGATAAGTACAACGCTATCGACTGGAATTTGAAGCATAAGTACAACGACTTGGTTGAGTACTACAAGGGTCTTATCGCTCTTCGCAAGGCACACCCCGCATTCTCGTTGGGTACAGCCGAGAAGGTTCGCGAGCACCTCTCATTCATCGATAACGACAACGATGCGGCAATAGGCTTTGTTCTCGACAAGTTGGAGGGTATCGACTCTGCAAAGCGTATCGTGGTGTTGATGAACGGCTCACGCAAGGGTGCTAAGTTCAATATCCCCGCTGGTAACTACAAGTGGATTACCGATGGTTCGGCTTGGAATATGAATGGTATGGGCTCACTCAAAACAAATGGCACAATCGAGGTTCCTGCAATTACAGGTGTTATCTTGGCTGAGTTCTAATATCAATTCTAATAGTATGTAAGGCTGTTCCGCATCGGGACAGCTTTTTTTTTGTGGTTTCTAGGCCGGGATATAGATTGTTGAAGTATTAACGCGGTGAAAATCAGAGATTAATAGATATTAAAATTATTAGCAACATTGTTCGATATAATAAAATTGTGTTTTACGCTCTTTTGTTATGTCGCAAATCGAACATGTTATTAGAAAAATATATAGAAAAAAATATTACAGTACAACCGGAAAAATATTGCAATTATGCAAAATTCTATTTAATTTTGTAATGATGTAAACGAAAGTGATACATCGTTGGTGAAAGTGTTTCGCTAAACTTTGAAAGCAGATTGTAAGTTTTCTGATGTACGCCCTCTCCCGAGCGCTTTTTGGGGGACGAGATAGTACATGAATCATACAACTCTTTCGTATATGCGAACAACTCCACACTTTCGGTTTTTAACCTGTCACCTTAGGAGTTGAGTGGCAAACTGAGAGGCTAATGTGTAAATGGCATACCTCTTCACCAAATAAAATTTATAGTGTTGGTACTCAGCACAATATAAAAATATGGGGGGGGCGATTTAGGATTTACATACTGCTGATTGTCAGCTTGTTGTTCTCTTGTGAGACTCTGTTCGCTCAGCAAGTAAGAGACTCTGTTGAAATTTATTTCCGACAGGGTTACTCTCTGCTTGAAACTAAGTTGGGCGAGAATGAGGCTGCCCTAAATCGTATTGCCGATAGTTTGTCCACTGCCTATACCGATTCGTTATATCGTCTAAGCAATATCACAATCATTAGTGGTTCATCTCCCGAGGGTGGTATCGCCCACAACCAGCGCTTGTCGGAGAAGCGCGCGCTCAACCTGTTTAATCATCTTTCGCAGTACGACGCCTTTTCATCTATGAACAAGACCTCTGTTCATCTGGGTAAGGATTGGCAGGGTTTGTTGCAATTCGTCAAGGGTGACGAGAATGTGCCTTACCGCGATGAGGTTATCGCAATGCTCGAAGATATTGTCAAGAAGACCAAGGATGGCGAAAAGATTTCTGACAACAATGTTGGTCGCCTGTCGCGACTGCGTGGTGGCGAGCCTTATCGTTATATGTATCGAGAGTTCTTCCCGTTACTTCGTTATACTCGTGTAATATTGTCTTATGATAGAACTTGGACCCAAACGCAATACCCGGCATTAGCAACCGAGATATCTCTTGCTACCCCCGAGCCTAAGATGCCGACATTGGACATCCCGTCAATCTCTCCCGTGCAGCGCAAGATGAGCAAGCCATTCTATATGGCACTTAAAACTAATATGCTCTACGATGCTGCGCTAATCCCCAACATAGGCGTAGAGTTCTATCTCGGCAAGAACTTCTCTGTTTCGGCTGATTGGCACTACTCGTGGTGGAATAGTGGCAAGAATTGGTATTGGCGAACCTACGGCGGCGAGCTCTCTGTCCGCAAGTGGTTTGGCAAGCAGGCTAAGTTGAAGCCCCTCACAGGCCACCATCTCGGAGTCTACGGTCAGGCTTTGACCTACGACTTTATTTGGGGTAAGCGAGGCTATATGGCGGGTAAGCCCGAAGGCAACATCTTCGACAGCGCTAACTTCGCTGCGGGATTGGAGTATGGTTATTCACTACCCATCGCTAAGCGCCTGAACCTCGACTTTACTCTGGGTGCTGGTTATATGTGGGGTAAGTACTACGAGTATATCACCATCGACGACTGTAATGTATGGCAGGCCTCTAAGAACCGTAAGTGGATTGGCCCGACTAAGGCCGAGGTATCGCTCGTATGGTTGATAGGTAAGAACAATGCCAACGCAAAGAAAGGGGGTAGGCGATGAGACACCTTATATATATAGTTCTGTCGCTCCTTCTTCTGGCATCTTGCAACCATAAGGAGTTTTGTTACCACCACCCGCATACGGCCAAGGTGCGAATGGATGTTGACTGGTCGCAGTTCGATAAGGATACTCCCTCGGGTATGACCGTTATGGTCTATCCACAATCGGGTGGCGACGCTCTGCATCACCTCACCAATAACACCTCATACGCTATCGTTGACCTCGAAGCGGGTCTCTACAATACTATCGTATACAACCAGAGTGATACGGAGTTTGGTTCGGTGTCGTTTGTCGATATGGAGGAGTTCTCAACGGCTAAGGTGCTCCTTAACGACAAAATCTCGCGTTGGTATGCCAGCCGTTCCGAGGAGGAGAAGCTCGCCGAGCAGCCCGAGTGGATTGGTACCGACTTCTGCACCGATGTGGAGGTTACTCCCGCTATGGTGGAGGCCGAGACCGAGGAGTATATGGCGACAATAGCGCAGATGAGCCAGACGCGTACCGACTTCAAGGTTGCGGCGCTCACTCCTCGCAATATTATCCACACCATCAATGTTACGGTACACCTCAAAGGTATCTATAATGTGCTCTCGGCGCGAGCATCACTCACAGGCTTGGCCGAAGGTTATCTCTTCTCGGAGGCAACTCCTACCGAGTCGCAGGTGACACACCTCTTTGAGTCGTGGTCTATAAAGCAGAACCCCGAAGACCCCACTACGGGTTACCTCACAGCCTCAATCACAAGTATGGGTCTGCCATACGGACACGGTGGCACGGCCGACGAGAATCTCTTTACGCTGTCGCTATTGCTCGTTGATGGCGAGACTGTGGTCGATATCCCCTTCAAGGTGGGTGACAAGCTAAGCGAGCGAAAGGCTAAGTCGGATAAATATACCCTTGAACTCAATTTGGAGCTCTACGCCGAAGAAACGCTGCCCGATGTTCCGCCCGCAGGTGCTGGTGGTGGAGGATTCAACGCTACCGTAGACGATTGGGGCGAGGAGCAGAATATTGATTTAGGATTGTAATAGAAAATTTATTAACCATTAAATTATACAACAATGAAAAAGAGTGTTTATTTGGGTATCATCGCCCTTGCAACTATGTCGCTGGCAAGTTGCTCAATCGATGACACAATTATGAGCGTTCCCGATGCTGAGGCCATCGAGTTCGGCACATACCTCGGTCGTGGAGTTACAACACGAGGTAAGGTTTTTGATGATGCTGCTATGAAAGCAACTGGCGCAGGCTTTGGTGTATTTGCATTCTATACAGGTCAGACTGCTTGGAAGGGAGAAACTGAAGCTACTACGCCTAACTTTATGTACAATCAGAATGTAACTTGGAATGGCTCTGCTTGGGCATACACTCCTAAGAAGTACTGGCCTACAACTGACGGCGATAAGATTACATTCTTCGCTTATGCACCTATGCCCGCCACAAATAATGGTATAACAGTTTCTGAAAATACTAAAACGGGCACTCCGACTGTAACATACGAGATTGATAATACAGCATTGGAGAATATGGCAGACTTTGTTGCAGATGCAAGAATTGACCAGCAAAGAACAACAGGAACAACATCTTCGGATGTTGCGACAAATGTTGATGATGAAGCACAGCCCGTGAGCTTTGGTCTTAATCACGAGCTTACTCGTGTAAACATCAAAGCAAAATTGAGCACAGATGCATATAGCTCTTCTGCTGCTGCAAATAAGACTAAGGTAAATATTACTGATATTATGTTCTACGGAGATGGTTTTGCAACTGAGGGTACATATACATTTGCACAGACAAATGATGATGCAACTACAACCCCTGCAACTATTAAGCGTGGTAGCTGGAATTATACTGGTGTGGGTAATGCAGCTGTAAGTATTTTTGATAAAGGTGAGACTACTGCTAATTTTATAAATAAGGCTACTGATACAGAACTTAATGCTGCTAATTATAGCACGGTAGGTGTAGCTGTTCCTACAACTGCTGAGGTTGCTGTATTTAATGCAAAGGAGTATCTCTTCTTGATTCCTCCGACAGAGGGTGGTGTTACAGCCGAAAAGAAAGTAACTATGCTTGTTGAATACGACATTGTAACTGCTGACGCTTCATTGTCTGCTGGTCACTCTAAGACTTCTGCAACAAAGGTTATTCCGTTGCCCGCAGGTGTTCTTAAACAGGGTGTAGCATATAACTTCGTATTGACATTCGGTTTGAACGAGGTTACATTGGATGCAGAAGTTGCTGGTTGGGGTAATGAGACTGATAATCCTCACAATGTTGATTGGCCCAAGGGTGACGCTTTATAATAATTAAAAATCTTTCGGCTTTGACCGATTGCATAGGCTATAAGGGATTGAAACCCCTTATAGCCACTAACTATAACAAAGAAATAACACCGCACAATGGCAATTCTTAAACATATATATCAAGCAGCGCAGAGAGTAGGCTTACTCTCGCTGTTGTTCTGTTGCGTGGCTTGTAACAACGGTAACGACGAACCCGAGGCTCGCCACATAGCATTTGAGATTGCCAACTCCGACGGGTGGAACGAGATGTCGCGTAGCGTAGCGTTGGATAACACAACACTCGCAACCGAGGGCTTTGGCGTTTATGCATTCTACACCGAGAAATCATCTTGGACGGCAAACAACACTTTTGCCCCCAACTTTATGAACAACACAAAAGTTACCTCGTCAAATAACGGCACTTCGTGGCAATACTCTCCTATAAAGTATTGGCCTCACAACCAGAGCGACAAGGTTTCGTTCCTCGCCTATGCACCGCACATCGATGGCAAAACAATCAACGGCACTAAGATAGAGTATGAGGTTGTTTCCGATGTTATCGACCACAAAGATTTGCTGTGGAGCAATTCAAAAACAGAAAATTTCAATAATCAAACTCAGGCCGTAAACTTTACATTCCGACACGCCTTGGCGCGCATCGGCTTTACGGTTACAGCTAAGTCCGATGGAGTGGCTCCATTGAGAGATGGTGTGAAAATCATAATTAAGAAGGTGACAATTGGTTACAAGCCCGAGAACGCTAATGCAGCCCAATTCAAGAACAAAGGCACGCTCGAATTATACAACAGCGGGCAGAGTGCGAGTTGGAGTGGTGTGAGTGGCGCTGTGGCGTACTCTATTGTGCCTGAAAACTTTGTAGGAAAGGCTACCAATGGTCTTGCCCTGACAAAGGAAAATACAGACGGAGCACAGCAGCTGAACGGTGACGACTCGTATATTATGGTTCTGCCGCAGACCTTTGAGGCGAACAAGTTGCAGGTTTATGTGGAGTACGAGGTTGAGTTGTCAGCGGTATTAAACTCAGGCAAGGTCTTCGTATATGATAACTATACCAACAAGTGTGTAGGAAATGTAAGTACGGCTTTGGATTTACAATCGGGTATGACCTACATTATAAACATCATCACCGACCTCAAAAGCGCTAAGGTTGATAATAATATCAGTATTACCAAGTGGGAGAATGGTGGTAGTATAAATGTTGGAAATATTATCCCCAACGAATAAAATAATGGTTATGAGAGCTAAGGCTATATACATAATAGTTGCGTTGTTGGCTATTGTATCGTGCTCGAAAGAGGATGATATACAAACATCGCAGCGTGAAATTCAGGTAGAGGTTGTAGATATGCAAGCTCAGCAGACGCGTGCTATGTTGATAAACGATTCGCAGGAGATTATCAAGCAGAATGAATTTGCACTCAGCGCATATTTGACAGATAAAAAGAGTCCATATTTCGAGAATGAGTGCGTATTCTACTTCACTCCTGAGGGAGGAGGTAGCTCTTTGTGGTGTTTTCGCGATTCGGAAGAGCAGACAAATATTGTCAATTTCTATTGGCCCGCCGACGATAATGTCAACTTTGTAGCATATATGCCGCGTAACGCTTCGGACGACACGGCCAATGGGGCAAGCGTAGTGAAGGATATAAAATATGATAACTCAGGAAATGTAACATTCAGTGCAAAGTTGCCCACAAAAATAACAGATAAAACTGCGGCGGATAGAGAGGCTGAGAATAAAAAACTCGAATTCGTATATGCTGCACGCAAGAATCAGGGCAAGGTTGGCGGAGATGTTAAGTTGCGCTTTGTACACCCATTTGCGGCGGTAAAATTTGGTTTGATTCAGTCGCACCGCGATTTGACAATTCATTGGATAAAGTTCAATAACATCGTTATGAGCGGAGATTTCTCGTGTGGGCAAGATACCTATGCCCCGATGGATGCTAATCCCCAAAATGAAGGTCAAAGCTATCTCACACATAGTAGAAATTGGACTCCAAATGAAAATCAAACCAAGGGACTTACAATTGAACTTGAAAAGAATGTGCCCGATGATATTAACTACGACCAGCTAATTGGTGGCCCATATTTGGTTATGCCGCAGTCGTTAGAGAGTGTTAGAATGAATGTATGTTTTTCTTGGGGCGACCAGTACAAAAATAAAGTTTCTAACGACATACAAGTGAATACCACCGCTATTACCGCTTGGCAACCGGGTAACGAGTATACCTATTATCTGGACTTGGGTGATAACAAGGAGGAGATTCTATTTGAGGTAACGGTTGAGCCTTGGACCAAGGGTGAAGACTCGGGCTATGAAAATAATTACGATGTGAAGTAGTATGAAGCGATTTATATATACCACAATATTAGGCGCAATGGCTTTGGCTGGCTGTCAAAAGGATATGCCATCGAATAGAGATGTGGAGGGCGCGCCAATCTACCTGTCGGCATCTACCGAGAGTACTATCACTCGTGTGCCCTATGAGCAAACCACTCCGTCAGCCACACCCGAAGGTGTATTACGAACAGCTATTTGGGCATCGTCTGTCGATACTTCATTTAATGATAAAGGATGGAACGGAAGAACTGATGAGGTGGGTAATGCCGTGGAAAATGGTACTGTTGCAATCCATACAACAGCGAATTTCGTTTCGGGAGCACCTCAGCTTTTGACAGCGGCGGTGTATCCCAAGAGTGGAACAATGGTATATTTCGTTGGCTTATACCCCCAGACAGGGTGGAGTCATAATGGCAATGCTGACAAGGAGGGAATCACTGTGGCAAATTATACATTTAACGGAAGCCAAGATGTTATGTTTGCTGACCGTGTAGATGGTAAGTATGCAGAGGTTGATGAAAATAACTCCAATCCGAACTCTAATATAGAACAGTTAAATTTCTACCACCTCCTTACGCTGCTTAAAATTAAGATAGCGGCCGAAAACGAGGAGGCAAAGACTGCTTGGGGTAATGTAATAAATATAAATATTACAAGCAAAAATACTGTCTCTATTGATATTTTGAATAAATTAGATACTGCCAACCCCACAACGGTAACATATCTGCCAGAGGATACAAATGTTTGGTTGCCTCTATATAGCAAGGGTAGTGACGAGGTGCTTGCTTCGCCCATAAAACCATACACTCTGCCTGTTGAAACTTTGCAAGAGGTGGCTTATGTTATGTGCTCGCCTGTCAATGCGATAGACTATGTAGTAGACGAGGGTGCTACCGATGTAAAATATGAGGTTCCTGAGTACACTCTCGACATCGAGACCGAGCACCGACACATACAGTTGCCCATTGATTTGAGAAAAAACGAAACTACATTCTATACCGGTAGCACGCGTGCCAAGAGTTTTACCCTGAATTTGACCTTCAAGATGGGTAATTCTATCGTTGCAACAGCCAATGTTGACGACTGGGATTACGGCGGCACAGGAAATGTTAACTTAGGAGATTAAGTTATAATCATATACGACTATGAATATACGCTATTTTTTGATTATATTGTTCGCCCTCGCTTTTGCGTCGTGTGAAAAAAATATTGATACCCCTATTGGCGAAGAGAATGCCATATCGTTGATGGCCGATGTTTCGGCTGTTGGTTCAACCCGTGCTGGTGAGCAAGATGGACGCGATGTTGCTGGTATTGTTTACAAGGGTACTTCGGCAAATGGAATGACTGCGGGCGTGTGGTTCTCAACAACCATAGGCCAATATCCTAAGGGCAGTGATACGCCCGAGCCGCCATTCTTGCCTTATCACGCGAAGGTTACCTATTCGAGTGCAGCTCCCGTTACGGTGTATGTCAACCCAGAGCGAATGGAGAATCCTATCTCGTACCCGCTACCCGACAATTTAAACCCCGATAAACCGCTCGATGTATATTGTGTTGGTTTCTATCCTGCTACGGACTGGGATGTGGCCGACGATGCGAAGTCTGCAACGCACTATATCGACGGCAAGACCGATGTGATGTTTGCCGAGCAGATTAGCGGCTCGTGGGGTGCGCCACTTCCATCGCAGACATATACTCACCTGCTCACTTGGTTTAAATTCGAGGGTCGTGCGACCGATATTGAGGCTATTAAGCAGTGGGGTAAAATTAAGAAAATCAGTGTTATAAGCCCCTACGATACTATGCGCGTCACCTTCCCTACAACCGAGGGTGGCAAATCGACTTTTGAATATAATATTAACACCACCGACGACAAGGAGATTGACGATGAAAACGGCCAGAAAGTCAATGAAATCATCGCCAATGAGCGTGAATTCCAGTTGTCAGTTACAGCCGAGACTTTTGGTGAGTTGCTCTGTCTGCCATCGGCAGAAATTATCTTGCGAGTTGAGTCGGAGAATAAGACTAAGATCGTTCCCGTTACTTTAAAGGATGCAAATGGCAATCCCATCACCGACTATAAAGATACCATTGGTAAGATATTTATCATCAACCTATATTTCAACAAGTTCAACAATATCGAAGGCTCGTGTAGTCTTGTCCCCTTTAACGAGCAGAATGTCGATTTAACAGGAACAACAGCAAACTCAGGAAACTAATATGAGGGGCAAGCAAACATATGGTCGTCTAATACTCTCATTTGTCGCGATGCTGGCCTTTTGTGGCTGCGTCAGGGATAATCTTATGGGTGTTGACCAACGCACGCGCAAGTATATCGGCTTTACTGCGGCACTCACCGTTGAGACCCGTAGCGAGCAGCAGGTGCGTAGCAGCGCTCCACATCTCGATATCGAGGAGCAGGAGTGGCCGCTTGTTAGCGCCGATGAATTGGAGCATACGCGTGGCGAGATAACATCCCAGTTGGAGGGTTTAGAGGTTGGTATGTTTGCCCACACTCTAAAAGTGAACAATAACCAGACTGAGGTTAAAGACTTGATGACAAACAAGTCTTTTAAGTTTGTTGATAACGAGGAGATGGAGTCTGTTGACGAGCCTGTTTTGTGGGGTGAGGCAAGCAAGGATGGAGCCAACAAGTTGCGCGCCTATGGTTATTCTAAGAATGCTACTTTCAATGATGTAAAGACCACTGATGGTAAAACTATCCTCACATACACCGTCCCAGCCGAAATAGCCGACCAGACAGATATTATCGCCACCGAAGTTAAGGAGGTTGCGAGTGACTATGAGCAGAATATCCCCATTGCCTTTAAGCATATTCTTACGGGTGTTCGTTTCAAGGTTGGCTTCGATTGCAAGGTTACAAGTCTTAAAATCGTTGGCGTATATAACAAGGGCGATTACACTATCGGCGATGTGTGGAGTAAACAATCAGCGCCCGAAACTGCCGTAGAATATGCGCTGACATTACCCGATGGCGGTAAGCAACTCTCTGCTGGCGAGTATATTTCCGATGACATATTGATGATGATTCCTCAGCAGTTGCCTAAGGACGCAGAGGTTGTGATGACTTACGATGATGACAAGACCATCACCGCACCTCTCGCAGGTCATAGCTGGAATGCAGGAGCTCTTGTGACCTATACAATTAATAAGGAGGAGAATACCCAAAAGTACATATATTTCGATTTGGCCGCAGGAAATATATCTATAGATAGAAATAATCAATATTCTGGAAAGGTGTATGTTAATGGCGTGGCTAGAACAGTATCTGGCACACACGAGGCAGATAATGTTTATTATGTTTATCAGTCATCATCATCGGAAGAGGAGCGTTATAAAATTTATAACAAGTACAATACCGGTTATGCTACCGTAGAAGATTTCAATAATAAAGAAAATTGTCGTATTCCATCTTACTCACCCGTTAAGGTGGGTAGTAAACTTTGGAGTGAGTTTATTACCAACAATACCAGCGTAGAAGATGTAATTGAGACTTGGGACGATGGTGAAGAAGTTAGAGGAGAATATGCAGAAGATGAAGGCCATAAGAAAATTGCAGTTGTTCGTGATGTAGGTCGTACGCATACAAGTAATAGAATTACACTAACTCCGGGAGGCAATACTGATTTAAAATTTATTATTGATGACATCTATTCTTCGTATCAGCATATCGATGAAGCAACTAAATTTACAAGAGGAAGAAATAAGGGTGGAATATCTTTTCGACCAGATAATAATACTAATACCTCTCTCACAATAAATCTTGTGGGCGATAATCGCGTGGGATGTGTTCATTATTCTAATACAAATAAAGATGGTAATAATGCCCTCATTTTTGAAGGAGCTGGGTCGTTGACTGTTGCTGACACCGACTTTTCTAAACATAGAAATACCGATGATGCTGGTTCTCCGATGGGTTATTTTTCTAATCGTAGTAATTCAGCCATAGGTAATAGCGATAATTCGGAACACGCCTATAATATCATATTTAAGAGCGGTGTTATTTTCGCAGGAACGACAAAGGCTGAGTTTTGTACCGCTATTGGTGGTGGTGGAAATGGCCATTCGAGTATAACAATCAAGGGAGGTACTATTACTGCGGTGGCTTCGGCAACAGGCACTGCTATTGGTGGTGGCACAGGACTCACCCAAGCAGGAGGCGAGGGCACTGTGACAATTGAAGGTGGTACCGTCTATGCATACAACTTCGAAAATTATGTAGGCATACCAACATCAGCCATTGGAGGTGCTGGCTCGCGAGATAAAAAAGGCTCAATTGGTGTGGTAAATATATCAGGTGGATATGTCTACGCTTACTCTGCATTAGGTACGGCCATTGGAGGTGGTAGTAGTAGCAAAAAGGAGGGTGGTGACGCCGATATTACTATCAATGGAGGTTATATTATTGCCAAGAGTGGTGCAAGTTCAAGTATCGGTGGTGGTACGGGAGGTATGTATACGGCAACCGATAATACAACACCTGCCTATGGTGGCTCTGCAACGGTTAAAATTAGTGGTAATCCTACTATTCGCACAGGCTCTATCGGAGGTGGTAAGACCAATAATGCCCAAGGTAAACTTGGAAGTGCCGAGATTAATATTTCGGGAGGTGATATTTCTGCTCAGTTTGTTATGGCAGGTGGTGCTGGTAAAGAGAGTACCTTTACTATGAGTGGTGGC
>JAZOPO010000041.1:0-27043 GCA_045655585.1 Alistipes sp. | reverse complement strand
GGCTTTGACTCTATCGGCGACTTTACGCTTGCGAAGAATATGGCCAAGTACCTCGACCGCCTCGACGTGCAGGGCAAGCTGACCAAGACTATCCTCTACAACCTCAATCCGCGCGATAACGAGATGGTGGCAACGATGATTGGTAACTTCCAAGATGGCGAGACGGCTGGTAAGATTCAGTTTGGCTCGGGCTGGTGGTTCCTCGACCAGAAAGATGGTATGGAGCGCCAGATGAATTCGCTCTCGTTACTGGGTCTGCTGAGTCGTTTTGTGGGTATGCTCACCGACTCACGCTCGTTCCTGAGCTATCCGCGTCACGAATATTTCCGCCGCACACTGTGTAATTTGATTGGTGCCGATGTTGAGGCAGGTTTGTTGCCCGCCAGCGAATTGGATTTTCTCGGGCAGATGGTTGAGAATATTAGCTACAATAACGCACGAGAGTTTTTCAAGTTCTAAAATGTGAAATAGCTCTTGTTATACAATTTCAGTAGAAAAGAGACAAAAAAGTGAGGGTGTCTAACATTTGTGTTAGACACCCTCTTCTTTTATTGCTTACATCTTATATTCACCACACCCGCGTGAGCATCTTCGTCTACACCAAATATCAGGTATAGCTGTTTGCTTCCCTCGTAGGGTTTGATTGTCACATCAAATGTGTTTGAGTCAACCTGCTTTACCGTGTAGTAAATAGGTGTGCTCTTGCCCGTGGGATTCTCCTCGGTGACCTCCTCCCATATTGTTGTGCCAACGAAGTAAGAGGGGCACTGAGTCTTCACGGTAAATGTTGTACCCTCAGCCGTACACTCAACCTTGTTGGGTGTGGGATTGCACTCCGTAGAGTCGACCTTGTTCTGGCTGTTTCGGCAGGCGGTAAGGGCGAAAACCGCAAGCAGTATAAGAGTTAATCTTCTCATAAGCGGTAAGGATTAGTGGTTAAAAAAATATTGGTTTGGTTATCCTTTCCTATTGTATTATGTTGTGGCCTTTTCTGTTTACAAGATACGAATAAAAAATATAAATCGCAAGCGTTTATAATAAAAAAAACCGCCCGAAGGCGGCTTAATTTATAAAATTATAATAATCCAATCGGAATTATAAGATTATAGGCTTGTACTTAGGCACAAATGCCTTCATCGCCATCCAGCTCACAAGGTAAGCCACAGCGCAGAACGAGAACGCAATCATATAACCAGCCTCGATGCCTGTATATCCCATAAACGACATCTGCGACGCCTCGGCGTAGTCGAACAAGCGGCCTGCTCCCATCTGAATACCGAATGAGCCTACACCGCCAGCCATACCGCCGATACCGGTGATTGTGGCAATCATCGACTTGGGGAACATATCACCCACAGTCGAGAAGATATTTGCCGACCACGACTGGTGAGCCGCCGCAGCGATACCGATAAATACGATGGGCCACCAATATGAGTATTGTGACAAGGGCTGCGCAAAGAGAGCCAGCAAGGGGAAGAATGCGAAGATAAGCATCGCACGCATACGACCTGCGTAGGGGTGCATCTTATACTTCTCGACAAAGATTGTCGGCAGGTAACCACCCAGCACCGATACCATAACGATGAGGTACAACACACCCAACGCCAGCTGGAACTCGAAACTTGTTGATGACATTCCGCAGGCATTCTTCAAGTACGATGGCATCCAGAACAGGTAGAACCACCACACGCCATCGGCAATAGCCTTACCCGAGATAAATGCCCAAGTCTGACGATACGAGAAGCACTTCCAGAGCGACACCTTGGGTGCTGCGGCCTTCTCGGCAGCATCACGCTCGGCAGCGGCGCGCTCCTCCTCGCTGTCGGAGTTGATGTACTCCAACTCGGCAGCATTAACGGCAGGGTTCTGGTCGGGCTTCTTGTACATAAACTGCCAGAATCCCATCCAGATGAAACCGAGTCCACCGATGATTATGAAGGCTGCCTCCCAGCCAAATTTTGCCGCGAGGGTGGGGATTGTAAAGGGAGCTAACAGAGCACCGATGGTAGTACCCGCGTTGAAGATACTTGTTGCGTAGGCTCTATCCTTCTTGGGGAAGTACTCGGCTGTGGCCTTGATAGCTGCGGGGAAGTTACCCGCCTCACCAATGGCCAGCACGCAGCGTGCCAGGATGAAGAGCGTGAGCGATATGTTGGCTATGCGTGCCACCAAATCGACATTGCCTATGGCGTTGCGCAGAGCCTCAGCATCGGGCAGACCCACGGCCCACTCGGTTGCTATGCCACACAGAGCGTGAACGCACGCACCGATAGACCAGATGAAGATGCTCCACATATAACCCTTCTTGGTGTCGAGCTTGTCGACAATACGACCAGCGAAGAGCATACCGATGGCATATACCAGCGAGAAGATACCCGTAACGAGTCCGTAGTGGGCATTTGTCCAGTGGAATTCGGGGCGAATGAAATCCTCCCAGGTGAGCGACAAGACCTGACGGTCGAGGTAGTTGATAGTCGTTGCGAAGAAGAGCAGCGAGCAAATCACCCAACGGTAGGAGGTCGGTTTGTTTTGTTTGTTAGCCATAATAGTAGTTTTTATTTTCGCGTCTTAAAATTCTGATAGTGGGGCAGTGCTATTTTCGTGCTGCCGCGATTATTGCCAGCGCCTCGCGGCACTTCTCCGCGATGGCACTCCAATTACCCGTTGCGATGTCATCCTTGGGGAAGAGCATCGAGCCCATACCCACCACAGTAACACCTGCCTTGAACCACGCCGAGAGATTTTCCTCGGTTGGCTCTACCGCTCCCGTGGCCATAATCATTGACCAGGGCATAGGCGCCAATACATTCTTTACGAACGATGGTCCACCCACATTTCCTGCGGGGAATATCTTCGTGAGGTCACAGCCAGCCTCCTGCGCTGCGCCAATCTCCGACACAGAGCCACAGCCCGGAGTGTAGGGTATGCAACGACGATTACAAACCTTCGCCACCTCGGCATTGAACAACGGGCCTACAACGAAGTTTGCACCGAGCTGAATGTAGAGTGCAGCCGTAGGAGCATCTACCACGCTGCCCACGCCCAGGATAAGCTCGGGGCACTCTGTTCTTGCCCAGCGGCTCAGCTCGCCAAAAATCTCGTGTGCGAAGTCGCCACGATTTGTAAACTCGAAGGCGCGAACGCCACCCTCGTAGCAAGCCTTCACGACCTGCTTAGCCGTCTCGATGTCGGCGTTGTAGAACACGGGCACCATACCCGTTTGCTTCATAGTCTGTAAGACCTCTATCTTTGAAAATCTTGCCATATCTCTGCTCTTTTATCTTTGCTCTTTGCTCTTTGCTCTTTGCTCTATCTTGCTACTCGGCCCGAGCCGTCACCCTTCATTAGGTTCTCCACCTCAGCAACGGTCACAAGGTTGAAGTCGCCATAAATCGTGTGCTTCAATGCCGAAGCCGCCACGGCAAAGTTCAGTGCGCGCTGGTTGTCGCCAACAAACTCGCGCAGGCCATAAATCAAGCCGCCCATAAACGAGTCGCCACCGCCCACACGGTCAACGATGTGGGTGATGTCGTAGCGCGGTGAGGCGTAGAGCTTCTCTCCGTCAAACAACACGCCACCCCATGTGTTGTGGTTGGCATTTATAGAGCCACGCAGTGTGATAATCACCTTCTTGGCACGCGGGAAGCGCTGCATCATCTGTCGGCATACGCTCTCGAATGCGCTCTGCTCAACCTCGCCACCCGTAGAGGTCACATCGAAGCCCTCGGGCTTGATGCCAAATACCTTCTCGGCGTCCTCTTCGTTGCCTAGGATTACATCGCAGCACTCTACAAGCGCAGGCATAACCTCTGCGGCTGTCTTGCCATACTTCCAGAGATTCTTGCGGAAGTTAAGGTCGCACGACACCGTTACACCCAGACGATTTGCCGCCTGACAAGCCTCCAAGCACACCTCCGCAGCCGATGCGCTGATGGCGGGCGTGATGCCTGTCCAGTGGAACCAGTCGGCACCCTCGAAGACCTTGTCCCAGTCAATCATACCCTTCTCGATGGTCGAAATTGACGAGTGGGCACGGTCGTAAACAACCTTGCTGGGGCGCGCTACGGCTCCCGTTTCGAGGAAGTAGATGCCCAGTCGCTCGCCGCCATAGACGATGTTATTAACACCTACGCCATATTTGCGCAGTTCGCCCACGCAGGCTGCGGCAATATCATTCTTCGGCAGGCGTGTTACGAACTCTACATCTACACCATAGTTCGCCAGCGAAACGGCGACATTGGCTTCGCCACCGCCAAAGGTAGCCGATAGGTTTGTGGCCTGCGAGAAGCGCAGGTAGTCGGGTGTTGCAAGACGCAACATTATCTCTCCAAATGTGATTACTTTGCTCATAAAGTTGGTAGAAAAAGTTGTTTACTACAAAACTACGCAAAAAAAATGAAAAAAGAAATACCCTCGGCCATCTCTTCGCGCAATCAAATAAAAAAGAGGCCATTCCACACTTGGAACAGCCTCTCAAAAGGTATGTTGTAAAAATTATTTCAATCGGTTGATTGTCTGCACGGCCTCGGCTGCCAAAGCCTTGTTGTCGGTCTTCAAAGCCTTGCAAGCCTCGATAATCTCCTGCTTGCGGGGTGAAGCTACAAACCAACCCAACGCCTCGGTTACGGCGATGCGCAACTCTGCGGGCTGAGCCTCGTCGTTAACAAGCGCAATCATCTGCGATACATACTCGTGGTAGGTGTTGTTACGCACGCCACGAATAGCGCTGATGCGGGTGTTGAGCTTTGCCTCGTTGTTGAACAAATCCTCCATCTCGCTGTGCTTCGACTTCTGCGAGCGCTTCAAATATGCACCCAGTGCGTCGATGTTCTCCTTCTCGGGGTAGTGAGTAGCGGCAGCAGCCTTCTCGAAAGCGGCCATTGCGACCTCCTCGGGCAGGAGCTCCATTGCGCGGTTGAGGATAAAGCCTACACGCTGTGACTCGGGGTAGTTGATAAGTACATCGGCAACCTTGTCGGCCAACTCCTCGGCACCCAACATCCACGCGTATGTCGCTGCGTTGCGGCGTACCAGCTCGTAGCTGTCGTAGAGAGCCTCGCCCACGGCTGCAATAGTCTCGGGGCACGAGCCGTTGCGCATAATGAGCTTCAAGCACTCCATACGAGTTGTGGCGTAGTTTGTTGTGCGGTATTTTTCGAGCAGAGCCTCAGCCGACAATGCACCTCCATCGGCCAACATACGCAATGCCAACGACTGAATATCGGCATTGGGGGCGTCGAGCAATGCTGTCCAGTAAGCGACATTCTTGCCCTTCTGCACGCGCTTTGTCACCATATCCTGCGAGAGTGTACCCTCCACGGTGGGAGCAAAGCGGAATGCGGGGTCGCCGATGATATGACCTTCGAGCGTAGCCACCATACGGTTGTACTGACCGATGCGTACGCCGTGGGTCAAAAGTCCAAACATCTCGTATGTCCAGCGGTCCTGCAATACATTCACCGTATTACCCTGAGCAACCACGGTGCGACCATCGCCGAAGATATAACTTCCAGCAACATAGCCCGGCTGGTGGAATGAGCCGTTGTAGCAGGCGTTAAATACCACAAAGCGGGGGTTGAGCTTGTGTGAGTTCAAATCGTCGAGATTCAAATCATCGGGGTCCTTTGTCGAGGGGGTGGGGTTGTAGTACTCCTCGAAGAACTTGTCGGTGAGGTGATAACGCTCCTTAAAGTATGCCTTGGCACCCTCTACATCGCCCTTCTCGCCCTTGCGCTCCTCGCGGCGGATAGCCGAGAATACCGTATAACGCAACGCCTCCAAGCGGGCATTGAACGACTCAATCTGACCCTCGCCGCTGATGTGCTGCTTGTCGGGTGAGCCGTGCTCGTTGAAGAGCATAATATCCACCTCGTCACGCTCCAACTCGCGGAAGAGCTTGTAGGTCATATTGTAGTCGTGCATACGGAAGTTGAGCTGCTTCAAAGCCATATAGTCGTTGCGGTTAAGCTGAGGGAATATCTCGCTCAGCATCACGCGCTCGTCCATCCAAGTAACCAAGCAGTCTGAGTTGTAGGCTGCACCGGCAAAGGTCACCATATAGTCAATCTTCTCCTGGCGCTCGCGCTCGGCAACCACCTTACGAAGATACTTCGCCGTAGCCTCATACTTGTCGCCACCCATCTGCTCGGGGTAGTGGATGCGACCCGAGTAGAACGAGGGGTTGAGGTGCTGTGCTGACTCCTCGGCGAGCTTATAGTAGAAGCGGAGGTTATCCACAGAGTCACGCTTGATAAACTCGAACGAGAGGTTAAGATCGTCGTAGAAACGGTCCGAAGTAACCGATGCCTCCTCGATGGGGAAGCGCTCCTCGTTCATCTTGAAGGCTGTGGTCATATGCTGGGCGTTCTGCACGCTCACATAGGGTACATCGCCAATGAATACACAACCCTCCAAAGGCATCTTCTTCGAGTTGCTCTTGTGTAGCTTAGCAAGCTCGGCGCGAATCTCCTCGGGCGATGTCCAATCAGCCGAGATAGTATACACGGCCAAGCCGTCCTTCTGCAACGCATCGCGGTAGGCTGCAACCTCGGCGTGGCACTTCTCGTATGTCGCAGCGTCGATAACTACGGCAAACGATGTGGCACACTTCTGCGCGGGGCGCTCGATGCTAATCTTTGCGGCCTGCGAGGCAAATACGCACACGCTGGCCATAAGTGTCAATATAATCTTTCTCATAGGGCACTCTATTTTTTAGATGTTACGCGTGAGTATGCACGCTTTACCTCGCGTGTAAGCTCGTCGGACATACCGCCCTTATCCAAAAGACGCTTGCAGGTATCGGCGATAAGCTCCTTGTTAACCGAAATGTTGAACCACGCCAAGGCCTCGGCCATCAGTACACGAATCTTCTCAGTCTCGGTCTCGTCGGCCAAGATGTCGCAGAACTCCTGTGTGTATTGGTGCATAGGGTGATTCTTCAACGCTGTGATGTAGAAGGGACGCCAGCGCTTGTTCTCCTTGTCGACATAATCCTTGCGAGCTGAGGGGTAGCCGTCGATGGTCTCGGTGTCCACAAACTTCATAAGCTTAGCTTTGAGATTCTCTGCATCGTGGAATGTAGCGCCATCGAAACGCTTGTTTATCTCCTCGATAACCTTGTCGCGGTCGAAGCAGGCCAAAGCAAATGTATTCTGGAACATCACGCGTGCTGAGTTGCTGTCGTTAAGGTATGAGTCGATGAGCAAGGGGATAAAGTCGTTGTCACCAACATAGCCCATACGCGTAACGGCAATACGGCGTGTAAACTCGAAGTTGTCGTTCACGGCCATCATCAAAATCTGCTTGTAGTTCTCGTCGTCGATACGCTCCGCAAGGCGCATAGCCGTGCCACGCACGGCAGCGTAGGGCGATGTCTTGTACATATTGAGCAGTACATCCGACACCTTGTCGTAGTTCTCCTCAAAAAGACGAATCATAGCCAAGCTCTGCACATCGGCCACCTTACACTCCAACATCGAGAGCCAGTAGTCGTGCTCCTTGCGCAGAACATTGCGATTGAGGTCCAGCTCCTTGCCCTCCTCGCTCTCGAAGAAGAGCGTGGGGTCGCCGTGAATGTGCGATTCGAGAATGTTGATATGCTTTGCCCACACACCGATGCGAGCGCCATAACCCAGCAATCCCATCAAGTCGTACGAGGTCTTATCCTGCAATACATTCACGCTGTTTGCCCAGCCGATAACGCAGTCACCCTCCGAGAAGATGAACTTACCTGCAACATAATCGTCCTCGCGGAAGTCGCCATTGAAGCAGGCATCGAAGAATACCATACGCGCATTGGGGCGTATGTCGTTAATCTCTTCGAGAATGATACCCTGTTTGAGGTCGAGGATAGAGTCCTTCTCAATCATCGCGGGGTCGTTGTAGTTCATATACCAAGTAGAGTCCAAACCATATTTGTCGGCCTGCTTCTTGGCATTGTCAACGCTACGCGAAGCCAGTGCACGCATACGCACACCCATATGCTCGATATGCTCGTCCATAGATGTTGTGAACGGGTCGCCCGACACATACATACGGAAGTAGTCACCGTGCTGGTGGAAAATCATCATATCGAGGTCCGAGCGACGAAGGTCGCGGATAGCGTCATACTTCATATAAGGCTCCATCGTGAAGCGTGTGAAGCGGGCGTTGTTGCGATGTGCAAAGCGCTCACCAAACTGCTCCAAGACAACCTGCTGCTCACCGCGCCAAGCTACCAGCGAGTTTGAGTGTGAGCCGCTACCTGTGAACGAGAGGAATTGGTCGAACTCGTTGTTTGCCTTATGCTCGCGTACGGCCTTCTCCAAGTAGGCAGAAATCTGCTTGTAGGGGTCGCCATTGCTCTTCTGAGGCTTGATACGCGCCGAGTAGATATCGCACTCGATATACTGGGGCGAGTCGGGGCTCATAGTAAAGAAGTGCAACAGACCCTGATTAGGCTCGCTCTCGATGCGGTCGAAGATGAGGTCAAAATCATCGTAGTATCGGTCCGAGGGAACCGAGCAGTCGCGAATGGGGTACTCGCGCTGGTCCATCTTAAATGCCGATGTGAGGTGCTGTGCGTACTGAGTCATCGGGATGGGAATGTCGCCAATGAATACGCAACCCTCCAACGAGTGCTGGTCGTAGAGTTTTTTGAGTTGCTCGCGCACCTGCTCGGGACGCTGCCAATCGTCGGCAACCACGAATACGGGAAGGCCCTCGCTCTCGATGGTCTGCTTGTAGAGTGAGATTTGCTCGCGGCACATCTCGTAGCTCTTCGTATCGACAATAACGGCAAACGAAGACTCACCCTTAATCGTGGGAGCCTCAATTTGCTGTGCGTGGAGAGCCGAGAGGCTCACCACTGCCGACAGAAGAGATGTTAAAAATAATCTTTTATAATTCATTTTTGTTTCTTGTTTTGCTTTCAACTATCGGTCTTAGAATGTAAGACCTGCCTTGATTACCAATGCGCTGTGGTTATTGAAGTTAGCCTTGCCATCCGAATCGATGGGTGATACACGGTTGTACTTCAAATTTAGGAAAAATGCCGAGTTAGACTTGAACAGACCGCCACGTGTGTAGCTCAACTCTGCACCCCACATTGCTGCATTCTCCTGAAGATAGTAGAAGTCGCGCAGAACCATGTTCTGGAAGATGTCAGAATCCTTGTAGTTGCCCGAATAGGTCAATTCGCCCGACTGATTCTGCTTCAAACCAGCGTTTGCGCCAATCAAGATAGCGTTCTTGCCGAAGATAAAGTTCTTCTTCAAGTTAGCAGTGATATAGAAGTTCTCAACATTCTGTGTGCTGAGGGGCAAGTAGTAGATATCCGAGAGCTTCTCCCACTGAGCCTCAACGCCTGCCCACCAGCCGTATGAGTTGCCCTTCTTCTGCATATAGTCAACCTTGGCTGTTGTAAGCTGTGTAGAGAAGTTTGAGCGGATATTCTTCGAGATTACCACCCACTGCGAAACCTCGTAGGTGTTGTCCCACACCTGAATATACTCAATACCGTCGATGCTACGGTCGTAATACTCAACAGCGGCGAAGAGCGCGTGGTCGGAAGTTATATCCCACTGCATCTTAGCCTTAGCCTCCCACAGATTCTCCTTTGTTGTACCGATAATCTTGGGTGCGGTGTAGTTGTTGTTCACATCCTCTACGGTGAAGAGATAGTCACCCGAGAGCAAAACCTTAATCTTCTCGCCTGTGAACGAGTACTGCACACCACCACCCATAGCGTTGGCGTTGTAGGCACGCAAACCAGAGAAGCTACCGCTACCAATCTCGGCTGTGTTGTAGAAGCCAGGTGCCACAACCTCCCATACGGGCTGAGTCATAAGGCTGATAGAGTTTGTTGCAGTACCGTCCTCGCGGCGCGATGAGTAGGTGTACGATGCACCCACAGCGTGCTTGCCAGCGGTGAATACAACCGAGGGCGAGATTACCACCTTCGACATCTGCACATTGGGACGGGGGTCAATCTGCTTTGCACCCTGCATATTCTGGTAGTCCAAGCCTGCACCGAAAATCCAGTGGTTGCCAATGATGGGCGTTGCCGCCTTCATACCCAACTCGTAGTTCTGGTGAATCCAGTTACTCACATTGGTGTCGGCCAAGTAGAATGGCATACCGCGCAACGGGTCGATGAGCGAGGCGTTGTAGCGTGCACCCTGAATCTTGTCGTGTGAGTAGTTGAAGTAACCCCACAGGAAAGTGCCTTTCAGGTTGTCGAATGTACCACCGCCATCGGTCGAGAAGCCATAGCCGTTGTTATTTGTGCCGAGCTGTGTGCGCTGGAAGTCGCCATCGGTGTGGTTATAATTTATGCCGAGCTGGCTGAAATAGCCAATCTTATCTAACTGCGCGCCAGCGGCGTTGGTTGTCGACGAGAACCACAGGCTCTCCATCTTGGTGCGCTCGATGCTCTGCTGTGTGCTCCCCTCTATCTGAGCCGATGCCGATGTGGCAAAGAGCGTTGCAGCAAGGGCGAGTGAAGCGAATGTATATTTAATATTTCTCATAATACAAATCTGTTAGCGGTTAAACTACTCTGCCCAAGGACTCCACGCGGGGCGTTTTACATTGTGACGACGAATCATCGGAGTGTCGCACACCTCGAAGTCGTTGGTCGAGTTGTTTGTGTCTTGGAAGATGGGTGTGCTGTCCTCGCGGTACTCGGCAACCTTGCGCGATACGCTCTTGCCGTTGTAGTAGCCATCTACCGATGTGGCACCCGAGTCCAAAATACCGGGGATACGCTTCATATCGAGGTCAGCCATTGTGGGGATACACTCCACAGCGTCGTAAACCTTCTCCACGGGGATACGCACATACTGCTGGCCACCCTGACCTACCATCACCTGTGTGGTTGTGCCCACCTGCCAATAGTCCGAGCCGAACTCCAAATTCTCACCGGGCTGGTAGAGAGCCATAGCCGAGCCGTCAACCGAAGTGAGCCACTGCATTGTCATAATCCAACCAGACCAGAATACATATGGAAGGTCGGGTACCTCGGGGTTGATACGCTGCTCGTTACCTGACCAGCACTCCCACTCTACGCGCGAGGTGTCGATAAGACCAAATCCTGCCCAAGTCTCAATCTTAGTGTGGTCGGCAGCCTCCTGCGCCAACACGATAGACTCGCCCGGCTGCAAGGGGTAGTCGTCGCCATCGCCCTGAATCTGCCACAAGGTCTTTGCGTAGGTGTACTTATCTACGCCATCCTCGGCGGGCCACTCGGGAAGGCTCGCTGTTGCGTACTCGGGTACGAGGTGAGCCAAGCAGAGGTGGTCGAGGTAGACCACATCACCACCATTGTTGTAAATCTCGTAGAACTGGTCGCGGAAGTAACCTCCCGGTGAACCTGCGTAGTACATCTCGCGAATACAGAGCGCTGAGGCACGCTGAGGCTTAATCGAGATGGTGTACTTGTCGTTGGCTGTGGTTACGCTCTCGACGAGTGTTACATTTTGAGCCAAGCCGTTGATGATATAGTCGTAGCCGTTGTAGGCCTGTGTGCTGCGTACGGTGATGTTGTACACGCCGGGGATAATCTCGGCCTGAGCAACGCCGTTGCTACCCACGCTTACCGAGGTCTCGATACCCTCCGAGAAGTTGTTGAATACTACTTCGAGATTCTCGTACCAATCGTCGGGAGCCGTTACGGGGCTGCCATCGGGAGCCTTGAAGTCGTTTATGTTGATTTGGTAGACTACGCTGATGAGCTCTACCACCTCCGCATCGCGTGCATCGTTCATCATCTTGGCGCACGATGAGGTGAATGCGGTTGCCGCAAGTGCGACTATGTAAAATATATATTTTCTCATATCTGCTGCGTTTTATTATTTAATCATTGCAGTGAGTGACAAACCAAAGAAGAAGGTGTTGGCGTTACGACGCGTGAACGAACCCGGGTTCTTTGTACTCTCCCACAAAGGTGTGCTGCGGAAGGCGTTGTTGGCGTAGAACGAGATGCGCAAGTAGTCCTTAATCTCCTTTGTTACATTCAGGTTCATACAGAGTACGGGCGACTTGTAACTATCCTTGATGTTACGCTTCTGGTCCAAGTCGTTGCGAACATCCAGACGCTTGAACTCGTCGAGCTCCAACATAGCCTTGTCCAGGTCGTACATCTTGCCATCCTCAACCGAGATATACTTTATGGCGTACTCGTCGTTGATATACTTCATCCACGAGTTCTCGCGCCACATAACATTTGCCGTAGCGGTGATAACAAAACCGATTGAGGGGATGTTGTGCACAGCCTTCAAGTTTGTTGAGAGTGACTCGTAGAACGAGTGCGCGCGGTCAGAGAATACACCCATATGGTCGGTGTTTACACCTGCCTGCGAACGCTTGAAGTTGTAACCCTTAACCCAGCTCTCGGTGCGTGACCACACTCCATCCAAGATGAAACGAGTGCGGATAGCGTCGATACGACCGAAGTCGATAGAGGCCTCAATACCGTGAGTCTGGTATGCCGCATCGTTGGTGGGCTTAGTGTAGTAGAGCAACACCTTGTCGCGTGACGACTCGGTGAGTGTGGGCATCTCAGAAGAGTTCTCGGGGTAGTTAGCCGAGTAGCGAACCATATCCACGCTGTGGAACGAGTCGGCAGTCTGTGTGAAGACATAGCCGTTGTCGCTCTTATCCTTGAAGGCAGTAATAGAACCCATCACCTTGCCAATCTGGAAATCGACACCTACCTCGGCCTTCGTGGTGGTGGCCATCTCCAAATCCTCGTTTACGGTGCTGTAAGTGTGTGTTGTTACCACCTGAAACTTCTGTGCATCGCTTGCAGCTGTTGCCTGCGAGTTGTCAAAGTTCACCATATCGAAGTATGCCTCCTGCGGGTAGAGCATCTCCAAAGTGGGGGTCTTGGCTGTGATACCATAACCTCCACGAATGCTCAACGCGTGGGGAATGATGTCGAGCGAAGCGTTGATACGAGGTGCTACCACATCGTCAAAGCCGAAGATGTTGTCATAACGCACACCCGCTACGATGTTAAGGTTGCGGCCACCGCCAAAGTTGAGGTTGAATGACTCCTCGGCAAAAAGACCCAATGTAGTCATAAAGGGAATCTCGTCGTAGGCACGCTCGCGCTGAGTTTGATAGCCGTAAGATGAGCTACGCATCGGAGGACAATCCTCGTCGTAGACCTTACCACGACCGCGGTTACCATCGTTGCGGAAGTCAGCACCGACCTTGATGAAGTGGCGTGTGCGACCCCACTCGCCCGAGAAGTTAGCGATAACCTGTGCGTAGGTGTTCAACTCCTCGCCGTAGATGTTGTAGCGGTACATATAAGTGTTGGGCGTTTTGAGTGCGTGCCCCAATGAGTTACCACTCAGCAGAGTGCCGTCCTCCAAATATACCTTGCCATCAGCCGCGCTGTTTGTAACCTCGCCATCCTTCTTCGATGTAGAGAATGTATACTCGGCATTAGCTGCCTGGTCCTCGTAGGCACTGTGCTTGTCGGTGTAGGTGAACGATGCTGCATACTTGATGCTGTTGAACCAGCCCTTGTCGAAGGTGAAAGTACCCTTGGTGTTCAAGCGGAAACGATTCTCCTTCTGCAATGCGTCACGGTGGTCGTTCTCATCACCCGGTGTGGAGTTAATGTCGTCACGGTAGATACCAATCGAAGCTGTGGTGTTGGTGTACCACTTGCCGATGGTGTTGGTGTAACCTACCTGACCATTTACACGCTGGTAGTGTGAGTAACCCTCGGTGGGCTTATACTGCGAGTATGAGTAGTCGGCATTGTAGTTGAGCGCACCTGCCTTCTGGCCAAGTTGCACACCGTGTGTTGCCGAGAGCTGATAGAGGTTGGGGTTCATCGAGAGCTTGATGTTCAGCGGTGAACGACCAGCCTTTGAGTTTACGATAACGGCACCCGAGGTGATATCGCCATACTCAACCGATGCGATGCCGCGGATAACCTCCACAGACTCGATGTTGTCGGTTGAAATCTGTCGCATATCAATACCCGATGTGGGGGTTGCCATTGCCGCATTACCTGTGTTGTCGCCAGAGGCAAAGGGCATCTGACCAGCACCCATAGTCTGCATATTTGCGTTGTTCGACATAGGCGTACCGTCCATAATCACGGCTGTGCCGAGGCTCGAACCACCACGAATCGAGAAGCTTGATGCGTGGCTCAGTGCGAGAGTGCGGGTGTCGGGGGTAGAGGCACCCGGCAGAAGGCTCATCACATCGGCCAGAGATGCCGACTGAATGTGGTCCATAGCCGTACGCGAGATTGTCGAAGCGGTAGCTGCGCCCGCCTTGCTGGCAGTTGCTGTAACCACTACATCGTCTACGCGAAAGTTGGCGGGTTTAAGCTCGAAGTTAAACTCGTTCTCGCCCTCGCGAACTGTTATCTCCTGCTCGATGGTCTCGAAGCCGAGGAATGAGATGTCAACCTTGTGCTGGCCGGGGGCAATCTTCAACTCAAATTGACCCTTACCATCGGTGACTGCTTGTGCTCCCGCCTCGGGGAAGTGTACAAGCGCGTATGCAACAGGCTCCTGTGTGTCGGCGGACTTAACCGTTCCGCGAAGAGTCGACTTGGTCTGTGCATATGCAGGCATTATGGCAACTACCATTGCAAATAATGCCGTTAAGCAAAGTCTTGTGAAAATTTTCATAAATATTAATAATTAAATTATCCTTTTTGTTGGCAAAATAACATATTTATACATCGTGCGACAATCCCTACTTCGTGCGATTGAGTCATCGGTAAGTCACTATTTGTCGCTACTTTTTCGATGTAATTTTTTATGCATACTTATATAATAAGGCGCAAACTTATCGAAAAAAAACAATTTATGCAAAAACAGAGGTGGATTTCTGTCGAATTTGGGTGTAAAGATGGTGTAAAAAGTCATATCGCACTCGAAATATGCGATAAATGGCGATTAGTATGAAATATTTATGCAAGATTGCAGGGTGATTTACCCTTAGATTTTGTCCTTCTCGCCCTCCAAAATCAGGTTGCACATACGCTCCCTTGCGCGGTGGATTTGGGTCTTGACGGTACCCATCGGCAGGTGCAGTTTTTCGGAGATTTCGTCATAGGAGTAATCCTCCAAAAATCGCATCGTGAAGAGTCGGCGATAGTGCTCGGGAAGACAATTGATATAGTGCTCAATCTGAGAGCGTTGTTGAAGACTTATGAGGTTCTCCTCGGGCGATGGAGCTACCGCCGCGGGGGCAGAGAATTTCTCGTCTATTGACACATCGTCCTGACGGCGACGCTCGAAGTCGATATGGGTGTTTCGCGCAATGGTGTATACCCACTGGCCAAAGGTGTATTCCGATGAGTAGCGGTGGAGGTTGATGTAGACTTTGATGAAGGTCTCCTGCAATAAATCCTCGGTATCCTCTACCGATGTGGAGCGTTGCAGAAACAGGCGGCGTATAGCATCGCCATAACGGTTGAAGAGATACTCAAACGCTATGTCATCGCCTGCGAGCGAGAGCTCGACCAACTTCTTGTCGTCGGCAATTATGTAGTCTGCTATTTCCACGCTGTGCTATCTTTTCGCAGCATAGATATGCGGGTGCATATCATTAGTAATGGATTGAATAAATCGAAGATAAAGTATCGCATCGCCACACCCTTCTCGCCCACGCGCTTAGCAATCGAGCGGGCACGAACGACAACGGCGATGTAGCGCACGATGAGCAAAACAAGCGCTGCCAACTTAACCTCCAACGGCAAGAAAATCATTGCCGTGATGATAGTGAGGAAGAATAAAATCTGACTTCCCAACTCCTGCTCCATGGCGTTACGCGCCGCGTGAGGGTAGAATTTGTATGCCTCGCCATAGTGACGCAGATGGCCTATCCACCACTTCAATCCGCCCCACTGTTTCTCGCTCATTGTGCCCTTGGGGATTAGCGCCACGCTCACATTGTTTCGCTTGGCAATACGCTGCAAGAAGAGGTCGTTTTCGCCAATAGTCATATTGAGATGGGTGAAGCCCTTAACACCAAAATAGAGACTCTTTGTAAAGCCAAAATTGTGGCGCGAGCCACGGTATGTCTGATGGTTTACAGCACTTGCGAGCCAGTAGGTCGAAATCTGCAAACGCGACATACGGATAAGATAGTTGGTAAGACCCTTTGTAGCCTCTATTGCGGTGTAACCCAACACGATATCGCCACGCTGAAAAGCCTTGCCCATAGTCGAGAGCCACTGCTCCGAGGCGGGTGTTGCTTCGGTAGTGGTGACGATTATATGCTCGTTGTGAGCCGACTTGATACCCACATTCAGAGCCATCTTTACCGATATGGGGAAGCGGGGGTTGTACTGGATTTTTGTAACCACCAAATTCGGAAAATGCAGGCGCATTTTATTCAACTCCTCGAAGTAGTCGTTGTCGGCACCTACATACACCAACACAACCTCAAAAGGTGAGGCATACTGCTGTCCCATAATGTTGTGCAGGCGAGTGTCCAAGTAGTCGTAGTCCTCCGAGAAGATGGGAATCACAACCGACACCGCAGGCTCTGTCTCCAAGCGCTTGCGACGGTGTGAGTTATAGAAGCGTGCCACGCGGCCATATACCACAATGTGGTAGTAGAGTTGTACGCACAACAGGATGAGTATGACAACTGCCAATGTTGTGCCCTGCCAGCCGTAGTGTTGAATTATAAAGTCGATATATTGCATAATTATACTCGGAAATGAATCAGTTTGCAAAGATAATCTTTTCACTTCAAACGGCATAGCAAAAAAATATTTTTTTTATCGCCACAGCTAATCGCGCGTGAAAATCTCTTTTTCGCTCCGAAATTCTTATTTTTCATAGAAAAATAGTAACTTTGTCCGAATTATGTGCCGCTACGATTTGTGGCGGCGAAAAATGTAGCATTTATGAAATTTACACTTCAACATACTCTTCCCGCCTCGAAGGCGCGTGCGGGACTTATCGAAACCGACCACGGTAACATTCAGACCCCGATTTTTATGCCCGTAGGTACTGCTGCGGCAATGAAGGGTATTTTCCATCGTGATGTTAAGGAGGATGCTCGCGCACAGATTATTCTGGCCAATACCTACCATCTCTACCTTCGCCCCGGTATGGATATTATCGAGAAGGCGGGTGGCGTGCACCGTTTCTCCACTTGGGACGGGCCGATGCTTACCGACAGTGGCGGTTTTCAGGTCTTCTCGCTGGCCGACTGCCGTAAGCTCAAAGAGGAGGGTTGCCACTTCCGTTCGCATATCGACGGCTCGAAGCACCTCTTCACGCCCGAGAGCGTGATTGATACCGAGCGCACAATCGGTGCCGATATTATGATGGCATTCGATGAGTGCCCTCCGGGTGATGCCCCCAAGGAGTATGCTGCCAAGTCGTTGGCTTTGACCGAGCGCTGGTTGGACCGTTGTTTTAATCGCTACCACCAGACTCAGCCCAAGTGGGGACACTATCAGTCGCTGTTCCCCATCGTGCAGGGTTGCTCGTACCCCGACCTTAGAGCCAAGGCGGCCGAGAATGTCCAGCAGTACGATGCCGACGGTTATGCCATTGGTGGTTTGGCTGTGGGTGAGCCGACAGATGTGATGTACTCGATGATTGAGGTTGTAAATGCTGCCTTGCCCGAGAATAAACCCCGCTACCTGATGGGTGTGGGTACACCTATAAACATCTTGGAGGCTATTGACCGAGGTGTGGATATGTTCGATTGTGTTATGCCTACGCGCAATGGTCGCAACGGTCAGATTTTTACAAGCGAGGGAACTATCAACCTGCGTAACAAGAAGTGGGAGGACGACTTCTCACCGCTCGACCCCAACGGCGTAAGTTTTGTTGATACGCTCTACACGAAGGCCTATGTCCACCACCTTGTTGTCTGCAAGGAGATGCTGGCGGCACAGATTGCCTCGTTGCATAACATCGCCTTCTATCTGTGGTTGGTGGGCGAGGCGCGCAAGCATATCATCGCGGGCGACTTCCCGCAGTGGAAGAGCGAGATGGTGGTGAAACTAAGCCGCCGTTTGTAGCCTGGGCCGATTGTATTTAGAAATGTTTTAAGAATGGATAAATTGAAACTCTCGTGGCCGGGAGTGAAGATTCTCGACCGATACATACTGCGTAAGTTTTTGGGAACATACGCCTTTGCCATCGCTATGATTACGGTGATTTTGGTGGTGTTCGACTACGCCGAGCGTGCCGATAACTTCACCGAATCGCACGCGCCGTTGTCGGCAATCATATTCGACTACTACATCAACTTCATTCCCGACTTCATCAACCAGTTCAGCGGTCTGTTTACCTTCATTGCCGTTATCTTCTTCACCTCGAAGATGGCCTACCAGACCGAGATTATCGCTATGTTGTCGGGTGGAGTGAGCTTCCGCCGTCTGATGTGGCCCTACTTCTTGGGTGCGTTGGCCATTATGTTGCTGTCGTTGTCGCTTAACCTGTGGGTTATCCCACAGTCGCAGGTGGCGTGCGTAAATTTCCGTCAGACTTACTTCAAGAAGTATAAAAATGAGCAGTACGACCGCCATATCTATCGCCAAATAGAACCCGGAGAGTTTGTCTATGTGCGCGGTTTTTCGACAAATAACAGAGCATCATATCTGGCCATCGAAAAGTTCGAGGGCAATGCTATCCGTGAGACCTTGGAGGCGTCGGATGTAAGCGTTGACCCCGAGACCAGCCGCTGGAAGGCTCAGCGATATATCATTCGCTCGACAGATGAGAGCGGCAAGGAGAGATTCAAGCAGCTGCGCGACTTGGATACGCTTCTTAACCTCGATGTTAGAGAGCTGGGTCGCGTGGAGCAGACTATCTCTACGATGAAGATTGGCGAGTTGAACGACTTCTTGGCGCAGCAGCGTTCCAAGGGCTCGGACTCTATCAACCTTATAGAAGTTGAGCGCCACACTCGCTTTGCCTACCCGATGGCGACATTTATCCTCACGCTCATAGGCGTGTCGCTCTCGTCACGAAAGGTGCGTGGTGGTACGGGTCTGCATATCGGTATCGGTATCACGCTCTGCTTTACATACATTATGTTCAACCGCATCTTCGAGGAGTTTGCCAAGAGTGGCTCGCTGCCCGTGATGTTGGCGGTGTGGATGCCAAATATAATATTTACCATAGTGGCAATTTATCTATATCGTAAAGCCCCGAAATAATGAGTAATTGGGAGAATATATTAGCACGCGTTGAGGCTGGTGCACGCCTCACGCCCGCAGAGGCTCTTGTCTTGTGGCAGGAGGCTCCGTTGTGGCGTCTGGGCGAGGTGGCTGTGGCCAAGAAACGCTCGAAGAGTGGCAATAAGGTCTTTTATAATAAAAATTTCCACCTCGAACCTACAAATACTTGTGTCTTCAACTGTAAGTTCTGCTCGTTCCGTCGCCCCAAGGGTAGCCCCGAGGCGTGGGATATGTCGATGGAGGAGGTTGAGCAGATGGTGCACTCGTACGAGGGCAAGGGCGTAACGGAGGTGCATATCGTGGGTGGAGTTCACCCCGAGCACGGCATCGACTACTACTGCGATATGATACGCCGCGTGAAGGCTATCCTGCCCGATGTGGCGGTCAAGGCCTTTACGGCTATCGAGCTTGCGTATATGATTCGCAAGGCGGGTCTTACAACGCGCGAGGGTTTGCAGCAGCTCATCGATGCAGGTATGGAGGCAATCCCGGGTGGTGGCGCAGAGATTTTCGACGAGAAGGTGCGCGCCGAGATATGCCCCGACAAGGGCTCTACGGCCGAGTGGTTTGATGTACATCGCACGGCGCACGAACTGGGAATAAAGACCAATGCTACGATGCTCTACGGCCATGTCGAGAGCATAGAACATCGCATCGACCACCTTATGCATCTGCGCGACTTACAGGACGCAACGGGAGGACTGAACGCCTTTATCCCGTTGAAGTATCGCAATTTTGGCAACTCGATGTCGGAGATTGGCGAGGTGCCTATCGTGGACGACCTGCGCACGCTGGCTATGAGCCGACTTATTTTGGATAATATTCCGCACATTAAGGCCTATTGGGTTATGTACGGCAAGCAGACTACGGAGATGGCTTTGGCATTTGGTGCTGACGATATTGACGGCACGATTGACGACTCTACCAAGATTTATTCGATGGCGGGTGCCGACGACCAGCGTCCCCGTATGAGTGAGGAGGAGATGCACGCAATGGTCCAGCGAGCAGGCTTCTGCGCTGTGGAGCGAGATACAAACTACAACGAAATAGCGAAAAGATAGAATATGGAGAAGAGAAGAAACTATAAGAAGAGTGCCGCAAAGGGTGGACTCAGTGGGTTGATTGCTCGCTTGAAGGCCTCGCCCGTGGCCTACCACGCAGTGCTTATCGCCTGCACATTGGTGGCAATTATCGTATTGTCGAGCGTTATGATGAACATCATCACACGCCACGGCACACACCGTACAGTACCCGATTTTATGGGTGTGAAGATTGCCGATGCGCAGCGCATAGCCGATGATGAGAGCCTGAAAATCATCATCAACGACTCGTTGTTTGTTCCCGCTTACGAGGGTGGCGTGGTGTTGGACCAGCTTCCCAAGGGTGGTGTGCAGGTTAAGGCAGGCCGCAAGGTCTATGTTACAATCAACTCGTTCCGCGAGAAGATGGTTGAGGTGCCCTATGTTGCAGGCCGCTCGTTGCGTCAGGCGAAGAATATGTTGGAGGTTGCAGGCCTCGGTATAGAGAAACTTATCTACGAGGAGGATATCGCAACAAACTATGTCTTGGCCGAGATTGTTGAGGGTCGTGAGATGACACGCGAGTCGAAGGTTGAGATTGAGATGGGTTCGGGCGTTATTTTGAAGGTGGGTGTTGAGCCTGAGCGTAACACCACCATCGTGCCGAAGGCTATCGGTCAGAGCCTGCAAACAGCCAAGAGCCGTCTGTGGGAGCAGGGCTTGAACATTGGCAAGGTCACTTTCGATAAGGATATAAATCTTCTTAACCAGAAGAATGCCCGCGTATATCGTCAGTCGGTGAGCCATAACGCTACGGCAGCGTTGGGTACGGCTGTGGATTTGTGGCTTACACTCGACGAGAAGGCTGTTGAGAAGAGCAGTCAGGCGTCGGATAAGCAGGCGAGTGAGTTGGAGGAGGAGCGCTTGAAGGCCGAGGAGGCTCTGCGCGACTCGTTGGAGCAGGCCGAGAGCGTGCAGCGTCAGGACTTGATGAAGGCGTTGCAGCAGAGCAGTGCCCAGAGTGCCAATGTTACCGAGACAGATGAAGATGAATTTTTTTAGCATTTGATAATGACAGAGAATCAAAATAATATTGCCTCTCTCAACGACGAGTTGTTAGCAGAGGTAGAGATGGATACCCTTGCTGCGGGTGATGAGCTTGCCGAGGAGGGTAACGACGAGATGTTTGAGCACTTTGCCATCACGGTGGATAAGGGCCAGAAGCTGTTGCGTCTGGATAAATATCTTGTCGACCGTATGGACCACTGCTCGCGTAACCGCATACAGGTGGCGGCCGACAGCGGTAACATCCTGGTAAATGGCGTGGCGGCAAAGTCGAGCTACAAGGTTAAGCCGATGGACCGCATCACGCTGGTTATGCCTTACCCCAAGCGCGAGATTGAGATTATACCCGAGGATATTCCGTTGGAGATTGTCTATGAGGATGACGACCTGCTTATCGTAAACAAGGAGGCGGGTATGGTTGTCCACCCAGGTTGTGGAAATTATAGCGGTACGCTGGTTAATGCCCTCACGCACCACTTGAAGGATATTCCTCTGTTCCAAGATGGCGATATGCGTGCGGGATTGGTACACCGCATCGATAAGGATACATCGGGCCTGCTCGTAGTAGCCAAGAATGAGCGAGCGCACGCGCGCCTCGCCAAGCAGTTCTTCGATCACACCATACATCGCCGCTATGTGGCTTTGGTGTGGGGTAACCTGGAGGAGGACGAGGGTACCATCACGGGTAACATCGGCCGCAGCCCCAAGGATAGGTTGCAGATGTATGTCTTTGCCGACGGCTCGGACGGTAAGCACGCCGTGACTCACTACAAAGTGCTGAAACGCTACGGCTATGTGACACTCGTGGAGTGTCGTTTGGAGACAGGTCGTACACACCAGATACGCGTACATATGTCGTGGCAGGGCCACCCCTTGTTCAACGATGGCCGCTATGGCGGAGATAGAATCTTGAAGGGTACGACATTCTCGAAATATAAGCAGTTCATCGAAAACTGCTTCTCGCTCCTGCCTCGTCAGGCGCTGCACGCCCGCTCGCTCGGCTTTGTGCACCCCACAACGGGCAAGGATATCTATTTTGAGAGCGAACTGCCCGCCGACTTGCAGGCTGTAATCGCAAAGTGGGATGGCTATGTTGCCGCCCGCAAGATGGAAGAGGAATAGATGAAAGATAAAAGAGCAGAGAGCAAAGAGTAAAGATTGCTTTGCATAAAATGTACGAAATATGGCTTTTTTACCAACAACCATAAAGGAGGTACGCGCTCTGGGGTGGGATTATATCGATGTAATCCTCTTCACGGGTGATGCCTATATCGACCACCCATCGTTTGGTGCGGCTGTCATCGGCCGTCTGTTGGAGGCCGAGGGGTATCGTGTAGCCATCGTGCCACAACCCAACTGGCGTGACGATTTGCGCGACTTTACAAAGTTGGGCGCTCCGCGCTTGTTCTTTGGCGTCTCGGCAGGTGCTATGGATTCGATGGTAAACCACTACACAGCCAATATTCGTCTGCGCAGTAACGACGCCTACACGGCAGGTGGCAAGGCGGGTTTCCGCCCCGACCACGCTGCTACGGTATATACGCAGATTCTTACACGCCTCTATCCCCACACGCCCGTAGTGGTGGGTGGCATCGAAGCTTCGCTCCGCCGCCTTACGCACTACGACTATTGGAGCGATAGTCTGAAACCCTCGATGCTTATCGATAGCGGTGCCGATCTGCTTATCTATGGTATGGGCGAGAGGGTAGTGCAGCAGGTTGCCAAGGCTATGCGTAACGGCTACAATGCCAAGCTGCTGCGCAAGATTAATCAGGTGGCCTTCGTGGCCGACAAGAGCTATGTCGAGCGCCTCGACCCTGCATCAACCAAGATTCTTGCTTCGTATGAGGAGTGTTGCCAAGATAAGCGAGCCTTCGCGAAGAATTTTATTGAGGAGGAGACGCTGAGCAATATTATGGAGCCCAACACCACGCTTGTCGAGCAGGTTGGCGATAAATATATTGTCGTGACACCGCCCAATACCACGCTCTCGACCGAGGAGCTGGACCACTCGTTCGACCTCCCCTATGAGCGTGCGCCCCACCCGCGTTATAACGGCAAGGGCGATATTCCCGCGTGGGAGATGATTAAGCACTCGATAAATATCCATCGAGGTTGCTTTGGTGGTTGCGCTTTTTGTACTATCTCGGCACATCAGGGAAAGTTTATCAACTCGCGTAGCGAGCGCTCTATCCTCGCCGAGGTGGAGAAGGTCACAAAAATGCCCGACTTCCGTGGTTACCTCTCGGATGTAGGAGCTCCCTCGGCCAATATGTACCGTATGGGTGGCAAGAATAAAGATGCCTGCCGTAAGTGTCGCCGACCGTCGTGCCTTCACCCTAAGATTTGCCCCAACCTCAATAACGACCATAAGCCACTATTGGCATTGTATGAGAAGATTCGCGCGGTGAAGGGCATCAAGAAGGCCTTTATCGGTAGTGGTATCCGCTACGATTTGTTCGACGATTCGCCCTATCTGGAAACTGTCGTTAAACACCACACATCGGGTCGTTTGAAGGTTGCGCCCGAGCATACCGAGGAGCATGTGCTGAGCGTTATGCGCAAGCCTCCGTTTGCGATGTTCGAGCAGTTGAACCGTGATTTTAGAGATATATGCGCCCGCAACGACCTGCGTTATCAGCTCATTCCCTACTTCATCTCCTCGCACCCCGCTTGCCGTGAGCAGGATATGAAGGCGCTGGCCGATAAGGTGTTGGGTCGTCTGCATTTCGACTTGGAGCAGGTGCAGGACCTCACGCCAACGCCTATGACCCTATCGTCGGTAATGTTCTACACGGGTGAGAATCCATATACGGGCGAGAAGGTGTATGTGGCACGCTCGCAGGATGATAAGCGCCGCCAGAAGTCCTACTTCTTCCGCGATGGAGGCTCCTCGCCTCGACAGCAAGGTCGTGCGCCTCAAAGTCGTGCACCTCAGGGCCGAGCATCGCAGGGTCGCGCTCCGCAAGCCTCAAACAGAAAATATGTAAAACCTAATAAAAATTTTAAACGATGAAGATTTTTCTTTCTCTTTTGAAGTCGATGCTTGCCGTGGCTATGCTCTTGGCTGTGGCTTGTGGTGGCAATGAGCAGGCTGCTATCGACTACGACAAATTGACATACCCTCAGCTTATGGAGCAGGCGGGTGCAGAGCAGGTGCAGGCGTGGTACGACTGCGACTCTCGTATTGACGAGGATGAGATTGCTGTGCGCGGTGCTGAACTTAAAAAGCAGAAGAAGCTTATCTGCTTTGACCTCGACGGTACTGTTACCAACCACCGTACACCTATCACACCTGAGAATAAGGCTGTGTTGGATAAGTTGATGGCCAATCCCGAGTATAAGGTTATTATGGTGGGTGCGGGCAATGCTCGCCGTATCTTCGACCAGATGAACGGCTACGCTATCGACATCGTGGCAAACTACGGTATGCAGGAGGCTACGGTTATCAATGGTGAGTTTGTCGAGGTGCGCAACGACCAGTGCCAGCCCGACCGTGAGTTCTTCCTCAAAACGGCACAGATTGTACGCAACCGCTATGGCTTCACTGAGTACACTGGCGAGCCCGTAGAGTTCCACCCCGCAGGTATGGTTACGCTCGGTCTTCTTGGTTCAAAGGCTAAGACTGAGGATAAGCTCGTTTTCGATCCCGACAAGTCAAAGCGTCGCGCTATATATAAAGATGTATGCGAGCTCTTCAAGGGTTATGCCGTATTTATTGGCGGTACTACATCGTTCGATATCACTCAGATTCAGTACAACAAGTACGACGCTGTGATGAACTACGCTCACAAGCACGGCTACACTCGCGACCAAGTGCTATTCGTAGGTGACGACTTCGGCGATGGCGGTGGCGACAGCCATATTCGTCTTGGTGGTATGGATTATATTCACATCACAGACTTTACTAAGCTTCCTGAGCGAATGTCCTTCCTTTATTAAATCTTATCTGATTGGCTCTTTTGGCATCTGGCTTGTGGTGTAAATGCTCACATACCTTTTGTATGCTCCGCTTTACACCCCTGCGACCAGCTTCAAAATAGCCTAATCATATAAAATTTAATAGTTAAAGAGATGGGTGATTGATTTTTTTGGCGTATGACTTGGCCTCAAAATAATCTAATCATACAAATTCTACTATGTTAAGGAGGTTTGGTTATTTCGGTATCTGGCTTGACCTTATATAAAATGATAAAAATGAAAAAGATACTATTCGCAACTATTGCACTGTTTGCCCTTTCCGCTTGCGCTTCGACCGATGGATATAAGTTGGTGTGGGCCGATGAGTTCGATGTTGACGGTGCGCCCAATCCCAAGAACTGGACCTACGAGCTGATGCGCAAGGGTCAAGTCAATAACGAGGAGCAGGAGTATGTCAATAGCCTCGACAATGCGTGGGTGGAGGATGGCGTGCTGCACATCAAGGCCATCAAGGAGGGTGAGCGTATCACCTCAGCGCGTATGATTACTCGCGGCAAACAAGAGTGGCTCTACGGCAAGGTTGAGGCGCGCATAAAGTTGCCGAAAGGTAAGGGTGTATGGCCCGCATTCTGGATGATGCCTGCCGAGAGTAGCTATGGAGGCTGGCCCAATAGTGGCGAGATTGATATTATGGAGTTTGTGGGTTATATGCCGGGCGTGGTACACGGCACTGTGCACACGGGCAAATATAACCATATGATTGGTACACAGAAGGGTACGAAGACTGACCTCGCATCGTGCAGTGACGAGTTTCACACCTACACATTAGAGTGGAGTGCCGAGCGAATCGATATTGCCGTAGATGGAAATATCTATTTCAGTTTCGAGAATGATGGCGCGGACGATACGGGTACTTGGCCCTTTAACCACCCATTCTACATCATTATGAATGTCGCCTTTGGTGGCGGCTGGGGCGGTGCCGAAGGTGTTGATTACAGCGTCTTGCCCTGTACGATGGAAGTTGATTGGGTGAGGGTGTACGAACGAAAGTAACAAAAAGGCTGTCCACGCAGGACAGCCTTTTCTTATATCTCCAACAGGCCCTCTGGCAGAGCCATCTTTATCTTTCCGCGCTCGAAGTCGATATGCAGGATAAACTCCTCAGCGGCAGGAACCAGTCGCTCGCCATCGCCGAAGTCAATGCCAAACAAGGGATTCATCTCGCTGTCGTAGTAGTCGGTAATCTCTCCGCGCATCTTGCCGCACTCCACCTTGAAGCCAATCAAATCCTCCATATAGAACTCGTCATCGTCATCTACCTCGTCGCAGAGCTCCATATACAACTCCTTGCCAACCAGCTCCTCGGCACGATGCTGGGTGTCGAAGTCGGCAAAGCGTACATTTGCTCCCGACACACCCCTGCGCTCGAACATCTCGCAGTAGAGAGGCACGGGCAGAGAGTCAATCTCGGCAAACAGGGCATCGGTCTCGGGGTCGAAGTCCTCGGGTAGGGTAGTGTAAAGTGACACAGATACTCCTCCCGAACTAATATCTCCGAATAGGCGGCTCACGCGCGCCACAGCGGTAAATCTATTATCCATAGCTGAAATTTTTAACTAAGGCTATCAGCAAATTAATAAAAAAGGCTGCCAACAAATCTTGACAGCCCCGTGTGTTTTCAGAAGCAGAGAATTACTCAGCAGCCTCCTCAGTTGCCTCAGCACCCTCGGTCTCGGCAGCAGCAGCCTCAGCAGCGGCAGCAGCCTTAGCAGCAGCGATTGCAGCAGCACGCTCCTCCTTAACCTTAGTCTCAGCAGCCAATGCAGCCTTCTCAGCAGCCTTAGCGTCAGTAGCGAGCTTGTTAACCTTA
>JAZOPO010000040.1:0-6292 GCA_045655585.1 Alistipes sp. | reverse complement strand
GAGCCACAGCAGCCTTACGGCGACCTACGGTGTTTACAACTTCCATACTTCTTACTTAATCTCGTTTAACTTAATTTCCTTGGGGGTCTGTGCAGCGTGAGGATGCTCAGCGCCAGCATAAACCTTCAAATTCTTGAGGATAGCCTCGCCCAGACGAGTCTTGGGGAGCATACCCTTTACAGCGTGCTCGATTACGAACTCAGGCTTCTTTGCCAAATAGTCCGCAGGTGTAGCAAAACGCTGACCACCGGGATAACCAGTGTGTCGTACATAGACCTTGTCGGTCATCTTTGCGCCTGTAAGCTTAACCTTGTCAGCGTTGATAACGATAACATAGTCACCGCAGTCAACGTGAGGAGTGTAGCCAGGCTTGTTCTTACCACGCAGAATCTTTGCAACCTGCGAAGCAAGGCGTCCCAATACCTCATTAGTAGCGTCAATTACGACCCACTCTTTCTGGACCGTAGCGGCGTTCAATGAGATAGTTTTGTAACTTCTTGAATCCATCTTTTACGTTTAAGTTTATAACTTGTTTTGTAATCCTATTCCCGCATATTTACGGGTGCGCAAAGATAGTAAATATTTTTCATAAATACCAAAAACCCTGAAAATTATTTCTAACTTTCTGAAATAAACGCTTATAACGAGCATTTTTCTTGCTGTTTTTGGCTTTCGGGGTGCTACATTTCGCGCAAATAGGCAGCCAAAACATCCTCTTGGGCCTCTATCGGAGTGAAATTTCTTGGTTTTCCTACCGCATCGGCTAACGATTGAGGCAGCTCTGGTGCTGCGCCAATAGTAGGTTCTACCACCTCGCCAAACTTTGCGGCGTGTGCTGTCGATAGCCAGAAACCGTCGACATCCATACTCTTTGTTGCCAGATACCCTACTGCACTATGCGGATCGGAGATATAGCTATACCTTTTATATATCTCTGCAATGGCAGCCTTTATTTGCTCATCACTGCACGAGAAGCCGCGCACCTCGCCACGCAATGAGTTGAAATCATCACCACATAGCGTCATCATACGCTCAAAATTACTCGGGTCGCCGACATCCATAGCGTTTGCCACGGTTTGAACAGATGCGCGAGGACGATAATCCTGAGTCTTCAAAAATTCGGGTACAACATCGTTGGCATTCGATGCAGCCACGAATCCTTTCAGTGGCAATCCCATTCTGCGAGCAAACATACCAGCCGTAAGGTTGCCGTAGTTTCCACTCGGTACAACAACCTCGGGGTTGTCGCAGCCTGTTATGCGTTTCCAAGCGCAGTAGCCATAAAAATAGTAGAACGACTGTGGCAACCAACGCAGAAGATTTATCGAGTTGGCAGATGTTATGCGTACCTCTTTGCGTAGCTCTTCGTTACGGAACATAGATTTTACCATACGCTGGCAGTCGTCAAATGTTCCCTTAACTTTCAGCGGGTGGATATTTCCGCTGAGTGTTGTCATCTGTGCCTCCTGCAATGGGCTTACCTTGCCATCGGGGTATAGTATAACCACGCGCACGCCCTCTACGCCATAGAATCCGTGTGCCACGGCACTGCCTGTGTCGCCCGAGGTGGCTGTGAGAATTACCAACTCTCCTCCATCATTCAAAACTCCTGTCATACGCCCCATAAAGCGTGCTCCAAAATCCTTGAAGGCGTGTGTTGGGCCGTGAAATAACTCCAAGGTGTGCAGGTTGTTGCCCAATGACTTCATCTCAATGGGGAAGTCGTATGCGTCGCGCACTACCCTCTCCATTACGCCTGCGTCCACATCGTCGAAGATACTTTGTGCCAGGTAGAGAGCCATATCGGCATACGACTGAGCCGCCAACTCCTCTATGCGAGCCATATCTATCTGCGGAATACGCTCTGGCAGGAATAGTCCTCCATCGGGAGCCAACCCCATAAACGCCGCATTGGCAAGTGCAAAACCCTTTTGTGATTTATCGCGTGTGCTATAAAATTTCATACTCTTAGTGATTTAATCGTTCAACACCCTTGCTCCGTTGTTCGACACCTTGCAAACATAAATATCAGAGCCTACGCCCTGCTCGGCAAAGTGCTCGCGCATAATCTTGCCCACCTTCTCGGCAACATCCATATCAGCCGAAAGGGTAAATACCGACGGGCCTGCACCCGAGATATTCATCGCCAAAGCGCCAGCTGCCAAAACCTTCACGCGTAACTCATCAAATCCGGGGATGAAACGCTTGCGGTACGGCTCAACGACAACATCACACATAGCACGACCAACCAGATGAACATCACCCAATGCCAATCCAGCCACAAGGCCAGCTACATTACCCCACTGCTTCACGGCTGTACGCAGAGGAATCTCCTTGGGCAGGACCTCGCGTGCCATACGCGTGCTGACCATAATCTCGGGGTGTGCCACCGAGCAGCAGAAGTTGTCGGGCACGGGCAATCGGACAATATCCAATGGCTCATAGCCACGCAACAGCACAACGCCACCCAGCAATGATGGGCCTACATTGTCGGCGTGAGGTGTACCACCGCTAATCAACTTCTCGCCCTCCATAGCAAACTCCACAAGACGCTCGTCAGAGAATGGGCGACCTAACGCTACATTGAGCGCATAGACAGCTGCTGCCGATGAAGCTGCGCTCGAACCGATACCACTACCGGGCGAGATTTTACGCTCGACAACGACTTTGACCATTCGCTTTTCGCCATAGGCCTCCATCAAGGCGCGCACGGCGGGTGTAATAACATTCTTCTCTATATCGTCAGGAAGCTCTACCTCGGTGCGGTTTTCAATCTGTAAGCCGTCACCCTCACAAACCTCTACGCTCACTACATCGCCTACACCATCAAGTGTCATTCCCATAACATCAAATCCGCAACCCATATTAGCAACTGTTCCGGGTGCAAATACTCTAACCTTACTCATTGCTGTAAATTATTATGACCCACGCGCACGCCACAGTGCACCTGCGCGGTAATCAGATTCTAAACTATGTTGATTGATTTTTAGCCGACCCTCGCACCTTGGCGAGTATATGACGCACGGATATGCCCCGTTCGGCAAAAGAAAACTACACCCCCATAGGGGTAATGGTTGTCGTAGATGTAATGGTGATACCCGTAATAACATATGACGAAATGGCAGCGATTGTTGTCGTTGCCAATATCGTCAATATGTTATGCAGATTTCTCATAATCCAATCACTAACCTTTATACAAATATATATTAAAATTTTTTAACATACAACTTTTTGGCCGTTTATATTTCAATTTTTAATCATTTTTTAGGGTTGGTGCTGGTGTAGTTATAGGTATAGTATTGAGATGCAGCGTTTTAAGTGTATTGCAAATTAATAGTTGTGGGAGATATAGGTATTATAAGTGTTATAGGTGTTATAAGAATTATAAAACATACCCCCTATAATACTTATAATACCTATAATTCATATAACTCTTATACTTCACATCACTATACAAAAAAGTCCGCTTCACTCCGAAGAGTGAAGCGGAACCAAACACTGTTATTAATAATATATATAAGGTATATATATTATCCCAAGAATGCCAACAAGATACCAGCTGCAACGGCTGAACCAATCACACCTGATACATTGGGACCCATAGCGTGCATCAAAAGGAAGTTAGAGGGATTCTCTGACTGACCTACCTTCTGAGATACGCGCGCTGCCATAGGTACAGCCGATACACCAGCAGAACCAATCAGCGGGTTAATCTTCTCCTTAGAGAAGATGTTCATAACCTTAGCCAAGATTACACCCGAACCGGTACCCATACAGAATGCTGTTACACCCAATACCATAATACCGATAGTCTGCCAGTTAAGGAAGTTAGCAGCTGTAGCTGTAGCACCTACTGAGATACCGAGGAAGATAGTTACGATGTTCATCAACTCGTTCTGAACTGTCTTGCTCAAACGCTCAACAACACCACACTCCTTCATCAAGTTACCCAACATCAAGCAACCAATCAACGGCGCAGCAGAGGGCAACAACAATGAGATAATCATTGTCATAGCGATGGGGAATACAATCTTCTCAGTTTTAGACACTGTACGCAACTGCTTCATCACAATCTGACGCTCAGCCTTTGTAGTCAAAGCCTTCATAATGGGGGGCTGGATTACGGGAACCAACGCCATATATGAGTAAGCGGCAACTGCGATGGGACCCAACAATTGGGGAGCCAACTTAGCAGTCAAGTAGATAGCTGTGGGACCGTCAGCACCACCGATGATACCGATTGAACCAGCCTCAGCGGGAGTAAAGCCCATAGCCGATGCACCCAAGAATGTAGCGAAGATACCAAACTGAGCAGCAGCACCCAAAAGCAAACTCTTAGGGTTAGCAATCAGCGGACCGAAGTCAGTCATCGCACCTACACCTACGAAAATCAAGCAAGGATAGATACCGAGCTTAACGCCGAGGTAAAGGAAGTCGATAAGACCACCCACGCGGTCGAAAGTAGTACCATCGATTGACCAGTGTACATGACCACCCTCGAAGAGCTCAGTGTGGTACAAACCAGCACCGGGAAGGTTTGTGAGCAACATACCGAAGGCAATAGGCAAGAGCAACAAAGGCTCATACTGCTTAACGATAGCCAAGTAGAGTAACACGCAAGAGATAACGAGCATAACCAGCACACGCCAGTCTGCGAAGATACCGCTGATACCCGATTGGTCAACGAAGTTCATCAAAGACTCGCCCAAATCGATGTCAGCCTCAACAGCCTCCGTAGCGGCCGTAGCGGCCGTCAAAATCTCGGGGCTTGCTGATGCCTGCACCGACAAGCCCAAAGTGGCTACGACGAGCAACATCATCATATATTTCATCACTTTCTTCATTGGACTTTCCATTTAAAGGTTATGCCAACTCGATAAGTGCGTCACCCTGCTGTACAGCCTGACCTGCTGAGCAGTGAACAGCCTTTACAGTACCGTCGGCGGGAGCCAAAATCTCGTTCTCCATCTTCATAGCCTCGATAACTGCCAACTGCTGACCAGCCTTAACAGCGTCGCCAGCCTTAACGCTAACAGATACAACGCTACCGGGCAGCGGAGCAACGATTGCATTAGCACCAGCCGCAGCCTTCTTAGGTGCGGGAGCAGCTGCAACGGGAGCAGCCGCAGCAGCGGGCTTGGGAGCAGCGATTGTGGGAAGAGCAACAGCCTCAGAACGCTCTACATCGATAGTGTACTTCTTACCGTTGAGCTCCACCTCTGCTACATTGTGCTCTACCTCGGTGATGGTAGCCTCATAGTGCTTACCATTGATATTGAAATTAAGTTTCTGCATTTTTCCTAATTGATTAGAAGGTTATACTTTTCTGATTCCACGGTGAATATGCCACATCGTCGTGACGGATAGTAAGGACATCACTCTCCTCGTCGTGCTGATTGTAGAATGTATGCAAGACATAGGCGATAGCGGCCATATCCGTTTCGTCAGTAGCCTCCGTAGCAGCAGGAGCTGCAACAGCAGCCTGCGCCTTGGGTTTCTGCGCAAAGATTACACCGAATGACTTTACAATAAATATAAGTAGTACCAATACTACGAATACCAAACCAAAGCCAACGCCAGTAATCAACAACGCATTACCCCAATTAACTGCTAAAAATGTCATATGCTTTCAACTGTTTTATTACAAAGGAATGTTGCTGTGCTTCTTAGCGGGGTTAACCTCACGCTTAGTCTGCAATGACTCCAAAGCGCGGATTACGCGGAAGCGAGTATTACGGGGCTCGATAACATCGTCGATGTAGCCGTAGCGAGCTGCGTTGTAGGGGTTAGAGAACTTATCCTTGTACTCCTGCTCCTTCTCTGCAACGAACTTAGCCTTCTCCTCTGCGTTCTCGAATGAAGCCAAAGCCTTAGCGTGGAGAACCTCAACAGCACCACTTGCACCCATAACTGCAATCTCGGCAGTAGGCCAAGCGTAGTTGATATCACCACGGATGTGCTTAGATGACATAACGATGTAAGCACCACCGTAAGCCTTACGCAAAGTAACAGTAACCTTAGGTACAGTAGCCTCGCAGTATGCGAACAAGAGCTTAGCACCGTGAGTAATTACGCCACCATACTCCTGACCTGTACTGGGCAAGAATCCGGGAACGTCAACCAAAGTTACGATAGGAATGTTGAACGCGTCGCAGAAACGAACAAAGCGAGCTGCCTTGCGGCTTGCGTTGATATCCAATACACCTGCCATAAAGTTAGGCTGGTTAGCGATGATACCTACGCTCTGGCCGTTGAAGCGAGCAAAGCAAGTGATGATGTTCTTTGCGTATGA
>JAZOPO010000039.1:0-139187 GCA_045655585.1 Alistipes sp. | reverse complement strand
TACAAGAACGTTACAACTGTTGTTACTAAGGCTGACATCCTCTACGCTATCAACTCTTCATACGTATCAAAGAAGGCTGGTGACACAGACGAGTTGAAGGCTTTCAAGGAGAACGCAGTAGCTCAGCAGTCTAACGACCGTGCAACTCAGAAGCTCTACGTTCACGGTTACGCTTCACCCGATGGTCCCGAGAACTTCAACGACAAGCTTTCAGGTGCACGTTCTAAGTCTGGTCACAAGGTTGCTGACAAGCTTATGAAGGACACAGGTATGGGCTTCGACGTAGCTTCTTACGGTGAGGACTGGGAAGGCTTCAAGGAGTTGGTTGCTGCTTCTAACATCGAGGATAAGGATATCATCCTTCAGGTTTTGAGCCGCTACGACTCTTCTACACAGCGTGAGGCTGAGATTAAGAATATGTCTGCTGTATTCACTGCATTGAAGAAGGAGATTCTTCCTAAGCTTCGTCGTGCACAGTTGGTTAACAGCACTGACATCAAGGGTAAGACTAACGACGAGATGGCTGCTTTGATTAACGCAGGTCGCTTGGAGGAGCTCACAAACGAGGAGTTGCTCTACATGGCTGAGAGCGTAATCACTGACCCCAAGGTACAGGCAACTGTTTTGGAGTACGCTGCTAAGAAGTTCAACGACGCTCGCGCTTACAACAACCTCGGTGTAGCTTACGCTAAGATGGGTGAGACTAAGAAGGCTTTGGCTAGCTTCGAGAAGGCTGCTCAGATGGGTCTCAACACTAACGAGGTAAACTGCAACTTGGCTCTTGCACACTTGGCTGACGGTAACGTAGTTAAGGCTCAGCAGTACGCTGCTGCTTCTAACGCTGAGACTAAGGCTATGTTGGCTGCTGCACAGGGTAGCTACAGCGCTGCTGCTTCAACAGTTACAGGTTACAACGCTGCTGTTGCTAACTATATGAACAACGATTTGACTGTTGCTAAGAAGGCTATCTCTTCTGACTCATCAGCTAAGGCTGACTACTTGCGTGCAGTAATCGCTACTAAGGAGGGTGACTTGGAGACTGCAAAGGCTCAGATTAAGAGCGCAGTTGCTAAGGATTCATCTTTGGCTGCTAAGGCAACTAACGATGTAAACCTCGCTAACTTGTTCGCAAGCGGTTTCAAGCTCTAATCCAATAACGGTTAAGAGATACAGAAGGGCATCCTATGGGTGCCCTTCTTTTTTTGTGCTAATGAAACTTGTTTCGGGAACATTAAAGTCACACATCTCTCACGGCCAACCCTGCGGCCGCTGGCCGCATATACAAGTCTTACCCACCCCCTACCCCCCCCGCCTCAGACAGGGGACTTTGGTCGCTAACGCTCCGAGGTTGCAGAACTCGAAGTTTGTGTAAAATTAGATAATCGAAATTGGCTTTTTTTTTGGCACTTTTTTTGACGAGTATATATACCTTATATTAATATATATTCGTATATTTGCGTAAATAAAACCTTTCTACTATGGAGTATGCCAACCATCTAAGTGAATATGCACCCGCACCCACAGCGGACGAAGTTGCCACAACAGTGGACGCGATGCGTCAAGTAGCCCCCACAAACTACAATGCAGAGGTGTATAAGTTCTGCCTCTCGGCCATCGACCTCACTACCCTCTCGTGTTGTGATTCGGAGGAGTCTGTTGCGGCTATGGCTCGCCGTGCGGCAGAGTTCGAGATAGATTATCCCCATCTGCAAAATGTCGCTTCGGTATGTGTGTATCCCCCATTTGTTGAGACCGTGGGACTGAATATCGATGGCACGCCCCTGCGAATTACAAGTGTGGCAGGTGGATTCCCATCGTCACAGACCTTCCTCGAAGTGAAGATGTTGGAGGTAGCTATGGCCGTTGAGAATGGCGCAGACGAAGTTGATGTGGTTATCAATGTAGGAAAGGTTCTGTCGGGTGCCTACGATGAGGCTGCAAACGAGATAGAGGTACTGCGCGAGGAGTCGGAGGGCGCTACGCTGAAAGTTATCCTTGAAACGGGAGCGCTGAAAACACCCGAGTTAATCTACAATGCGTCGTTGTTGACGATGGCTGCTGAGGCGGACTTCATCAAGACTTCAACGGGTAAGATTGATGTTGCGGCAACGCCCGAGGCGGCTGTGGTGATGTGCAAGGCCATCAAGGAGTACTACACCAAGACAGGCCGCAAGGTTGGTTTCAAGGCGGCAGGTGGTGTGCGAAAGCCCGAAGATGCGGCATTGTACTACACCATTGTCAAGGAGATTCTGGGCGAAGAGTGGCTGACAACCGAACTGTTCCGTATCGGAGCATCGGCCGCAGCAAATAACATTCTCTCGGCTATCGAAGGTAAGGAGATAAAATATTTCTAACGAGAATATTAAACACAAAAAAAGGCTGTCCAACATCTGTTGCGACAGCCTTTTTGTATGGCATATTACCATAAGTTGCATAAAGGTATTTTCAAGGCTTGCGAAGCCCAAAATACCTTTTCAGGAAACTTACTTTACCTTAACAGTGTGCTTATGTAACACCTTGCCCATAGCATCAACAACCTCCATATCAATCTGAGATTTATTGACCTTGACATTCACCTTGTCGTTGTTTGAGTTCACGAGAATGGGGAAATCGTTACCATATGCTCCAGCCTCACGATAGCTATACTTGTGGTTATGGCCGCTAATCATAACATCAATGCCAGCCTCGTTAAGCAAGGGCATCAGCAGACGCTTCAACTCATTAGGACCATACCAACCAGCCGTATTCTCAAAGGGGATATGCAACAGGGCAATCTTCACGGGAGCAGAGCGGAACTCCTCACTCTTAATGGTCTCAGCCAACCACGCAGCCATCTTTGCACGATAAGCATCGTAGGCCGCCGTGCCACCATACTCAATATCGCTGTCGGGCTTATCCTCACCGCTATCCAACACGATAAAGGCAGCAGGACCCTGACGGAATGTGAAGTAAGGTGTATTGGTTGACGAGGGGAAGAGGTTGAGATACTCGCTGAAACCCGGGCCACGAGTCTCGTGATTACCACGAACATATACCAAAGGTATATCCGTAGCGAAGGTCTCCGTAGCACGCTTCATAAAGCCCTTCTCGATATCCTCGGTAGAGCCCATAAAGCTAACCATATCGCCATTAAATGCCACAAAATCAGGCTTCTGCTCCTTCAAGTCCTTTGTGAGAGCCAACATCATAGAGTCACGGCCGTGAATATCGTTGATAACCGTAAAGTTAATCTCCTGCTTCGACTCGTCCATAGTGCGAATAGCATAGGGCTTACGGCTATACACATTGCTGGCGCTGATATATCCGCTGGGGATAGGGTTATGTCCACTATCGTCTACACCCTGCTGATAGATGCGATAGCGATATGTTGTGCCGGGTTTAAGGCCTGTGATACGAACATGATGCACATCCGATACAACATGGCGACCCATAAAATCCTCATCGTAGCGTGTACGCTCCTCGGCATAAAAAGATGTGCCATCGTCGGGTGCAATCTCCACCCAACCCATACAACGCTCCGTAGAGGTCCACACAACGGTCATCTCGCTCTCGGTAACACCCACAACCCACGGGCCACACTTAGTCTTTGCGCGAGGAGGGTCGGCAGCAAAAGCGACAGCCGAAACCACAATCAGCACAAGGCTTAAAAATACTCTTTTCATAGTTAGTAGTTATTGGTTTTCCTATTCAGTTACTTGCTCAGCAGCCTCGGCCGAAGTATCCGTAGGCATCTCTGCGGGCACAACATCTACCTCGGCGGGCAACTCTACGCTCTCAACCCCGGCAGATGGCGCAAAGAGCGACTCGGGCAACATCGTTTGGTATGTTCCTGCGCCCAAGGCTGTCATCACAATCAGTGCGAGGGTGGCAATTGCGGTCACAACGCCTATAAATTTCTTAATCATAATCAGTTTTCTTCTTTTTCGTAGTACGCAGGATCGGGATAAGGCATCTTGTTCAATATCTCTATCGAGCGCTTGACAACCTCATCAATGGGGAAAATATTGTAATAGAATCCATCGTCTTCAAGCACCGTATTGCGTCCTATGTATGCCCTGAGCTGCGCCTCCATAATCTTGCGCGAGCGTGCAATATCACGACGATTGGGTCGCACACCCTGCTCGGCAGCATAGCGAACGAAATCCTCAAAGAGATTCTTATCGCTATCGAGCAACGCCGTAAGCTCGTCCATAGTCTTCACACCATTGAGAGCCTCACGATGGCGATCTGCATACTGCATAGTGTAACGATAGAGAATATTGCGGCCCGTAACCTCGATATAGTAGTTGCTCATATCGGTAGTATCCATCGGGATAAATACATCGGGCATAATACCGCCACCGCCATAGACAACCTTGCCCTTAGGCGTAACAAAGCGCAACGAGTCGGCAAAGTGAATGCTATCGGCCGAGAAGAACTCGTTATTCTCGTAGCGGCGAACCATATCCATCTCATAGTCGAGTTCGTTACCGTTGGTGTACGGCTTCTGAATTGAGCGACCCGTAGGAGTGTAGTATCGTGCCACCGTCAGGCGCAGAGCCGAGCCATCGGCATAGGGCAACTGACTCTGAACAAGGCCCTTACCAAACGAGCGGCGGCCTACGATTGTACCTCGGTCGTTATCCTGAACTGCACCAGCCAAAATCTCGCTCGACGAAGCGCTACCCTCGTCAATGAGTACCACAAGCGCCAAATCAGACGATGTACCCGAGCCATTGCTGAACTCCTTAATCTGCTTGCCGTTACGGTCTTCGGTATATACTATGAGTTTGTTTTTGGGCAAGAACTCGTTGGCAATCATAATGGCCTGGTCTAGATAGCCACCAGCGTTATCGCGCAAGTCGAAAATCAACTTCTGCATACCCTTTTGACGAAGGTCGATAAGCGCGCGTAACAACTCGATATATGATGTGCGGGCAAACTGCGACAGACGGATAAAGCCAATATCCTTGGTCACCATAAAGTATGACTCGATGCTCTCAATGGGTATGGCATCGCGCACGATGGTAACATCCACCAAGTCGGCTATATTTTGGCGTTTGAGCGAGAGTTTAACCTCCGTGCCACGCTTACCTCGCAGGCGCTTAACGATGTCGTTCTGCGGCATCTTCACTCCTGCAACAATAGTATCGTTAATCTCTATGATACGGTCACCAGCAACGATTCCCGCCTTGGCGCTCGGGCCATTGGGTATAACGCTCAGCACAACAACGGTATCCGTAGCTGCGTTGAAGGTCACGCCAATGCCGTCGAACTCGCCCTCCAACGGCTCATTTACCTGCTGCATCTCGCGCGCAGGGATATAAACCGAGTGAGGGTCCAGCTCCTTCATCATAAGCGGAATAACCAACTCCGCCAACGAATCCATAGAGATGGAGTCGACAAACTTATGCTCCACGAGCATACAGGTTTGTGTTATCTTATTTGTAGTATTCAGACCTCCACGACTAATGAGCGTACGGAGTTGTGTCTCCATCTTATTACGCCCCACAAACTGTCCCAGAAGTATGCCAAGTACGATTCCCACTGCCAAAATCAGGGGAAAGAGTATAGTGTGTTTATTATTCTTATACATAAAAATCGGTCATAAAGTAGACTACATCTAACGCAATCAGCATACCATTTGACCTTTTTAGCTTATAAAATCGCCACCGCGGTGCGGCTATGATATGCTGGCGTTATGCGAATACTTTTACTTATTTTTGAATGTATATGTCAGACCCAACGAGAGGAACGATTTAAGCATCACAGACTTATTCTGCGCGTTATCGTAGAACATATTGAGCGTGAGCTCAGTCTCGAAATACTTCGATGCCTTAATTCTAAATGAGTTACGCCAATCGATTGTGGGATACAACATCATATGACGAGGAACCGATGCGGGAGCCAAACCCTCGGGGCTACCCTGCGCCTCCCACTTTTCGAGTTCATCGAGATACACTCTATATTCGCGAATCTTACCGATTGTACTAACATTGGTAATCCAAGCGTAGTAGCAATAGAGGTTGGTGTCGTATGTAAACCAATTATTCTTACCCCAGCTACGCTTAAACTCAAACTTAACAGAAGAACCACCTGTGAAGAGGAAATTCTTGTCAATATCAACACCAAACCAGCTAAGAGCGCTCTTGTTGCGGTAGTAACGCTCCACCAATTCATTCTTTGCAATCACGCCGTTACCTGACAAGGGGAACAGAGATACCTTGATGGGGAATACCGTGCTGGGGCTGGTGAAGTCCATACCCAAAGAGAAGTCCATATTACCCGGAGCCAAGAAACCTGTGATTACATCATTCTCGGTCTGGTGCGTACGCGAGAGGTACGAGTTAGAGAATTGGCTCTTAAACTTAAACATAGCCGTGTAAGACCACTTCTTGTTCAACGCCAACTTAGGCTGCACCTGCAACCAGAACTCGTCGATGTTCTTAAACCACACACCCTCGCTGTTGCCATCTTCGGTATCTACACGCAGACGGTTGTAACCATACTTGGCGCTAAGCTGAGTATTATTTGAAAACTCATCTTTCTTGTAGGTGTGCACCATATTGAACGAGCCGAGCACCGAGATGGCGTTATCACCACCCTTTGTCTCGGTCCAAGCATCGTTGTACGATGTCATCGTACCCTGCAACTTGAATGTTGTCTCGAATGTGTTACGCTCCTTGCGGATACGCTGACGCTCGAGCTTTGCCTTTGCCTCGCTGTAATACTCAGTGTTGGCATTGATATTTTGAAGTTGGTTCTTAACCGTAACCTCACCGGCAGTCTTCTTCTTAGTATCGTCCTCTACCGAAAACTGCGCCCACGCTGTATCTGCCAAAGTGATGGCAAATAGGGTCAATAGTATAGTAAAAATTCTTCTCATAATTGTATATATTTTCGATTTTACATTTTTCTCATTTGCAAAGTTACATAATTTAGAGAAAATAGTTACATTTGTAGTAGTATAATTAACCAACTTTTTTCCTGTTTTATGAAATATTTTGGTGCACATGTAAGCGCATCGGGAGGTGTGGACAACGCCCCACGCAATGCAGCCGAGATTGGAGCCACGGCTTTTGCCCTCTTTACAAAGAATCAGCGACAGTGGGCAGCCCCCGCGCTCACCACTCAGCAGATAGATACATTTCGCTCAGTATGTGAGCAATACGGCTATACCGCAGCGCAGATTTTGCCACACGACAGCTACCTTATAAATCTTGGTCACCCCGAAGAGGAGGGGTTGCTGAAGTCGCGTGCCTCGTTCCTGCACGAGATGGAGCGTTGCCAGCTACTGGGTCTGGACCGTCTGAACTTTCACCCGGGTAGCCACTTGAAGAAGATTTCCGAGGAGGAGAGTCTCGCTCGTGTTGCCGAGTCTATAAACATTGCGTTGGACAAAACCGAGGGTGTCACTGCAGTAATTGAGAACACCGCAGGTCAGGGTTCAAACCTCGGATACGCATTCTGGCATCTGGCATATATCATTGACCGCGTGGAGGATAAGTCGCGTGTAGGCGTCTGTCTCGACACCTGTCACTCATTCGCCGCAGGTTACGACCTCTCGACCGAGGAGGGGTGCGACAAAGTCTTCGAGGAGTTTGAGCGCGAGGTGGGATTTAAGTATCTGCGTGGTATGCACCTCAACGATGCAATGAAGCCACTGGGCAGCCGCGTCGACCGCCATATGCCTATGGGCGAGGGGTATTTGGGCATTACTCCGTTTAGATATATTGCTCGCGATGCTCGCTTCGATGGTATACCCCTGATTCTCGAAACACCCGACGAGAGCCGTTGGGCCGAGGAGATTGCCATCTTGAAGAGCTTTGCCGAGGGCGAGAGATAGAAGAATTAAAAACAAAACGAATATACAATGAAGAAGACATTTTTTATGGCATTACTTGCCTCTTTGATTATGGTTGGTTGCGCCGAGGCTCCCAAAAAAGAGGGCTTCAATGGCTCGAAGGGCGAGGTTAAGTTGCTCACACTCGACCCCGGACACTTCCACGCCGCACTGGTACAGATGTATATGTACGACCAGGTGGACCCCACAGTATATGTGTATGCTCCCGAGGGTGACGATGCACAGATGCACCTTAACCGTGTAAAGATTTACAACGAGCGTTCGGAGCGCCCCACCTCGTGGAACGAGCAGCTCTACACGGGCGAAGATTTCCTTGCGAAGATGGTAGAGGAGCAGCGCGGTAATGTAGTTGTATTGGCGGGTAACAACGGCAAGAAGACAGGGTATGTTAAGGCGGCCGTAGATGCTGGCATTAATGTATTGTCGGACAAGCCGATGGCTATCGACCAAAAGAACTTCAAGATGTTGGAGCAGACGCTTCTCGAAGCCCCCGAGAAGGGTGTTATGGTCTACGATATTATGACCGAGCGCTCGGAGATTAACAACGAGTTGCAGCGCGTGTTGGTTGCCATTCCCGAGCTCTTTGGAGAGATGGAGCAGGGCACACCCGACAACCCCGCTATCACCAAGGAGAGCGTACACCACTTCTTCAAGTATGTATCGGGCCAGCCGCTGCGTCGCCCCGAGTGGTATTTCGATGTGGAGCAGCAGGGCGAGGGTATTGTCGATGTGACGACACACCTCGTGGACCTTGTGCAGTGCACCGTTATGCCCGAGCAGGAGATTGACTACACAAAGGATATTGAGTTCACCTCGGCAAAGCGCTGGGCAACGCCTATTCCCATCGACAAGTATCGTCTGGTTACGGGCAAGGACGAGTATCCCGACTTCTTGCAGAAAGATATTGTGAACGACACCTTGCAAGTATACTCAAATGGCGAGTTGAACTACAAGCTTAATGGCGTGAACTGCCGCGTGAGCGTTGTGTGGAACTTTATGGCTGCCGTAGGCACCGAGGGTACGGGCGACACGCACTACTCTGTTGTGAAGGGTACAAAGGCCAATGTCGAGATTCGTCAGGGTGCAGAGCAGAAGTATAAGCCCGTATTGTATATTGTAAACAAGGGCGATGACGATGCTGCATTTGAGGCTACGCTCAACAAGGCGTTGAAGTCGGTGGCAGACAAATACCCGGGCCTCGGCATCGAGAAGTCGGGCGAGAAGGAGTGGCGAGTAACAATCCCTGCCGATATTGTCAAGACTCACGAGCAGCGATTTAGCTCCGTGATGAAGGTATATTTGAATTATCTCGTTGATGGACAGATTCCTGCGTGGGAGCGTTCGCAGATGATTTCAAAGTATTACACCACAACCAAGGCGCTCGAAGTAGCCAAGCAATAAACAAGGTAATGAACAAAAAATCCGACTCATATTCGAGTCGGATTTTTTTTATGCTAATATTGGGCTATTACTGATGCTCGGGACGAAGCAAGTCCTGCACAACCTTCACGGGAGAGAATGTTGTGATGGGCACCTCTACCAATACGGTATTCCACTTAGCCATAGCGCCATTCCACAAGCCCGGCAACTCCTGCGCACGCAGGTCGCGTCCACCGCTTGACTTAGACGAGATGAAGCCCGTAGAGGGGTCAGTATACTGTGTCAAATCGAACTTACCACCACGCGAATCCTTCACACCGCAAACCAAATCCACGGGGTTGAAGTGTGTAGCCGACTGCATAAGGTGCATATCCTCGGGAGCAATCTGGCTCGACTCGGCAATCTGCAACGACTCCGTGCCATCGCCACCATCTACCCAGAACGGACCACCACCGGGCTCGCCCTGATTACGCACCACGCCACAAACGCGGATAGGACGGTTCAACACAGCTTTGAGCAACTCGCTGTTGTAATCTGCGGGGAGTTTTACACAGAGTTTCTTCTCTACAAAGTCAGCGATAGGCTCTAAATCAGCACCGCCAACCTCCAAAACCTTCAAATACTCGAAAGCCTGCTCCTGCAACTCCAACAACAGACCAGCCAACGCCTTCTTATATTTAACAGTGTCGCCACGACGCTCGTCGGTTGTCACATTGTCGATATTCTTAACGAAGATAACATCGGCATCGATATCATTCAAATTCTCAATCAATGCACCGTGACCTGCGGGGCGGAACAAGAGTGCACCCTCGTCTGTGCGGAAGGGTGTATTGTCGGGATTTACGGCAATGGTATCGGTCGAAGGCTTCTGCACCGAGAACAATACATTGTACTTCACGCCGAAACGCTCCTCGTAGAAGGGCAATTTCGCATTCAACACCTCCAAGAAGCCATCTTTGTGCTCGGCAGATACGGTGAAGTGGATATATACCTCGTCACCCGAGCGAGCATACAACGCACCCTCAACCAAGTGCTCCTCAACAGCCTTGCGATTACCCTCGGCATAGGCGTGGAAGGTAACCAAACCCTTGGGCTTTGCACCGTAGCAGAGACCTGTCTTCACGATAGACTCTACAATCTCCTCATCGGGCGAGTCGGGCATAATGTGAGTCGAGAGTTCGGGCCAGAAGGCGAACTTCTCGATATTATCCAACAGGCGGTCGATGCCGGGCGTACGCTTGTCGTCGTTCACATACTCGAACAACTCCTTGAACATACGCGTAGCCGCACCCGATGCGGGCACAAACTTAACCACTTTGATGTTGGCTGCTGCCGCATCGTAGCAAGCCTCAGCCTTAGCAATCTGCTCGTCGTCCATCACCAACACACCATCACCTGCGGCTGCTGCGCGAACGATTTTCAAATATGGAAATCCCTGACGGAAATTCTCAATCTGCTGCTCTACCTGAGCCAGAGTCAGGCCGTGCTGCTCAATCTGCTGTAAATCTTCTTTGCTGAACATAATTATGATTTTTACATATTAAATTTTGTAGTAGGTTGGTAACTTTGAAGTCTCTTAGGCTTAAAAATCACTCAAATTTACAAAATATTTTCTAACTTTGTCGCATATAGAGGAAAATTATTCCTCGCAAAGTGTTGTTCATCAAGAAAAAACTAGAATATGAAACATTTATCACTTCTCGTGGCAATGCTTTTTGCAGCATTCGCTACTCAGGCATCACCACTGTGGATGCGTTATCCCGCAATTTCGCCCGACGGGCAGAAGATTGCTTTTACCTACAAAGGTAGCATATATGTAGTTCCCGCCGCAGGTGGCCAGGCTGTGCGTTTGACATCAACCGACAACCACGACACGCAGCCCATCTGGTCGCCCGACTCGAAGACCATCGCCTATGCGAGCAACCGCTACGGTAACTTCGACATCTTCACCGTGCCCGCCGCAGGTGGAGCATCGAAGCGCGTAACTACACACTCATCGAAGGAGGAGCCCTACGCATTCTCAAACGATGGCAGCAAGATTTACTACGGTGCAACCATTGCCGACCCCGCAACGAATGTACTCTTCCCGAAGAGCTATATGGGCGAGTTGTATTCAGTGAGCGTAAAGGGTGGTCGCCCCGAGCGTGTATTGGGTACTCCTGCGCAGTATATCTCTTTTAGCCGCGATGGTAAGGCGTTCCTGTATCAGGACCGCAAGGGTGGCGAGGATGACTTCCGCAAGCACCACACATCATCTATCACACGCGACATCTGGCTCTACGACACCACATCGGGCAAGCATACTCAGCTTACAGACTGGGCTGGCGAGGACCGCAATCCCATCTATGCCGATGCGGACAAGAGCATCTACTTCCTGAGCGAGCGTGGCGGCACATTCAATGTATGGTCTATGCCTGCCGACAACACAGCAGCAGCGAAGCAGGTGACAAAATTCAAGACTCACCCCGTGCGCTTCCTCTCGATGGCCGACAACGGCACATTGTGCTTTGGTTACAACGGCGAGATTTATACATTGAACGGCTCATCGCCCAAGAAGCTAGCGGTGGAGATTACCTCTGACGAGGACCCCAACATCACATCGCAGCTCAGCATCAGCGGTGGTGGTAGTTCAACCGTATCGCCCGACGGCAAGCAGATTGCATTCGTATCGCGCGGCGAGGTATTCGTAACGGCTGTTGACTACCCCACAACCAAGCAGATTACAAAGACCGCCGAGTCGGAGTCTTCACCCTCGTGGGGTGCCGACAATCGCACCTTGGCATACGCTTCGGAGCGTAACGGTTACTGGAACATCTACATCGCAAAGATTGTCCGCGACGAGGACCCTAACTTCCCCAATGCTACACTTATCGAGGAGAAACCTCTCTTCAAGGATGATAAGATTGACCGCACGGAGCCTCAGTTCTCACCCGACGGCAAGGAACTGGCCTATGTAGAGGGTCGTTGCCGCCTTATGGTTAAGAATATCGCCACAGGCAAGGTGCGCCAGATTACCGACGGCTCACAGCACTACTCAACCACAGGCTCTATGGAGTTTGCGTGGTCTCCCGACAACAAGTGGTTCGCTATAAGCTACACAGGCAACCGCCACGACCCCTACTCAGATGTAGGTATCGTAAGCGCTCAGGGTGGCGAGGTTCACAACCTTACCAACACTGGTTACTTCGACTATGAGCCTCAGTGGGTATTGGATGGTAATGCTATCCTCTTCTCATCAGACCGCTACGGTATGCGTAGCCACGCATCGTGGGGTTCTCTCAACGATGTGATGATTATCTACCTCAACCGCAAGGCTCACGAGATTGCCAAGATGAGCAAGGAGGAGTATGAGTTCTACACCGAGGCTGAGAAGAAGGCCAAGGAGGCTGAGAAGAAAGATGGCGACAAGAAGGATGAGAAGAAGCCCGAGGCTAAGGTTGAGGATATTGTCATTGAGTTGGACAACATCGAGGACCGCATCGTGCGTCTGACACCCAACTCTGGTTCATTGAGCAGCTTTACAATGGACAAGAAGGGCGAGAACCTCTACTATGTAATCTCTTACGAGGGTAAGTATGACCTCTGGCAGATGAATCTGCGCAAGCGCGATAACAAGGCTCTGCACCGCTCTGTTGGTGGTGGCGCACTTGTTTGGGATAAGAAGATGGAGAATATGTTCCTTTTGGGCGGCTCGATGAAGAAGTTCAAGGGTGGCTCGGGTGCTCCTACCCCCATTGCTGTTCGTGGCGATATGACCCTCGACCGCGCTGCCGAGCGTGAGTATATGTTCGACCGCGTATATCGTCAGGAGAAGGAGCGCTTCTACCACAAGGATATGCACGGTGTGAATTGGGATGCTATGCGCGACAACTACGCTCGCTTCCTGCCCCACATCGACAACAACTTCGATTTTGCAGAGCTTCTGAGCGAGTGGCTCGGCGAGTTGAATGTATCGCACACAGGAGGTCGCTACACTCACCCCTCAACATCGAGCGACGACCAGACTGCCGACCTCGGTCTTATCTACGACTTCAACCGCAAGGGTAATGGTCTTTTGGTAGATGAGGTTATCGCTGGTGGTCCTTTTGACAAGGCATCATCGAAGGTTAAGAAGGGCGACATAATCGAGAAGATTAACGGCGAGGCTATCCTCGATGGTGAGGATTACTTCCCCTTGCTGAATCGTCTTTCGGGCAAGCGCACACTCGTTTCGGTATATCGTCCTGCGGACGGTAGCCGCTGGGAGGAGGTCGTAACAGCCGCAAGCATTGGTCAGATAAACTCTCTGCTCTACAAGCGTTGGGTTAAGCAGCGCGCAGCCGATGTGGAGCGTCTGTCGGGTGGCCGCTTAGGTTATGTACATATTGAGTCTATGGCCGACGGTAGTTTCCGTACAATGTATGCCGACATCTTGGGTAAGTACAACCACTGCGAGGGTATCGTCATCGACACCCGCTTCAACGGTGGTGGCCGTATGCACGAGGATATCGAGATTTTGTTCAGTGGCGAGAAGTACCTCACACAGGTTGTTCGTGGCAAGGAGGCATGCGATATGCCCTCACGCCGTTGGAACAAGGCTTCGATTATGATTACCTGCGAGGCTAACTACTCTAACGCACACGGTACACCCTGGGTTTACAAGCAGCGCAATATCGGTAAGGTTGTGGGTATGCCCGTGCCGGGAACTATGACCAGCGTATCGTGGGAGCGTCTGCAAGACCCCTCACTCGTCTTCGGTATCCCCGTAGTGGGCTATCGTAAGGCTGATGGCACATACCTCGAAAACGACCAGTTGGAGCCCGATGTAAAGGTTGCTAACTCACCCGAGTTGGTAGTAACAGGTCGTGACGAGCAGTTGGAGGCTGCCGTTAAGACTTTGTTGGCAGAGATTGACGCAAAGAAGAAGTAAACAATGATAAAAAAATATTTTGACCATCCGCTCCGTGACCTCAACAGCTTTCATGTTGAGGAGCGGGCGGATTGTATCATAGAGTTTGACCACGCCGAGGAGCTGGACCAAATCTTCGCCGAGGGAGAAGCACCCCAGAAGTGGTACACCTTGGGCGGAGGAAATAACATTCTCTTCACTCAGCGTTACGAGGGCGTGCTCATTCACCCTGCGGGCCGCAACATCACTATCCTGAGTGACGAGGAGGAGCGTCTGACCGTGGAGGTCGAGGCCGCTGTGGAGTGGGACGACTTTGTTGCGTGGTGTGTCGAGCGTGAGCTGTGGGGAGCAGAGAATCTCTCGCTCATACCCGGCACGATAGGCGCAGCCCCCGTGCAAAACATCGGAGCATACGGCTCTGAGGCCAAGGATGTTATCAGCCGTGTACACTACTTCGACACGGTGGAGCGCAAGCATCTCTCGCTCACCAACGCCGAGTGCCGTTTCGCCTACCGCGACAGCATCTTCAAGCAGGAGTTGCGTGGCCGCGCCATCATCACATCGGTAGAGTTTACGCTCAGCAAGAGAGCCAATCCCAACCTTGGCTATGGCGACTTGGCGCGCGAGACAGAGGCACGCGGAGGTGCAACTCTAAAAAATATACGCGAGGCGGTATGCGCCATACGACGCAGTAAGCTACCCGACACGGCAGTTCTGGGCAATGCTGGAAGTTTTTTCAAAAACCCTATTGTGGAGAATAGTGTTGCCGAGGCTCTGATGGCGAAATATGAGAATATACCCACCTACCCCACTGCCACCCCCGACAAGCGTAAGTTGGCCGCAGGCTGGCTCATAGACCAGGCTGGAATGAAGGGTTACCGCACGGGTAATGTAGGTGTTCACGACCGTCAGGCGCTGGTGCTTGTCAACCACGGCGATGCTACGGGCTCTGAGGTTATGGCCTTGGCGCGTGATGTGCAGGGGCGTGTAGCCGAAATGTTCGGCGTAGAGATTGAGGCCGAGGTAAATGTTTTATAACAATGCTGATAGATAAGTTTCAAGATTATGTCACTCGACACGAACTCTTTTCGCGTCAGGACAAGGTGCTATTGACCGTATCGGGAGGTGTGGATTCGATGGTGCTGATGTCGTTGTGCGTAAATAGCGGCTACAATGTAGGCGTGGCGCACTGCAACTTCGGCTTGCGAGGTCGCGAGAGTGACGAAGATGAGATATTGGTACAGGAGCGTGCTCGCAAATATGGCATAGAGTGCTACAACAAACGCTTCGACACCATAGGCGAGATGGAGCGCACGGGCGAGTCGATGGAGATGGCGGCACGACGCCTACGATATGCGTGGTTTGCCGAACTGTGTGACAAGCACGGCTACACCGTAATTGCTGTGGCTCATCATATTGACGATTCGGTGGAGACCTTCTTCATAAACCTCCTGCGCGGAACAGGTCTGCGTGGCCTAACGGGTATTCACAAACAGGTAGGACGCATAGTGCGCCCGCTGATGTTTGCCACACGCAAGGAGATAATGGAGTATGCTCTGCAAAAACATATCCCCTACCGCGACGACTCGTCGAACAAATCGACCAAGTATCTGCGCAACAAGATACGCTTGGGACTCATACCTCGCATACGCGAGATAAGCCCGCGTTTTCCGTTTATTATGCACCAGAACATCGAGCGTCTTATCTCGGCGCAGAGATTTATTCAGGGTGCTATTGACAACATCTACGCCTCGTCGGTAACAGAGAGTGCTGGAATATACACCCTGCACACAGACCGCATAGCCGACGCCTCGTCACGCGAATTTGTGATATATGAGATTTTGAGTTCGCGCTTTGGTTTCAAGGGCGACACGGTGGATGGCCTGTGCAAGGCATTGGCAAATGGTAATTCGGGCAAGAAGTTCTACTCGCGCAGTAATGTGGCGTATGTAGATAGGGGCAATATTGTAATTACGAGCATCGACGACACGGACGCCTGCCTGATAGAGGTACGCGAGGGTCAGCAACGAGCATACTGCGGTAACTCGGTGTTGTACTTCGAGTTGTGCGATGTAGATAGCCTTGCGACATACAATGTGGCAGACAATGTGGCTCTGCTCGATGCCGACAAACTCACATATCCACTCACGCTACGCCGATGGGTCGAGGGCGATAGCTTCACGCCCTTTGGTATGACGGGCAACAAGAAGGTGAGCGACTTTCTGATAGATGCCAAGGTGTCGATGGCCGAGAAGAGCCGTCAGTTTGTACTCATCTCTAATGAGAAGATTGCGTGGCTGGTGGGAAGACGCATTGGCGACGAATTCCGCATAACGGATAAGACCGAGCGAGTTATTCGCATAACAAAGGAGATTATATAGAATGGCAAAGTCAACTCTTAAATTCAAGGATAGCGTAGCAGCCTTTGAGCGCCTGCGTAGCCAGATTGCCGCACGGCAGTTTGCACCCATATATCTGCTTATGGGTGAGGAGAGTTACTTTATAGATGCGCTGTGTGAGCAACTCGCCTCGACAATACTTTCGCCCGCCGAGCAGGCCTTCAATCAGATAACCGTATATGGCAAGGATAGCGACGCAGGACAGATTGTAAACCTCTGCCGCCAGATGCCGATGATGGGTTCGTACGAGGTCATCATCGTCAAGGAGGCGCAGCAGCTGCGACAAATTGAGAAGCTCTCGCACTACACATCAAAGCCGCAGTCATCGACAATTCTCATCATCTGCCACAAGGAGAAGAGTGTCGACAAACGCTCGGCATTCTACAAGCAGTGTAACTCATCGGGCGAGGTGTTTGAGTCAATACGCCCGCGCGACTATGAGATTGGCCCGTGGCTCACGCAGTTTATTGCTGGCAAGGGACTCCGCATCGCGCCCAAAGCGGTGCAGATGCTGACCGACCATCTGGGTTGCGATATTGCCAAGATTTCTAACGAGCTGGATAAGCTGGTAGTCTCGCTACCTGCCGGCACGACAGATATTACCGATACGCACATTGAGCAGAATGTGGGCATCTCGAAAGATTTCAACAACTTCGAGTTGTGCAAAGCTGTGGCCGAGCAGAATGTGGCGCACGCAATGAACATCGCCGACCACTTTGCCCACAACACCAAGGATAACCCGCTGCTATTGACGGTGATGGCACTATACAGCCAATTCCGTGATATGTTCATCATCAACTATCTGCGCTGGCTCTCGAAGCATAAAGGCGTAGCATTCCCCAACGATATGGAGCTGATGCGCATACTCAAAAAGAGTAATCTGTACGCCGTGAAGGAGCTATCGCAACAGTCGCTACGCTGGCCTAACAGAAAGGTGTTCAACATCTTGGGACTTCTGCGCGAGTACGACGGCAAGAGCAAGGGTATCGACACGGGAGGTCTCAATGACGGAGAGCTATTGCGCGAGCTGTTGCTCAAAATCTTTATGCAGTAATGGGCGTGGAGTATATGATTTTGAACGGGGAGTTAATCCCCAAGCAGGAGATTACGGGGGCGTATATATATCAGTATATACACACCGTGGGCTACGCTGCGCGTAACCTTGCGCAACACCTCAAAATCATAGACCAGACATCGCAAGCTCTCTTTGGCGAGCCTTTCACACCAACAAAAAAGGAGGTTGAACACAACATCTTAACCCTGCTCGAAAGGGCACGCCTCTCGCGCAAGGTGTCAATACGCGTCACGCTGAAACTATTTGCCACGGGCGATGTAGCATTGCAGTATGACGAGCCCTCGATTTATAGTGGTTATGTAATGCGTAGCCTGCGCCCCACGGCCATATGTCTGCGTATAAACCCGCCACTTGAAGCCTACCCCACATCGGCTGCCAAGGCAACTTTCGATATGGCAGAGTCGATAGCCCGCGCCAAAGATTACCACACGGCGATAATGGTTGATGCCAACAATATAATCCGCAACGACTCATCGCACCCCATAGCCATCGTCAGGGGGAAGACACTGCTTCTGCCCGCTACAACGATACTATCTGTGGAGCGTAACATATTGGAGCAGGCCACACGCAAGGCTGGATATGAGGTGGAGTATGAGAGCCTGCGACAGGCAGATTTGGTTTCGGCCGACGAAGTTATTGTAATGGATTGGCAAGGCATAACCGCAATGGAGCAGGTAAATGGCAAACCCTATATGGCCATCATTGCGGAGAATATAGCCAAGGAGTTAATGGAGTTATAACAAGATTCAAGAGAAAAAAGGGAGTCAAATGACTCCCTTTTTTCTAATATACCAAAATCTTAACTGGTCCTAAGATTCCCGCTGTCGGCTCGCCACGATATGGCGTAGGCTGCGTCTGGTAGTGGTTAGCCAAGGTGCTATATACCAGCACCTCAACCTCATACTCGCCCGCGTGCAGATAATCGGTAATATCCACGCTATACGGAGGACTCATCCTAACGCCCGCGTCCTTGCCGTTGATTTTCACCTCGCAAGTGGCCACAACCGAGCCCAAGTCGAGCATTACACGCTGAGCAGAGGCACACTCGGGAAGGGTTATACTCTTCTTATATATCATTCCGCCCGAATAGTATTTCAACGCACCCGCCTGCGACCAGTCGCCCGCAGCAAGCAAGCCCTCACCCGTAGTAATCTTCACAGGCTCGGCAATAGCTGCTGCGCCCTGACGACCATTCTGCACCTCAACGGAGAAGATGACCTCTGCGCAACGCTCGGCACGCTCCGTTAAGGTTGCCTTATAACGGTTCACACCCTGCTCGCTCTCTGCATCTATTGGCTCGACGGCTACGCTCTTGCCTGCAATCGACACCTCCTTTACCTTACCATATACGGCAAACTCCATCTGCTCCATACCCGGCACAGACTCAAAGCGGTAGTCCCACACCTTGTGCGCACCACGATACGGGTCGAACATAAGATGGTCTGACGAGGTCCACAGCATAGCTACCCTATCGTCATAGATAGATGGCTTCACGGGCGCGGGAGCATCTTTCGGGAGCAGAACAACTGCGCCACGGCCACGGAAGTCGCGCATAACACCTATGCGGACATCGGCCTTACGCTCCACGGTATTCTCATACTCCACAACAAGCGAATGCCACCCCTTAGAGAGTGTTACCTCGGTTGTAACCTCCTTATCATCAACGAGAATCCTATCAGCCACGGTATATATCTGCTCGATGCGGTAATCGCCATCCGCGGGGGCGTATACATTGGTTGCAAAGGTCTGCTTGCCTCCCTTGTCCAAGATAAAGAAGCCATCGCATATCTTGCTCTTCAAGCCGTGATAGCCCTGCGAACCGGGGTTATCCCACACGCCATACTCCCACGAGAAGTCATGCTCCTCGCTCTGCGATGCACCATAGCTCAGCACCGCCTGCGGGCCATAACCGTAGATGCCATCCTTGCGCCACTCGCTCCACTCGCGTGCCTTGAAATCAAATACACGCGCCTCAGCGCCAATCATCTCCTCGCTTGCGGGCAGACGATAATCGCCCCACTTATTATCGAGTGTAGGAAGCAACTCCACGCGCCACTCGCCATCGATGGCAATGGTCTGCTTGGGCTGCTCAATCTCGGCCATTGAGCCCTTCGCCTTGCGAGCCTTGCCGGGCGTGAAGACAATAAGGTACGAGTTGGTGTACTCCTTATCCATACGCAGCCAAGTGCCCTGCTTATTTTGTCTAAGAACGGGCAACTCCTCAACACTGCCATCGGTTGCATCCCACAACTCAACCTTACCTGTTGCGCGGAAGAAGCACTCCGAGCCCTTCTCTACATTCATTACCATATATACATCGCGCTCGCCAATGCGACGGTGTAACACCTTACCGCCCTTATCGTTGGGGACAAAGTCGGGCATAATGAGTTGCGGCACAACCTTTTCAACCTCACCATCAGCAACATACAAACCTACGCCTTTGGCCTTGTTTGTCTGCTTTACGGCCGTAGCAGCAGCCTCGACGACTCCGAAAATCTCGCGCAGGATAGCCTCTACCTTGTCATCCTGCTCACCCTTACGGCTACTCGCCTCGGGCAGAGCGCCCGTAGCCAAGACAATACCTCCCGCACGGTAGAAATCGCGCAACTTTTCGAGCGACGAGAAGTGCATAGCACGCATATCGGAGATGACCATCACGCGGTAACTCTCGTTGTCAATATGCAGTTTTCCATCCTTAACCTCGGCATCGCGCAGAGAGCGGAAGTCGAGAAAATCGTAATCCAAACCCGAATCACTCAACCTCTGCGCTGTGGCAAATGCACCATCGGGCGTTGCATCGGGGTAGGCCTGCATAGATTCGGTGGGATACATAAGTGCTATATCGCAGATATGGTCGCCCTGACTCAGCAGGTAACTCATACGCTCGGTATACTCCAACCAACCCTTCATATGTGGCCAATATGGCATACGGAAGTGGAAACAGGGCGGTGCCCACTCCCACCAGCCGCCGTGGGTCGAGTAGTAGAGTCCGTGCATACATACGAGGTTTCCGCCCGCCATAAAGTGGTGGTCAATCTGCTGCGTGAGCCACTCGCCCGAACTACCCCAGCCCATACTATGGAAGGCTTCGAGCCAAGTGCGAGGGCGGTTGTAGAGATGAGCGATAGAGCTTGACACCTTGGTTTGAATGAAGCTTGAGCCCTTCGACGGAGCATCGTTACCCGGTGCTGTGTACCAGCTGTTTGCGCGGAAATAGTCGACATACGCCAGAGGGTCTTTGCCTCGGCCCAGGTTATCGCTGCCATATATCAATCCGCGCTCGGCGTGCCAATCATAGATAGGCTTATAGTAACGCTCCTCGGCCAAGTCGGTCAACACCTCAGCATAATCCAGACGAATTTTGGGTGTTTCGGGGCCGATATACTCCTTCAACGCGGGGAGATATGGCGTAATATCGTAACCCTTGCGCTTCTCGAACTCCTGCTGAAAATCGCTCGACCACGAGAGCATATTAATCGGGTACGACATCTCGTCCTGGAAGAAGTAGTTCATACCCTCGCGCTGCTCGGGAGTCATCTTCTGCTCGAAGCGGTCGAAGTAGACCTCAACCAACGCCTTGCCATATTCGGGGTGAAGGATATAACTATCCTCGGTGCTGATGATGTATATTTTTCCGTCTTCCGTAGGTTGCCAATCGATACAACCCTCGCCAACAAGGTCGTCAAGCTTAACAGCCCCCGGGTAGAAGACCGCAGTGAGGAGATTTTCGGGCATACCGATGCACACGGGTTGTTGCTTCTTTACGGGTACAACATCAATCTTCAACTTACCGCGATAGTTCTGAAACTCAGCACGCTGTTCCACCTCGTCGGGGTAGTATCCGTTGCCAATCCAGCCAACCGTATAGTCGTCCAGACCTGCCGCCACACCTCGCTTGGCACACTCGCCCGAGAACCAAGTCCATATATCCCACCACTCGTTAGAAAAGACTGCGGGGTCACCCGGCTCGGTACGGCCATACAGACCATACTTCTTACCGTTGAAGAGCGTGTCGCTCTTGGGGTCGGTATGGATATAACTTATGGCGAAGCCATCGGTTGCCGACTCGCTCAAAATATCGAGCTGTGCCGACAGACGCTCGCGCGTGAGGCGGTCACCGCTCCACCAATAGAATGGTACATTTCCGTAACCCTTGGGCGGGGTGCGGAACTCCGACAAAATATCTATCTTTCCGCGCTGGGGATAACCCTTAAAACGCTGTGATTGCGCAGCGGCGCCAAGACAAAGAGTGGTAGCGAGGAGCGCAACGCCCCATCGCAAAGCTGAAAATATATTACGGTTCATATTAGGATTGATTTCAATTTCTACAAAGTTAAGACTTTTTGACATTCGGCCGACCGAAATGGAGAATAATTTTATTTTTCAAAAAATATTTCTACTTTTGACCTACGAAACGAATTTAGTGCAACCACAAAAACGCAACAAGATGAAAACAGCTATATTTCCCGGGTCGTTTGACCCCTTCACACGCGGCCATCAGGCTTTGGTCGAGGAGGCTCTACGCCTGTTCGACAGAGTTATAATAGCCATCGGCGAGAATGTAGCCAAGCGCTCGTTGCTATCGCTCGACGCGCGTAAAAGGCTCATCGAGGAGTTGTACGCAAACGAGTCTCGCGTGGAGTGCATATCTTACTCCTCGCTGACGGGCGATGCGGCTCGCGAGGTGGGTGCAACGGCCATAATTCGCGGTGTGCGCAACACCATAGATTTTGAGTATGAGCGCACCTTGGCGCAGACCAATAGCCGCCTGTATCCCGACATAACCACCGTGATGCTCTTTACCCGACCAGAGTATGCTGATGTGTCGTCTTCGACCGTGAGGGAGTTGCTCGCCTTCGGCAGAGAGGTGGATTGGTTATTACCCGAGGGGGTAGAGTTGAAAGATTATTTATAGCACAAAAGCCGTGGAATTAAAATTCTACGGCTTTTTTTCGCAAATAACCATTTTTCGTTGCAGGAAAGCGTAATTGTTCATATATTTGCAGATTAGCTTTACAAAAAGCCTCTAACAAATATAAAAACAGAGACAAACAGATGGAATTTTCAGCAGAAATGATTGCCGGCCTGCTTGGCGGCAGCATTGTGGGCGATAAGAATGCGGCCGTGCACACCGTATCCTCAATCGAGGGTGGAAAGAAGGGCGCATTGACCTATCTCTCAAATCCTAAATATGAGCAGTATGTCTACTCTACCGAGGCCTCTATTGTCCTCGTTGGCGAAGACTTTGAACCCACGGCTCCCGTGGCCGCTACGCTTATCAAGTTACCCGATGTAGGTGCAGCCGTACTCAAACTGCTTGAAATGTACAACGCTATGAAGCCCCAGAAGAAGGGTATCAGCAAGATGGCATCTATCTCGGAGAAGGCTACCGTAGCCGATGATTGCTATGTGGGCGACTTCGCCGTAATTGAGGCTGGCGCTGTTGTAGAGGCTGGTGCTAAGATTTATCCGCAGGTGTATGTTGGCGATGGCGTGAAGATTGGCGCTGGCACTGTGCTCTACCCCGGAGTGAAGATTTACGAAGGTTGCCGCGTAGGTGCTAACTGTATTATCCACGCAGGTGCTGTGATTGGTGCCGATGGTTTCGGCTTCCTGCCCAAGCCCGACGGCACATTCGACAAGATTCCGCAGTTGGGTAATGTTATCATCGAGGATAATGTAGAGATTGGAGCAAACACCTGCATCGACCGCGCAAAGACCGACTCAACAATCATCCGCAAGGGTGTTAAGCTCGACAACCTTATCCAGATTGGCCACAATGTGGAGGTTGGTGAGAACACCGTATCGTCGGCACAGACAGGTATTGCTGGCACAACAAAGATTGGTCACAACTGCTTCATAGGTGGTCAGGTAGGCTTTGCCGACCACATCAAGATTGGCAACTATGTGAAGATTGGCTCGCAGTCGGGCCTGGACAAAGATGTGCCCGATGGTGAGATTCGCTTCGGCTCGCCCGCCTTGGCTGGTATAAACTACCACCGCTCATTTGCAGTATTTAAGGAGCTTCCCGAGTTGCGTCGCAGAGTGGTGGCTTTGGAGAAGGAAATTAATAAGTAGGATTAACAACTAAAATAGAAAAGAAAAATGAAGAAGATTTTTGGAATCGTATTGGCAGTTGCTATGATGGCAAGCTGCACAAGCAAGGCGAAGTTCACCATCAGCGGTGATAATGAGAAGTTCGCTGGCAAATATGCTTATTTGCAGGTTGAGCAGGGTCACGAGTTGGTTACTATCGACTCGGTAGCTGTTGCAGGCAACGCTTTCGTATTGGAGGGTGTAGCAGAGCAGCCCTATGTAGCTTATTTGATTATCAAGGAGGCTGGCGCAGAGCGTCCCGAGTTGTACACACAGCTCTATGTTGAGCCCGCCGACATCTCAATCAAGGTAATCAACGGTGAGAAGCGCACATCACTCGTAGCTATGGGTGGTAACCTCAACAGCATCGTTGACCAGATTAACAGCTATGTTAGCGAGTTCGAGGAGCAGATGAATAGCAGTGACAGATCTGTTGCTGAGGCAGCTGAGAAGAGCTGGACCAACACTATGTATGAGGCTATTTTGGGTTGCAAAGGTAACCTCGTAGCTCAGACTCTCCTCAAATCAAACTACTACAACTTCAAGCCCCAGCAGGTTCTCGACGCTATCGCAACTATGCCCGCCGACAAGCAGGAGGAGTTCGCAAAGATGAAGGCTTCGGCTGAGCAGGCATTGAAGGTTCAGCCCGGCAACAAGTACATCGACATCGTTGACAAGACACCCGAGGGCGAGGAGCTTTCGTTGAAGAGCATTATCGAGAACAAGAAGAACAAGTATGTTCTCATCGACTTCTGGGCATCGTGGTGTGGTCCTTGTATGCGTGAGGTTCCCTACTTGGTAGAGACTTACAAGAACTACCACAAGAAGGGCTTTGAGATTTACGGTGTGTCATTCGACCGCACAAAGGAGGCTTGGGTGAAGGCTATCGAGGATAAGAAGCTCACTTGGCCCCATGTAAGCTCTGTAAAGGCTTGGGACAATCAGGCTCGTCAGGACTACGCTGTAAACTCTATCCCTGCGAACTTCCTTGTTGACTGCTCAACAGGTGAGATTATCGCTACTGCATTGCGTGGCGAGGAGTTGCAGGCAAAGATTGCTGAGTTGTTGAAGTAATAACCTATCATCTATATAAAATCCCCACATCGGCACTCGATGTGGGGATTTTTTTCTATCTTTGTAAGGATGGAGCTAAGAAAAGAGAAATATCGTATAATGGGCATCGACCCGGGTACAAACTATATGGGCTACGGCATCATCGAGGTAGAGGGAAAACAACTGCGCTCGGTGGTGATGGGCGATATTGACCTGCACACGATGAGCGACCCATATCGCAAACTGCGATACATATTCGAGCGCGTAGGCAAACTCATCGAGGATTACGACCCGACGGAGGTAGCCTTGGAGTCTCCCTTCTTTGGAACAAATGTGCAGAGTATGCTGAAACTGGGTCGAGCGCAGGGCGTGGCGATGGCTGCGGCATTGAGTCACGACAAAGATGTCTTCGAGTATGCCCCCACGCGTATCAAGCAGGCGATAACGGGCAGTGGCTCGGCATCGAAGGAGCAGGTTGCGGCAATCGTGAAGCGTATGTTAAAACTCGAATATATGCCCCGCAGATTGGACGCTACCGATGGTATGGCAGTGGCTATGTGTCACTACTTCACAGCACGCACGCCGATAAATCTGGCGATGGGTAGCGAGCGTGTCAAGGGCTTGGGCGGTGGCAAGAAGGCGGCAAAAGGCTCGTCGTCGTGGGAGGCGTTCCTAAGAAAAAATCCCGAACGAGAGATAAAATAATAGCCATAAAGAGAGTATAAAAACCGATAGACGCTCTAATATTTAATTGTTTTTTCTTAACTTTGGATGATTATTTGGCAAACAATAAAAACACCACAATATGAGCAAGACAAAGTATACGCTTAAAGAGGTTACGGACAAGGTTCTTGAAAAGGAGTTTATCGAGCTTCCGAAGCGTCTTTATAAGGGTAACAGAAATTGGGTATGCCCCCTCGATGACGATATTAAAGCGGTGTTCAACCCCGCGAAGAATAAGTTATTTGCCGATGGTGAGGCTATTCGTTGGGTGGCATACAACCAAGAGGGAGAGGTTGTGGGTCGTATCGCAGCATTCTACGACAACGAGCACGCCTACTCTTATGAGCAGCCCACGGGCGGTTGCGGCTTCTTCGAGGCGATAAACGACCAGGAGTTGGCCAACCTGCTCTTCGACTCGGCTCGTTTGTGGCTCGTGAGTCGCGGTATGGAGGCGATGGACGGCCCCGTGAACTTCGGTCCGCGCGACTCGTGGTGGGGTCTGCTGGTGGAGGGCTATGAGTTCCAGCCGCTATACTCTAACCCCTACAACCCTCCCTACTACAAGGAGCTCTTCGAGAACTACGGTTTTCAGAACTATTTTAACCAGAATACATATCTCTGGCGCGTATATGATGACGATATTAACAAGTCTATCAACGACCGCGCAAAGCGTCTGCACTCGACTCCCGGATATAGTTTTGCCAACATCAAGGGTCGCGACTTGGAGGAGGTTGCCGAGGATTTCCGCATCATCTACAACAAGGCGTGGTCGCTCTTCACGGGCGTAAAGCCTATGCCCAAGGAGGAGGCTCAGGAGATTATGAAGATGCTGCGCCCCATCGTAGACCCCAACATCATCTTCTTCACATACTTCAACAACGAGCCTATCGGATTCTTCATTATGGTGCCCGATATTAACCGTATCATAGGCAAGTTCAATGGTAAATTGAACCTAATAAACAAGTTGCGCTTGATGTGGGATTTGAAGGTGAAGAAGTCGTGCGACCGTATCTTCGGAATGATTTTCGCCGTGACACCCGAGTTTCAGGGTAAGGGCGTGGAGTCGGGTATGATTCAGTATATCTACGAGACATATATCCGTAGCGACCGCAACAATTACAAGACCGTGGAGCTTGCGTGGATTGGCGACTTTAACCCCGTGATGAATCGTATGATTCAGACCTATGTTTGCGCCACACGCCACAAGATGCACACCACATATCGCTACCTGTTCGACCGCGAGAAGCCATTTACACGCTGTCCGCGATTGGGCATAAAACGCAACGAGAAGTAAATAACCGAAAAAACTATAAACCAATGAAAACCACAGCATTTACAAAGTATCATATCGCCGCAGGTGCCAAGATGGCCGAGTTTGCGGGATATAATATGCCCATCGAGTTCTCGGGCATCAACGACGAGCATATGACCGTACGCGAGAAGTGCGGCGTCTTCGATGTGAGCCATATGGGCGAGATTTGGATTAAGGGCGAGAAGGCTCTCGACCTGTTGCAGCACATCGCTTCGAACGACGTATCGAAGCTCTTCGACGGCAAAGTACAGTATGCCACAATGCCCAATGGCAAGGGTGGTATCGTAGATGATATTTTGATTTACAAGTTCAGCGACACGAAGTATATGCTCTGCGTGAATGCAGCCAACACAGACAAGGATTGGGCACACATCTGCGCCGAGGGCGAGAAGTTTGGAATGAAGCCCGGCGTTGAGTTGGAGAACGCTTCGGACAACATCGCGCAGTTGGCAATTCAGGGTCCGCTCGCGATGAAGCTCGTGCAGAAGATGTGCGACGAGAGCGTGGAGGATATGACCTACTACACATTCAAGATGTGCAAGCTGGCGGGTTGTGATGTAATCCTCTCGGCTACGGGCTACACAGGCTCGGGCGGCTGCGAGATTTATATGTACAACGCCGATGCAGACACCATCTGGGAGGCTATGTGGAAGGCTGGCGAGGAGTTCGGCTTGAAGAACATCGGCCTCGGTGCGCGCGACACATTGCGTTTGGAGAAGGGTTTTGCCCTGTATGGCAATGATATTGACGACACAACATCTCCGTTGGAGGCTGGCCTTGGCTGGGTGACGAAGTTTGTCGAGGGCAAGGATTTCATCGACCGCGACTTCCTCGCAAAGCAGAAGGCTGAGGGCGTAGAGCGTAAGTTGGTAGGCTTGAAGATGATTGACCGCGGTATTCCGCGCCACGGCTACAAGTTGGCTAACCTCGATGGCGAGGAGATTGGCGTTGTGACCTCGGGTACAATGTCGCCTATGTTGAAGGTGGGTATCGCTTTGGGTTATGTTAAGACCGAGTACGCCGCATTGGGTACTACCGTTGCCGTCATAATCCGCGACCGATTGTTGAAGGCCGAGGTTGTGAAGTATCCGTTTGTATAAAGAATTATTATATCAAATAGAAAAGGCTGCTTAATCGCAGCCTTTTCTATTTCTCAATAGCACCCGAGGCCTTCACCCAGCCATTGTAGCCACCCGACAACTCTACAACCTTATATCCATTGCCGGCCAAGACGCCCGCCACCTGCTTACTGCGGCCGCCACTCTTGCAGTAGAGAGCAATCGTCTTATCCTTGGGCAGAGAGCCATACTCCTTAAAGAAATCGGCACTGCGCACATCGAGATTGCGGTCTACACCCTTGATGTGTCCTGCGGCAAACTCCTCCGCGGTGCGGACATCTACAAGCATAACATTCTCCTTCTCGATAAATTTTGCAAAAGTCTCGACATCGAGCGAACGAAAGCTAACACGCGTAGTCTTCACCGACGCACACGACGCCATAAAAACTGCAATAAACAAAATAAGTAGTTTTGATTTCATATAGACACCATTTACAAAAAAAAGAGCGCTAATTATAGCGCTCTTTGGGTGGAAGATGGGATTCGAACCCACGACCTTCGGAACCACAATCCGTCACTCTAACCGACTGAGCTACATCCACCATATCGACTTGGAGTTCCAAATCGGTGTGCAAATATAGAGGGTTTCGTGGTATTTTCCAAATAATTCGAGGAAAAATATTTCACTTTTTTATCAATCAAATACCGCTAAAACAGCTAACCCGATAATTATCACACAATTAACGACGATTTCGCTTCAAGAAGTTTAGATTGATTTTAGGAAGCGACAAGCCCTTCTTTCCTCGCTCGGGCGAGAGTACAACCTCTACATCGGCAGTCTCGCCAGCACGCAGGTTAAGGACAAAACCTACACAATGCAGGTTTGCATCACGCTCCTCGTACTCCTTATACTGATGCGCGGGCCATATAACAGCATCTGCCTGAACGCGTGTGCGTAGACGCAGGTACATAGTCTTACCATCCTGCGTGAGCTGAATCATATTGGGAGCCACAATCTCCGCCTCGGCATTGGTAGCCATACGCCACTCAACTCGCGATGGCTGTGTGCTACCAGCGATGTGGTCTGTCACAACAAGATAGTTATTTTTATCGAGCTCCACGGTACGCTTCACGCTTTGAGCCATACCCGCAAATGTAGGCGTGAGGTCAACCACTGCGCCGTGGTTACGCGCAGCATTGATTGTCTGAACGATAGGTGCAACCTCCTCGACATTATGGCGCTGACCATTAAAGATAAGCGTGTTATGCGACTCAGGGCCAAAGCGGAAGACATCCCAACGGCCACTCTCGCGCTTCAAATTCCACATATCGACACCAGCCTGCTCCAATGTATGCTCATCGTGCTCGCCCAAATCCACAGCCCAGCGCACACCATTATATTCATAGACAAACGAACCTGCGTCCATATGTCCGTGAGGGCTCGACGCACGGCCACCCTTAACTGCCAGATAGGTGTCAGTATTGCTATTCCAGCCGCTACGGTAGATATACATAGGCATATCGCCACCGCTATGCCAACTGTCCGACTTTGGCATCTGCACCTTGGTCAAATCCATAGATGATGCGAAGAGCATATATGCAGGCAACAGGCGACTATCCTCTACCTTGCCCTGCTTAATCAACTGCTCGTCCATCGCCACGAGCGACAAATCCTTTGTCTGACGGGCAAACCAATACTTAACAGGCAACATCGAAGCCTGCTCCTTGGCATCTGAGTAGTTGTATACACGGCCTGATGGAGCCACAAGGAAGTTCATAAAAGATGCCGTACGCATAAAGCTCTCGCTGGCAGCGATACCCGCATCAGTTCCCAACGCCGACTGCAAAGCGGCAACCAACATCACCTCGAAACCTGTACCGTGAGTCCAGAAGTTGTAACCGATAATATAACTGCCGTCGGGTTTATAGAAATCCAAACCCTTGGGTACAGACTCCATACAACGGCTAATCAACGAGCGACAATACTCGGGTGAACGCTCCATAGTGGCCAACGCACCATATATCATACCCGCATTGCAGACGGGATTCCAGATATTCTTCGCGTTATAGAATGTTGCATTCTCCGAAGCGAGCAAACCCTTCTCGTAGATAGCCGTACCGATGATACTGCGCGAGTGAACGGGCAGGTAACGATAGAGCCAATCGTAGCCGATAGCCATCGCCATAGTCATCTCGCCCACATCTAAGAAGTGAACAGGATTCCAATCCTCAAACTCGCTGATGGCCAGCATCTCACGCTCGGCACGCTGAGCATAGCGAATGTCGTCTGTGGTGTGGTATGCATACGAGAGGTAGAAGATTCTTTTCAGCGCCTCGCGCGACACGGCAATCATACGCTTACCAACCTTCACACGCTCCACCGCGGGCAGACCAATGATACGCTCCGACTCGGCGATGATACGGTCGTGAACAACCTTAGCCGTAGCCGAACGCGCAGGCAGGGCACGCATAGCGGTGATGTCACCCGTCTTTAACAAGAGTCGCGGATGGGGAGCAAGTTTATCGTAATCAAGGCTCTGTGCCGAAAGAGTTCCAACGACCATCAAGGCCGAAAAAAGCAAAAATATTGATAGTTTTTTCATAATAAATTCAAAAATCTGCTAAAAATAGAAATAATTTTGCAAACTTCGCACTTCGAATGGCATAATCATTACCAAAAGGCAGAATTTTAGCCTCAGGTATGACAAAATGTCACCCCGCGCACATATTAATGACAGAAATATATGCCAAAAGAGGTTTGGCACATCTGTTGTTATAATATTAAGCGTCGGCCGTAAAACAAGCAGCAAGACAAACAGAAAACAATTATAAAAACTAAAACATAAAGAACTATGACAATTAAACCGCTTTCAGATCGCGTATTGGTATTGCCTAACGCGGCAGAGGAGAAGACCGCAGGTGGTCTGTTTATTCCCGACACAGCAAAGGAGAAGCCCTTGATGGGTAAAGTAGTAGCCGTAGGCCCCGGCACAGCCGACATCAAGATGGAGGTTAAGGAGGGTGACACAGTACTCTACGGTAAGTATGCTGGCACAGAGATTAATGTAGACGGCACCGACTACCTCATTATGAAGCAGAGCGATATTTTGGCAATCTGCTAATTGCGAAGTGTTTAACAACTAAAATTTAGAAACGAAATGGCAAAGGATATTAAGTATAATGTAGAAGCGCGTGACCTTTTGAAGGAGGGTGTTGACGCGTTGGCTAACGCCGTAAAGGTAACTCTCGGTCCTAAGGGTCGCAATGTTATCATCGACAAGAAGTTCGGTGCTCCCCAGATTACAAAGGACGGTGTAACCGTTGCAAAGGAGATTGAGTTGGAGGACTCTTTCGCAAATATGGGTGCACAGATGGTTAAGGAGGTAGCATCAAAGACTAACGACGACGCTGGTGATGGTACTACAACTGCAACCGTTTTGGCACAGGCTCTTATCGGTGTAGGTTTGAAGAATGTTACCGCTGGTGCTAATCCTATGGATTTGAAGCGCGGTATGGACAAGGCCGTTGGCATCGTTATCGAGGAGTTGCGCAAGCTCTCACAGGAGGTTGGTAACGACATCTCTAAGATTGAGCAGGTAGCTACAATCTCTGCAAACAACGACAACGCTATCGGTAAGCTCATCGCTGAGGCTATGGCTAAGGTTAACAACGAGGGCGTTATCACTGTTGAGGAGGCTAAGGGTACTGAGACTCATGTAGATGTTGTAGAGGGTATGCAGTTCGACCGCGGTTATATCTCTGCTTACTTTATGACCGACACTGAGAAGATGGAGGCTGAGTTGGAGAAGCCCCTTATCCTTATCACCGACAAGAAAATCTCTACAATGAAGGAGATTATGGGTGTATTGGAGCCCGTTGCACAGAACGGCCGTTCACTCTTGATTATTGCCGAGGATGTTGACGGTGAGGCTTTATCTGCACTCGTAGTAAATAAGTTGCGTGGTACATTGAAGATCGCTGCTTGCAAGGCTCCGGGCTTCGGTGACCGTCGTAAGGATATGTTGGAGGATATCGCTATCCTCACAGGTGGTACCGTTATCTCTGCCGACAAGGGTATGAAGTTGGAGGACGCAACTATCGAGTTGCTCGGTTCTGCTGAGAAGGTTACTATGAACAAGGAGACTACAACTATCGTTGACGGTTTCGGCCAGAAGGAGGCTATCGCTGCTCGTATCGCACAGATTCGTGCATCTTTGGAGGCTGCTAAGTCTGACTACGACCGTGAGAAGTTACAGGAGCGTTTGGCTAAGCTCTCAGGCGGTGTTGCAGTATTGTTCGTAGGTGCTGCTACCGAGGTTGAGATGAAGGAGAAGAAGGACCGCGTAGATGACGCCTTGGCTGCAACTCGTGCTGCTGTTGAGGAGGGTATCGTTCCGGGCGGTGGTGTGGCATATATCCGCGCCGTAGCTGCTTTGGAGGGTCTCAAAGGCGATAACGAGGACCAGACAACAGGTATCCAGATTGTTAAGCGCGCTATCGAGGAGCCTTTGCGTCAGATTGTTGCTAACGCAGGTGGCGAGGGTTCGGTAGTTGTAAACAAGGTTAAGGAGAGCGAGGGTAACATGGGTTACAACGCTCGTGACGACCGCTACGAGGATATGCTTGCAGCAGGTATCATCGACCCCACAAAGGTATCTCGCGTAGCTTTGGAGAACGCAGCTTCAATCGCTTCGATGTTCCTTACAACCGAGTGCGTTTTGACCGACAAGAAGGTTGATGCTCCCGCAATGCCTGCTATGCCCCACCAGGGTGGCGGTATGGGCGGTATGATGTAATCGAACATAAGATTATCATAGCATACGAAAGTGCGTTGCCTTACGGGGCAGCGCACTTTTTTTATTGTCAAAAGTTTGTCAAAGCCTGCTATTTTACTTAAATTTGTATACACCATTAAAACTACGGAAAATGAAATCTCTCCTAAGAACTCTCTTTATTGCAATCTTTGCACTTGCAATCATTGCTCCGCATCAGGCCACAGCCAAGACATCTAAGATAAAGGCTCTAATCGTCACTGGTCAGAACAACCACAATTGGCAGGTGAGCCATCGTGCACTGCAACTCATCTTGGAGCAGTCGGGACTCTTTGAGTGCGATATCGCACTTACCGCCCCCGCAGGAGGTGATATGAGTAGTTTTACACCCAACTTCGAGGCATACGATGTTGTCGTGCTGGATTACAATGGCGACCGCTGGCCCAAGCAGACCGACGAGGCCTTTGTTGAGTATGTAAAACAGGGCGGAGGCGTTGTTATCTACCACGCTGCCGACAATGCTTTTGCCGAGTGGAAGGAGTTTAATAAGATTATCGCCCTCGGAGGCTGGGAGGGTCGCAACGAGAAGTCGGGACCATATTACTACCTGATAAACGGCATCGGAGTTCTGGACAACGAGCCCGGCCCAGGTGGCTCACACGGCCAGCTGCGTCAGTATCCTATGCACCAACACAAGGCCAAGCACCCGATAATCAAGGGCTTGCCCGATAATTGGATACACGCCCGCGACGAGATGTACGACCGTATGCGTGGCCCTGCCAACATAAAGGATTTGCTCTACTCGGGATATGCCGACCCCAACACGGGAGGCTCAGGCCGCGAGGAGCCATTGGTCTTCACCGTAGATTATGGCAAGGCACGCATATTCCATCTGATGTTGGGACACTGTGGCCCATCGTTGGAGGATAATCCAGCGATGCAGTGCACTGGATTCCAGGTGCTCCTGCTGCGCGGTGCCGAGTGGGCAGCTACGGGTAAGGTTAAGCAGTCGGTACCTGCCGACTTCCCATCGGACAAACGCCCGTCACTGCGTACCGAATACCGAGCACCATACAACACTCAGAAGTAAACATTCATCACAAACCGATAAAAACATCACAAGATGAGACATTATAGAGATACACGCTTCCTGGCTACGCTTTTGGCGTTTATATTTATTAGCACTACCCTCGCGGCACAACCCATCTACACCGACCCGACACGCTCGGCAAGGGAGCGCGCTGAGGATATAGTAAAGCATATGACACTCAAAGAGAAGGTGTCGCTGATGATTTACACCTCGCCCGCCATCGAGCGCCTCGGTATAAAGAGCTACAACTGGTGGAACGAGGCTCTGCACGGCGTAGCTCGCAACGGCAATGCAACGGTATTCCCTATGCCGATAGGTATGGCAGCATCGTTCGACACGGAGCTGCTGGAAGATGTCTTCACTGCCATAAGCGACGAAGGACGCATAAAGTGGAATATCGCACGCGAGGCCAACGATGAGGATATGTGGTACAAGGGTCTGTCGTATTGGACTCCCAACATCAACATCTTCCGTGACCCGCGCTGGGGACGAGGTATGGAGACCTATGGCGAAGACCCCTACCTCACTTCTCAGTTGGGTATGGCCGTTGTTCGTGGCTTGCAGGGCGAGCGTGGCGACGACGAGCAGATAAAGGCTATGGCTTGCGCAAAGCACTTTGCACTGCACTCTGGCCCCGAATGGGCACGACACTCGTTTAATGCCGTTGCTTCGGAGCGCGACATATGGGAGACTTACCTGCCCGCGTTCAAGGATTTGGTGATGAAGAGCAAAGTTGACCAGGTGATGTTTGCCTACAACCGTATCTTCGGCTACCCCGCTGGTGCCAACGAGCGTTTTATGCGCGACATTCTCGAAGACGAGTGGGGCTTTGACGGCATCGTGGTGAGCGACTGCTGGGCTGTGAAGGATTTCTATGTAGGACACCAGTGGGCAAAGAATGCCGCTGAGGCCTCTGCGGCAGCTGTAAAGACTGGTATGGATTTGGAGTGCGGCAGCGCAATGCCCAAGATACACGACGCTATCAAGCAGGGACTTATCAGCGAGTCGGAGCTTGACCAGAGCGTAATAAAACTAATGGAATATCGCTACAAGATGGGCGATATGGGCGGCAAGTCGAAGTGGGATAACATTCCACGCGAGAAGCTCTGCTCGCCTGAGCACGCTGCGCTGGCATTGAAGATGGCGCACGAGAGTATCGTGTTGCTCGAAAATGAAGGTATACTACCCCTGAAAAAAGATGAGAAGATATTGCTGATGGGCCCAAATGCCGCCGATAGCGTTGTTATGTGGGGTAACTACAACGGCTATCCGTTACATACAATAAGTATATTGGAGGGTTTAGAGCAGAGAGGAGCCAATGTAACATACTTTGAGGGAGTACCTTATGTTGCAGGTCTTACCACGCAAGCCGTTATATCCGATGTCGCTTCAAAAGCGTCATACGATACCGAGAATACCTCATTTGATTACGACAAGGTGGTACGCGCTACCGAAGGATTTGAGACTGTAATATTTGCAGGAGGTCTTACATCGGGTCTTGAAGGCGAGGAGTTACACATCAACGCCCCGGGCTTCAAGGGTGGCGACCGCACAAGCATCGAACTGCCTGAGGTACAGCGCGAGGCTATCAAAGCACTTAAAAAGGCTGGCAAACGAGTTATCCTGATAAATCTATCGGGTAGTGCAATGGCACTGAAAGAGGAGTCAGAGAATTGCGATGCTATACTCCAAGCGTGGTACGCAGGAGAGTCGGGAGGCAAGGCCATTGCCGATATTCTCTATGGCGATGTAAACCCATCGGGTAAACTGCCCCTCACCTTCTACGCCGACGACAGCCAGCTTGTCGACTACGAAAGCTACGATATGAAGGGTCGCACATACCGTTACTTCGAGGGCACACCCCTCTACCCCTTCGGTCACGGATTGAGTTACACATCGTTCCGATATGGCAAGGGCAAGATAGAGAAGAGTAAAGATGGCAAGATGCAGCTGGTCGTAAAGGTTAAGAACACAGGCAAGCGAGATGGCGAAGATGTTCTTCAACTCTACATCAGCCGTGCTGACGACGCACAGGGTCCGATAAAGACTCTTCGTGGCTACAAGCGCTTTGAGCTCAAAGCGGGCGAGCAGGGTCGTATAACCATACCTATCGACGAGGAGACATTCCTGTGGTGGAATCCCAAAACAGGCAGAATGAATTCGCGCGAGGGCGATTACACGCTATACTATGGTAATTCATCGGCAGATAGCGCACTTCAAAAGATAGAGTATACATTCCGAAAGTAATCCTACGGCAGAGGGGAAACCCTCTGCCAAACTCTAAGAATCCTTACTAACATCATCTACGGCATCCTTAAATTCACGGATGCCGCGACCCATTCCGCGCATAAGTTCGGGTAGTTTCTTACCGCCAAAAAGCAGCAATAGGGCAAAAACGATAAGCAAAATCTCGCTTGTACTAATGCCCCCAATCATCAAAAAATCCATAATCCTAAATATTAATTTGTTGTTTTACTAACCCAAATTTACAAAATCGGATTATACTATTTTTCACCCTTTATACTTATAGCACACTCCGCCATACGATACGGAGAGCATCGGTGGTGTTTGGTTTTGATCCGTATACAAATAAGCCAACAAAAAGGTCTGCCTGATAATTCAAGCAGACCTTAATACTATATTGAAAAATATTTCTACAACGCCAAATAGCGCATTGCAGCCTCCACAAAGTAGTAATCGCCATAGGGCAACGGCACATCCAACTCACGATTTCCGGGCAGGTTACCCACGCCGTGCATCAACACGAAATTACCATTCTCACCCAGCGGTGCAAGATATTTTTCTGAGCAGAGCGAGCGCAACTGATGCTCCGCAGTCGAGAGATACTCTTTGTTCTGCGTGAAGCCGTACAACTCAATCAGAGCCGAAGCCATAATAGCACCCGCCGACGAGTCCTTCAACAATCTATCCGAATCGTAATCCCAATTAGGAATGGCATCTTCGGGCAGGCGCGGCAGAAGATAGTCGGCAATCTTTACAGCTTGGTCCAAAAATCTCTGCTCGCCTGTCATACGATACATCATCGTATAACCATACAAGCCCCACGACTGACCACGCGCCCACGCCGAGTCATCGGCAGCACCCTGCTTTGTACGCTTCTCAACAACCTCGCCAGTAATCTCGTTATATGCCACTACATGGTATGTACTATTATCCTCGCGGAAGTGGTTCTTGGTTGTAGTATCGGCGTGCTTGCGCGCGATATCGTGATAGCCGCACCACTCCAACATTTCGAGGTTCATCATATTGTCGATGATAACCATAAAATCCAACTCGGGAGTCTTATGCTTCGTATTCCACGAGCGAATACAACCAACCGTAGGATTATAGCGTGTAACGAGCGACTTCGAAGCCTGCTCCACAACAGATTTATAATAGGGGTCGCCCGTCAGACGGTAGGCATTGCCATACGAGCAGAAGACCATAAAGCCCAGGTCGTGCGTACCTGTATAATCCTTCAACTCCTCCAAGCGGCGGGTAAAAATATCAGCATACTCCTTCAACTGCTCATCGCCCGTATGCTCATACAGGAGCCACATCACGCCCGGGAAGAAACCACTGGTCCAGTCGCGTGGGGCAGCAGTTACAACCTTCTCGCCGTTATACGATTTGGGGAGTTTGCCCTCGATGGGGAGCATATACTCGGCCTGCGCCTTCTCGTGCGCAACGGCCACATCAAGAGCCTCACGAAGAAAGGATTTAAGTTGCTGTCGCTCAGAGCAACTACACAAAAGTGTGGCGACAATCAAAAGAGCCGCAAAGAGGTTCTTTTTCATATTTCAAAGGTATTTAGATTGGTTAGAATAGCGTAGTCTTAGGCTCCACGCCCAGCAAAATGCGCGCCTGCGACAAAGCGGCAGCCGTAATCTCGCTACCCGAGAGCATCTTGGCAATCTCGGTTATGCGGTCATCATCGCCAAGGCGTGAGATATTCGTGCGGCTATCCTGCTTGTAGACAACAAAGTGCGACTCGCCCTTCGATGCCACCTGCGGGAGGTGAGTGATAGCCACCACCTGCATATTCTCGCCGAGGCGACTGATAATATCGCCCATAGCATCGGCTATACGACCCGACACGCCAGTATCAATCTCATCGAAGATGATGGTCGGCAGCTTCGACTTCTCGGCCAGCAGAGCCTTCAACGCCAGCATCACGCGCGACACCTCACCACCCGATGCAATCTTCTCCACGGGCTGTGGCGCCATACGGCCATTGGCAGTAAACATAAAGCGGATATGGTCCTTACCCGAAGAGAGCAACTCGCCCGCATCAACCACCTCGACAACAAACTGCGCCTCAGGCATACCGAGCGACGAAAGTGTAGTGACGATGCTCTGTGACATACCCTTCGATGCCTTCTCGCGCAGGCGGTGAATCTTCTCGGCCCACTTCTCAGCCTTCTCGCGCTGCGCGGAAATCTTTGCGCGCAACTGTTCTATATTCTCATCGCTATGCGTTATGGCGCTAAGCTGCTCCGACAGACGCTCGCCAACGGCAATCAGCTCATCAAGCCCCTGCACACGATGCTTCTGACACATCGAGTAGATAAGATTTACTCGCTCTGTCAGCTTCTGCAAACGCTCAGGGTTGGACTCTATGCGCTCGCAGTCGTCCACCACGGTCTGTCCCAAGTCCTTCAACTCCTGCACTACGGAGTGAATACGCGCTGCGATATCCTCGCCCTGCGGGTAGTTGCGACTAACGCGCTGGATAGCACTCTCAGCCATAGACAACTGCTCCAACACGCCCACTTGCTCGGCATCCAAAACATTGCGCAGAGAGATTAACGCCTCGCTAATCTGGTCGGCATTCTCCAACACAGCCAGCTCGGCCTCAGCCTCGGCCAGCTCACCCGCTTTGAGTGCAGCAGCCTCAAACTCCTCGACCTGATAGCGCAGCCACTCCTCATCTTTTTTGAGCGACTCGGCATCTGCTATCACGCGCTCCAACTCTCGCTCCAAGCGGCGCAACTCAGCGTATGCCTTTTTGTACTCCTCGACAGACTCTACCGCACCAGCCAATGTATCCAAAGCCGAAGTACGGAAAGCCTCGTACGAGAGAATCATATTGCGATGCTGCGAATGGATATCAATGAGTCGCACGCCCAACTCCTTCAACACGCCAAGCTGCACGGGCATATCGTTCACGAACGAACGGCTCTTACCCGATGGCGAAATCATACGACGGACAACTGTCTGCGCATCATAGTCGAGGTCATTCTCCTCGAAGAACGACTCCAAGCCATATCCCTCGATGTCGAAGACACCCTCGATGATGCAGTTACGCTCTTGGTCACGAATTGTGCCACCCTCGTTCTTATTACCGAGCAGCAGACCCAACGCACCCAAAAGAATAGACTTACCGGCACCCGACTCACCAGTGATGATGTTAAGGTGGGCATCAAGTGAGAGATTGAGCTTGTCAATCAACGCATAATTCTCAACAGTAAGTCTTTGTAACATATCTCTTTATAACAGATTTTCAATTTTATCAACGATGCGCTCGGCAACATCCTTTTTCGACATCAGCGGCAACTCCTCAGCGCCTGCTCGGTCGATGAGCGTCACCACATTCGTGTCGCCACGGAAGCCAGCGCCCTCGGTACGCAGAGAGTTCAAGACGATGAAATCGAAGTTCTTGCGCTCCAACTTCGACTGTGCATTATCGCGCTCATTCTGCGTCTCCATAGCAAAGCCAACAAGCACACGGCTACCCTTCTTTACACCCAACGAGGCTGCAATATCTTTGGTGCGCTTCAAGGCTATTGACATATCGCCATCGCCCTTTTTGAGCTTCTCATCGGCAACCGTCTGCGGGGTATAGTCTGCCACGGCGGCGCACATCACAGCGCCATCGGTCTGCTCGAAGAGCGCCTCACACGCCTCATACATCTGCTCGGCAGACAGTACATCAACCCTCTCAACACCCTTGGGCACATCGAGTGCTGTACGACCACTCACCAATGTAACCTTTGCACCACGCTCGGCCAACGACTCCGCAACGGCATATCCCATCTTACCCGACGAGTGATTTGAGATAAAACGCACGGGGTCAATTGCCTCAATCGTAGCACCTGCCGTTACTAGAAAGTGCTTACCTGTTAGGCTCTTTTTTTTTTCGGTCAGGATAGCAGCCATAGCCTCCACAATATCCTGCGGCTCAGCCATACGACCCTTACCCACAAGACCACTTGCCAGAAAACCCGACCCGGGCTCGATGATATGCACACCATCCTGCGCCAAATGCTCCATATTGCGCTGCGTAGCCGTGTGAGCATACATATCCAAATCCATTGCGGGAGCAACCGCCACGGGGCAACGCGCTGAAAGATAGGTGGTAAGCAACAGGTTATCGGCCACACCCGTAGCCATCTTGGCCATAGTATTGGCCGTTGCGGGAGCAATAAGGTAGAGGTCTGCCCACTCGCCCAGCTTGATGTGCGAATTCCACTCTCCATTCTCGGGATTGAAGAAATCCACAAGGATAGGATTCTTCGAGAGCGTAGCCATAGTAAGTGGCGTGATAAACTGCTTGGCAAGCGGTGTCATAACCACCTTAACCTCGGCACCTGCTGACACCAATAAACGGCAAAGCACAGCCGACTTATAAGCGGCTATGCTACCCGTGATTCCTAAAATAATATGTTTTCCCTTCAACATACAAAGGAAATTTTCAAGACAAAAGGTCGTCTTGTGTGATAAATACTCTACTTATCGCCCTTGCGATAGTAAATCTCGTCGTCGAGGAACTCCTCCGTAGCGATGATTACAGGCTTGGGAAGGCGCTCATAGTAACGCGAAATCTCAATCTGCTCACGATTCTCGAAAGTCTCCTCCATAGTGTCGGTGGGAGATGAGAAGTCAGCCAACTTGCGATTCAACTCTGTCTTCAACTCTGTTGAAATCTGGTTAGCACGGCGAGCGATGATGTTGATGCTCTCGTAGATATTACCTGTATCCTTATCCAAGTCGACAAGCTTACGGGTAACTGTGTTGTTAGGGATATTCTTCTTGATTTCCATATTATTGTATGTGTAATTTCGTTGTTACTCTTCTTTCTTATTCTTCTCGATAAAACGCTTCGACACCTCGGCCATATGCTCTACATCCTTCTTATACTTCGACTCGGGGAACTCCATCACGAATGTATAGTAGGTATCTAGCGTAGCCATATAGCGGTCCAACTTCTTCGACTGTATAGAGTTCTCGGCATAAAGGAATGACGACTTAACGATGTAGAACATCAAATCCTCACGACGGTGCGAATCGGGGTACTTCTTCAACGCATTGCGGAAAGCCACGATAGCCGAGTTGTAACGCTCAATCTTATAATAGGTATAAGCATTGATATATGCCTTCTCGTGCAGACGCCAAGTAAGGTCCTTGGTCATATCCTCGAAGAGATGACGCTGCTCACTCTCGGGATAGTGCGACATAAACTCCGAGATAGCCACAAGCGTAAGCGTTGTATTTGTCTGGTCACGCTCTGGCTCGGGACACATATTGTAGAGGCTGATGGCGTACATCGCCTCGGCGTCCTCGATAAATGCGCTTCGACCAAAGCTACGACGGAACTCGTCAAAGAGCTCCGAAGAGGTCATATAGTCGTGGTCCTTAAAATAGGCACGCGCCTTGTAAAATTTGATGGTATCCTCTTTAAGCGTACCCTTATAGTAAGGCTCGCAGTGGTTAAGCAGGGCGATGGCCTTCTGCCACTTCTGGGCCTTGTAGTACAACATACCTTGCTCACATATCAATTCAGCATCACCCGATTTGATAACTCGATGAATGCTCGAACAGCCACAAAATGCCGCTACAACTGCGATAAAAGCCGCTACATAAAATAATTTTTGTCTCATATCGAATCCTTTACAACTGCATTGCAGGGTAGTAATCGTGCAAAATTACACATTTTTTTTCATCTAACGACACTTAAACGAAATTATTATATCTTTTAGACGATAAAATTTCGCTACCAACCACAAACTATCACAAAAAATGGGGTCAGCACAAAATGCCAACCCCAAAATAATCTTGATATAAGGTATCTACTTCACATCGTTCCAGTCGTCGGTACGGAACGGAACGGCGGGAATACCATACACATTCTTCAAGTTACCCGGTGCAAAGTTGCGGAACGAGTAACGAACTGCCACGGGCTGAGCCACCTCGTCGCTCCAAACAGTAACCTCCTGCTGTGCCGAGATTTTAGCCTGCGCCTTGTGGAAGACCTTATCCTTACCTGCAATCTCGAAACCTACAACAAGCTCGCCATAGCTCGGGATAAGACCCAAATCGCAGTTTGTCATCTTGATTTTAGCCTTACCCTCCTTAATCTCGTAGGCAGCCATCTGCGGAGCCTTAGGCTCGAAGCCCAGCTGACCGTAGGTCTGCGCCAAAGCCAAAGCCGCCAAACGCTGGCCCACCTCAAACTTCTTGGCAGGGTGAATACAACGCTCCTCGCCGATGTCGGTTGTTGCAGCCATACCGCTGTTAGGAATCTTAGAGAGAGCACGCACCTGATTCTCAACAAAGAGAGGGTATGCGATATCGTCCGAGCTGTTGTAGATGTAGGGAGCAATCATCACATAGTAAAAAGGCATAGCATTCTCCTTGTCACCCCAATCCGAGCGCCACTGCTGAACCATACGCGCCATCATAGTGTCGTAGTGGTCGTTGTCGTCGAGATTTGAGCAACCCTGATACCAGAGAAAACCCTTTGCTGTGTAGTTGCGAATGGGGGCAATCATAGCACAATACAACTCCGTGGGCTTGATGCTGTGCACGGTGTGCTTATGCTCAATCTGCTCCTTTGTGAGTACATCCTCCAAAGCCGACATAGGCATCCACGACTCCACGCGTGTACCACCCCAGTTTGTTGTGATGATACCGATGGGAATATTTACCGCATTGGCAAGATTGTAGGCAAAGAAGTATGCCGTAGCAGACATATTTGCCACGCTCTGCGGCGATGCGCAGAACCACTCTCCGCCCTCGCAATCGGCCTTATCCTCGTTGTATGAGCGAGCTCGCTTAACGGTGAACATACGAATACGGTTAGCCTCCTTACCGCCTGCGAGGATATAATCCATCGAGTTCTCAACAGGCTGGCGGCCAAAGCCCTTTACGGGCATCTCCATATTACTCTGACCCGAGCATACCCACACATCACCAATCAGGATGTTATCCAATTTCAGGGTCTCGCCATCGCTGATGGTAATCGACTGCGGCTCAAACGATGCGGCAGGGGTATCAACCTTTGCAGACCAGTTACCATCGCCATCGGCTGTGGTCTGTATTCGGCGCAGTTTGTTCCACGACACATAGATGGTAATCTTAGAGTTGGGCGTAGCCTTACCCCACAGATTAGCCATACTATTTTGTTGGAGTACCATATTATTACCCAACACCTTAGGCAATTCAATCTTAGCCGAAGCGCTCACGCAGAGGCATACGGCCACGAGCAATAATATTACTCTTTTCATTGTTTACAGATTTTAGATTTCCAACTTACGCGCACCGTCCGAGATTACAACATCGTACACCTTAGGCTCATGGCCATAGGCTGCGTTGAACTTCTCCTTAGCTGTTGCGATAAATGCATCGTAAAGCTCCGACTTCACGAGGTTGATTGTGCAGCCACCAAAGCCGCCACCCATAATACGAGAGCCCGCGACGCCACACTCCTTAGCGATTGTAGCCAACAGGTCGAGCTCCTCGCAGCTAACCTCATAATCCTTAGACATACCCCAGTGAGTCTCGTACATACGCTCACCCACAGTCTCCAAGTCGCCAGCCTCCAACGCTGCACATACATCGAGCACGCGCTTCTCCTCGCCGATAACATAGCGAGCACGCATATAATCCTCCTCAGAAATCTGCTCCTTAACAGCGTCCAACTGCTCCATTGTAGCACCACGCAAAGTCTGCTGGCCCAAGATAGCAGCAACGCGCTCGCAAGACTCACGGCGCTTGTTGTAGGGCGAGCCTACCAACTCGTGCTTAACAACTGAATCGAGCAACACCAAGCGATAGCCGAACTTCTCGGGGTCGAAGGGGAAGTATGCAAACTCCGATGAGAGGCAGTCCAAACGCATCAAGTTACCCTTCTTGCCGTGAACAGATGCAAACTGGTCCATAATACCGCACTTCACGCCGCAGTAGTTGTGCTCGGTTGACTGACCGATGCGAGCCAACTCAAACTTCTCGATTTTATCCTCGTTGTAGATATGGTTCAGAGCAAAAGCGAATGTAGACTCCAAAGCAGCCGATGAAGACATACCAGCACCGAGGGGTACATCGCCAGCAAAAGCTGTGTCGAAGCCCTCTACCTTAAAGCCACGCTTCTGAATCTCGCGTGCCACACCAAAGATGTAGCAAGCCCACGATGCAGCGGGTTTATCCTCCTCGTTAAGACCAAACTCTGCATAGTCGTTCAAATCAACAGCATAGGCGCGAATCTTGCCTGTGCCATTGGGCTTAATCTCGGCTACCATAGCCTTGTCGATGGCGCCCGGGAATACGAAACCACCCTTATAGTCGGTATGCTCACCAATGTGGTTAATACGACCGGGGGGAGTATAGAGCTCGCCAGCAGCACCAAAATGCTCGGCAAATTTCTCACGAATCAACTTAATATCCATAGTTTTAATGTTTTAAGGTTTTCTATTAGGTTTTACTTTGTGTAGAATTTGTAGATACAGATATGAGAGTATACCTCGTCGGGGTTCAACACGATTGAGGGGAACTTCTCGTGGTTGATAGCATCGGGGTGCTTCTGTGTTTCGAGAGCCAACGACTCACGATACTTGATAGCCTTGCCGTACTTGCCATTGTATGTGCCATCGAAGAAGTTACCGCTATAAAACTGCATAGCAACCTGGTCTGTGGCAATATCCATACAACGACCTGTCGAGGGCTCATATACCGATGCCAAGGTCATAACCTGATCGTTGTCCTCGCGTGCAAACACCCAGTTCTGGTCGTAACCGCCACCATTAATCAACTGCTCGTGCTGTGCGCCGATGCGCTCGCCAATGGCGTGAGGCTCGCGGAAATCGAAGGGAGTACCCTCAACGGCCATCAACTCACCTGTGGGGATAAGCTCCGCATCGGTGGGTGTGATGTGGTCAGCATTGATGGTAAGGATGTGGTCTGTAATAGGGCCATTACCCTCGCCTTTGAGGTTGAAGAACGAGTGGTGAGAGAGGTTTACGATAGTCTTCTTGTCGCTCTTGGCGTGGTATGTCACTTCAAACTCATTCTCGGGAGTGAGTGTATAGGTCATCAAAATATCCAAGTTGCCGGGGAAGCCATCGGCACCATCAGGCGATACGAGGTGCAGTGTAATGGCATTATCAGAGAGATGCTCTACATCCCACACAACCATATCGATACCCTTATTTCCGCCGTGCAAGGCGTGGCCATTGCTATTCTGGGGCACCTGATAATTCACGCCATCGAGCGAGAACTTACCCTCGTCGATGCGGTTACCCACACGACCCACGGGAGCACCCAGGAAGCGCTCACCAGTGTTGTTCACATAACGCTCCAACTTGTCATAACCCAATACAATATCCTCCATCTTACCATCGCGGTCGGGAGTCCACAACGACACTACGCGGCCACCGAAGTTGGTCACCTGCATAGTGATTGTTCCATTGGTCAATGTATAGAGGCTCACGGGCTTACCGTCTACGGTAGCTGTGAAATCCTCAACCTTCATAAGGTTCAAAGCTGTCTCCGCCTTGGGAGCACCACCGCCACAGCCCACCAAGAGGGCTGCGGCAGCTAATGCACAAAATATTTTTTTCATTTTCTTATCTAAATTATCATTTTAAGAAGTTGTATAACAAGAGGGATTTTTAGGCTTGCGAAGTCCGAAAAACCGCAGTTTACCGAGCGTAAATGAGGATTTTGAGGATAAGCGTAACGCAGAAATCACCTTGTTAGACGGCTTCTACTTTTTAGGCAACTCCATCTGGAAGATAGCCTTAACACGCTCCATATCATACTTCACGCCACGGTCGTAGTAGTAGATACCGTTCTGCTCCTGCATAACATCGGTGAGCTGAGTGTAACAGTAGCCCCACATCTTGTCGCTCATCTCGATGAGTACGCGTACCTGAGCCTCCAAGCGCTTGTAGAAATCCTCCTTGGTGATAGCCGAGTTACCATAACCCCAAGCATCGCCCTCAGCAGGGTTAGCCTCCATACACTTGATACCACCAAACTCGTCGAGGATATAAGGAATATCACCCTCATACAAGGGGAATGTGTAGGGGTCGTTCAACACGCCACGATTGTAACCGATGTTACCACGGGGACGAGCCTGAATCTGAGGCTTGCGAACGAACATCTTACCATCGTTGAAAACAATCTCGCGCAACTTCTCGGGATCCTGCTCGTAGTGGTGCTCAGTCCAGATGTCGGTCATAGTCTGCACGCCACCGCTCACTGTGTTGATAGGACGCGAGGGGTCCAACTGCTTGGTGATGGTGTAGATGTCTGCCTGGAAGCGGGGGAACTCAGTCTCATCGGGCCAGAACTGCTCGTTGAAGGGAGTCCAAGTCACGATTGAGGGGTGGTTCATATCGCGAACAACAACATTGCGCCACTCGGCGATGAAGTTACGAGCCGACTCAACATTGTTTGCATCGAAACCCCAGCTCGGAGCCTCACCCCAAGTAAGGTAACCCAACTTATCAGCCCAGTAGTGGAAACGCTCCTCAAATACCTTCTGGTGCAGACGCGCGCCATTGAAACCTGCTGCCATCGAAAGCTCGATATCCTGCTTCAACGCAGCATCAGAGGGAGCTGTCCAGATACCATCGGGATAGAAGCCCTGATCCAAAACCAAACGCTGGTAGTAAGGCTGGTTGTTCAAATAAATCTTATTGCCAACGGTGTGAATCTTACGCATACCGAAGTATGAATTCACCTTGTCGATAACCTGACCTGCGGCATTCTTCAAGATAAGCTCTACATCGTAGAGGAAAGGCGACTCAGGGCTCCACAACTTAGCCTTCTTGATAGGAAGAGTAACGATAGAACCCGATGCTACGGGAGCTGTGTCGGTTGCAACAACCTTTGCGCCATCCTTAACATTGATTGTAAGAACATCACCCACAGCGTTGCGACGCATAGTAAACTCCATAGTAACGGCGCTACGGTCGATGTCGGTTGTGTACTTCACGCGCTTGATAGCCGTGGGAGCAACAGCCTCCATCCATACAGTCTGCCAGATACCTGTCGTACGAGTGTACATACACTCGAAAGGACCGTGACGCAACGACTGCTTACCTGCCGACTGACGGCCAGAACGCAGGTCGCTCGATGCAGCCACTACCAACGAGTGAGTCTTGCCTGCCTCAACAAACTTTGTGATGTCAACAGAGAATGAATCAGAACCACCGAAGTGACGGTCTACAAACTGTCCATCAACATAAACCTCTGACTCATAATACACTGCACCGAAGTTCAACAACACATCCTTACCGCTCCACTCTGCGGGGATGGTAATCTCGCGCTGATACCAGATGCAGGGGATAAACTCAGTATGCTCCACGCCCGAAAGCTTACTCTCGGGAGCGAAGGGCACTGTAATCTTACCATCAAAGCCCTTGCTTGCCATAAGGTTACGCTCCCAACCTGTCTTCACGAGGTCGAGTGTGTATGACCACTCACCATTAAGATTCACCCACTCCGCACGCTCCATCTGAGGACGGGGGTACTCCGCACGCGGCAACTGCGCCCACGCGCCTGCCCAAATCATAAGGGCAACAACTGCTAAAATAATTCTTTTCATTTGGTTATAGTTTTATTATTTAGATTCCTTGCCTGAAAACACAAGCCTGCAACGAGCATCCGCTCGCGGCAGGCCTGCATTAAATATCCTACTGCTCGTAGCCGGGAGCAGCCATCTGGAAGATAGCCTTCACACGGGGCATATCGTACTTGCTCTCACGGTTGTAGTAGTATACACCATTCTGCTCCTGCTCAACATCGGTAAGCTGTGTGTAGCAGAAACCGCAAATCTTGTCGCTATGGTCGATGATAGCCTTAACCTGTGACTCCAAACGCTTGTAGAAGTCCTCCTTGGTAGGAGCAGCGTTACCATAACCCCAAGCGTTCTCCTTCGAGGGGTTAGCCTCGGCACACTTGATACCACCAAACTCATCGATGATGTAGGGCACCTGGCCGTCGTAGTGAAGCTTGATGATAGTCTTGGGATCTACCTTGCTAGGAGCCTGAGGCTGGTAGAACTTCTCGCCATCGAAGAGCTGCTTGTGCAACTTCTCGCCATCCTGCTGGTAGCTGTGCGATGTGCAGAAGTCAGATATTACATACAAACCACCGCTGATAGTATTCACGGGGCGTGTGGGGTCAAGCTGACGAGTAATGTGGTATACATCTGTAAGGAGGCGGCCCATCTCGTTTGTGGGTGCTGCCCACTCCTCGTTGAAGGGAGTCCATGTAACCAATGCGGGGTGGTTGCGGTCGCGAACAACGATGTTAGTCCACTCCGAGATAAAGTTACGACCTGCGGCAACAGACGATGAGTTCTTACCCCACGATGCCATCTCGCCCCATACCAAGTAACCGAGCTTGTCGGCCCAGTAGTAGAAGCGCTCCTCAAATACCTTCTGGTGCAGACGCGCGCCATTGAAGCCAGCCGCCATAGACATCTCGATATCGGCCTTCAACGCAGCATCCGAGGGAGCTGTCCATACGCCATCGGGATAGAAGCCCTGATCCAATACCAAACGCTGATAGTAGGGCTTGTTGTTCAAGAGAATCTTTGTGCCGTCGATATGAATCTTACGCATACCAACATAGCCATCAACCTTATCCAAAGTATTGCCAGCAGCACCCTTCACCTCGTACACAACATCGTAGAGGAAAGGTGACTCGGGGCTCCACAACTTAGGCTTCTTAACGGGAATAACAACGGGAAGACCCTGCGATGCAACAACATCGGCCTTAGCCACAATCTTATCGCCATCCTTAACGCTTACCACAAAGCGGTTGCCATTAGAGAGAGAGTAGAATGTGGGAGTTACCACAATCTGATTCTGGTCGATGTCGGTCACAACCTGCACGCGCTCCAAACCGCAAGCATCAACAGCCTCCATCCATACGGTCTGCCAGATACCTGTTGTACGAGTGTAGTTACAGCCGTAAGAGTTCAGGCGAAGCGACTGCTTACCTGCGGGCTGGCTGCTCGAACGGAGGTCGCTCTCGGCGTGAACAACCAAGTTATGCTGCTTACCATCGGCAACAAAGGGTGTGATGTCGAATGAGAATGAGTCCGAACCGCCAAAGTGACGACCCACGAACTTGCCGTCGATGTAAATCTCCGACTCATAGTACACGGCGCCAAAGTTCAACTTCACACTCTTACCCTGCCAAGCTGCGGGAATCTGAATGGGACGCTGATACCAGATAGCGTTGATGAACTCCTTATGCTCCACGCCTGAGAGTTTGCTCTCGGGAGCAAAGGGCACGATAATCTTGCCGTCGAAGCCCTCGCTGTTATAATAATTGCGCTCGTGACCCGTAGAGGCCAAGTCGAGTGTATACGACCACTCACCATTGAGGTTTACCCAATCCGCACGCTCAAACTGCGGGCGAGGATATTCAGCGCGAGGCTGCTGTGCGAACGATGCCACGGCAAAAAACAGCGCCACGACAGTCAGAATCTTGAATTTCATAGTAGTTATAATTGTTATAGGTTAATATTCTCACAAATGTACACTTTTTTTATCAAACCACAAAGCCGATACCTACATATAAAAAGAAAAAAATAAGGGCGTCCGACTCATATCGGACACCCCAATTTTACCAATTGTCAGATATTGTATCGCAAGCGATGATTAAATAAAGATATATTTCAGGATAAACAACACCGCAAGGATATACATTGTCGGAGTAATGCGCTTGAAATTACCGCACAAGATATTCAGCACAACATAGCTAATCATACCAATCAAAATACCATCAGAAATAGAGTATGCCAAAGGCATCATAATGATGGTGATAAATGCGGGAATAGACTCTGCGTACTCATCGAAATTGATATTCTTGATGGGGCTCATCATAAACAAACCTACGATAACCAACACGGGAGCTGTAGCTGCCGAGGGGATAGCCAGGAACAAAGGCGAGAAGAACAAAGCAATAGCGAAGCAAGCCGCCACAGCAAACGCAGTAAGTCCTGTACGACCACCCTGTGCCACGCCCGAAGCGCTCTCCACGTAGGTTGTTGTTGTAGATGTACCCAAACAAGCACCGACAGTGGTAGCGATTGAGTCAGCCATAAACGCCTGCTTGATGCGAGGAATACGTCCATCGGGACCGATGATATTTGCTTTAGCGCATACACCCACCAACGTACCGATAGTATCAAACATATCGATAAATAGGAAGGTAAATACCACGACAAGCATATCGAGCGTAAAGACGTGAGACCACTCAAACTTACAGAAGATATCCGAGATTGAGTGAGGCATAGACACTACGCCATTATAGTTGGTAATACCCATAGGAATACCAATCAAGGTAGTTGCAAGGATACCGATAAGCAGACCACCACGCACATCTTTCACCACAAGAAGACCTGTGATAAGCAAGCCAATGAGGCCCAGCAACGCGCTGCCCGATGTAATCTCACCGAGCGACACCAGAGTAGCGTCGTTGTTTACGATAATACCAGCATTCTGCAAGCCGATGAAGGCGATAAACAGACCGATACCAGCACCAATAGCATTTTTAAGCGATGCGGGAATAGCGTTTACAATAGCCTCACGCAGGTTAGTGAGAGTCAGCGCAATAAAAATCAATCCCTCGATAAATACTGCCGTTAGTGCAAACTGCCACGAATAGCCCATACCCAAACAAACGGTATAGACAAAAAATGCATTGAGTCCCATACCCGGAGCCAAGCCGAAGGGCATCTTCGCCAAGAGTGCCATCGCCAACGAACCGACAATAGCCGCCAAAGCCGTAGCGGTAAAGACTGCGCCAGCCGACATACCATCAAGCAGGCTGAACATCGAAGGATTAACGGCCAAGATGTAAGACATTGTAAGGAATGTTGTCAAACCCGCCAACAACTCCGTACGAATGGTGGTCTTTGTGGGGTCGTACCCAAAAAGTTTTTTCAACATAATATCAAGTTTTATTAAGTTTCGTTAGAAAGTCCACTTTGCGGCCAATGTGGGAATAGCATAGAAACCCTTTGACACAAAGTTGTTAGATAGCTCAACCTCGGTTCCTACGCTGAGGTTTACCTTATCCCAACCCTTTATCTTGTTCATATTAAGCCACAGCTGAGGCTCGGTGAGCAAGATATGCGATGTACCCTGCCAGGGGCGGCACTCGCGCCAGAAATCGATGAAGCCAGAGAAAGAGCACCAGCCGTGAGCGAAGCTGATTCCCCACACACCAGTAATCTGGAAGTTATGCTCCTGACTTGCACCAGCCGCGTTCACAGTGTGAGGGATATACTTGTACATCATAGAGATAGACCAAGTCTTGCTGAAATCCTTCGAGTGGCCAGAGTATGTAGCACCTGCCAACCAAGAGTCGTTGTACGAACCAGCAGCCTTGCTCATTCCACCATTATACTCGGCGTGAATCGACAACCAATTCATCTTGCTCTGCTGCCAGAAGCAGAACTCACGCGCAATCTCCCAATATGCGCCCTTCACGCCTGTGCTGTAATCCATATCAATAAAGAAGAATGTGCTACCAAACGAGTCGGGGCGGAACATCTCCACAGTTGTGGTTAATGTCGGACGGCCATAGCTCTGCTCGCTCTTGCCGAGCTCGTCGTATAGACCTCTACCAAAATCGTAATGCAACTGAACATTCTGGGCATTTGCCACAAAAGAACAGAGTGCGAAAAACGCAACAATAAGTATCTTCTTCATAATTTGCAGGATTAAATTATTCTGTTTCGCTAATTTCAGCAAATATAGTGAATTAGGACAAAAAAATCTTATTTTCGGTCCACAATTTGACCGCCGAGGTAAAAAAAACGGTTAGGGCCCCTCTCGGGACCCTAACCTCTCTCAACTATTACAATTATCTTTATCACTAAAGATTCTTTTTACGAATTGCCGCAAGCATATCGTCAGTCATTGACGACAAATCCCACTGAGGCTTCCAACCCCACTCCTCGCGAGCACAAGAATCGTCGAGGCTATTGGGCCAACTTTCGGCAATACCCTGCTTAACAGGGTCGATACGATAGGTCATTCTAAAATCGGGTACGCGCTTGCGTATCTCGTTATAGATGATATCGGGAGTAAAGCTCATTGACGCAATGTTAAAGCTATTGCGGTGGCGCAACTTATTGGGGTCAGCCTCCATAAGTTCAACCATAGCACGCAGTGCGTCAGGCATATACATCATATCCATATATACATCGCGTACGGGGCAGACAAACTTCTCGCCCTTAACGGCTGCATAATAAATCTCTACTGCATAGTCGGTAGTACCGCCACCGGGCAAGGTAACATTCGAGATGATACCGGGGAAGCGCACCGAACGAGTATCAACGCCATAGCGCGTGTAGTAGTAGTTAGAGAGCAACTCGCCTGTAACCTTACATACGCCATACATTGTATCGGGCTGCATTACAACATCCTGCGGAGTATTGTCACGCGGGAAGTCGCCACCAAAAGCACCGATAGACGAAGGTGTAAACACAGCGCAATTGTACTCACGCGCCACCTCCAACGAGTTATTCAGCGCACCCATATTGATATTCCACGCCAACTGGGGGTTCTTCTCGCCAGTAGCCGAGAGCAGAGCAACCAAGTTAAAGATTGTGTCGATACCGTTCTTGTGAACAGTATAGGCCATCTTATCACGGTCGAGCACATCCAACTGAACAAAAGGTCCATCGCCCGCCAGCGCCTCGTTGTGACGAAGGTCTGCCGCGATTACATTCGAACCGCCATATATGCTACGCAGATAACCTGTCAGCTCTGAGCCAATCTGGCCACCTGCACCTACGATAAGAATCTTCTTCATAAAATATCTACACCATTTTGATGCAAAGATAATAGTTTTTCTGTTATAACATCACAAAAAAAGGATATTTTTATCTCATTCTCTCCAAAAAAGAGCTCTTTTAACTATCACAATAACACAAAATCCGACATTAAATATACCTCTCAACTCTCTGAATCATCACCACGCAATCTATCTTTTGACAAAATGTATTTATTTACAGACTTCGCTATATTCGAAAACATAAATTTATTTTGGATATAATGTTTTGGGCATTCACAATAAAATTTATATTTTTGTTGAAAGAAACCTAAAAAATAAGTCAATATGAAAAAAGGTATTTTGATTCTGTGTGCAGTCGTTATGGCTTTTATGTATGGCTGTAACACAAAACCTGCCACACCCGTTGCGGACGATTATCGCGTATGTGCATTTATATGGCCCTCTTGCCACGATGATTCGTTGGGACGCACCAACTGGGAACAAGGTATCGGAGAGTGGGAGGTTATCCAAAAGGGCGACCCTCGTTTCCCCGGACACTACCAGCCCAAGCAGCCCTTGTGGGGTTACGAGATGGACAACGACCCCGTGGTGGTTGAGAAGTGGATTCAGACAGCATTAGAATATGGCGTAAATACATTTGTATATGATTGGTATTGGTTCGACCACTACCCTTACCTTGAAAGTGCGATGAACGATGGTTTCTTGAAGGCTCCATCAAACCAGAAGATGGAATTTTTCATTATGTGGGCCAACCACGATGTTAAACACAACTACTGGAACTACCACAAATGGCAGGATGATGAGTCTATCCTCTGGCACGGTGCAATCGACCCCAACGATTTCCCCAAGATTGTTGACAGAGTGATAAATCAGTATTTCAAACTTCCCAACTACACCAAAATTGACGGTTGCCCCGTATTTGCTATTTTCAGCACAGATAATTTCGTTAAAAGTTTCGGAACACAGGAGGCTGCCATCGAGGCTATGGAGTATATGCGTAGCGAGGTGCGAAAGGCTGGCTTCCCCGATATGCACTATATGATGATGGACGGCGGCGGATTCCCCTGCAACGAAGGCAACAAAGCAAGAGTTGACAATAGAATGTTCCTAAAACCCGACAGCTGGGCATTGTATAATATGGGAGGCTTTGACCCCGATTATATGCGTCACGGACAGAATGCTATCGACTACCGCAACGGATGGGATAGCTATATGAACATTCCCGTATTCCCCACAGTATCTATCGGTTGGGATGATACACCTCGATTCCCTGCAAAGGGTGAAAACGATGTCACTCGATTCAACCACTCACCCGAGGCATTCAAGAATTTCCTCGTTGAGGCTAAACGATATGCTGACGCACACCCCGAGCAGCCCAAGTTTGTTATGATTAACGCTTGGAACGAGTGGGTTGAGGGTAGCTATCTTCTGCCCGACCGTTATTGGGGTTATGGCTGGCTGGAAGCCGTAAGAGATGTTTTCGGCCCCGTTGAAAAATAATACACACAAGAATTTTTCTTTGAATTAAACTATAAAAATTATGAAATACGCTATTATCTCTACCGAGAAGGGCGATATGAAGGCTGAGCTCTTTGTTGACGAGACTCCCATCGCCGCTGGCAACTTCATCAAGTTGGCCGAGAGTCGTTTCTACGACGGACTCACATTCCACCGTGTTATTCCCGACTTCGTTATTCAGGGCGGTTGTCCTCGTGGCGACGGCACAGGAGGCCCGGGTTACACTATCGATTGCGAAACCTCGGCTCCGCGTCAGTACCACGACCGTGGTGTAATGTCTATGGCTCACCGTGGCCGCAACACAGGTGGCTCGCAGTTCTTCATCTGCCACAACCGTCGCAACACACAACACCTGGACGGCGTACACACCTGCTTTGGTCAGGTTGTAGAGGGCTTGGATGTGATTGACGATATTCGCCCGGGCGACTTGATTCTCTCGGTAACAATCGTCGAGGAGTAGATATTTGAGGGTACCTAACAAGTTTTGTTAGCACCCTCATTTTTGTAGAAGTTGTATAACAAGAGCTGATTTTAGGCCTGCGAAGCCCGAAAAACCGCAGTTTGCTGGGCGCAAATGAGGATTTTGAGGGCGAGTATAACGACAAAGCAGCCTTGTTAGACGGCTTCTTATTAAAAATTTGCATTATGAAAAAGATTATATTCTCACTCTGCTTTATTCTCTGCTCGGCACTCGTCTTTGCCGATGGCAAGCGTGACTCGGTTCTTATCGTCTCAGCCGACTGGGAAACAACAACCACAGCCGATGGACTGACGCACAAGCAGGCGCAAATAAACGGATTATACAATAGTGTGCAGTCTATTAACCTCATCGAGATTCCCCGCTCATCGAAGCACAAGATTGGCATTGCGGGCAACGAGGGAATGAAACGCACCAGCCAGCAGGCGAGCGAGAAGGGTGCCGTGGCAGCGATAAATGGCACCTATTATAATACGAAGGTGGGCAACTCGGTCTGCTTCTATAAAATCGCAGATAAGGTTATCGACACAACTACCGATGGCGAATTCAAAAACCGCGTCAATGGCGCTATCCGCGAGAAGAGAGGCAAGATTAAGATTATGGAGTGGAGCAAGCCCATCGAGCAGAGCTACAACAAGAGCAAGGGTACGGTTCTCGCCTCGGGTCCTATAATGCTGGACGATGGCTGCATTAGCGATTGGAGCGCGTGCAGTGCAAACTTCATCAACACACGCCACCCGCGCAGCGCCATCTACACCAAGCGTGACGGCACGGTGGTGTTTATCACTGTTGATGGTCGCTCTAAGGGCAATGCCGACGGTATGAGCATCCCCGAGTTGGCTTTCCTTGTAAAGATTCTCGGAGGTTACGATGCCATCAACCTCGATGGTGGCGGCTCGACAACGCTCTGGCTGAAAGGTGCACCCGACAATGGCGTGCTGAACTACCCCACCGACAACAAGAAGTTCGACCACACGGGAGAACGCTCGGTGTCGAATATATTTTATGTAAAGTAACATAAAAGGCTGTCCACGGACAGCCTTTTCTAATATTTCAATGGACAAGCCAGATGCCAAAGAGCCTTGTTAGCCACTCTTCTATAAAATTGCATAACATGAGCTATTTTGAATCTGGTCGCAGTTTGAGAAACCGCAGTTTGCATGGCGCAAATGAGGATTTCGAAAACAAGCCAGATGCCAAAAGAGCCTTGTTAGGCAATTTTTACCCGCAGTGGAAATATTGTTTAACAAGTTTAAGCATCTCCTCCTGATTACCGCCAATATCCTGACGCAAGGTCTTGTCGCCATATGAGCGCAGACGCTTGATGATGCCGTCAATCATCGCGGGGCTGAATACATTATGCTGCTCAAATGCGGCACGCTGACGCTCCAAACAATCGGCAGACGCCTCACAACTATCGGGCAACTGAGCCAAGTCTTTGAGCTTATGCTCATTCTCCTTCTGGTGGATATTTACACTAACATAGGTCTTCTCGGCAATCTCCAACGCATTCTCCATCTCGAAGCCATAGCGACAAGCCACAGCCAAGCCTGCTATGAGCTGATATACATCGGCCGAACCATCGGGCGAGCGCATCTCAACGGTCTGCTTCTGTGTGGTGTCGTAGTTGCTTGCCGGCTCCAAAGGATTAGCCAGCTGACACATATCGCTCTTTGCTGCCCAGCCAAGTGGCACGCGCACCAACACCGAGCGGTTGCGGTCACCCCAGCAGATATTTGTCGGCGCCTCCTGATGGGGCACAAGACGGAAGTATGATGTAGGATTGGTGTTTCCAAAGGCTGTAATCGAGGGTGCAAGCTCCATCATACCCGCAATAGCCTTGCGAGCCGTAGCCGAGAGAACACCGCCATCGAGCATCTGGTTCTGGCCATCTTTCACGATGCGCATATGTATATGCAGGCCCGAGCCAGCCTTACCTGCCGTAATCTTCGGGGCAAAGGTGATGTCGTAGCCGTACTGGTATGCCAAGTTGCGGATAATCCACTTAGCAATCATCAGCTGGTCGGCAGCCTCCTCGGCAGCAACGGGCAGGAACTCAATCTCGTTCTGCTCGTAAACCAAGCCATCGATAGTGAAGTTACCTACCTCCGAGTGACCATACTTAATCTGACCTCCCGCCTGAGCTATGTAAGCCATACACTGCGTGCGGAACTCGTTGAACTTAGCGTAGGGAGCCGACTCGTGATAACCCTTCTGGTCGGTTGCAGGGAAGAGTTCGGCATCGGGAGCTATGACATAATACTCCAACTCGCCCATAGCCTGAAACTCCATACCTGTCACCTCGTTAAAGGCACGGCACGCCTTGCGCAGGGTGTTCTCGGGAGAGCTCTCCAACGGATAACCGTCCTTATTGAAGTATGAGCAGAGCATCGAGAGTGTGGGAATCTCGGCAAAGGGGTCGAGAAAAGCGGTCGAGAAGCGCGGCAACACATAGAGGTCGCTACTTCCTGCCTCGATGAATGGGAAGAGGCTCGAACCATCTACTCGTTCGCCGCAGGTGAGTATCGCATCGAGATATGCGGCGTTGTTTATCACAAAGTTCAGGGTCTTCAAACGGCCATCACCCGCGGGATACATAAAGTTGACCATCTGAATACCATTCTCCTTGATGTAGCGCACGATGTCGGCCTTTGTAAACTCCTTGCACGGCTTACCGAGGTAAGCAACGAGTCTATTGGGACTCAATTCTAAATCATAACTCATAGGGGTAATATTTACTTGTTACACTTGATTCAAAAACTACAATCATACAAATTTATTCATTTATTTTCGTTTTGACAATAGCAAAATGGCACATTATGTAATATTACACACCAAAATTGCATATCGCCTCGACACAACAATCTTCGCACCGCTACCACCGCTGAGTTTGTAGAATTTGTATCTTTTTTCTACCTTTGTGGCAAATGACCAAAAATAGATTAAATATGATGATTAAGAAACATTTACTAACTGCGGCGATTGCTGTTGCCGCTTGCAGTTGCGGTACTCCCAAGTCGGATAACCCGCTTTTCAACGAGTTCACCGCTCTCCACGGTATTGCTCCTTTCTCGGAGATTACCATCGACCACTACCGCGAGGGTATGTTGCGCGGTATGGAGGAGCAGAAGGCCGAGATTGAGGCTATCATTAACAACCCCGAGGCTCCCACATTCGAGAACACTATCGCTGCTCTGGACCAGTGCGGTGCTACATTGCGCAAGGTGCGTGGCACATTCAGCCCCTTGTCAAGCAGTAACTCTACCGAGGAGATTCGCGCTTTGCAGAAGGAGATGTCACCCCTCTCATCGGCACACAGCGACGATATCAACCTCAATCCCGCTCTCTTCGCTCGCGTGAAGGCCGTATACGAGCAGAAGGATAAGCTTGCGCTCACAGCCGAGCAGATGACCGTATTGGAGAACACCTACAAGCGCTTTGTAAATAGCGGTGCTGAGCTTAGCGACACCGACAAGGAGAAGCTCCGCGCATTGAATCAGGAGATTTCTATGTTGCAGCTCACATTCTCGCAGAACCTCCAACACGAGACAAACAACACATTTGTTGTTGCTAACTCTTTGGAGGAGTTGAAGGGTCTTCCCCAGGCAAACATCGACGCTGCGGCAAAGATGGCTGCTGACAACGGTCAGGAGGGTAAGTGGATGTTCAATATGCAGCGTCCCAGCTGTAACCCCGTGCTCCAATATTGCGAGAACCGCGAGTTGCGCGAGAAGGTTTACAAGGCATACTACAACCGTGGTAATCAGGACAACGAGTACGACAACAAGGCTATCTCTGCCAAGTTGGTTGCATTGCGCTTAGAGAAGGCTAAGTTGATGGGTTATAAGAACTACGCCGAGATGGCTCTCGAAGACCGTATGGCAAGCACTCCCGAGGCTGTATACGACCTTTTGGATCAGGTATGGACTCCCGCTGTAAAGAAGGCTAAGGAGGAGATTGCAGATATCCGCGCCGAGATTCGCAAGGAGGGCAAGTCATTTGAGCCTGCCGGTTGGGACTTTATGTACTATCAGGATAAGGCTAAGCAGGCTAAGTATGCCGTTGACGAGCAGGAGTTGCGCTCTTACCTTGAAATCAACAATGTAATGCAGGGTATCTTCTATGTAGCCAACAAGCTCTACGGCCTTACATTCAAGGAGATTACAGCCGATGTTCCCTCATACGAGCCTACTGCTAAGGCTTACGAGGTTATCGACCGCGACGGCACTCTGTTGGCTATTTTTTATAGCGACAACTTCCCCCGCGATGGTAAGAATGCAGGTGCATGGTGTACTTCATTCCGTGGCCAGAGCTACGATGGCGAGGAGAGAGTTATTCCTATCGTAATTAACTGCTGTAATATGACAGCCCCCACAGGCGACGGCCCCGCATTGCAGAGCATCGACAATGTGGAGACTATGTTCCACGAGTTTGGCCACGCATTGCACAGCTTTATGCGCGATGTACGCTACAACGGCGCAGGTGGTACAGAGCGCGACTTTGTTGAGTTGCCCTCACAGATTAACGAGCACTGGGCATTCCAGCCTGAGGTGTTGGCTGTTTACGCAAAGCACTACAAGACAGGCGAGGTTATCCCTATGGAGCTTGTAAACAAGATTGTAGAGAGTTCGAAGTATGGTCAGGGCTTCGCAACTGTTGAGTATGTTGCAGCTTCGCTCAGCGATATGGACTTGCATGTCTTGACTGAGGTTCCCGCCGACCTTAATGTAATGGATTTCGAGGCTAAGAAGTTGGCTGAGCGCGGTATTCCCTCACAGATTTTGCCCCGCTACCGTATGACAAACTTCTCTCACACTATGGGTGGTGGTTACACAGCAGGTTATTATAGCTATATGTGGGCTGAGGTTCTCGACGCTGATGCATTCGATGCATTTGCTGAGACAGGCGACATCTTCAACCAGGAGGTTGCCAAGAAGTTCCGTGACCACATTCTCACACCGGGCGGTATCGACGACGGTATGGTTATGTACAAGAACTTCCGTGGTCGCGAGCCTAAGATTGATGCTTTGTTGCGCAACCGCGGCTTGTAAGATATAAGTTTATTATAAAGTAAATAAGGGAGTCCTCGGGACTCCCTTATTTACTTTATAATAAAATATTTCGCGTACCTCGACGCAATATACAATCCGCAAACCGATGCCTGCGGATACATAGCACCATTCTCGGTGAGCGTGATACCAATCTCACTCATATCAAGCAACTCATCAAGCGGGAATATTACACTCTGCTCGGGAAGTGAGGGATAACCCACCGCAGGACGAATACCCTGATATGCTGCCTGATACATCTCCTTAATCGACAGATTCTCCGTTGGAGCATATCCCCACAGCTCTTTGCGTACACGCTCGTGCAACCACTCGCTGGCGGCCTCCACCAGGCGGTCACCAACGCTCTGCATCAGCAGGGCATCGTACTGCTCGCCTCGGCTCTTCAACGCCTCCAACTCCTTCACGAAACTCTCCGATACGGTAACGGCAAACGCCCCCACATAATCTCCCTGTGGAGCCACAAAGTCGCACAACGATAATGCTACGCCATCGGCATTCGCCTGTTTTTGGCGCGGTGTAGCAATAGCCGTTTCGCGCTCGGCCCCTCCACAACATTTACAACCCTCGGCGTGTGTCAGCACAATAGCGTTCTCCGTAGCGCGCGCTGCAAAGAAACCCACGCGGGCACGAAGATGGTGCGACATTCGACCAAGTATCTGCTCCGCCTCCGAGCGAATCTGCTCCGCCTCGGCTGTGCCACGCTCTACGCGCCACAAGTTATAGAAATGGGTCCAATTTATATAAGGTAACACATCTGCCAACGCTATCTCGTAGCCACGCACTCCTCGATAGGATGGCTCAACGATACGCTCATGCAACCAATCAATCTGCAAACGACTCTTCTCGCTCGCACTCGCCGGCTGGGCCGTCTCGACACTATCGCGCAGTCGCTGCTGCTCTTCTCTTAGCGTTGCGATTACACGCTCACGCTCCGCACCTGCTAACTGCATTGCCAAGATAGGATTCTGCGCAGCATCTTTAACATAGAACACAGGACCATCATACAACGGAGCAATCTTCAACGCTGTGTGCAGAGCCGAGGTTGTAGCACCTCCGATAAACAACGGCACGCTGACACCCGCCACCTTCAATTCGCGCGCCACACGGCACATCTCGTCAAGCGAGGGGGTGATAAGACCGCTCAAACCTATATAATCCACTTTGTGCTCGATGGCCGCCTGCACAATCTGCTCCGCGGGCACCATAACGCCAAGGTCTATAACCTCGAAGTTATTGCACGCCAGCACCACGGCGGCTATATTCTTACCGATGTCGTGAACATCACCCTTGACTGTCGCCAGCAAATAACGGCCACTCTTGCCCACTTTGCCTACGCTCTGCGCCTCGATATGAGGTTGCAGAATCTCCACCGCGCGCTTCATCGTGCGTGCCGTCTTGACAACCTGCGGCAGGAACATCTTACCCTCACCAAAGAGTTGTCCAACGATGGTCATACCCTGCATCAGCGGGCCTTCGATAATTGCCGCTGGTGAGTGGTACGCCGCCAAAGCCTCCTCCAAGTCGGGTTGCAGGAACTCGTCATCACCGTGCTGCAAGGCCGCCACCAAACGCTCTTCGAGGGCAATGGTGTGACGCTCCACGACGGGCTTCTCCTGCTCGGCACTCGCCTTAAACTCTTCGGCCATAGCGATAAGTCGGTCGGTAGCATCCTCCCGACGGCAGAGTATAACATCTTCCAAAGCCTCCAACAACGGGGCGGGAATATCCTCATACATAACCTTTGTCGAGGGGTTCACGATGGCCATATCCAACCCCGCACGGATAGCGTGGTAGAGGAAGACGGCGTGCATAGCCTCGCGCAGGTAGTTATTGCCCCTGAGCGAGAACGACAGATTACTTACGCCTCCACTCACTCGTGCCTGTGGCAGATTACGATGAATCCACTCCGTAGCGCGGATAAAATCGAGCGCATAGCTATCGTGCTCGCGCATACCCGTAGCGATGGTGAGCACATTGGGGTCGAAGATTATATCGCGCGGGTCGAAATCTAGACGCTCAACAAGAAGTTTGTAAGCTCTCTCGCAGACCTCGATTTTTCGCTCATACGATGTTGCCTGCCCCTGCTCGTCAAAGGCCATTACCACCAACGCTGCACCCAGCTTCTTAACCTTCGCAGCGCGAGCAAGGAATATCTCCTCACCCTCCTTTAACGACATAGAGTTTACGATTGCCTTACCCTGAATCGTCTTCAATGCCGCCTCGATAACCTCAAAGCGTGATGAATCGACCATCCACGGCAGACGCGCAATCTCGGGGTCGGAGGCCATAAGGTTCAGGAAGTTGACCATCTCCTCGCGCGCATCAAGCATCGCATCGTCCATATTCACATCTATAACCATAGCGCCGGCACGCACCTGCGAGCGGGCAATAGCGAGAGCCTCATCGTATGATTTCTCCTTTATTAATCGCAAGAACTTCTTGCTACCCGCAACATTGCATCGCTCACCCACATTGACAAACGCCCCATCCACATCGAACGAGTCCAAGCCTGCCAACCAAGGCGTCTTGCACTGCGCAGGACGGCGCACCGTCTCAACATCAGCCATAGCCTCGGCAATGGCGCGTATATGGTCGGGGGTAGAGCCGCAACAGCCACCCACAATATTTACCAAACCTCCATCAACGAATCGTCGTATGCTCTGCGCCATCTTCTCGGGCGTCTGGTCGTAGTGCCCCATAGCATCGGGGATACCAGCATTGGGATGGGCGCTGACATAGTAGGGAGCCGAAGCCAACTGTTTTAAGAATGGAGTCATCTGCTCTGCACCAAACGAGCAGTTGAGTCCCACCGACAACACATCGGCGTGGGCCACCGAAGCGAGAAACGCCTCCAAGGTCTGTCCCGCGAGCATACGCCCCGCAGCGTCGGCAATCGTTACCGAGAGCATAACGGGCACACGGCGACCGCACTCCGCAAAGACCTCCTCCGCAGCCGACAGAGCCGCCTTGACATTGAGAGTGTCGAATATAGTCTCAAACAACAGCAAATCCACGCCACACTCAACCAGCACCTCAATCTGCTCACGATAGGCCGTGCGCAACTGCTCAAAATCCACAGCACGATATGCTGGATTATCCACATCGGGAGACATCGAAGCCGTCTTACCCGTTGGGCCAACCGAGCCTGCCACAAAGCGAGGTTTATCGGGGGTGAGGGCAGTCATCTTATCCGCCTCCCTGCGCGCCAACAAGACAGCCGCACGGTTCATCTCGCGCACCTGCCCCTGCATCTTATACTCGGCCTGCGAGATGGCCTGCGCGTTGAATGTACAAGTGGTGATAATATCGGCACCCGCCTCCAAATAGTCGCGGTGGATAGCAGAGATTATATCGGGGCGCGTGATGTTCAGCACATCGTTGTCACCCTCCAACTTTACGGGATGCGTGGCGAACTCAGCCCCGCGGAAATCCTCCTCCGCAAGGCCATAGCGCTGAATCATAGTGCCCATAGCACCATCGAGCACCATTATGCGGTGCTCTAATATTTCGTTGATTTGCTTTCTCATAGCGATTAATATACGGCCTTTGCGATAGCCTCCACACTCGCAGCGGCATTCATCGAATAGAAGTGTATACTCGGCACACCCGCAGCCTTCAACTCGCGCGCCTGCTGTATGCCCCACTCAACGCCCAGAGCCTTCACATCATCGTTCGAAGAGCAACGACACAACTCACGCGCCAGCTCAATCGGCAAATCGATATGGAATGTCTTGGGCAAGAGAGCCTGCTGAGTGAGCGAGGTCAAGGGCTTGATACCCGGAATGATGGGTACCGTGATGCCCGCCGCACGGCAACGCTCCACAAAAGAGAAATATTTGCTATTGTCGAAGAACATCTGCGTCACGACATACTGCGCGCCAGCGTCAATCTTTGCTTTGAGATGTTCGATATCCATATCTATATTCATCGCCTCCTCGTGCTTCTCGGGGTAGCCCGCAACGCCATACGAGAAACGGTTGAGAGGCTCGTGCTTCTCGCCGTCGAGCATCACGCCACGATTGAACTCCTCAACCTGACGGCACAACTCCACAGCGTGTGAGTGACCACCAGCCACAGGCACAAAGCTATTCTCACCCTTGGCACGGTCGCCACGCAGAACGAGCAGATTCATAATACCCAGATACGAGAGGTCGATGAGCTCGTTCTCAATCTCCGCCTTCGAGAAGCCACTACAAATGAGGTGCGGCACGGCAGGCACGCCATAACGACCCTTCAACGCAGCAGCAATAGCCACCGTACCCGGGCGCTTACGCTCGAACGAACGCTGGAAGACACCATCGGCCACCTCGCGGTAGACAACCTCCGAACGGTGGGTGGTGATATTTATATATGCGGGGTTGAAGGGCATCAGTCGGTCGATAGTCTTGAAGACCTGCTCGATGCTCTTACCACGAACGGGCGGCAGCACCTCGATAGAGAAAGCCGTGGGGTGCTCGGCCGCAAGAAATTGTGCAACATTAGTACTCATAACCTAAACCTAAATGCATAAATATATAACAAAGGTATAAAATTTTATCCGCATTTCATAATCACAACAAAAAAGCCACCCCGCAGGGTAGCTTTTGCCGATATAAAAGTTGTTTTCGAATAAGCACTACTTCCGAAAGTTATCATACAATTCGGGATTCAAAACGATATAAAACGCCGAAGGAGCAAGATAACCATTTACCCATCTTGTCCAAACTTCGAGATAATCCCACTCGCAATCTTTCTCTACCTCGATAGTGTATTGCTTGAAATCATCACTCAATGTTATTTTACATCCGTGAGCCTCATACTCTCCTCGACTACGAAGTTCCTCTGCGGTTGGCTTTTTGCCTTTCCAGAAATAGACTATATTTTCGTAAATCGATTCATAATCGTCTAATTTCATAGGGACTACATATTCAGGATATGTCTCTGTGCGAGCCGTAACGACAGCGCTTCCCCCAAGTGCTCTATCCAGATTAATGGCACGCGGAGTATACCTTACAATAACATCCGAATCTTTCACGCAAGCAGCTAAGGAAAACGCTGCAACGAGTAAAATAAGAAACTTTTTCATAGCAGTGTTTGATTAGCGTTGTGTGACATTATCGCCGTATGCAAGTTAAGAATAAATATAGAAATATGCAAGAAAATAGGACAAAAAAACTCCCCGCCCTTGTGGGGCGAGGAGTCGTATAATAGAGCTTAAAACTTCTATTACTTCTCGTTCAAAGCTGCGTGAGCTGCTGCCAAGCGTGCGATGGGCACACGGTAAGGAGAACAGCTTACATAGTTCAAACCTGCGTAGTGGCAGAACTCAACTGATGAAGGCTCACCACCGTGCTCACCACAGATACCGCACTTCAACTCGGGACGAGTGCCACGGCCCTTGAATACAGCCTCACGAACCAACTGACCAACACCGTTGCGGTCCAAAACCTGGAAAGGATCGGCCTTCAAGATGTTCTTCTCCAAGTATACGGGCAAGAACTTCGCGATGTCGTCACGAGAGAAACCAAGAGTCATCTGAGTCAAGTCGTTAGTACCGAATGAGAAGAACTCAGCAACCTCTGCAATCTGGTTAGCAGTTACAGCTGCGCGGGGAACCTCAATCATAGTACCTACCATATAGTCGATGCGGTCGTTGCGCTCTGAGAATACCTGATTTGCAACCTCGTCGATGATGTTCTTCTGGTAGCGGAGCTCCTTGTGGTTACCTACAAGGGGAACCATAATCTCAACCTTAACATCTGTACCAGCAGCCTTCACATTCATAGCAGCCTCGATGATAGCACGAGCCTGCATCTCTGTAATCTCAGGATATGTGTTACCAAGACGGCAACCACGGTGGCCCAACATCGGGTTAACCTCGTGCAAGTACTCAACCTTAGCAGCTACTGCCTCGTATGAGATACCCAATTCCTCAGCCATCTCGCGCTGCTCCTTCTCTGTGTTGGGAGCAAACTCGTGCAAGGGGGGATCCAAAAGACGAACGATAACGGGGTAACCCTTCATAGCCTTAAACAAGCCCTCGAAGTCACCACGCTGCATCGGGAGCAACTTAGCCAAAGCCACACGGCGGCCAGCCTCGTCGTCAGCCAAGATCATCTCGCGAACAGCCTTGATACGGTCGCCCTCGAAGAACATATGCTCTGTACGGCAAAGACCGATACCCTCAGCACCGAATGCGAATGCCTGAGCAGCATCGCGGGGTGTGTCGGCGTTAGCACGAACCTTCATAGTAGCGTACTTGCCAGCCAAATCCATCAACTCACCGAAGTCACCGCTGAGGTCAGCATCCTGTGTAGCTACCTGACCGAGGTAAACCTCACCTGTTGAACCGTTGAGTGAAATCCAGTCACCCTCCTTGATCTCGTAACCGTTAACTTTGATAGTGCGAGTCTTATAGTCGATATTCAACTCACCAGCACCTGATACGCAGCACTTACCCATACCACGAGCAACAACGGCTGCGTGAGATGTCATACCACCGCGAGCTGTCAAGATACCAGCAGCGTCCAACATACCCTTCAAATCCTCGGGAGATGTCTCGATACGAACCAAGATAGCCTTCTGACCTGTCTCAGCCAAAATCTTCTCAGCGTCCTCAGCGAAGAATACTACGGGACCTGTTGCAGCACCGGGAGATGCGGGAAGACCCTTAACGATAACCTTAGCATTCTTGATAGCAGTCTTGTCGAATACGGGGTGCAAAAGCTCGTCCAACTTAGCGGGCTCGCAACGCAATACAGCAGTCTTCTCGTCGATAAGACCCTCGTGCAACATATCGATAGCAATCTTAACCATCGCTGCACCTGTACGCTTACCGTTACGGCACTGCAACATCCACAACTTACCGTCCTGGATAGTGTACTCGATATCCTGCATATCCTTGAAGTAAACCTCCAAATGGTTCTGGATCTCGTTCAACTCAGCATATACAGTAGGCATAACCTCCTCCAATGAGGGATACTTCGCAGCACGATCCTCCTCAGAGATGTTCTGAGCCTTAGCCCAACGGCGTGAGCCCTCGATTGTAATCTGCTGGGGTGTACGGATACCAGCTACTACGTCCTCACCCTGAGCGTTGATCAAATACTCTCCGTTGAAGATGTTCTCACCTGTTGCAGCGTCACGAGAGAAAGCAACACCAGTAGCAGAGTTCTCACCCATGTTACCGAATACCATTGCCTGAACTGAAACAGCTGTACCCCACTCTGCGGGGATGTTGTTGAGCTTACGATAGAGGATAGCGCGCTCGTTCATCCAAGAACCGAACACTGCGCATACAGCACCCCACAACTGCTCCCAAGGACAAGCGGGGAAATCCTTACCTGTCTGCTCCTTAACGGCAGCCTTGAACGCAACAACCAACTCCTTCAAATCCTCAACAGTAAGGTCAGTATCCATAGTGATACCACGCTTCTCCTTCTGCTCGTCGATAAGAGCCTCGAAGGGATCCTGATCCTCCTTTGATACGGGCTTCATACCCAAAACTACGTCACCGTACATCTGTACGAAACGACGGTATGAGTCCCAAGCGAAACGGGGGTTGCCTGTACGCTTTGCAACTGCCTCAACAGCCTCGTCGTTCATACCGAGGTTAAGGATTGTGTCCATCATACCGGGCATTGAAGCACGAGCACCAGAACGAACTGATACCAACAAAGGCATCTCGTTGTCACCGAAGCGCATACCTGTGAGCTTCTCAATGTTCTGAATAGCCTTCTCCACCTCGGGACGAAGAATCTCGATAACAGCCTCCTTACCCTTGCTGTAATACTCAGCGCACACCTCAGTAGTGATAGTGAAACCCGGAGGAACGGGGATACCGATGAGGTTCATCTCGGCAAGGTTAGCACCCTTACCACCGAGCAACTCTCGCATTTTACCGTTACCCTCAGCCTCCTTGTTACCGAAGGTGTAGACGCGTTTTACATTTGTCATAATTCTTTCTCTTTTAGATATTTGATAAATTAATTAGTTTGTTCTAACCAAAGTTTGCACTTAAATCGTACAAAATTATAAATTTTTTCGCTACAATTCAAATATTTCTTTGAAATATATGAATATCGGCAGCGAAGATGAGTATCCTCCAAGATACCTCCCCTTGTCAAATGTCGGCAGCGGGCGCCCCTTAATATCGAGCATCCAGCTCTTGATGTAGACATCGGCAACGGCTCCGTTTTCTATGTTGCTTGCCGCCCTGTCGCGCATCGTCCAGCGCGAAGAGACGAACAGATTTCCACGCCCTGCGCCCTCAGCCGCAAGAGAGTAATCCCTCAACCCCAAATCACTGAAACCCATCTTATTAGGCTGACCCACAAGAATTACATCTACGCCCTTTTCGCGGAGCCTTCGCTCGCCGAAAAGCACACCCAGCGAAGAGCATTTATGCGTTGCCACGATTGCCAATTTTCGCCCCTCGGCTTCGCCCTCAACACACAGCGCACCGCGCCACGGCGTAACGCTCTCAACGAAAAATTTATCAGCAAAATACAACACGGCAAAGTCCAAGCCATCGTTATAATCCTGTGTGCGGTGAATGTAGGAGTAATCCTCGCCCGATGCCCGAACTATGTCGCGCACCACCTCTTCCGACTCCACGCCATAGAGCACAACCACGGGCATCGCCATAGAGTCTACAACGCGCGCCGTATTCTCCACCTTGCGCTGATAACGCTCCGCCGACCAGTGCATACGCCCCGAAGGAGTATAGGCACTGTCGTCGTAGAATTTCGAGGGGATAGTATCGTAAAACTTATCCACATCGTAGTACGCCACGCCAAAGGCTCCCTGCGCCGCAACCTGCATCACCGAGCAGAGAAGAACAACGAGCGTCAGCAATACTCCGCGCATACTACTTCTCGATTACGCCCGAACCTGCCAACACCTCGCCATCGTACCACGCAGCAAACTGCCCTGCGGCAATACCGCGCTGAGGCTCATCAAAGAGGATATAGAGCCCCTGCTCGGTGCAAATCAGCTCGGCCTCCTGTAACGGCTGACGGTAACGGATACGCACCTGATAACGGCGACGCTCACACACCTGCATCTGCTCACTAGGCTCAACCCAGTGCACCTCATCGGGCTGGATATGCAAAGCACGGCGGTAAAGACCAGGATGAGAATCACCCTCGCCCACATATATCACATTCTCCTTGACATCGGTAGAGATTATAAAGAGCGACTCCTTACGACCACCAATACCTAAACCCTTGCGCTGGCCTATGGTGTAGAAGTGTGCTCCGTTGTGCGTGCCTATCTTCTTGCCATCACGCACCGTGTAGCGGAACGGCTCAGCAAGCGCCACGAGGTCATCGTCAGCTATCGTGCGACCATAGCCACGCCACGAAGGCAAAATCTCGTGCACATTACCCTGCCGGGCAGCAATCTGCTGTTGCAGGAATACGGGCAAATCCACCTTACCCACAAAGCATATACCCTGCGAATCCTTGCGCTTGGCTGTTGCCAGCTTCTGCGCCTGCGCCACCTCGCGCACCTCTGGTTTGAGCATATCGCCAATGGGGAAAAGGGCGTATCTGAGTTGCTCCTGCGTGAGCTGACAGAGGAAATAGCTCTGGTCCTTATTCTTATCCGCACCCGCCAAAAGTCGATACACCGTGCGGCCACCCGTAACCTCCTCGGCCTTACGGCAGTAGTGACCCGTAGCCACATAGTCGGCACCCATTTTCAGCGCCTCCTTCAAGAAGACATCGAACTTTATCTCGCGGTTGCAAAGCACATCGGGGTTGGGCGTGCGACCCTGCTCATACTCGGAGAACATATAATCGACAACGCGCTTCTTATACTCCTCCGACAAATCGACAAATCGAAATGGAATATCCAGACGCTTGGCCACGAGCTCGGCAAAAACTTGGTCGTCATACCACGGGCAGTCGCCTTCGAGCGTACCTGTGGTGTCGTGCCAATTACGCATAAAGAGACCTATAACTTCGTGCCCCTGCTCTTTAAGCAGATATGCAGCCACAGAAGAGTCCACACCACCAGAAAGACCAACAACAACTCGCGCCATAAGATATTAGTGATTTAATTTGCGACGCAAATTTACGAAAAATAGCGTAAGCAGAGGCAACCTCTACCTTAAATTATTCTTAATTAAAGCGAGCAGAAAAGCGACACCAGGAATGGTACAGAGAAATCGACCACGATGCCGTGAACGATAGAGACAAAGACCCACTCCCTGCCCGAGATACGGGTGATGACGGGGAGCGTCACATCCATCGTTGTAGCGCCACCTGCGCTAATAGGTCCCAAGGGCGAGAACCAGCGCACCATAAGCGGGGCGAAGACGAGTGTCATCATCTCACGGAATATATTAGCTATCAGAGCAATAGTTCCCAACTCGGCAGCCACGACAGCCCCAACGGTCGGCTCTTTGAGCGAGGTGATAAGTATAGACGAAAGCGAGTAATATCCCATTCCGCTACCTACGGCCAACACCTCGGCCGCAGACCACCTCGAAAGCAAAAACGATACAGCAAAAGTAGCCACCAATGTACCCACAATCGTAGCAATGGGCAGAAGCAGCAGTCGGGGTGAGAGCGTACGTAAAATCTCTTTTAGGCGCGAGTCGCTACCGATGCTGATACCCACCTGCAACATCAGGGCGTAGAGTATCCACATCGTAACATCGCCACCCGCAAGCCAGTCAGGTAGCCAACCTCCTACACCTGCTACACAACCGATAATGAAGGCACCGACTATAATCATACTACCTTTCATCGCCACCCTCCCTTCTGAAAAATAACTTATATATAATACGCGCAGCCACGAGGCTACCAGCAACACCTGCCACGGCAATGAGCAGAGCCTCGCCACCCAAGCCCACAAGATTACGCATAACCACCTCGTTAGCACCTATCTCGCTACCCATAACAAATAGCAAGAGCACGATGGTTATCATCGTCGTAGCGCCCACAGCCTGCACACCTCGCACATTACGCGCAAGGTAACCGATGGCTATGCCAAGAAACATTATGGCTATAATCTTAAACATATCTAACAACAAAGGTAACTTATTTTCCAAGCCAAAGGGAGTTTTTCGCTCTAAAAAGAGAAAAAATGATAAAAAAATGAAAAAATCTACTACTTTGTGATACAAAATACCAAAACTATTCTTATATTTGCATCAGGAAAATATTTACACACTATAAAATTCCTCAACTATGAAAGAGACAATTAATGTAAACATCGCCCAGCAAGCCTTCACTATGGATATGGATGCTTACTCGGCGCTCACAGCCTATCTCGACGACATTGGTCGCCGTCTGCCCGAGACCGACACCGAGACTCTGGCCGACATCGAGGCGCGCATTGCCGAGATATTTCGCGAGAGAGTACCCTCGCCTATGATGGTTATCACCTACGGCGTGGTACGCAACACAATGAATCAGATTGGCGACCCCGAGAACTTCGGTCAGGCATCGCGCCCACTCAACGACACGACTAAGAACTCAGGCGAGAAGCGACTCTACCGCTCACGCTCAAACCGCTCGATTGCGGGTGTATGTTCGGGTGTAGCAAATTACTTCGGCCTGGACACCACGCTTGTGAGGATTGCCGCCATACTCTGCATATTTGCGGCAGGTGCCACACTTTGGATTTATCTTATCCTGTGGTTGGTGTTGCCCTACGAGCCCAGAGAATAGTCGGACCTTAATTATTAACTTTAACTATACGGAGGATAAGTTATGAATGAAGATAATGTAAAAGTTCAGATGCGCAAAGGTATTCTCGAATATTGCATTCTTGCAATACTCTCACGAGGAGACTCCTACGCACCCAAAATCATCGCCGAGTTGAAGCAGGCGGAGATGATTGTTGTCGAGGGTACGCTCTACCCCATTCTTACGCGACAGAAGAACGCAGGTCTTCTCACCTACCGCTGGGAGGAGTCACCTCAGGGCCCGCCCCGAAAATATTATATGCTCACCGAGGCTGGTCGCCAGCAGCTGGCTCTGCTGGACGAGGCTTGGGACGAGATGGTGGAGCAGATTAAGACTATCCGCCACGGCAAGGAGGGCGAGACGGAGACTCTCGACACCGACCGCACAGGAAACACAATAGAGGTATTGCCTCTGCCATAGAGCGTAACTCTCAACTAATTACGAATAATAATATAAACCTACAAAAAAGCTATTACAATGAAAAACATATTTTTAGCACTCTTCGTAGTGCTTTTCGGCGCAACAAATTACGCAACAGCTACACAGCTTACTAACAACAATAAAGATGTAAACGATGCTAATATCACCATTAGCGACTGGAAAATCAACGGCGAGGTAAACGACAACTCTTATCGTGACGACAACCCCAAGCGCATCAAGGGTAGCGGCAATATAATCGAAAAGAGCATTCCCGCCATTGCATCTTACGATGCTATCAAGGCGAGCCGTGGCGTGCGCGTAGTGATGGAGGATGCCGAGGGTGAGCAGATTATCATCAAGGCTGACGACAATGCAATGCCTTATGTAGTTGTTAGCAAGGAGGGCAATTCGCTCCACATCACCATCGACGAGAATATCAACTCACTGAGCAATGTAACTGTCGAGGTATACCTTCCCAAGAACACAGCCCTCAACGAGCTGAAAGCAGCAAGCAGTGCTACAATTAATATCAATTCTGAGATTGAGAGCCGCACACTCTCGGTTGATGTTGCATCGGCAGCAAAGGTCAACTTCGCAAAGGCAACTGTAAGTTTCTTCGACGCAGATGCCGCATCGTCTGCAAAAATTACAGGAACTGTGAAGAGCGACGACTGCTACTTAGACGCATCGAGCGCAGCAGATATCAAGCTTACGCTGCTTGCCGTGCAGTGCAAGGCGGCTGCATCGTCAGCATCGAACATCGACCTCAAAGGCCAGGTAGCCTCATTTGATGGCGAGGCATCGTCGGCTGCAAAGATTCTTGCCACAGAGCTTGAAGTGCAGACTCTTGCCAAGGCAGATGCATCGTCGGCTGCAAAGATTACAATCAACGCCGTAAAGAAGCTCGACGCTGAGGCTTCGTCGGGTGGCGTAGTGGCCTATGTCTCAAACAGAGATATAGTGAAGAAAATCAGCCAGTCGAGCGGTGGTCGCGTAAAGGAGTATTAAAAAGACCTAATCATCGAAGAAGCTATGAACGAGATAAAGAAATGCAGCATCGCAGGCATATCGTTCACACTCGAAAAGAACGCCTACGAGGCTCTGAAAGCATATATCAAGTCGCTCAACGACACCTACAAGGATAACCCCGACGGTGAGGAGATTATCGCCGATATCGAGGCTCGCATAGCCGAGCTTATACTCTCAGCACAGCCCGCCGAAGCTATCATAGCAAAGCCACTGATTGACAACATCATCAAGCAGTTAGGCTCGGCCGAGGAGATTGACGAGGAGGGTGCGGAGCATCACGCCGAGACCACCGACCTTAACGGCAACCCGCGTATCCCGCGCCGTCTGTATCGCGACCTCGAAAACAGCAAGCTGGGTGGCGTGTGTGCAGGCGTAGCAAACTACTTCGACATCGACTCCACTTGGATTCGTTTGGCGATGTTTATACCATTGGTGCTGACAATGTTTGGCTCGGTAGAGATATTTCGATGGATGGCACCCATCTCGGGTAATCTGTTCGGATTTGTGATTATCGGCTACATCATTATGTGGTTCACCATTCCTCCCGCATCGTCGGCACGACAGAAGTTGGAGATGAAGGGTGAGCGCATCACCACACGCAACATACACAGCGCAACACAATCGGCATCACTCGACGAGCGCGAGCGCACACTGCTTGCAAAGGTTGTGATGGCAGCGGGTAATGTGATGCTTATCATCTTCAAAATCATTGCACTGTTTATCCTTATAGGATTGGTTACAGCGGTGAGCATCTTGGCTTTTGTTGCCATTGTCACCACGCCCGCCCTACTATCGACAGACTTCTTTACAGGCTTTGCCATAGCGTGTCTGTTTGCAGTGTTGATTTTGCCCGTTTTGGTGCTTATCTACCTCTCGGTTATGCTGCTGGTATCGCGCCGACCACGAGGTAAGGTGTTGCTGATAGTGTTCCTCATCTGGCTCCTGTCGCTTGTGAGTATGACCATCTCATCTATCAAGTCGCCCGTGGATTTTGCCGACCAGATTGAGAATACATTCGAGTCGGTATTTGAGAATGACCCCGATGTGCTCTACGAAGAGTTCTCGCAGCAGGAGATTGACGAGTTCCGCAAGCAGATAAGAAATATGGACATCTCAACCGTGCAGGAGGGCGACATAACCGTCACACTGCAAGGCGCAAGCGAGAATATCGAGAAGATGGAGGCGCAGTTGAAGATTAACGAGAGGGGTGTTGTAATCGCCAACGATGGCCAGAAGATTGAGATTACAGCCGATGGCATTACAATCAATGGCGAGAAGTTCATCAACTACACCACCGAGACAATCCAGAGCGTAAACGGCTCGACAAAGGCGTTTATCTTCTCGGTGGGCGATGTTAAGGTGCGCTTCGAGAAGGACCTCGGCGCTGAGCTCGCAACGCCAGAAGAGATTCAGCAGGCCGTAGAGGCGCAGAAGAAGGCCAACAAAGAGCAAGAAAAGATAAATGCACAGGCCCGAAAGGCTATGCAATAAACCCCTCAACGAAAAGGCTGTCAATAAGATATTGGCAGTCTTTTTCTTTTTCGGGATAATTTGTCACACATTTTGCCATCGTAACATCAGCACTATATGCAAAAAAATGCCTATATTTGCATAATTGGAAATTAAATAAACACGAAATATTATGGCAATTAAATGCATTGGAATTCTTACTTCGGGCGGTGATGCTCCGGGTATGAACGCAGCCATCCGCGCCGTGACGCGTACGGCAATTTACAACGGATACAAGGTTAAGGGTATTATGCGTGGCTACCACGGCTTGGTGACAAACGAGATTGTGGAGTTCAAGTCGCAGAGCGTAAGTAACATCATACAGAAGGGTGGTACAATCCTCAAAACTGCTCGCAGCAAGGAGTTCCGCACCGAGGAGGGACGCCGTCAGGCTTACGAGAATATGAAGGCTCAGGGCATTGACGCGCTGGTGGTTATCGGTGGCGATGGCTCATTGTCGGGCGCGCAGGTCTTTGCCGACGAGTTCGATATTCCCATCGTAGGTCTGCCCGGCACTATTGACAACGATCTCGACGGCACAGACGAGACTATCGGCTACGACACAGCGCTGAACACTATCGTCGATGCGGTGGATAAGTTGCGCGATACAGCTTCGAGCCACGAGCGATTGTTCTTCGTGGAGGTTATGGGTAACACCGCAGGCTACCTTGCACTTAATGGCGCTATCGCATCGGGTGCCGAGGCAGCTATCATTCCCGAGCGCGAGACCGAGGTGGACCAGCTGGCCGACCTTATCCACAACGGATTCCGCAAGAGCAAGAACTCAGCTATCGTATTGGTAGCCGAGAACAAGGCTACGGGCGGTGCGCTGGGTATGGCCGAGCGTATCAAGAAGGAGTTCCCCGAGTTTGACGCCCGCGTGACAATCCTCGGACACTTGCAGCGTGGTGGCTCACCCACAGCCAAGGACCGTATCCTCGCATCGAAGATGGGAGCAACGGCTATCGAGGCTCTGTCGGAGGGTCAGCGCAATGTGATGATTGGTATCAAGAATGGCGAGTTGGTATATGTCCCCTTCAAGAAGGCTATTGCCCACCAGCAGAAGATGGATTTGAAGGGAATGGATATTGTGAAGATTCTTTCGATATAATAGACAATTTACTAAAAAAGGTGTCCGAATGGACACCTTTTTATTTACTATACAATCCTCGTGTTATATTAAGGCGCATTATCAACAAATAGCGAGCCTTACTCCATTGCAGCGTAACGAAATACCACAACGCCAAAACGGCGGTTATCAACCACTTGACAATCTCCTGAATACGGATAAGACCTACACGATGATAATACTTTGCGCGGCGCAACTGACTAACGCCAATATTATAACTCAGGCGCGAGAGGTACTTTTTCGTGAGTTTCTCTGAGGGGATAATATGATACATAACCGCCTCGGGAACATAGTAATATTTGGCATCGGCTATGCGCAGACGCTCGAAGAGATCGCTCTCCTCGCCACCAATGAGCGACTCGCCCACATATCCCAACGAAGTATCAAACACACCATAGCGGCGCACTGCCGAACGGCGCAGAGCCATATTTCCTCCTCCGGGGATGCGACCCTTGGGGAATTTACGCACCTTATCACCAAAATACATCGTGTTGGCAACAGGTCGCTCGGTAAAGTGCGACATCCAGCGCGGACGGCCCGATGGATACTCCGCAACGATAGGTCCTCCCGCCGCAACAGCATCGGGCATACTATCGAACAGAGAGATATAGGCGCTGATAAAGTTGGGCGATATGCGCTCATCGTCATCGATGATTGCGATATACTCACCCTCGCTCTCGCGGATACCGCGGTTGCGGGCAAACGACAGGCCCTGACGCGACTCAGTGACCATACGAATATTATACTCGCTGTGTGCCGAAGCAAATCTCTCGAAGGCCTCCTGCGTATCGTCCGAGGAGTTATTATTGACCACTATGCACTCCCACTCCACAGCGGGTGCACTCTGCTCCACCACCGACTCCAAGGTGCGAATCAGCGACGCGGAGCGGTTATATGTGGCGATTATAAGCGATAGTCTAATCATAAAAATCCTTTACTTGTAATGCAAATATAATAATTTAGTGCGAGATTGTATAATTTTTCCACCCATCTTTTCGCATATTTAGCCACCATTTACAAGGTTTTGAGTATCTTTGCACGCAGTAAATGATATAAATATGGATAAAAATATCGCAAAACAACCCTCGCTGATTATGTCATTCGTACCCTTGGCGGTATTGGTGGTATTTTTGGCAATCACCATAAAGTTGTTTGGTGCCGACGCCATTGCGGGCGGTAGCCAGCTCTCGCTTATCACAGCCTCGGCCGTGTGTACGGCTATGGCTATGGGCATCTATCGCTGCAAATGGCAGGTGCTGGAAGATGCCGTGGTCACAAATATGAAGAGCTCTACACCTGCGCTCATCATCTTGCTTCTCATCGGAGCTATTGCGGGCACTTGGATGGCCAGCGGAATCATTCCCACGCTCATATACTACGGCTTGAAGATTCTTCACCCCTCAATTTTCCTGCCTGCATCGTGCATTATTTGTGCCGTCATCTCGCTGCTCACAGGCTCGTCGTGGACAACCATCGCCACCATAGGTGTTGCGCTGATGGGTATTGGCCGCGCGCTGGGTTTCGACGATGGCTGGATTGCGGGTGCTATTATCTCGGGTGCATACTTCGGCGATAAGGTCTCTATGATGAGCGACACAACCGTATTAGCATCATCTACGGCTGAGGTGCCACTATTTACACACATCAAGTATATGATGGTGACAACCATTCCGTCGCTACTCATTGCGCTGATTGTCTTCGCAATAGTCAGCTTCACAAGCTCTCCCGTATCGGCAACCGACACTATGGCCATCGAACAGGCTCTGAGCCAGGCCTATAACATCTCACCGTGGTTGTTGCTTGTTCCCGTGCTCACGGGTGTACTTATCTCACGCCGTCTGCCCGCCATCGTGACACTCTTTACATCGGTGGCTATGGCTGCCATAGCGATGGTTATCGCGCAGCCCGATATTATTATGAGCATCGCTCAGAGCGACTCAGCCTCTGTGATGGCATCAATTTATGCTATCGTTCAGGCCGCAACGAGCAGCACAGCCATCGAGACAGGCAACGCCCTGCTCAACGACTTGGTAGCAACAAGCGGTATGGGTGGCATGATGGATACCATCTGGCTTATCATCTGCGCGATGTGCTTTGGCGGTGTGATGTATGGTAGCGGAATGCTGACAGCCATATCTCAACTCTTCATCCGCGTGGCACGCCGCACGGTGAGTGTGGTAGGCTCAACGGTCTGCTCGGGTATATTTTTCAACCTCTCTACGGGCGACCAGTATATATCTATTATCCTCACGGGCAACCTCTTCCGCAACCTATACGACAATCGCGACTTGGAGCGTCGTCTGCTGAGCCGCAGCGTGGAGGACTCGGCAACGGTAACATCGGTGCTTATCCCTTGGAACTCATGCGGTATGACACAGTCTACGGTCTTGGGTGTGGCTACCATCACCTACCTGCCCTACTGTATATTTAATCTTGTAAGTCCGCTGATGTCTATATTTATGGCAACCATAGGATATAAAATTTTCAAACGAACAGAGAATGAAGAACAGACTAATAATATTTGACCTTGACGGCACGCTGCTCAACACCATAGGCGACTTGGCCGTGGGTTGTGACCATATGCTCACACTGCGAGGCCTGCCCACACACACCTACGAGCAGTACTGCTCATTTGTTGGCAACGGCATCCTGCGACTTGTCGAGCGCGCCCTGCCAGAGGAGCTGCGCACCGAGGAGTATGTAAAGGCGGCAAGAAAGGATTTTGTAGATTTCTATATCGAGAATATCGACACTCACACCGTACCTTATGCGGGTATGGTTGAGTTGGTCAATGACCTGCAACGCGATGGTGCAAAGCTGGCCGTGGCGTCTAATAAGTTTCAGGCGGGCACGGAGAAGCTGATTAAAAAATTCTTCCCCGAGGTGGAGTTTGTGGATATTTGTGGCAATCGCGAGGGTGTACCCCTCAAACCCGACACGGCACTCGTGGATTTGATTCTTGACAAGGCGGGTGTGGAGCGCGAGAACTGCTATATGGTGGGCGACTCGGCCGTGGATATCAAGACAGCACAAAATGCTGCAATACATTCCATTGGCGTTAGCTGGGGATTCCGCTCACGCGAGGAGTTGGAGCAGGCAGGTGCCGAGCAGATAGCCGACACGGTGGAGCAACTTCGTAATATGTTATATTGTTAAAAAAGGAGCCGCGTGGCTCCTTTTTTAACAATATAACTTCACATCCTCTGCTGTAACTCTCTCGCCACTCAGAATCATCAACCGCTCAACAACATTTCTAAGCTCACGAATGTTTCCACTCCACGGCATCGCCGAGAGCGCCCGCATAGCTTCGGCATCTACCCGCTTAGGCGAAATGTTGTGCTCGGAGGCAATCTGACCGACAAAATAGTTCACCAACTCGGCAATATCGCCCGCACGCTCGCGCAGGGGAGGCACCTTAATTAATATCACGCTCAGGCGGTGGTACAAATCCTCGCGAAAGTTACCCTTCGCTATCTCGGCGAGAATATCCTTATTCGTTGCCGCCACAACCCTCACATCTACCGTCACATCTTTATCGCCACCCACGCGGCTGATTTTACTCTCCTGCAAAGCACGCAACACCTTGGCCTGCGCTGAGAGCGACATATCGCCAATCTCGTCCATAAATAGTGTACCACCATTGGCCTGCTCGAATTTTCCCTTGCGCTGCTTGATGGCCGAGGTGAAGGCTCCGCGCTCGTGACCAAAGAGCTCGCTCTCAATAAGTTCCGAGGGTATAGCCGCGCAGTTCACCTCCACGAATGGTGCTCCCGCGCGGGCACTTTTATTGTGTAACCACCGCGCTACCAACTCTTTGCCCGTGCCATTCTCGCCCGTAATAAGCACTCGCGCATTTGATGGCGCAACCTTGTCTATAAGCCTGCGCACACGCTCAATAGCGGGCGACGAGCCTATGATTTGCCCCGACTCGCTCCCCTGACGACGACGCACACGGGCGGGCAGCGCAACCTCTGTCGAGGTGTGCTCCTCGCGCTCGACAATACGGCGCAGCGACCCCAGCAGACGGTTCATATCGACAGGCGCCGTGAGGTAATCCTCCGCGCCACTCTTGACAGCCTCCACTGCCCCGTCAATCGAGCCTGAGGGCGTGACTATTATAAAAGGTACTCCCAATGCCGAAACGCCCTCCGCCTCGCTACCCGCAAGGATAGCATCGTAGCCACGGCGGGCCACCACACTCTCCGATATATCCTCACGCTCGGCCACGGCCGTGGCGAAACCTTCGAATTCGAGTCGCTCACGCAGAATGTTTCGCATACTTTTTGATTGTTCGAGTATTAAAACTTTTGCCATATTTTGTTTTTTGAGAATTTTACATTTACTTTGCACTACCAAAGATAGTCTATTAATCGGTGAATCCAATCTTCAAGCCACAAGGCTGCCGATGGCTAACAGACTCTCTTTTAATTCCTAAACGGTTTATATCCAATACCCGAAAAGTATACAAATCGGGCTCCGAATAATATTCGGCTGAGTGCAAAGATGTGATAACCGCACATATTTTATGAAACACAATTACAACTACACGCGTCGCAAGCTCTACATACCAGAGTACGGACGCCACATCCACGAAATGGTGGACCAACTGATGGATATTGAGGACCGCGACGAGCGAAACCGTCAAGCCAGAGTGGTTATTGCCGTAATGGGTAACCTGCAACCTACGCTGCGCGACACGGCTGACTTCGCGCATAAGTTGTGGGACCATCTATTCATAATGTCTGATTTTCAATTAGATGTAGATTCTCCCTATCCGCGTCCCACACGCGAGGAACTGACCATCGCACCTCGCAAGTTGGCCTACTCACAAGGACGAATCACCCACAAGCACTACGGCAAGTATGTCGCTCAAATATTGCGTAAACTGCGCGAGGAGGGCACAGGGGAGGCAACCACCGAGGCCATAGACTCCATTGCTCGATATATGCGTTCGAAGAGCTTCGAATATAATCAAGAGCACCCCAACAACGAGGTGATAATAAAAGATATAAAGCAGATGTCCGGAGGAGATATTGAGCTTGATGAAAATGCCTTAAACAATCTCCGAAGCGATTATAAACAGCACTTTTCAGCACGCACGCAGAAGGGCCAGCAGCGCCCCCAGCAGAAGGGTATGATGCGAAACGGTGGCGGCAAGCAACACAACAATTCTAAGAACAAAAACAACAACGGAATACGAAAAAACGGGGCAGATAACGCATCTCGTCACATTTCGCAGAAGTAAATTTGCGTTATTTCCGAAAATAGTGCTATATTTGTACTTTGTATGAAACACATAGTGGAAATGAACAAACTTTTTTTGGTAGCCGCAGCGCTACTTATGGCATTGAGTTCGTGCCAATCTTCGAAGGTTAAAATCTCAGGCCGATTTGTTGGCGCTGAGGCCGATATGGTATATTTGGAGCAATCATCAATGCTCGACCAGACTCTCATCGACTCTGTAAAGTTGAGCGAGGAGGGCAACTTCACACTCAAACTCGACAAGGTGAGCGCTAACCCCTCACTCTATCACATCGTTTACGATGGCAACCGCATTCCTTTGCTCTTGCAGGGCGGCGACAACATCACCGTAACATCTGCTGGCAACGCACTGCGTAACCACACGGTAGAGGGTTCGGAGGAGTCGGAGCTTTTGCACGAGTTTAACCACAGCTATGTGGAGGGTGTTATTGCTCTTAACGAGATTATGTCGAAGCTCACAGCTGACGATTTGAGCGATGCCGAGCGTCAGGAGTTGGTTGTTAAGTACACCAAGCAGAAGAACGAGATTAAGCAGAAGCAGTTGCGATTTATCGTCGAGAACAAGGACCACATTGCCGCTGTATATGCTCTCTATCAGCGTCTTCCCAATGACCCCAACCTCTTCAATGGCAATGGCGATGTAATCTACTATCGCACTGTGGCTGAGGCTATTGCCGAGAGCTATCCCGAGAGCCTCTACCTGCCTTTGTTGCGTAGCCAGATTGCTCGTATGGATGCACAGATTAGCCTCCTTTCGCAGATTAAGACAACTAGCTTCCCCGAGATTTCTATGCCCGATATGTATGGCAAGGAGCAGCAGCTCTCATCGCTCGAAGGCAAGCTTATCCTGTTGCACTTCTGGTCAGCGGCCGTAGGTAACAGCAACTCATTCAATGCCGACTTGAAGAAGGTATACGAGAAGTACCACGACAAGGGTTTGGAGATTTATCAGGTAGCAGTGGACACATCTAAGGCGTTGTGGATTAACACCGTTCAGGAGCAGCAGTTGCCTTGGATTTCGGTTTGCGACTTGCAGGGCGAGAACTCTCCCGCCGTTAGAGCATACAATGTGCGTTCACTCCCCTCGAACTATCTTATCGACCGCAATGGTAACTTTGCTGGCAAGGACTTGATGGGCGACAAACTCGAACAAGCAATTAAGAAAAATATCTAAATATAATGTACTACTTCGCTTCGGATGTTCATCTCGGTGCTGGTGGCGAGAAGGCCTCTCGTCGCACTGAGCGACATTTTGTGAAGTGGTTGGATAGCATAGCCGAAGATGCCGACGCCATATTTTTGGTGGGCGACATCTTCGACTTTTGGTTTGAATACGGCAAGGTTGTACCCAAAGGCTATGTCCGCACACTGGGCAAGTTGGCCGAGCTGAGCGAGCGCGGTATAAAGATTTATCTCTTCACGGGCAACCACGATATGTGGGTGTACGACTACTTCGAGAAGGAGTGTGGCGTGGAGATAGTCCGCGGCCCGAAGCTCTTTACTCTTGGCGAGAAAAATATATTCATAGCCCACGGCGATAATATGAATATCAAGGATAAGCCACTGTTGCAACTTATGAATTGGTGTTTCCGCTCGGTGGTGTTGCGCAAACTCTTCTCGTGGCTGGTGCACCCCGACTTGGCTCTGACCTTCGGACAGTGGTGGAGCGGCAAGTCGCGTAAGTCGCACTCGATGGAGAGCCTGACACCCAAATCACTCAACTTTTTGGTAGAATACGCTCGTGGCTATAAGAGCGAGAATCCCTCAACCGACTATATCATCTTTGGACATATGCACTACCCCTACGACCTGAGCGACGAGGAGCTACGAGTTCTCTTCCTTGGCTGCTGGGGCGGCGACAAGGCGACATACGCTGCAATGGATAACAATGGAGATATAGCACTCAAAACATTCTGATTATGAAACAGTATCACGACCTTCTTAGAAGAATTATGCAGGACGGTGTGGTCAAGGGCGACCGCACGGGAACAGGCACACGCAGCGTCTTTGGACACCAGATGCGTTTCGATTTGAGCGAGGGTTTTCCCCTGCTCACCACAAAGCGTGTTTTTCTGAAAGGTATCATCCACGAACTGTTGTGGTTCTTGGCAGGTGATACTAATATCAAATACCTGGTAGACAACGGAGTACACATCTGGGATAACGATGCCTACCGCTACTATGGCGAGTTGTGCGCCGCACAAGGCGTAGAGCCCATCTCAAAGGAGGAGTTTCTCGCCGCATCGCAGCAGCAGACACCCTCGCCCATCGAGGGTTACGCTTATGGCGACCTTAATCATGTATATGGTTATCAGTGGCGTAGCTGGCCTCGTCCCGATGGTGGAGCGATAGACCAGATAAAGCAGGTGATTGAGACCATCAAGAAGAATCCCAACTCACGCCGTATGATTGTCTCGGCGTGGAATGTAGCCGAGGTGGAGGATATGGCTCTGCCCCCGTGCCATGTGTTATTCCAATTCTATGTTGCCGAGGGAAGACTCTCGTGCCAGCTCTACCAGCGTAGTGCCGACACATTCTTGGGTGTGCCCTTTAACATTGCATCGTACGCTCTGCTTACGATGATGATTGCGCAGGAGTGTGGTTTGCAGGCGGGTGAGTTTGTACACACTTTGGGTGATACGCACCTCTACCTCAACCATATGGAGCAGGTCGAGGAGCAGCTCTCGCGCACACCACGAGCGTTGCCCACGATGCGCCTTAACCCCGATGTGAAGTCGGTATTTGACTTCCGTTACGAGGATTTCACCTTGGAGGGCTACGACCCCTACCCCACAATCAAAGCACCAATGTCGTTCTAAACTTCGCCCCTATGATAAGCATAATCGTTGCCGTTGCACAGAACGGCGTCATCGGAGATAAAAACGCTCTGCTGTGGCACATTTCGGAGGATATGCGCTTCTTCAAGCGTACCACCTCGGGCCACCCCGTGATTATGGGCCGCAAGACCTACGAATCGCTTGGTCGCCCCCTGCCCAACCGCACCAATGTGGTGATTAGCCGCACGATGGGCGAGATAGAGGGTTGCACCGTAGTGCGCTCGTTGGAGGAGGCGGTGGCTCTGTTCCCCGCCGAGGAGGAGGTATTTATCATTGGCGGAGCGCAGATATATGCTCTGGCATTAGATGTTGCCGACCGCTTCTACCTCACACGCGTAGGACACGACTACCAGGGTGACACATCGTTCCCCGCTTGGGACGAAAGCAAATGGAGACTCACTTCGCGCGAGGCCTACGAGCAGGGCGAGAAGTACCCCCACCCCTTCGCTTTTGAGATTTACGAGAGAATAAAATAATCAAAACCTATAACCTATGAAACTTCGTATATTTGTCGCTATCGTGGCGACCGCTTTTCTATTCTCTGCGGCCTCGGCACAGAAGAATCAGACACCCCAACCAATCTTCAACCGTGCTCCACTCGTGGAAGTACCCTATGCACAGTTGCCTCTCGGCGATATTCAGCCCGAGGGCTGGCTCCGTGCGCAGATGCAGACTATGCTCGATGGTATGACCGGCAACTTGGACGACATCTACGGATTTGTTGTTGGCGACAACAACGCGTGGCTCGGTGGTGAGGGCGATGCTTGGGAGCGTGGCCCCTACTGGATTGATGGCGCACTGCCTATGGCCTATATTATGGGCGACAAGGCTCTGCTTGCCAAGGCTAACAAGTGGGTGGAGGCCATCCTCTCTTCACAAAAGGAGAATGGATATTTCGGTCCCGACACCGACCGTCCCTATATTCGCGGTATGCAGCGCAGCAATGCTGCCGACTGGTGGCCCCGTATGGTTGCGTTGAAGATTCTGCAACAGCACTATATGGCTACGGGCGATAAGCGCGTGGTGGACTTTATGACAAAGTATTTCCACTATCAGTTGGAGGAGTTGCCCCGCACGCCGCTGGGTAACTGGACCTACTGGGCTACGGAGCGCGGTGGCGATAACCTGCTGATTGTTCACTGGTTGTACAACATCACGGGCGACAGCAAGTTGCTCAAATTGGGTGATATTATCCACTCGCAGTCTGCCGACTGGACCGCTCGTTTCACAACCGATGACCACCTCTATCGTCAGAATAGCCTGCACTGCGTGAACCTCGGTCAGGGCTTTAAGGAGCCTATCATCTACTGGCAGCAGTCGAAGCAGGAGAAGCACCTCAACGCACCGCAGGAGGCTTTGAAGCGTATCCGCCAGACTATCGGCTTCCCCACAGGTTTGTGGGCTGGTGACGAGTTGTTGCACTTCGGTAACCCCACACGCGGCTCGGAGTTGTGTACAGCGGTGGAGATGATGTACTCGTTGGAGGAGATATACCGCATCACAGGCGATAACACCTACGCCGACCTCTTGGAGCGTGTGGCATACAACGCTCTGCCCACGCAGATTACCGACGCTGGCGATACACGCCAATACTACCACCAGATTAATCAGGTGGAGGTGACTCGCAAGCAGCGTAACTTCTCGACACCCCACGAGGATACAGATATTCTCTTCGGAATTCTCACAGGTTACCCCTGCTGTACTTGCAACCTGCATCAGGCTTGGCCTAAGTTTGTGCAGAACCTGTGGCTCAAAACAGCCGAGGGCGGCATCGCAGCAATGGTTTATGCACCCTCGAAGCTCTCGACAACTCTTGCCGATGGCACAAAGGTGGTAATCAGCGAGCAGACCTGCTACCCCTTCGAGGAGCAGATTCGCTTCTCAATCTCGCTGCCCGAGCGCAAGCACCGCACGGCTGCATTCCCCTTCGAGTTGCGTATCCCCGAGTGGAGCAACGAGTACACTCTGACAATCAACGGCGAGCAGGTTAAGGCCGAGGATATTCGCAAGGGCACAATCCGCATCAACCGCACTTGGAGCGATGGCGACGAGGTTATCCTTTCGCTCAATGCCCCAGTTCGCGCATCACGCTGGTACGACCGTGCAGCCGTTGTAGAGCGCGGACCGCTGGTGTATGCTCTGCGTATGGAGGAGAAGTGGCACAAGCATATCTGCGAGGGTGACGATGTAGTTCAGTTGGGTGAGTATTACTACGAGGTAACATCTACTACACCGTGGAATGTAGCGCTTCGCAACGCTGATATTCAGGCGGATAAGATTGCCCAGAGCTTCACCGTGGAGAAGGCTGCGTGCAGCGACAAGCCGTGGTCGTTGGAGGCTGCGCCTATAAAGATTAAGGCCAAGGCACATATCCTGCCCGAGTGGACGATGGACCGCAACTCGGCTGGCGATTTCTGCTACTTCACACAGCAGGCACCCGATGGCGAGGTTGGCGAGGTTGTTGACATCGAGCTTATCCCCTTCGGTTGTACCACACTGCGCGTTACGGAGTTCCCCGTTCGATAGCGAGAAAATAGGTATTTTTACTACCCATTATACCGTATATAAAGAGTAACTTTGCCCAAAAGCAAAGTTACTTTTTTTATGGCAAAATACTTCGATATGCTGCTTGAAGATGTACGCCTTCGTGAGGGTCTTACGGCCTGTATGAATTGTGGCGTATGTACGGGCGTGTGCCCTGCGGCAGCATTCTACAACTACGACCCTCGCCAGATTGTGAGCATCGTGCAGACACGCGACGACGAGGCCATCGAGGAGTTGCTCAAAAGCGATGTGATATGGTATTGTGGCGAGTGTATGTCGTGCCGTCCGCGCTGTCCGCGTGGTAACACGCCTGCCTATGTGATTCAGGCTCTGCGCACACTGTCCCAACGACTTGGATTCTTCGTCGAGAGCGAAAAGGGACGCCAGCAGCTGGCTCTCAAACGCGCCATTGGCGACAATATTCTCCGCTCGGGATACTGCCTCACACCGCGCAACATACGCCCCGAACTGCACCCCGAGCAGGGTACGGTGTGGCGATGGATTATCGACAACGACGAGCAGATTTATGGTCAGTTTACATCAGTATATGGCAAGGAGGGTGCAGGCGCGCTACGCAAGGTGAGCGACGAGACGCTCGACGAGATTAATAAGATATTTGAGATTACGGGAGGCAAGGAGATGTTCGACACCATCGAACACCACTCCGAACGCAAAGCCCGCGAGATGGGCTTTGACGGAGCAAATGAGGATTACTTTATGGAGATCTACACAAAGAACTCGAACGAACATTACTAATACATATAATTAGGTAGGCAGATTGCTTATGAAGGCAAACCTTGCGGACTATGTCCGCATTTGCAAATCTGACCCACCCCCAACCCCCGCCTCAGGCAGGGGCTTTGGTCGCCGCAAACGGCTCCAAAGAAGAACACTTTATACACAATTGCGTATATGAAACGATCAAGTTGGACCGATTATCAAAAAGATATAGCCGACGACAAATACTACTACGCCCGCTCGTGCATACGCCAAAACTTCTTCCCCGGCAGCGAGAAGGTCTTTTTAGATATTGTCGGCAATAAACTCTCGCGCGATATATTTGATGACCCGTTGCACACCTCTTGCACGGGAATAGGCTACCACTCCGATGTAGTACCCTTGGAGACTATTATGACGGTTGTGGCCCGTCAGTTTGCGCTGATGAGCGAAGCGGGGTATGAGAATTTCACCTCGTCGTGCATAACCTCGTTTGGCATCTACACCGAGTTGCTCAACACTTGGGAGGAGTTTCCCGAGACCGAGGAGCGCACGCGCGAAAATCTCTACAAGGCCACAGGCCGCGAATTCAAGATTCCCAAGAACCTGTCGCACACCTCCGATGTAATATTCCACCACCGCGAGGAGATTGCACAGAAGGCTACGCGCAAGCTGGTGAATGTACACACGGGCGAGCCGTTAAAGGTTGTGGAGCATATCGGTTGCCACTACGCCAAGATATTTCCCAAAAAGGGCATTGGTGGCTCGGAGTTCCCTTATGTTCTGGCAGGTATGGTCGAGTCGTGGGGAGGCGAGTTGGTAGACTATCCCGAGCGTCGCCACTGCTGCGGATTTGGATTCCGCAACTATCTCGTGCAGGCCAACCGTGGTTACTCGATAGCCAATTCGCACAAGAAGTTGGAGAGTATGGCGCCCTACAAGCCCGACTTTATCGTCTGCAACTGCCCGGGGTGCTCGATGTTTTTGGATAAGTGGCAGTACACCATCGCCGAGATGGAGGGCACCACCTACGGACAGAATGGCGCGGGAATACCCGTGCTGACCTACGAGGAGATGGCAGGACTGGTACTGGGCTACGACCCGTGGGAGCTGGGTATGCAGATGCATCAGGTAGATGTGGAGCCTCTGCTCGACAAGATGGGTGTGGAGTACGACCCCTCGATGAAGTATCTGGGACTCAATGGTCGCTACATAGGCCGTCCCGAGAGGGCTATTGTCAACAGCTGCTCGGAGGAGACAATTTACAAGAAAAAGTTTTGATTATGAAGCATATAGTAGTCATAGGAGGCGGAGTAGCAGGTATGCAGTGCGCGCATACACTTGCCTCGCGCGGTATGAAGGTCACCATCGTCGAGAAGCAGAGCGACATAGGTGGCAAGGTGCGCCAATGGCATGTACTTTTCCCCTCCTTCACACCTGCCGACGAGGTACTAAGCGCTTTGCGCCACAAGATATCTTCGGCCGCAAACATCACAATAAAGACAGGCTGCGAGGCCACGAAGATAACCCCCACCTGCGTGAGACTCTCCTCGGGCGAGGAGTTAAAGTGCGACGCTGTGGTCGTTGCCACAGGTTTCACGCTCTTCGATGCCCGCATCAAGGAGGAGTATGGCTATGGCATCTACGACAATGTCATAACCTCGGCCGACTTGGAGCAGATGTTCAACAAAGGCGAGGTGGCCATCACCTCGGGCGAGACCCCGCGTCGCATAGCAATCCTGCACTGCGTGGGCTCGCGTGATGAGAAGGTGTGCCAGCGCCACTGCTCGAAGGTGTGCTGCGTTACGGGTGTGAAGCAGGCTATTGAGTTAAAGCGACTATTCCCCTCGGCCGATGTGTTCAACTTCTATATGGATATACGAATGTTTGGCCCGGGCTACGAGGAGATGTACCGCGAGGCTCAGCAGGATTACAACATACACTTCGTGCGTGGCCGCATATCGGAGGTCAGCCCCACCATTGATGGCCGCCTGCAAATCAAGGCCGAGGATACACTCACGGGACGCCCCTTGAAGTTAGGCGTGGATATGTTGGTGCTGCTGGTTGGTATGCGCTCTAATGACCACAACCTAACGCTCGAAACAGAGTCGGGCCTTAGACGCCAGAGCAGTGGATTTATGCAGGCCAAGGATTCGTTCATTGGCAATGTGGAGAGTAATATCGAGGGTATATTCTACGCAGGAGCTGTCACAGCCCCGAAGAATGTGGGCGAGTCATTAAACGATGGCTCGGCCGCAGCCAACGCCGTGGTGGAGTGGCTATCGAAGAGATAAACTTGTTATCGGCTACAAAGATGATAAATTTCGGATTTTCAATCAACAAACCTCGCACCATAGACATCGACCGCAACAACCTGCGCAAGAGCAAGGAGATTACGCGCGAGATGCCCGAGTTGCAGACCTGCATAGGTTGTGGCACCTGCACGGCGACCTGCACGGCGGGAAACCTCACGGAGTTCAACTTCCGCAAGGTGCATACCCTTGTGCGTCGTGGCGAGTATCAGGGCGCATACGAGGAGATGAACAAATGTATGCTCTGCGGCAAGTGCCGACTGCTCTGCCCCCGCGGAATAAATACGCGCGGCGTGGTGATGTTGATTAAACGCAAACTTGGAGATTTCTAATATGACCTTTTTCGCCAATTTCTGCATACCCTTCATCGTAGGCGCAATGGTTATGTTTGCCATTGTGCTGATTAAATATCTATCGTGGCTACGCAATCTGCCCAAGAGCGACAAGAGACTCATCGTCAAAGGTATCTTCTCGCCACGCTCCGTTGCGGCCATTTGGGAGATTGTGTGCGAGTCGCTACTCCACCGCCGCATATTCCGCATAAATCCCCGCCTGGGATATATGCATATGAGTCTGGCCTTTGGCTGGTTTCTGCTCATCGCCGTGGGCTGGGCCGAGACGGTGGCCTACCTCGGCGTAAGATGGGTGCCGTTGCAGGGGCATGTGTTTTTCAAATACTTCGCTCAGCTAAATGGCATAACAGAGCATAAACCACTGTTTGACTTCGCAATGGATTTGCTCTTGCTCTTCGTTCTCTCGGGCGTGGCGATGGCGTGGTTCAAGCGAGTGCGCTCGCGAGCATTGGGTATGAAGCGCACGACAAATCATATCCTCTTCGACCGCATAGCGCTCTCGGCTCTGTGGTTTGTATTCCCTATGCGACTTGTGGCCGAGAGCATCACGGCTGGCATATATGGCGGAGGCAGTTTCCTTACGGGCGGAATAGGCTCCCTACTGGCAAATACATTTGATATCCACACCCTTACGCTCCTCTACGAGCCTGCGTGGTGGATGTATTCAACAGCGTTGGGAGTCTTCTTCATCTCGATGCCCTTCTCGCGCTATATGCACATCTTCACCGAGATACCGCTCATCTTCCTGCGCCACTACCGCCTCAAACCCGAGGCAAAGGAGAAGTCGTACGACAACTTCGAGGTGGAGGCCTGCTCGCGCTGTGGTATCTGCATCGACCCCTGCCAGCTGCAACAGCAACTCGGCATACACGATGTGCAGTCTGTATACTTCCTGCGCGACCGCCGTTACAATATGCTCCAACAGAAGATTGCCAATAACTGCCTTATGTGTGGCCGTTGTGAGCAGGTGTGCCCCGTGGGTATAAATCTTAATACTCTGCGCCTTAACTCACGCTCGTCGATGCGTAATATTCCCCACGAGGGGCGCTATAACTACCTGCGTGGACTGGACCGCTCCGAGGGCGAGGGCAAGGTAGGATACTTCGCTGGTTGTATGACTCTGCTCACCCCCAACACGCTCTCGGCGATGCAGAAGATATTCGCAGCGGCACACGAAGAGGTGTGGTGGGCTGACAAGGAGGGTGGCGTATGCTGTGGCCGTCCGCTGAAACTTACGGGCGAGCCCGACTCGGCACAGAAGATGATTGACTACAACAAGGCGCTCTTCGCCAAGCACAACATAACTACGCTGGTGACCTCGTGCCCCATCTGCCTGCGCGTCTTCCGCGAGGAGTACGACCTGAAAGGCATCGAGGTGCTGCACCACTCGGAGTATATCCTGCGCCTGATGCGTCAGGGGCGACTGAGCGTGAGCTACTCGTCGGAGCAGACCTTCACCTATCACGACCCCTGCGAGTTGGGGCGTGGCAGCGGCATCTACGACCAGCCGCGTGCTGTGATTAAGGCCATCGGAGCACTGCTCGAAGCGGAGCACAATCGCCAGAATGCCCTCTGCTGTGGCTCGTCTATTGCCAACACGGCTATAAACGATGGACAACAACTCACCATCGCGCAGGGTGTAGGCAAGGAGTTGGACGCCACGGGTGCCGAGACCATTGTTACCGCCTGCCCGCTGTGCAAAAAGGCGATTACGCGCGGTGCAACAAGGCCTGTGGTGGATTTGTCGGAGATTGTGGCACGACATTTGAAGTAGCGCAGTATTAGGCAGTTACACATCGCAAAGCGGCCGCAGAGGTAATTATTCGCACAAAAAGTGGCGATTTTATTTGGTGCATATATATTTTTTTCATATCTTTGCACCACTTAACCACGAAATGTAGGGTTCGCCCACATAAAGATACATCGCGGGGTAGAGCAGTTGGCAGCTCGTCGGGCTCATAACCCGGAGGTCGGAGGTTCGAGTCCTCCCCCCGCTACCATAGAGGAAAAATCGAAAGGTTTTTCCTCTTTTTTTTGTAAAAATTTTAACCCTCCACGCACTATATCTGAAAATATTTTGCCAATTCGACTTTATTTTGTATATTTGATAAAAATCTATCCTATGGCAATTTTCAAAGTAGAGGGCGGAACACGCCTGAGTGGTAGCGTGACACCGCAAGGTGCTAAGAATGAGGCTTTACAGATATTGAGCGCCGTGCTGCTCACGCCCGAGCGTGTGGTAGTACACAATGTACCGCAGATTCTAGATATTATACAACTCATAGAACTTTTGGAGAAGATGGGTGTCGAGGTGGAGCGCCTGAGCGAGGATTCGTACGCTTTCCGCGCCGCCAACATCGATCTGGACTATATGCGTAGCGAGGATTATCATCGCCGCTGTCGCCGCTTGCGTGGCTCGGTAATGATGATTGGTCCGCTGTTGGCTCGTTTTGGCGTGGGACACATCCCCAAGCCGGGTGGCGACAAGATTGGACGCCGTCGTCTGGATACTCACTTCCTCGGATTCCAGAAGTTGGGTGCAACATTTAATTTTGACCCAAACGAGGAATTCTTCTCGGTAGAGGCCAAGAAGTTGAAGGGTTGTTATATGCTGCTCGATGAGGCTTCCGTTACAGGTACGGCAAACATCGTTATGGCTGCCGTCTTGGCCGAGGGAACAACCACTATCTACAACGCTGCGTGCGAGCCCTACTTGCAGCAGTTATGCAAGATGTTGAACCGTATGGGTGCCAAGATTTCGGGTATTGCGTCAAACCTCCTCACCATTGAGGGTGTGAAGGAATTGTGTGGTACGGAGCACACTATGTTGCCCGATATGATTGAGGTGGGTAGCTTTATCGGTATGGCCGCAATGACGCAGTCGGAGCTGACTATCAAGGATGTATCGTACCAGAATTTGGGTATTATCCCCGCGCAGTTTGCCCGCCTGGGTATTCAGTTTGAGCAGCGTGGTGACGATATTTACATCCCTCAGCAGGACCACTACTCAATTGAGAGCTTTATAGATGGTTCAATTATGACCATCGCCGATGCTCCGTGGCCCGGACTCACGCCCGACCTATTGTCAATATTCTTGGTTGTGGCAACGCAGGCCAAGGGTACGGTGCTTATCCACCAGAAGATGTTCGAGAGTCGCTTGTTCTTCGTTGATAAACTCATCGATATGGGCGCGCAGGTTATCCTCTGTGACCCCCACCGTGCAACAGTTATCGGCCACGACCACCGCATTCGCTTGCGTGCCGCGAAGATGACTTCGCCCGATATTCGCGCAGGTGTGGCGTTGCTTATCGCGGCTATGAGCGCCGAGGGTACAAGTACTATTCAGAACATTGAGCAGATTGACCGCGGATACAAGGATATTGACGGCCGCCTGAATGCTCTGGGTGCGAAGATTACCCGATTGGAGGAGTAATTCGTAAAATAGGGGTATAGATTATGTGGGAAACAATTCTACTTGCTTATGGTATATTGTTTGCTCTTGTGTTGGTTGTTACGGCTGTGAGCAAACGTAATCGCCCGATGTGGAAGGGAGCAATTATCAGCTTTGTGATAGGTTTGCTGCCTTTCTATCTGCTCTTCTGCCTTTTGGGCGTGATGGGCGAGAAACGTACTAACGTTTAATATTTATGACTCCGCCGAATATAGAGAACTCCAGCCGAGAGGAGCGTCTGGCATTTGTTCTTGAGCAGTGGAAGTGCCTGCATAATTGCGAATTGTGCGGTAAGTGCAACATCTTAAAGGGACGCGATGCGGAGTTGCTCTATGCTGATTATATTGACGGCACACGCTCATATATGGATATTACATTTGAAATTAGAAAGAATAATTATTAAAACAGATTACTATGGAGACAAAAGAGAAAGTATTGGCTACAATGAAAGAGGCTGGCGAGCCCCTGAATGCAGGTAAGATTGCCGAGCTCAGCGGCATCGACCGCAAGGAGGTTGACAAGGCTATGAAGCAGCTCAAAGAGGAGGGTGCAATTGTGTCACCCGTGCGTTGCAAGTGGGCCCCCGCTGAGTAGATTATTTCTCGGAGACTAAAAAATAGGATTTCTAACAAGTTTTGTTAGAAATCCTATTTTTTGTAGAAGTTGTATAACAAGAGCTATTTTGAGGCTGGTCGCAGACCGAGAAAGCGCAGTTTGCTGGGCGCAAATGAGCATTTCGAAGGCAAGCCAGACGCCAAAAGAGCCTTGTTAGGCAGCTTCTTTCTTATTTAAGATTCAGCAAAAACTTTGCTGAAACATTATAGCTAATAACTATCTGCTCGAACTCAATATTCGGCTCGGCCTCTACGGCTGCGGCATCGAGCGATGCACCGTTAGCCATCATCATCTTACTGCGGTAGACAACGGGCTGTGCAGTTGTTGTATAGTCGTTTATCTCGTAGCAAGCACCTATCGTCTGCCCCACCGCCTCGGCCAACTCGCGAGCTCGTTGCTGGGCATTTACCATAGCCGCCTTGCGAGCCTCAGTGCGTAGTTCCTCTATATTTGAACAAGCTGTGCGAGTGACATTTACATTGGGTATGCCCGCCTTATCCAGCTTCTCAAAGACTTTGGACACAGCCTCAGCCGAGCCAACCTTCAACTCATACTGCGTTGCGGCCAGCGACCCACCTCGGCGATAGTACGAAGAGTTCATATCCACCACCGTGAGCTGCTTCTCGACATCTACGCCCGCCCTCTTCAAGGCTGCGAACATATTGAGGCGTTGCTCTTCGAGAGTAACCTTGCCTTTGGTGTCGCTCTCGTCGAGTTTGATTGTGATGTATATCTCGTCGGGCGTAGTCTTAATCTGCGATGAGCCATTCACCGAGATTGTCGGTATAGTCTGCCCCAGCTCCTGCGCCACGCCACTCTGCAAGGCGAACATCGAGATTGTCAGCAGCGTTGCAAATACGATAAAAATCCTTTTCATAGCACTTTCTGTTTTATGGTTCTAACTATAAAACGCAAAAAGAGCAAAAATCTTGCATTAACGCTTCACCAACTTCACAACATTCTCCACATGATGCGTGTGGGGGAACATATCCACGGGCTGCACAGCCACAACCTTATACATTCCATCCATCAGTGCCAAGTCGCGCGCCTGCGTAGCGGGGTTACAGCTCACATATACCATACGCTCGGGTGCGGCACGCAGGATAACATCAATCACACGCTCGTCGACACCTGCGCGGGGAGGGTCGAGGATAATAACATCGGGGTGGCCATTGCGCGCCACGAAGTCGTCCGACAAAACATCTTTCATATCGCCCGCATAGAACGATGTATTCTCAATGCCATTGATGGCTGAGTTTACCTTTGCATCCTCAATAGCCTCGGGCACATACTCCACGCCCACAACCTTCTTGGCACGGCGTGCGCAGAAGTTGGCGATAGTTCCTGTACCTGTGTAGAGGTCGTACAACACCTCGTCACCCTTCAAGTCGGCAAACTCGCGCGTAACCTTGTAGAGCTCGTATGCCTGCTCCGAGTTTGTCTGGTAGAACGACTTGGGACCCACCTTGAACTGCAAGCCCTCCATACTCTCGATGATGTGATCCTTGCCAGCGTAGCAGATATGCTCCAAGTCACCCACAGAGTCATTCCACTTGGTATTAACAACATAGAAGAGCGAAGAAATCTCGGGGAAACGCTCCTTCAACATATCCAACAGCGCTGTAATACGGCTCTGATCGTCCTCGTTGAAGATGACGATAACCATCACCTCACCTGTCGAAGCTGTGCGGATGATGATGTTACGCATCAAGCCAGCGTGCTCGCGGCAGTTGTGGAACGAGTAACCATTCTCGATACAGAAACGCTTAACCTCCGTACGGATAGAGTTCGATGGCTCGGCCTGCAAGTAGCACTTATCAATATTGAGTACCTTGTCGAAGCAGTTGGGAATATGGAAACCGAGTGCAGGCTCACGCTCGATGTCGCCACCTGCGGCAATCTCCTCGTATGTAAGCCAACGCTTGTCGGCGAAGGTGAACTCCAACTTGTTGCGGTAGAACTGCTGCTTGGCAGAGCCCAAGCAGGGCTGCACCTCGGGAAGCTCAATCTTGCCGATGCGGGTGAGCTGATCCTTCACCTGCTCAGTCTTGAAACGAAGCTGCTCCGAGTAGGGCAGATTCTGCCACTTACAACCGCCACACACGCCAAAGTGGGGGCAGAAAGGCTCCTCGCGCAGAGGTGAACGCTTCACATAGTTCACCACCACGCCCTCCATAAAGCGGCGGCGCTTGTTGCGTATCTGTACGTCCACCACATCGCCCGGCACGGTCATAGGCACAAATACAACCTGCTCGTTATAGCGACCCATAGCCTTGCCCTCGGCCGCCAAAGTAGTAATCTCCAACGCCTCGATGAGGGGATAATTCTGTTTTTTTCTTCTTGCCATATTGTTTTATGTTTTTTCTTTGCGCAAAGATACAAAGAAAACTTATAAGCGTGTTATTTTATTTAAGGCATTTGTCACGATTCTCTACTGCCCACCTGATTAAAGGGTTTATATTATTCATAAACGAATTACCCAGCTCTGTTAGATGATACTCCACACGGGGTGGCACTTCGGGATATATCTCACGACCAAGTAGCTGCATCTGCTCCAGCTTGCGCAGGGTTTGCGTAAGCATTTTTTGCGAGATGTCGGGAATGGAGCGTTGCAACTCGCTAAAGCGCATAACTGAGTTCTCTTGCAATTCGTGCATCACCAATAGCGACCATTTATCGGCCGTTTTTGAGAGAATATCTCTTACAGGGCAAAAATCTTCAACTTTTTTCATCTCATAAACTCTTTGTTTTCAGCAATGGTTACCTCGTAGTAACTAACTGAGTGTCAGGTACCGTATTGCGTTTTTAAGAAAGTGACACTAACTTTACACTACAAAAGTAATAAACTTTCTTTTAGTAACCAATATTAACTTAAAAACTATTAACTATGAAACAGATTGAGAAGATTGCCGAGGGCGCAGCATACACCTGCGTATCGGTGGGCGAGATGGCAACACTCGGCGAGCATATTTTGGCATTAGGCCCCGATGTAAAGATTCCGGGAAAAGTATTTGCGGGTGGAGCTTTGCGGGCAACGGGTGCAGAAATTTCATTCCAAAGTTTTCCCGTAGGCGGTCAGACGGGATTCCTGCATACGCACAAGGAGCACGAGGAGCTTTATATCTTCATCAAGGGCCAGGGCGAGTTTCAGGTTGATGGCCAGAACTTCCCCGTCGCAGAGGGTAGCATCGTGCGCGTAGCACCCGAGGGTAAACGTATGGTAAGAAATACGGGCGAGGTGGCTTTGGTGATGATTTGTGTGCAGTACACAGCCGCAACATTCTCGGAGAAAGATGCAGCCGATGGCGTGATACTCGCCGAGGAGTTTAAGTGGTAATTATAGAGCTGAAAAAAGTGTATTATGGTGGCGAGGAGTATCCTTGTCACCATATTTTTTATTATCTTTGTAAAATAAATACTTTTAAGGATGAAACAACTTTTGCAGTATGGCTTTTTAGCCACTTTGATAACAATCGTTGTGGGTTGCGCACCTGCCGAAAAAATTGACCTTACAGCCGTGGATTCATTCGTGGAGGCTATCCCCGTATGGGCCGAGGGGCGCCAGACGGAGAAGAATCTTACGCTCTCGTTCCGCGAGGTTATCTCGGCGGGCAGAGTGCAGGATGCCTACATCCGTATAGCCGCCTCGACAGACTATCGTCTGCGTGTGAATGGTGAGTTTGTGGCACACGGACCGTCGGTTGCAGCACACGACTTTTACCGCGTGGATTGCTACGACCTCAAACCCTATTTGAAGCGTGGCGAGAATCTGCTTGCGTTGGAGGTTGCGGGATATAACGAGTCGAGTTACTACCTCCTAAACCAGCCCTCATTCTTGCAGGCCGAGGTGGAGCTGAATGGAGAGGTTGTAGCCGCTACGGGCAAGGCTTTCGAGGCCTACGACTTGGGCCAGCGCAAGGCTGACGTGGAGCGTTTCAGTTTCCAGCGCCCCTTTGTGGAGTATTATACCCTTACGCCCGACTTCGATGCTTGGGCAAAAGATTTGCAGTGGACGGGCAGAGCCGTGACACTCGCCCAACAGCAGGCAAAGACCCTCTTGGCACGCCAGGTGGAGTACCCCGACTATAAGATGCACAAGGCCGAGGCACAGGGCGGTAATATCTACAAATTTGCCTGCAACAGCACAGGTTTCTTGGGTGCAAAGGTTGTTGTCAAGGAACCTACAGAGCTAAAAATTGCGTTTGACGAGTTGCTCGACGCTGAGGGTCGTGTGGATGAGGCACGCCTTATCTGCAAGCCCTATGTAACATACAACTTGCAGCCGGGCGAGTACACCTTGGAGAGCTTCGAGCCCTACACAATGCAGTATGCCGAGGTTAAGGTGCTGAGTGGCAAGGCCGAGGTGCAGGAGATTTTTATGCGCGATTATTGCAATGCCGATATACACCGCGGTCAGTTCCTCTCGGACAATGAGGCGATGAACTTCCTCTTCGAAACAGCGCGTGAGACCTGCCGACAAAACTCGCTCGACATCTTTATGGACTGCCCCTCGCGAGAGCGTGCAGGATGGTTGTGCGACAGCTTCTTTACGGCTCGCACGGCGTTCGACCTCTCGGGCAACACCAAGATTGAGAAGAACTTCCTTGAAAACTTCCTTCTTCCCGAGCGATTTAAGGATATTGACGAGGGTATGCTCCCGATGTGCTACCCGAGCGACCACTGGAATCACAACTATATACCCAACTGGGCTATGTGGTTTGTGGTGCAGCTGGAGGAGTACCTCTACCGTAGTGGCGACCGCGAGTTGGTGGATCGTGCCAAGAAGCGTGTTTACGACCTGATTAACTACTTCAAGCCCTTCATCAACGAGGACGGCTTGCTCGAAAAGCTCTCGCACTGGGTATTTGTCGAGTGGTCGGCGGCTAACAACTATGTGCAGGATGTGAACTACCCCTCGAATATGCTCTACGCCTATATGTTGGATGTCGCATCGCGTCTGTATGACGATGATACGCTCTATGAGCAGGCCGATCATATTCGCCAGACTATTCGCGAGCAGACTTTCGATGGCGAATATTTCATCGACAATGCCAAGCGTGGCAAGGGTGGTAAGTTGGAACTCACGGGCTACCACACCGAGGTGTGCCAATACTACGCATTCTACTTTGGTGTTGCTACACCCGAGTCGCACCCCGAGTTGTGGGCACGCCTGCGTGATGAGTTTGGCCCCGCACGCAAGCAGACCAAAGCCTACTCGGATGTACCCTTCGCCAACGCATTTATCGGCAACTACCTGCGTATGGAGTTGCTTTCGCGTGAGGGTTTGTCACGCAAGATTTTGGACGAGTCGGTTGACTTCTATATCCCGATGGCCGAGCAGACAGGTACGCTGTGGGAGAATATGACCAGCGTAGCGAGCTGCAACCACGGCTTCGCATCACACATCATTCGCGTTTTGAACCGCGATGTGCTGGGCGTATATGCCATCTCACCCGTAGAGAAGAAGGTTACTCTGCGCTTCGTGGATTGTGGTTTGAAGAGCTGCAAGGGCTCAATCCCCGTAGGCGAGGAGTCGGTAGATGTGGAGTGGACGGTTGCCGATGGCAAGATAAATGTCGACTTGTCACTGCCCAAGGGCTACACCTACGAGTGTCTGCCCGCCGACTTGGAGGTTGTATTTACAAAGTAATATTAGAAAAACAGAACAGATATGAAGATAGCAAGATTAATTTTCAACCCTATTCAGGAGAATACATACATCATTTGGGACTCAACGCTCGAAGCGGCCATCATCGATGCTGGCAATATGGGCGAGAGAGAGAATGCCGTATTGGATAAGTTTATCGCCGACAACGGTTTGAAACCCGTGCTGGCCATCAACACCCACGGCCACTTCGACCACCTGCTGGGCGTGAACCACATCTGCGAGAAGTATGGCGCGAAGTTCGCTCTCTCGTCAAAAGATGAGTTTTTGTTGAAGAACGCAATGACCAGCGCCGAACTCTTCGGCGTGCGCGCAGGAGATATGCCCGAGGTGATTGATATTGACCTCGACGGTGCGGAGTCTATTAAGTTCGGCGAAACAGAGCTGAAAGTTATCCCCACGCCGGGCCACACACCCGGCCATATTGCGCTCTACGAGCCTGAGGCGGGAGTACTCTTTACGGGCGACACGCTCTTCCGCGAGAGTATTGGCCGTACCGACCTGCCGGGTGGCGACTATTCGTGGATTATGCGCTCTATTATTGACAACCTTTTGCCCCTTGGCGACGAGGTTAAGATTTATCCGGGTCACGGCGACGACAGCACCATCGGCCACGAGTCGATGTACAACCCCTTTGTTGTCGAGGTGCTGAACAATGAGGTGAATTATAAGAACTAAACAGATGGGAAAACTCTTTCATCGTCTGCTCTATCGCCTGCTTCCATTGGAGGGCTACCTGCGCGTGGTGAGTCGAATGTTTTTCATCTATCGTGCGCTGGGTATTGGTCGTAATGGGCGCGCCTTGGAGTACAACTACCACCTGTCTCACCTCGTAAAGAGGGGTGATGTGGCCATTGATATTGGCGCAAACTTGGGTTACTATGCCCGCCCGCTGGCCGATATTGTTGGCTCGGAGGGTAAGGTGTATGCCGTTGAGCCCGTGCCCGTTATCTTCGATGTGCTGAGCCGCAATGTGAGAGGGTGCAAAAATGTAACACTGCTAAACTACGCCCTCGGCAGTGAGGAGCGCACCATCGAGATGGCTAACGACTCGGTTGCGGCAGCTGGTTACTTCGGCACGGGGCGCAACTTCGTGAGCGAGGGTGAGCTCTCGGGCGAGGCGATAAAGTTCTCTGCACAGATGAAGCGTGGCAGCGTGCTGTTTGCCGAGTTGGAGCGCGTGGATTTTATAAAGTGCGACATAGAGGGTTACGAGCGTGTGGTTATACCCGAGCTGCGCCCGATTATTGAGCGTCACCACCCTACGGTGCTGATTGAGACCGATGGCGACACCCGTCAGGAGATAATCAAGATGTTCACCGAGATGAGCTACCGCGCCTATATGTTGCAAAACGGCATAGAGGTCGCGCTCGACAAAGAGAGTGATAAGGATATAATTTTTAGATACTAACTACTTATGAGAATAGATATTATTACCGTTGTTCCCGAGTTGGTTGCTTCGCCTCTGAGCGAATCGATCCTCAAGCGTGCGCAGGAGAAGGGATTGGTGGAGATTGTAGTGCATAATCTGCACGACTATGCCCACGACAAGCGCAAGACAACTGACGACTACCCCTTCGGTGGCGAGGCTGGTATGGTGATGAAATGTGAGCCGATTTTCGAGCTTGTTGAGAAGTTGCAGTCGGAGCGCCGCTACGACGAGATTATCTACACCTCGCCCGATGGCATCACCTATAACCAGCACGAGGCAAATCGCCTGTCGATGTGCGAGAATATCATCATCCTCTGCGGCCACTACAAGGGCATCGACTACCGCATCCGCGAGCATCTTATCACTCGCGAGATCTCTATCGGCGACTATGTACTGACAGGTGGCGAGCTCGCGGCCTGCATCATTGCCGACTCGGTCGTTCGACTTCTGCCGGGCGCCATTGGCGACGAGGCGTCGGCCCTGACTGATTGTTTTCAGGACGATTTGTTGGCTCCGCCCGTATATACCCGCCCTGCGGAGTTCCGCGGCTGGCGCGTGCCCGATGTTTTGTTGTCGGGTAACTTTGCCGAGATAGAGAAGTGGCAGGAGGAGCAGTCGTTCGAGCGCACCAAGCGCCTGCGACCCGACCTTTTAGAGCGAATGAAATAATAGAATATGAAATATTATATTATCGCCGGTGAGCCTTCGGGTGACCTGCACGGCTCAAACTTAATGCATGGCTTGAAGAAAGCCGACCCCGAGGCTGAGTTCCGCTTCTGGGGAGGCGATATGATGGCGCAGGTGGGCGGACGCGAGAATCTTGTCAAGCACTACCGCGAGATGTCGTTCTTCGGCTTTGTGCAGGTGGCTATGAACATTCGCACCATACTCTCGCAGATGGGTGACTGCTGCCGCGATATCGAGGCCTTCGCACCCGATGTGGTTATCCTGATTGACTACCCCGGCTTCAATGTCAAGATTGCCAAGTTTGCCCACTCAAAGGGTATCCCCGTGCATTACTACATCGCCCCCAAGGTGTGGGCGTGGAAGGAGCATCGCGTGAAGGCACTCAAAGCATTTGTCGACAAACTCTACATAATCTTCCCCTTCGAGAAGGAGTATTTTCGCGCGAAGGGCATCGAGCCCCACTTCGAGGGTAATCCGCTTATGGATGCTATTGCCGAGCGATGTGCCACGGCTCCCGAGGAGTCGCAATTTCGCAAGGAGAACGACCTCGACGAGCGCCCCATCGTGGCGTTGTTGGCGGGCAGTCGTGTAAGCGAGATTAAGGCTAACCTACGTTTTATGGCCGAGCTGGCAGAGCGTATGCCTGCAAAACAGTTTGTTGTGGCTGGCGTGAGCTGGATTGCGCGTGAGCAGTATGAGGTCTTCACAAAGGATATGCCCGTAAAGTTTGTCTGCGACAAGACCTATGAGTTGCTGCAAATATCAGAGGCTGCGGTGGTTACGTCGGGTACGGCGACGCTCGAAACGGCACTGATAGGCATCCCCGAACTGGTGGTTTATGGCGTGCCCTGGCTATACGAAAAACTCAAGCCGTATGTGCTGAAAATACCTTATGTGTCGCTCGTGAATTTGAATCTGCAACGCGAGGCGGTGCGCGAAATGGTTGTTTATAAGCCTTCGGTTGACGAGGCCGAGAAGGAGTTGCGCGCGATAATGAAGGGTGGCTCAAAGCGCGAGAAGATGCTCGCCGACTTCGACGAGTTGCGAGCCATTATCGGCGGTGCAGGAGCGAGTGATAGGTTTGCCGCAGATATTGTTAAGACCTTGCAGAAAAAATGATTCTCGGAGCATTGATTTTTGCCATTGTTTGGGTTTTGATAGCCCTCTTGTTGCGCTACTATCCCGAGACGATGGCGGGCTACAACACAATGCCCAAGGCGAAGCGCGAGAAGATAGATATCCATAAACTTGGCCGCTTTATCTCGAATGCGATGTTTGCGGGAGTACCATCCGTACTACTCTCGCCATTGATGACCAATATGACGCTTTATTCGCTGCTTCTGTGCTGGATTCCCTGCGGAGTGCTTGTGGTGGCGGGTATATATGTAAATGTAAGAAAAGATAAATTTGAAAAACGATGAAGATAATCTGTATCGGTCGCAACTATGCCGACCACGCTAAAGAGCTCAACGACGGCGCCGAGATACCCAAGGAGCCGCTCTTTTTCCTGAAGCCCGACACGGCGCTGCTACGCAACAACGACCCGTTCTATGTCCCCTCGTTTTCCAACGAGGTGCATTACGAGTGTGAGTTGGTGGTAAAAATCAACCGCCTCGCAAAGTGCATTGACGAGCGCTTCGCATCGCGCTGCTACGAGGAGGTGGGACTCGGCATCGACTTCACCGCGCGCGACCTGCAACGCGAGGCTATTGCCAAGGGTCTGCCGTGGGAGATGTGCAAGGGTTTTGACCACTCGGCAGCTCTGTCGCCCGAGTTTGTGTCGCTCGCAGAGTTGGGTGGCGATGTGCAAAACTTGGAGTTCGAGATGGAGCTAAATGGCGAGGTGCGCCAGCGTGGTTTCACAAAGGATATGCTCTTTACGGTGGACCGCATCATCAGCCATATTTCGCGCTATATGACGCTGAAAATTGGTGACCTCATCTATACAGGCACGCCCGTAGGTGTTGGTCCCGTGAAGGCTGGTGATAATATCAAGGCGCGCATCGGAGGGCGTACATTGTTGGATTTTGATATTAGATAGAGCGCTTTCATACCGCTCCGATAAACGATAACGCCTATTTGCTTATCAGTGCATAACCGTAAGTTATCTGATTTAATAAAATTATGCTTTTACACGAAAGACTAAAAACATACCGTCTTATTCTTGCCTCGCAGTCGCCACGCCGTAGGCAGCTCTTGGCCGATGCGGGAATAGAGTTTGTGCTTGCGCCACGCTTCGAGTGTGAGGAGTTCTTCCCCGAAGATATGCCTGCGGCGGAGGTGGCGGAGTATCTCTCAAACCTCAAAAGCGAGGCCTACCCCGAGCCACTTGGCGAGAAGGATATCCTGCTGACAGCCGACACGGTGGTTATTGCTGGCGGTCGTATCCTCGGCAAGCCCGCCGACCGCAACGAGGCCATAGAGATGATTGAGATGCTTTCGGGCCGTGACCACGAGGTTGTAACGGGCGTTACGCTTCGCTCGGCCGAGCGCACGAAGCGTTTCTCGGTAAGCACAAAAGTAAGATTCCGCACGCTGACGCCCGAGGAGATAGAGTATTATGTCGATACCTACCGTCCCTACGACAAGGCTGGCTCGTACGGCATTCAGGAGTGGATTGGATATGTCGGCATCGAGGGTATCGAGGGCTCATTCTACAATGTTATGGGCCTACCCGTGCAACGGTTGTACTGCGAATTGAATGACTTTATATAAAAGAAAAGGCTGCCCATCGGACAGCCTTTTTCTTATAACATTAAAAACGCCAAATAGCACCCCACGGTCGCTATGGCGCAACCTATCTTCACCCACATTCGGTTTGTGCGAATCAGCATATAGATAAGCATTGATGAGAGCAAGCCAAAGACGGTAAGGTTGATGACCTTCTCATCGTCGAAGTGATATACCGAGCCACCCGAGTAGAGCACATCGGCAATAGCCAAGACAAAATAGTTGAAGACATTGCTACCTGCGATATTTCCAAACGCAATATCAAAGTTACGCATACGGAACAGCGAGATAGTAGATGTAACCTCAGGTAGCGAGGTCGCAACACCAAGGAACAGCGCACCCGCCAATCCCGAGCCGAGATTCAGCTCCGTAGCAATATCGTCTGTGATGTAGGTCAGCACCACGCTCGCCACGATAATACCGATGCTGGCCAGAACAAAGCGCACCACAATGGCACGCAGAGAGAGTGTAACCTCCTCGCCATCACTCTCCTCGCTCTCGCCATTATCACCTGCAAGGTATTTTACCGAGAGGGCATATAGAATCAGTACCACGATAGATGTAATGCTCACAAAGAGCCACGACTTATCGCCCGCGCCGAAGACGATGTTATTGTCGCCCATCACCTTCCAATTAAGAATCACAGCCACATACATCAGCATCAAGAACATCATCACATAGCGGTGACTCGGCGAGAGGTTGGCCGCCGTAAAGCCCTTGATAAAGCACAAGATAACCACAGCCAGCATACCAAAGTTAAAGAGGTTGCTACCGAGGATATTACCTATACAGAGCGACGGGTTGTCGATAAGGATTGTTGCCGATATACTTGTAAACAGCTCGGGCAGCGATGTGATAGCCGAGAGCAACACACCACCCAAGAAAGCACCCGAGAGGCGTGTCGAGCGGTCAATCATATCGATATAGCGCGATGCCAAAATCGAAAACCACACAACAGCCGCAACGGTGATGAGGTACAGAATGTATAACATAATGTCAGTTTGAAATTAATTTAGCGCCGAGAAACCCTTCGTTGGTGAGGCATCAAGGCGAATTGCTATGAATAATAGTATAGTAAATGCAATCATCGACGAGCCTCCATAGCTCATAAACGGCAACGGGATACCCATCACGGGCATCAATCCAATAGTCATACCGAGGTTCACCATCACATGGAATAGGAAGATAGCCGCCACGCAGTAGCAATAGATTCTACTGAAAGGCTCCTGCTGACGCTCACCCATCTTCATAAGGCGAAGTATCAATCCACACAGCAGCGCCAACACCACCATAGAACCGATGAATCCCCACTCCTCGCCTGCCGTGCAGAAGATAAAGTCGGTATGTTTCTCTGGTACGAAATATTTTGACTGCGTGCCCTGCATAAAGCCCTTACCGAACAGACCACCCGAGCCGATGGCAATCTTCGACTGGTTTACATTGAAGTCGATACCTGCGGGGTCGTTGATGATTCCCAGGAAACTCAGGATTCGCTCCTTCTGGTGGGGCTGCAACACCGACTCGAAGATAAGGTCGGCCGCAGGCACAAAAATCATTGAGCCAACGAAGAGCAACAGCGTAAGGAAGATAGCCGCAATATTCTTTCTAATGGCATATATCGCAGCCACGATAACGCCCACAACGACCGTAATCATCAAACAGACATAACCGCTAAGCGCACCACCCAGCAACACCATCGAGACTGAGTAGAGCACCAATGCCGCAAGACAGATAGCCGCCACGAAGATTGTGTGCATACGCCACTTACCACCAATCATCATTGCATTGGAGATGGTAAACAGTAGCACCAGCACCAAGAGCAATATCAGCGGTGTGAATAGGAACGAGAAGATAAAGAGCGCGGCAACCATCAGAATGGGTATACAGAGCCACTTATTCAATCCCTCGCGATAGAGCACAAACAGGAATGAACCCAACACCACACCCGAACCCGTATCGTTCTGCAACAGGATTATGACAAAGGGCAGAAGTATAATCATCGCCACACGGAACAAATGCTTGCTATTGCTTATGGTAAAGGAGTAGTTACTCATCATACGCGCCATAGCCAATGCCGTGGCAATCTTGGCAAACTCGGCAGGCTGAATTCTCACAGGGCCAAGCTCATACCACGCCTTAGCACCCTTTGTCACGGGGGCGATAGCCTCGGGCATAACGATGGTTCCTGCCGTGAAAATCAGCGCACCAACATAGGCATAGTAGGCGTACATATGGTAATATCGAGAGTCGAGCAACAGAATAAACAGACCCACGATAAGTGCCACACCTGCCCACAGGGCCTGCTTGATATGATTTTGCTTGAAGTTAAAGAAGCCATCAATCATATCATCGTAGCCAGCAGAGGCCACGCAGGTAAGACCCGCCAGCACAAGTAGCAGGTACAAGACCACGGCCACGCGGTCCACGCCCTCGAAGAGCGATATATTATTTCCTTGTCTTTGCATCTCTATGGTATCGTCGTGGTAAAGCGTAAGGCAGATTCTTTATCTGCTCAACAAGTTGTGGACGGGTAATGGTATCCGTCAAGTAGAGCTCCTCCAAGAGGCTGGCGATGGGCAACGCCGCAGTAGCACCAAAGCCTCCGTGCTCAACATAGACCGAGATGGCAATCTTGGGATTATCCTTCGGTGCGAACGAGAGGAAGGTCGAGTGGTCACGGCCGATGGGGTTCTGCGCTGTACCCGTCTTACCGCAGACATCAAGTCCGGGCAGATATGCACGATACGAAGTACCTGCTCCCGGGACATTCGCACCCTTCCACATACCCTCGATGATAGGCTCAAAGTGCTTGGCATCGACCATCGTGTATTGTTTCTCGTAGAAGCGGCGGTCGATAGAGTCCTGACCCTCGATGGCCTTAACGATATGGGGAATATAGTAGTATCCGCGGTTAGCAACGATGGCTGCAAGATTTGCCATCTGCAACGGAGTACAACCCAACTCGCCCTGACCAATGGACAGCGAGATTACCGTATGTCCGTTCCACGAGCCACGGTATACACGATTGTAGCGCTCGCTGGTAGGCACATATCCCGTCTCCTCGTCCAGGAAGTCGGAGCCAAGCTTACGACCAAAGCCGAAGCTCTTGACATAATCCACCCACACATCAAAGCCAGCCTTCACATCTTTGAACTTGCGGTTCTCGATTATATTGCGGAATACATAGCAGAAATATGCGTTGCACGACTGCGCCACGGCATTACGCAAATCGAGTGGCGAGGCGTGAGGGTGACAACCCATCTTCACATTACCATAGCGATAGCCGTTGCTACACGGATATGCGTTCGAGGGGGTGAGTGTACCCTCCTGCAAACCGATAAGACCCTGCACCAGTTTGAAGGTTGAGCCCGGCGGATAGCGCGACTGCACGGCACGGTTGAACATAGGCGTCTGTGGGTCGTGAAGCATTCGCATATAACTATTTCCACGCTGGCTACCCACCATATCGTCGGGGTCGAAGGTTGGTGATGAGGCCATCACGAGAATCTCGCCCGTCGAAGGCTCGATAGCCACAACAGCACCCATCTTACCGGCCATCAACTCCTCGGCAAAGGCTTGCAGACGCACATCAATGGTCGAAGTGATGCGCTTACCCGGGATAGGAAGCGTGTCGAACATACCGTCCATATAAGAGCCTTTGATTGCTCCGTGGCGGTCGCGTTCGAGAATCTTCACGCCATCTTCGCCTCGCAGATAGCTCTCATAAGCGCGCTCCACACCGCTCTTGCCGATGTAGTCGCCACGCTTATACTCGCCATTACCGCGCTTGATATCATTCTCCGACACCTCGCCCAGACTACCCAGCAGGTTACCTCCAATCTTACGGGGATATTGGCGTGCATTACGCTGCACGGTGTGAAATCCTTTGAAGTTATGCTCATCGAAGCGCAGCTTGGCCTCCTTGGTAACGAAGTTTGTGATGAGCGTAGGCGCACGCGGACTGACGCGGGCATCTTTGAGCTTCTGCACAAGGCGCTCCTTCTTGATATTGAGCATATTGCAAAGGCGCATAGTATCAAAGCCCGTCTTATCCATCTCGCGATAGATGACCATAAGGTCGTAACACTCCATACTCTGCACCAAAAACTCGCCATTGCGGTCGACAACCTCACCTCGCGGAGCGTACTGCACCTCATAACGCAAGACATTGCCTGCGGCCATATTCTTATACTTGGTGTCGATAAGCTGAATGTAACCTATGCGGGCAGCTATAACGCCAAAGATAAGAAACACGATAAATTTCAATATCGTGCGGCGCATATATACATCATTATGTGACATATTATCGGTTGAGGATTTTACTTGTAAACAACTTTACTATGTACCACGACATAAGCGACGCGGTAGAAGCACTAACCACCAAACGCAGCAGCGTGTAGGGCAGGTTACTCAGAGAGAGTGACTCCAACATAAAGAAGATAGCACTATGCAGTGTTGTCATCAGAACTATATACCACGCCAGATGTTTGGGCGATAGGCGATGCAGCTGCGGCACAGAGTCGTCGGCACCCATTGCGTGACCCACGGCCAAGCGCAACATCAACGGACGCATAAAGCCTACGGCGGTTGTAGCTATGACATTAAGACCATTCATACCCGTAAGCATATCGATGATGAGTCCCATCAAGGCCGAGAGTAACAACACCGACAGAGGTTTATAGTCCAGCGGCATCATTATCACAAAGGCGATGTATATCATCGGGTGGAAGAATACGCTCAGCGAGATGTTGTCCAACAGAAATATCTGCAACAACACCAACGCAACAAACGCTCCTATATATAATAAGTTCTTCTGCATATTCTCCTTCGCTATTTTCTACTCTTAACCTCCTGCTCCAACTCGGTAGCCTCGTAGTAGTCGTTATTACGGATGACCAGCACATTGCTAATCTTTGTCATATCGGCCGCAAGACGCACCACAACATCGTACGATGTCTGGTTTGCATTCTCCTTGAAGCTCTCTACAAAGCCAATCTTCACTCCCTCGGGGAAGATGTGCGACAGACCTGCCGAGACAACGGGAGCACCCAACTCAAACTCGGCATACTTGGTAAGCTCGCTGAGCTGCACCTTATGGGGGCTATGGCAGTTCCAAGTGATAGAGCCGTAGTGCTCATCGCCCAAAATCTTACCGCTGGTGGTGAACTCCTCGTTAAGGATTGACAACACCACCGAATAGTTAGCCGAGCAACCCGCCACATAGCCCACCATTGAGCCATCGGGCGTGATAACCGCCATATCCTCCGTGATGCCGTGGTCACGACCGCGGTTGAGAGTGATGAAGTTGCGATTGCGATTGATTGTGTTGGCCGTAACTCTTGCGGGAGTGTATGAATATTTGGCCAACTGCTCGACAAAGGCCGAGTCAATCTGCGCCATAGATAGTGTATCGGTTGCCATACTGCTCTCCAAGTCACGATAGTAGGCGAGCTGATTTTCCAACTCGGCAAGGCGCATCGAGAGCACCTCGTTCTCGTGACGCAGGGTGAAGAAGTTCTTCACGCTGAACACACCACGCTGCACGCCACCCACAACACTATTGGCACGCGAGAGAATCTTCGCCTGCGTGTAGTATGAGGAGTGAGCATAATAATTGAGTGCTATTGCCTCAATGATGATGAACAATAGCACAATGTGTATTCTGCGTATAAACTCTATCAGCTTAAACATAACTTGGATACACTATCCCACTCTCGGCCAGAGGTCCGACCGAGAGCCAAGATGTTATTTTAAAAAGATTACTCGCCGTGCATCAAGAATGAGAACTTATCCACATTCTTCATAGCGATGCTTGTACCGCGAGCGATAGCGCGCAAGGGGTCCTCGGCGATATGAACGGGCAAACCGCACTTGTTCGAGAGACGCTTGTCGAGACCCTTAATCAAAGCACCACCACCTGCAAGATAGATACCATTCTTCACGATATCAGAGTACAACTCGGGGGGCATAGTCTCCAACACGGTCATAAGCGCTGCGTCGAGCTTCATCAACGACTTATCCAACGCGTAGGCAATCTCGGTGTAAGAGAGTGTCACGGTCTGAGGCAGAGCTGTAAGCATATTGGGGCCTGTCAACACGAAATCCTCGGGCTCCTCATCCAACTCCGACAATGCAGCACCGATAGCGTGCTTGATATCCTCGGCTGTACGCTCACCGATACGGATATTGTGCTGCTGACGAACATAGTTCTGAATATCTGCTGTGAAGACATCACCTGCAACATTGATAGACTCCGAGCATACGATACCACCGAGTGAGATACAAGCAATCTCCGAAGTACCGCCACCGATGTCGATAACCATATTACCCTCGGGAGCCTCTACATCCAAACCAGCACCCAAAGCGGCTGCCATAGGCTCGAAAATCATATATACATCGCGGGCACCAGCGTGCTCGGCAGAGTCGCGCACGGCACGAATCTCAACATTCGTTGAACCCGACGGAATGCAGATAACCATACGAAGCGAAGGTGAGAACATTGTGCTTGTGGTACGCACCTTCTTAATCAAACCGCGCAACATCAACTCCGTAGCCTTAAAGTCGGCGATAACGCCATCCTTCAACGGGCGGATAGTCTTGATGTTGGGGTTCACACGACCGTCCATCTTCTTAGCCTCGGTACCGATAGCCTTAACCTTACCCGTCTGCAATTCGAGGGCGATGATTGAGGGCTCGTCAACAACGACCTTACCGTTGTAGATAATCAGTGTGTTGGCCGTACCGAGGTCGATAGCCAACTCCTGCATCAATGAAAAAAATCCCATATATATCTTTTTATTTATAAATCAACACTTTACACACCCGCAAGACCTCTCCCAAGGCACCCTACGGTGTGGTCAAAATGCAATAATTACACTTGACAGCACAAAGGTAGTGAAAAGATGGGTAAGTTTTCCAACTTTTTGTTAAGAAATTTTTACTATTTTTGTGGCGTTAATCCTCGGCGCACCCCACAAAGCCTTCGCGGGCGTGGCGGGCAGAGTGGATTAGCGGTCAAAAAAGAAAATAGTTAAGAATAATTATAAACCAAAAACTAAAAAACAATGAGTTTGATTAAATTAGACATCGCCAAGTCTGGCGTCGCTATCAGCGAGGAGATGAAGGCACAGGCCGCAGCGGCCAATACATTGCTCCACACAGGCGAGGGCGCAGGTAACGACTTTTTGGGTTGGGTAAACCTTCCCTCATCAATCGACGCAGAGCAGATTGCTGCTATCGAGGCACAGGCTGCTAAGTTGCGCGAGAAGGCAGAGGTTGTAATCTGCATCGGTATCGGTGGTTCATACCTCGGCGCTAAGGCTGTTATCGAGGCTATGAGCAACTCTTTCGAGTTCCTCAACAAGAAGCACGCTAACCCCACAGTAGAATTCGCTGGTCAGAACATCTCTGAGGATTACACTCACGAGTTGTTGGAGGCTACAAAGGAGTACTCTGTTGCTGCTATCGTTATCTCTAAGTCTGGTACTACAACCGAGCCCGCTATCGCTTTCCGCCTTATCAAGGCTGAGTTGGAGAAGCGTTACGGCAAGGCTGAGGCTGCTGAGCGTATCGTAGCCATCACAGACAAGGCTCGTGGTGCGTTGAAGACTCTCTCTACAAACGAGGGCTACCCCACTTTCGTAATTCCTGACGATGTAGGTGGTCGTTTCTCTGTACTCACTCCCGTAGGTTTGTTGCCTTTGGCTGTGGCTGGCGTTGATATCAAGGCTTTGGTTGCAGGTGCACAGGCTATGGAGAAGGAGTGTGGCGCAGATGTTCCCGTTGAGCAGAACTTGGCTGCACAGTACGCTATCGTTCGTAACGAGTTCTACAAGGCCGGCAAGAAGATTGAGATTTTGGGTTCTTACGAGCCTAAGTTGCTCTATGTTGCCGAGTGGTGGAAACAGCTCTACGGCGAGTCAGAGGGTAAGGACGGTTTGGGTATCTTCCCCGCAAGCGTAACTCTCACTGCGGACCTTCACTCTATGGGTCAGTACATTCAGGAGGGCGAGCGCTCATTGTTCGAGACTATCATCTCTGTTGCTAACTCTAAGTACGAGGTTAAGGTTGACGCTGACGAGGCTAACCTCGACGGCTTGAACTTCCTCACAGGCAAGCGTTTGAACGACATCAACAAGATGGCTGAGCTGGGCGTACAGTTGGCTCACTTGGACGGTGGTGTTCCCCAGATGCGTATCGAGATTCCCGCTATCAACGAGGAGGCTTTGGGTGAGCTCATCTACTTCTTCGAGAAGGCTTGCGGTATCAGCGGTTACATTCTCGGCGTTAATCCTTTCAACCAGCCGGGTGTTGAGGCTTACAAGAAGAATATGTTTGCTCTTCTCGATAAGCCGGGTTATGAGGAGGAGTCAAAGGCTATCAAGGCAAGATTGTAAGAAAAAGAATAAGAGTGATGGAAAATTCCATCACTCTACCAAAATCCACATATTGCATACTAACACGGTACGGATTGTATCAGTATGCAAATAGGCGCGGATTGCGTCGCGTGGTCGCAATATAAAAGTATTGTGAAAGGTGCTGACTTTCAAGTCAGCACCTTTTTTTGTGTAAAAATCCTCGCATTTCTCGCTTTTTTGGTTAAATTTGTAATTTAGAAACAAATACATCGAAATTATGATAAAGAAAATTTTCATCAGCGCACTTTTGTGCTTCTCGTTCCTCACGGCGCAGGCCGATGAGGGTATGTGGTTACCGAGCCTTATCGGCTCACGCATCAAGGATATGCGTGCAAAGGGTTTTCGCTTGAAGGCCGAGGATATCTACTCTATCAACAAAGCTTCGCTTAAAGATGCTGTCGTTCAGTTCGGTGGCGGCTGTACGGGTGAGTTCCTCTCTGGCGAGGGTCTGCTCTTGACAAACCACCATTGTGGCTACGGCTCTATCCAGCGTCTGTCGTCTGTTGAGCACGACTACCTCACACACGGCTACTGGGCTATGTCTAAGGCCGAGGAGCTTCCCGTGCCGGGCTTGACCGTGAGCCTACTGGTGCGTATGGAGGATGTCACCGAGCGCTTGGCCGCAGGCGAGAAGGCCGAGGATATCATCGCCGAGGCAAAGAAGGGCGAGGGCTACCGCGCCTCTATCGAGCAGATGTACTACGGCAACCAGCAGTTCCTGTTCGTATATCAGACATACCGCGATGTGCGCTTGGTGGGTACACCCCCTTCGTCAATTGGTAAGTTTGGTGGCGATACCGACAACTGGGTGTGGCCGCGTCATACGGGCGACTTCTCTATCTTCCGCGTATATGCCGACAAGAATAACAACCCCGCCGACTACTCTAAGGATAACAAGCCCTACCAGCCCAAGCGTCACTTCACCGTATCGACCAAAGGCGTGGACGAGGGTGACTTTACTATGATTTACGGCTTCCCCGGCAACACTCAGGAGTATGTAACTTCGGATGCTGTGGAGTATGTAGCCAAGGTGTCAGACCCGATGAAGATTGCTCTTCGCACACAGCGTTTGGAGATTATCGAGGCTGCTCAGGCCGAGAGTGCCGAGGTGCGTATCGCCTTTGCTGCCGTACACGCTGGCATTGCCAATGCGTGGAAGAAATGGCAGGGCGAAGTGATGGGCCTCAACCGCTTGGGCACCGTTGAGAAGAAGAAGTCATACGAGGAGGCATTTGCTGCGTGGGCTAAGGATAAACCCGAGTATGCAAACCTCTTGGACGATATGCACAAGGCTTACGCCGAGGCTATCCCCGGATACTATATGCGCGAGCTCTACTCGGAGTCTATCGCGACAATCGACGCCTACTCATTCGCTCGCTCATTGGCAGCGGCTGTGGCACGCGCCGAGAAGGAGGGCAAGACCTACGATGTAGAGAAGGCTCACCAGAACTTCCTGAAAACATACAACCAGAATATCGACCAGGCCATCGCACGCCGTATGGTGGCTGAATTCTGCGAGCGCGTAGCTCCCGAGCGTATGCCTGCCGACTTGAAGGTGCAGATTAACTACTACGGTGGCGTAGAGAAGTATGTCGACGCTTTGTTCCGCAGCAGCCGTCTGCTTGGCAAGGAGCCTATCACAGTGTCGGATGTAAGAGGTGATGCTATGGTTGAGTTTACTCGTATGTTCAACAACATCGCCAACGATGCTCGCAACTACGCATATCGTAACCTGAGCAATGTCCCCACCGTGGAGCAGTACTATCGCCCATATATGCGCGCCCTGCGCGAGTGGGACAAGAACCGCGCATTCTACCCCGATGCAAACTTCACATTGCGCGTGGCTTACGGCACGGTTGCAGGTTATGAGTATGCCGATGCGGAGTATCACCACCCCGTATCTACCATCGACGGTATCATCGCCAAGGACGACCCCAACATCTACGACTACAACATTCCGCAGTCTTTGCGCGACATCTACGCAAAGAAGGACTACGGCCGTTGGGGTCAGAACATCTACGGCAAGAAGTCTGTTGCTGTATGCTTCCTTGCAACAAACCACACATCGGGCGGTAACTCAGGCTCACCCGTCATCAATGGCAAGGGCGAGTTGATTGGTATCAACTTCGACCGCACTTGGCGCTCGACAATGAGCGACATCGAGTTCGACCCCACCATCTGCCGTAACATCTCGGTGGATATTCGCTATGTGTTGTTCGTTATCGACCGCATCGGTGGTGCATCGTACCTCTTTAACGAGATGACTTTGAAGTAATAGACTCTATCCTGAATATGCTACTCTCGTTGCTGTCAAATGACAAGCACGGGAGTAGCGTTGTTATAAACACAGAAAAATGTTTGAATCTCTCTTTCTCGCGCACTCCTCGCTGCAAGCGGTAGTCATCATATCGCTCATCTGCGCCGTGGGTCTTATCTTCGGCAAGGTGAGGATGTGGGGCGTGTCGCTGGGTATCACCTTCGTATTCTTCGCAGGTATCGTGGCGGGCCACTTTGGCATAACCATTGACGATAAGATGTTGCTCTTTGCCGAGAATTTCGGCTTGGTGCTCTTTGTCTACTCGCTCGGTGTGCAGGTCGGCCCAGGTTTTATGAGTGCCTTCCGTTCGGGTGGCGTTAAACTCAATATGCTGGGCATAGCCGTCATTATGCTCGGCACAACGATGGCCGTGGCTTTCAGCTTCGCGTTGGGAATACCTCTCTCGGAGATGATGGGCGTGCTGTGCGGAGCTACGACAAACACCCCCGCGTTGGGTGCTTCGCAACAGACCTTAGCGCAGATGGGAGAGCCTACAACAGCCCCTGCTATGAGTTGCGCCGTGACCTATCCGTTAGGTGTGGTGGGTGTTATTATTGCCATACTGCTCATCAACCGCCTGTGGGTACGCAAGCAGGATATTGCCGGCCCCAACGAGGAGCATATCAACAACACCTTCCTCGCCACATTGCAGGTACAGAACCCCGGAGTCTTCGGTCGCGACCTGCACAATCTGGCGGAGCTGATGCATATCCCGTTCGTCATCTCGCGTCTGTGGCGCGACGGCAAGGTGATGCTCCCCACAAACGATACGCACCTCGAAGAGGGTGACCGCATCTTGGTTATCACCTCGCGCAAGGATATGGATACGATGGAGGCGATGATTGGCAAGCGTGAGGGCATAGACTGGAATGGCGACAATGTAGACTGGAACGCCATCGACCGCCAGCTCATATCGCGCCAAATCATCATCACGCGCCCCGAGATAAATGGTAAACGCCTCGGCTCACTGCGCCTGCGCAACAGCTACGGCATCAACATCAGCCGTATATATCGTAGTGGTGTGCCTCTGCTGGCTACGCCCGATTTGATGTTGCAGATGGGTGACTGCGTTGTTGTCGTGGGTGGCGAGCGTGCCGTTATGAAGGTGGAGAAGGTCTTGGGAAATGCCGAGAAGGAGTTGCAGGAGCCAAACCTCACATCGATATATATAGGTATCGTCCTGGGTCTTATACTGGGTGCTATACCCCTCACGCTGCCCGGAGTGGCCTTCCCCGTGAAGTTAGGATTGGCGGGCGGTCCTATCGTGGTGGGAATTTTGATTGGCACCTACGGCCCGCGCCTGCACCTTATAACCTACGCTACACGCAGTGCAAACCTTATGCTGCGCGCCTTTGGTCTGTCGTTGTATCTGGCCTGCCTGGGACTTAGTTCGGGTGGCGAGTTCTTCTCAACGGCCGTGAGCCCTACGGGATTGATGTGGGTAGGTTTGGGCTTTGCAATAACCATCGTACCCGTGATATTGGTGGGTGTGGCCGCTATGCGCTGGGCTAAGACCGACTTCGGCTCAACCTGCGGTATGTTGTGCGGAGCAATGGCCAACCCTATGGCGCTGAACTATGCCAACGACACCATCCCCGGCGACCACGCCTCGGTAGCCTACGCCACGGTATATCCGTTGTCGATGTTCCTGCGCGTACTACTTGCACAGTTGATTTTGATGGTGTTTTTGTAGAGAAAAATTCCTATAAAAAAGAAACAGCAGACCCCTCGGGAGTCTGCTGTTTTTCTTATGATTTAGAAATCGTATCCTTCGATTTTGTCAGCATACTTACTCCATTCTTCTGATGTTTTGTAAGCCTCAACAGATTGTTTAGGAACATAAATTTTCAAACCAAGATTATCACTACCAATTCCTATACCATCAACATTAGACACAAAAGGAGGGTCTGTTGGTTTGCAAAATATATGAGTTAACTTAGGACATTCGCTAAATGCTTTCCCAATTGATGTAAGACCTTTCGAGATAGTAACGCTTTCGAGGTTTGAACAACGATAGAATACAAAACAATCTATTTTAGTCACACTATCGGGAATGGTAACTATATTCAAAGATTTACAACCAGAAAACATATCTCTTTCAATGCTCGTCAAATTATTAGACAAAGTTACACTTGCTAATGATTCACAGCCAGCAAATGCTTGAACACCAATCGTAGTTACACTATTGGGAATTGTTATGTTTTCAAGAGTTGAGCAAGCATAGAATGCACTATCCCCAATGGATACAACCCCATCGGGAATCTCTAATTGTTTAAGTTTCGAGCAATAGCAGAACACAAACTGACCTATTGAAGTAACCCCTTTGGGAATTGTGATACTTTCAATCTTATCACAATTATAGAATGCATATCCTCCAATCTCCTTAACACCCTTAGGCACCGTATATGAGGTCAAATCTAACGGAGCAAATGCAACAAGCCTTTCATCAATAATCAGAGCGCGGTTATCTGCGGTGGCATACTTACCATAAATTGCCGATAGAGATTTACAACCTGCAAATGCAGCATCTTCAATGGTAACAATACTCTCTGGAATTGTGATACTTTTAAGTTTTTCACAACGCAAAAATGCATAATTTTCAATAGAGGTAACAGTTTCAGGCAAAGCTAAGCTCTCAATACCACTACCCAAAAATGCAGAATCGCCTATTGAGGTAACTCCATTAGGAATAGTAATACTCTTTAATTCGACACACGCCTTAAATGCCTCAAATCCAATAGAGGATATTCCGTCAGGCAGCATAATGGTTTTAAGGTCGAGACACCCCTCAAAAGCCTCATCGCCAATCATCGTTATATCCCCATCAAATGTCATTATACCTACATTGGTTTCGTACTTATTGGATATAAGATTAGCACCAAATACATCAACCCCACTGTTTTTAGGGTCCATTTTTCCATAGGTATTTGTATACCAAATCTGATTTTTGGGAATATTTGCACTTGTAAAACGAGGAGCGACCAACTCCGAGCCATCTGAGAACTTAATAATAACAAAATTGTCGTCACAAGCAACATCTTCAAAAATAGGATTGCTGCTTACGCCCTCCTCAACGACTATCTCACTCAGCTCACTCCAAGTTTTACCACCGTCATAAGATACTTGCCAATAGCCATTATCGGCCTTTAACTGAGGTGCAACACCTACATTTCCGTCTACACTCTGCGCTATGACTCTATTTCCCGCACTATCTAAAAGCCACTCTCCATTCAAAGTCCAATAGTAGAGTCCATCGGAATCTTTATTAATTGCAATGTTGGGCGTAGATACATTTACACTCTCACTCACCTTGTACAAAGGGATTGCACCTTTCTTAACAAATGTTATTGTATAGCCAACAGTATTGTCCTCCTCGACAATAGGGTCAACAGATTCTACATAGTCGTTATTCTGCATAGCATTGACAATCGACAGCAATGATGAAATAGTACTATTCATCTGCGCACATTGCTCCTCGACAACCTCTTGGGGTATCTGCATATCGCCACCAAACTCATCGCATCCAGCCACAAACATCATAATTGTGGCAAGCAGGCAAAGGGCTAATCGCTTCATAGGGTTCAGAATTATATAAATTTGAGATTTCTTGGTGTGTTACTACAAAATTAGCAAACTTTATTTGCTAAAACAAATTATTTCGGGCGAGAACGGTGGACGACAATGGTCGTTTAGCAGTGATAACAGGCATAAAGCGATTAAAAACGAGATATTTTGATTTTTTATCTCGAAAAATTTTGCAGTTTGCAAAATAGTGCCTATATTTGCACACCTTTTCGGGGAAATGGTTACTTATAACCATCCCAAAATAGAGAGGCCCAGGTGGTGAAATTGGTAGACACGCTACTTTGAGGGGGTAGTGAGCATTAGCTCGTGCAAGTTCGAGTCTTGTCCTGGGCACCAAGAGCAGTTGAAAAACTGCTCTTTTTTTTTGTGTCTATATCAAGCGCAGGCGAGACACAGACATATATACAAAAAAAAGAGCAGACCAAAAGCCTGCTCTATCTGTTCTCCCTAAGGAGTGTTTCGCAAAATTACTCTGCGCTCTCAGCTACAACTGACAAAGCAACAGTAGCCTTAACCTCGCGGTGAAGCTTAACAGTTGCAGTGTACTCACCAACAGTCTTGATTGAGTCAACAGCGATAGCCTTGCGGTCAACTGTAATCTCCTTAGCAGCCAAAGCCTCAGCTACATCAGCAGAAGTTACAGCACCGAAGATCTTACCCTCCTCAGCCTTAACGGTGATAACCAAAGGCAAGTTAGCAATCTTCTCAGCCAAAGCCTGAGCGTCAGCAAGAATCTTAGCATCCTTGTGAGCACGCTGGCGAAGGTTCTCAGCCAATACCTTCTTTGCAGAAGCAGTAGCAGCCTTAGCAAAACCCTGAGGAATCAAGTAATTGTTTGCGTAACCGGGCTTAACATTTACGATGTCGTTAGCGTAGCCCAAGTTCTCTACATCTTTAATAAGAATAACTTTCATATTGCTCCCCTCCTCTTAATTATTTCATACAATCGGTTACGAACGGCAGAATAGCCAAGTGACGAGCACGCTTAACAGCCTGAGCCACCTTCTTCTGGAACTTCTGAGATGTACCTGTAAGACGACGGGGCAAAATCTTACCCTGCTCGTTGAGGAACTTCTTCAAGAACTCACCGTCCTTATAATCTACATACTTAATACCGAGCTTCTTGAAGCGGCAGTACTTCTTCTTCTTTACATCTACTGATACGGGATTCAAGTAACGAATCTCACCGCCCTTTACATTCTCCTGTGCCATAGTTTACTCCTCCTGTGATTTGTTAGCAAGCTTTGCACGACGCTTTGCAGAGTACTCAACAGCGTACTTGTCCTGCTTGAAAGTTAAGAAACGAATGATACGCTCGTCACGACGGTAGTTAGTCTCGAGCTTGTTGATCAAAGCACCCTCAGCCTCGAACTCAACGAGGAAGTAGAAACCGGTGGTCTTCTTCTGGATGGGGTAAGCGAGCTTCTTCAAGCCCCAGTTCTCCACATTCACGATCTGACCGCCGTTCTCGGTAATGATGCCCTGGAATTTGTCAGCAACCTCCTTCACCTGCGCGTCAGAGAGGACGGGAGTGACAATGAAAACGGTTTCGTAATTGTTCATAATTAAATTAATTAAATGTTGTTGTGCTATTTAGCGGTGCAAAGGTACAACTTTTTTCTCGAAAACAAAATTTTTCCAAATATTTTCGGGCAAAACTGCTTATCACAGCGCATTTTACACCACAAAAGACACTTATTCGATAAACACACGCTTGAAATCGCCCTTAAACCCAGGCTCGTAGATGCCACGACACTCCTCAGAGTGAATCTTCACATGGGGTGTTGCGTTGTGCTTCTTGTGTGCCTCGACGGTTGTCCAAATCTCATAGATAAAGAAGATTGTAGGGTCCTCGCACGACTGATAAATATCGTAGCGCTCGCAACCCTCCTCTTTAAGAGTCTCTACCTTGCATTTAAGGAACGAGTCACGCAGTGTAGCGATATGCTCGGGCTTCACCTTACGCTCGATGTTGAGCAACAACTTCTTACCCTCTGGCTCCTGCGCCTCGGCAACATTAATAAAAGAGCAAAGCGCCAAAGCGCACACAAGCATAGCAAAAAACTTTTTCATAGTCTGTTATTTTTAGGTTTATAAATTCTTCTTAGCGTGGCCCGTGGCCAAAACAAGTCCACAAACAGCCATTACAAATATAGAAATTTTATTTCAAACGCCCAACAAGGAAAATTGAACTCGCCAATTTTGAATTTTGAGCGTCAAAATAGTTATCTTTGCGACATTATATTAATTATGCGCAGTATGTTGCCCAAGATATATAGCATCGTAGCCCTCTTTGTTGTCACGCTCTTAGCGATGGCGTTGCAGAAACCTCTGTTTCTGCTATGGTATGCCGAGCGTGCGGCCGAGGCCACTACGAGCGATATATGGGGCGTGATATGGAACGGCCTGCTGCTCGACTCCACCACTGCGGGATACATAACCGTTGTGCCGTGGCTAATGATGCTCGTGGCGGTGTGGGTGAAGATTTCGGAGCGCGTGATGCGCCGCCTGCTGACGATATACTTCGCGGTGATGGCCACGCTGGTGGCTGTTGATATGGGACTATTCCGCCATTGGGATTTTCGTCTCGACAGCACCATCATACCCTATCTGCGCACACCCAAGGAGGCAGCAGCCAGCGTCACTTGGGGCGACTTGTGGCCTACCGTGCTGCTCTTCTTTGGCTATGGAGCGCTACTCTTCTTCGCTTGGCGACCTATCACAAAGCTATATCGCGTGGTAAAGCAGAGCATTGCTCAGCGCATAACATCTACATTTGTGATGCTCTTTGTGGGCGGATTGCTCTTTCTGGCAATTCGTGGCGGCGTGGACACCGCACCCGCAAATGTCAGCAAGGTATATTTCAGCGACAATATGTTCCTGAATCAGGCTGCGACAAATCCCATATTCTCGTTCCTCTCGTCGGCTGCACGCTCGGAGTTGAAGGATGGAGATTATCGCTACTACACCGATGAGGAGTGCGCCGAGATATTTTCGTCATTGGTCGACAAGGGCGGAGCGCATCAAAATATGCTGAAAACCGAGCGCCCCAATGTGGTATTGATTATGCTCGAAAGCTTGGGTCGCACCGTAACCGACGAGCAGGTGAACGGCAAGGCCGTAGCTCCCAACATACAGCGCCTGAAAGAGGAGGGCATCTGGTTTGAGAACATCTACGCCAATTCCTACCGCACCGACCGTGGTACGGTGGCAGTGATGAGTGGTTACCCCGCGCACCCCGTTGTCTCGGTTATGAAGTATCCGCAGAAGGCACACACGCTGCCCGCCATTGCCCGCTCGTTGCAGGCGGAGGGTTATGCCACAAGTTTTATGTATGGTGGCGATGCAAACTTCACAAATACAATATCATATCTCTACGGCACGGGCGTGGAGCGTATCACCGACAAGGCTCAGATGCACTTCGATGCCCCGACAAACAAGTGGGGATATGCCGACGATGTTGTCTGTCCCTACTTTGCCGACGAGGTGCTAAGACTCTCCGACGAGAATCACCCCTTCTTTGCCACACTGCTGACGCTCTCATCGCACGAGCCGTTCGATGTGCCACACTCGGCATTTGAGAATAAGATTCTAAACTCGGTAAACTACACCGACAACTGCATCGGTGAGATGATTGACAGGTGGCGCGAGTCACCCGCGTGGGATAATATGCTCGTAATACTTATTGCCGACCACGGTATGCCCTATCCCGAGACGCTCACCACAGGCTCGCTTGCCCGCCAGCGCATACCGATGATTTGGACGGGTGGCGCGATAAAGCAGGGCGGCATAACCATCGACACCGTGGCCTCGCAGGCCGACCTTGCGGCTACACTCCTCGCGCAGATGGGTGTTGCGCACGACGATTTTACATTTAGCCGCAACATCTTCAACACCGAGATTCCCCACTTCGCATTTTGGAGTTATAACAACGCCTTCGGAGTAATTGACGCCGCAGGACACACCATATACGACTGCACGCGCAACGCCATCGTGGAGAGCAGTGCCGCGGCCGAGTGTACCGAGCGACAGGTGCGTGAGGGCAAAGCCTTTGTACAGAGTATTCACCAGGATATACGCAAGAGATAATGACACGACTTTTAACATATATATTTATGCTTGTGCTACTTGCAGGTTGCGGTAGCGCCACAGCCTTCGATGCCTCGCTATTTACGGAAAATGTATACACCCCTACTCACGCATCGGGTTTTGAGATACGCGGCTGCAAGGGAGCAAACTCTACGCTTATCGTGATAAAAAATCCGTGGCAGGGAGCAGACGCGGTGGAGAAGATGCTGCTCATCGACCGTGACGGGGCGTTCAGCACCGCAGGCAGCGATGTTCAGCGTATTGACCACAATGCCGAGCGTATCATTTGTATGTCATCGAGTTATGTGGCGATGCTCTCAACAATTGGCAAAGAGGAGTGCATAGCAGGCGTATCGGGCATAGGGTTTATATCCGATGAGTATGTTGTGGCCAACAGCGACAAGATTGGCGATGTGGGCTACGACAACAACATAAACTACGAACTAATATTGGCGCTCGACCCCGACCTTGTGTTGCTTTATGGCATTACGGGCGCGAGCGGTATGGAGTCGAAGCTCCGCGAGTTGGGTATTCCCTATATATACCTGGGCGAGTATGTCGAGTCATCTCCCCTGGGTAAGGCCGAATGGATGGTTGCAATTGGCGAGATTACGGGCGCAAGAGAGAGAGCTGAGAGCGAGTTTTCGGCAATCGAGGAGCGTTACACATCGCTTGCCGAGAGCATCAACACCGCAGGTAAAACCACCCCGCGCGTTATGCTCAACACGCCCTATCGCGACTCGTGGTTTATACCCTCCGAGCAGAGTTATATGGCGCGACTGATACGCGACGCGGGAGCCGAGCCCTACACTTGTTCGGTCGAAGGTAACACCTCACAACCCATAGACACCGAGCAGGCATACATCTGGGCGTCGGAGGCCGATGTGTGGCTCAATGTCGGTGCGTGCAACACTATGGAGGAACTAACTCGTCAAAACCCCAAATTTGCGGATGTAAAGGCCGTAACTGAGAGGCGCGTATATAACAACACCCTCCGCCAAAGTCCGCAGGGCGGCTCCGACTTCTGGGAGTCGGGCGTGGTGCGTCCAGATATTATCTTGCAGGATTTGGTTGAGATAATGCACGGCGAGGGCAAAGATTTATACTACTACAAACAACTGAGATAGAGATGAAAAGAGGCTCCACAACACTGTTTATTGCGCTGGCCATCATCGCCACGGCACTCTTTGCCATAGATATGATGGTTGGCTCGGTGGGTATCGCTGCAAAAGATGTTTGGGCGGCACTCACGGGTGGCGAGTGCGACCCTGTGACTCGCAAGATAGTCCTCGACATACGCCTCGTGAAGGCTACGATGGCTATCCTCGCAGGCGCGGCACTCTCGGTGAGTGGCTTGCAGATGCAGACCCTGTTCCGCAACCCTCTGGCTGGTCCCTATGTCCTGGGTGTGAGCTCGGGAGCAAGCCTTGGTGTAGCCATCTTCATCCTGGGCGCACCGCTGCTTGGTGCTGGCGGCTCGGCTATAACATCTTCGTTAGGCACGGCAGGTGCAGCGTGGATAGGCTCGGCCGTGATACTTGCTATGGTGGCGGCCGTGAGTCAGAGGATAAAGGATATAATGGTGATACTCATCTTGGGTATGATGCTAAGCTCGGGCGTGAGCGCCATCGTGCAGATCCTGCAATACCTGAGCAACGAGGAGTCGTTGAAAAGCTTCGTCATATGGACTATGGGCTCGTTGGGCGATGTGACACAGACGCAACTCGCGCTGGCCATACCCGCAATGATTGCAGGACTCATAATCTCGACCAGCACCATAAAGTCGATGAACCTCCTGCTCCTGGGCGAGTCGTATGCCCGCACTATGGGTCTTAACATTCGCCGCACGCGCTCGCTCATACTGCTCTCCACTACGCTCCTGGCAGGCACAGTGACAGCGTTCTGTGGTCCTATCGGATTTATAGGTCTTGCCATCCCCCACCTCGCACGCATAATGTTCGGCAACGCCGACCACCGCATACTCATGCCCGCAGCAGCACTGACGGGAGCCGTGGCTCTGCTTATCTGCGACATAGTCTCAAAGATGCTGACTCTGCCCGTGAACACCATCACGGCACTGCTCGGCATTCCGATTGTTATCTGGGTGGTAATTCGTAATAAAAATATTGTATAACGATGATACGATTTGAAAATCTCTCGTTAGGATATGGCCAGCGCACGCTCATAGACTCACTCACGGGCGAAGTGCAGGGTGGCCACTTGACAGCACTCGTTGGGCGCAACGGCACGGGCAAGAGTACCCTGCTGCGCGCCATAGCTCGCCTGGGAGATATTTGCGGTGGCGATATTCTGCTTGGGGGCAAGTCGCTGAGCGCGCTCTCACCTGCCGAGATGGCCTCGATGGTGTCGCTCGTCACCACCGACAAGGTGCGCATTGCCAACCTGCGCTGTCGCGATGTGGTGGCGCTGGGTCGCGCGCCATATACAAATTGGATTGGCCGTATGCAGGAGCAGGATAATATCATCGTTGAGCAGGCTCTCGCCTCGGTGGGTATGAGTGACTATGCCGACAAGACAATGGACAGAATGTCCGACGGTGAGTGCCAGCGCATTATGATTGCCCGTGCCTTGGCTCAGCAGACACCGATAATTCTTTTGGACGAGCCAACCGCATTTCTTGATATGCCCAACCGCTACGAGCTCTGCTCGCTACTCCGCCGCCTTGCTCGCGAGGAGCAGAAGTGCATACTCTTCTCTACGCACGAGTTGGATATAGCTCTCTCGCTGTGCGACTCCATTGCGCTTATCTCGCCGCCCAAGCTCCACATACTCCCCACCGATGAGATGGTCCGCAGTGGCTACATCGAGCGACTCTTCACCACGGGCATAGTAGATTTCGACCCCACAACCCGCACGGTAAATATAAAAGAGAGGTAATATACGGCGTACTCGCCACAAAAAGTCCCAAATCAGATAACTGGTTTGGGATTTTTTCTTTAATTTTGTAGAGGATGTATTCTATCGCATAAAATTTAAGTAATCATATAAACTACAACCAAATGAAACGCTTATCTTCTCTTATGGCGGCGTTGGCGCTTGTAGCGTCAATGTTGGGATGTTCAAAATCGCCCGAACCAGAACCCGAAACAAAGGTTCAACTACGATTGAGTGGCTCAATCAATGCTGTAACGCGTGTAAATGGTAGGGGCTTCGAGAACAACGACCCTATCGGTGTTTATGTGGCCAAAGATGGGGCGTTGACTGCTCAGTATAATTATTTGAATAATGCCAAGTTCTCGTACGAAGATGGCGATATTCTCGCACCTATGGGGACAGAGGTATATTGGGGATTTGGCAGCAATCCGAAATTGAGTGTATATGCTTACTATCCTTATCTTGCAAATATAGCATCAAGTAATGCTGTTGCATTTAGTGCTAATACAGACCAATCGACAGCGGATAATTTCTATGATAGCGACTTCTTATTTGCTAAGGCTGAGAATTTAGCGCCTCAGTCTACACCCGTAAAGTTAGCTTTTGACCATATGCTCTCACGCATTGATGTGTGTATATATATGGGTGATGGTTTTACTTCTGAGGATTACTCTCAAATAGAGAGTGTAAAAATAAAGAATCTTGCTACTGGTGGTACTATAAGCCTTATTGACGGCACGGTTACGACTGATGAGACAAAGTCGGTCATTACTCCGTTTAATATGTCAACAAGCTTTTATTCTGCTATCGTCTTCCCTCAGGAAGGTGAAATGGTTGTCGAGGTTACTATGAATGGTAAGGTATATCAAAGCAAGGTGGATATTAACCTCGCATCTAAATATCGATATGAATATCACTTTACCATTTCAATGGACCCTACGGCATTAATACTGGCCACAACCACAATCAATGGTTGGGGTTGGGGTGGCTTTGAGAATGTAGGTAATATGACCACCTTTGGCGAGAAGTTCAACAATTTTCTAATGACAGCCGAGCAATATGTCGAGCAGGACGGTGTTTGGGTTAGCAATGGTATTAAAATAGATACTAACGGGGACGGTATAATCAGCGATGATGAGGCGTTGGCCGTGAAAGGTATTCATATCCCAGAGGGCACTGTTGATGATTTGACAGGTATTGAACGATTCCTAAATTTGGAGAGCTTATCTTGCGGCGAGACCGAGAATGGAATCATCGACACTTGCGAAGGAACAGTGTCGGATATTACATTGACAAAACTTGATGTTTCGAAAAATACTAAGCTCAGAAGAATAATTATCAATTGTAATAGATTAAGAGAACTCGATGTAACAATGTTACCCGACCTTGAAACATTGTGTTTTTACAAGAATCATCTTGCAGAGATTGATGTTACACACAATCCAAAGTTGAAGAAACTTGATATGGGATACAACGAGATGACAACTGTTGATATTTCACAAAATCCCCTTCTTGAAAGAATCTCATTGTGGGATTGCCCTATTTCAGAAATTACTGGCTTGGATAACACTCCTTTGATGAAAGCTTTTGTTTTGTATAGGTCAAATTTAACAGAGCTCGATTTATCAAAATGTACCGACTTGGAGGAGATGAGATGTACTTATAATTCCAACTTAGCAACTATGAACCTTTCAGGACTTAATAAGCTGGAATATGCAGATTGTGCTCACAATAAGCTTAATCAAATTACTTTGCCAAGTGCTGATGGTAATTTGCTCAATGATTTGTGGGTTAATTATAATGAGTTAACCTCTATTGATGTTTCAAAAAATACTAATTTGATACAGTTGGTATGTGATGTCAACAAACTGAGCGCCCTCGATGTTACAAAAAATACAAAATTAGAGCGTTTGTTCTGTGAAACAAATGAGATAACAGAGTTGGATTTATCTAAAAACACAGCTTTGGATGTATTGTCTTGTTATCCGATGAACGAAGATAATAACTTATTGGAGTTTATTTATTCTGACAGCGAGGAACATATCGTTAATATGACAATATTTGAGAAGCCCACAGAGACAGAGGTACGTATTGGAACCAGCGATAGTTACACTGTATATGATGGCATAATTCCCGATGAGTGTTTCGACGAGACATTCTTGAATTATCTCAAAAATAATATTGTATGCTTCTATTATGATAATAATAATTCGACAGTTGGTTATTGCCTTGACAAAAACAAAGATGGAAAAATCTCTTATTTTGAAGCCAAGAATGTAACAATACTCAATGTCGACAACATGGGTTTGTCTAGTTTGAGGGGTATAGAGTATTTTACGAATCTTAATAGGCTGTATTGCAATAGAAATCAACTTACTTCATTGGATTTATCGGGCAATACTAATTTACAGTATTTATTTGGCTATGAGAATCAACTTACCTCATTGGATTTATCGGCAAACACAAATCTTTTATTTTTGAATTGCTGTGCTAACCAATTAACATCGTTAAATTTGTCTAATAATATTAATTTGAGAGAATTGCATTGTCAAGTTAATAAAATAACCGAATTAGATTTGTCAAATAATAAAGCACTAAAATGGTTCACTTGTAATCCGATGAATGATGAAAATGGAAATAATTTATTGACTAATATCTATGTTCCTATGGGGCATCAATTTGTCGGAGAGCTACATATCGAAGGGGACAATATGATTTACTTAGATGCTCCCGTGATAGTTCAAGCAAAATCTACTAATTAATATTTACAATTCTCACAAACAAAATGAGCGGCCCAGATGGACCGCTCATTATTTATATAAGGTATATTACAACTTCTCGCCAAAGGCCAAGTCGCCCGCGTCGCCTATGCCCGGCACGATATACGAGCGCGAGGTGAGTTCGGCATCGACAGCACCAACCCACAGCGTGGTTGAGCGCGACGGCAGGTGACGCATAGCATAATCCACACCCTGCTCGCTGGCGATAACCGATGCTATATGCGTATGCTCAGGCTCGCCGCCCTTAGCAATCAGCGCCTCGTAGGCCAACACCAACGATGAACCCGTAGCAAGCATCGGGTCAACCAAAATCAAGGTCTTACCCTCGAAGTTGCAGTTAGAGATATACTCCACCTTAACCTTGAACGAGCCATCCTTCGAGCTCTTGCGATATGCCGACACGAAGGCGCTCTCGGCATCGTCAAAGTAATTCAGAAAACCCTGATGCAATGGCAAGCCCGCACGCAGGATAGTCGCAATAACCACCTTGTCGCTAATCATCTCCACGGCAGCCTCGCCCAGCGGCGTCTCGACAATCTGCGTTTTATAATCCAGCACGCGCGAAATCTCGTAGCTCATAATCTCGCCCACGCGTTCGAGGTTACGGCGAAATCGCATCGAGTCACGCTGCACCTCGCGGTCGCGTATCTGAGCAATAAACTTGTTGAGAATAGAGTTCTCCTTGTTTAGAATGTGAATCATAGCGACAAATATTAGCTCCTAATAGAGGAAATTATTAAACGGATAACGACCTGCGTGTATCTCACGAACCATACCATACAGATCCGAACGCAATTTTTCGATGTTGAGTCGCTCGACAGCCGAGATAAAGATGCAGGGCGTGTTGGCCTTGGCAATCCAGCTCTTCTTCATATCTTCGAGCGACATATTCTTGCGAGTTGCGGGGGTCAAGTCGTCCTCGTCCTTCTTCTCGTAGGTGTAGGCGTCAATCTTGTTAAAGACAAGATATACAGGCTTATCGCCCGCGCCAATATCCTGCAAAGTCTGCTTCACCACGGCAATCTGCTCCTCGAAGTTGGGGTGCGAAATATCCACCACATGAATCAACAAATCGGCCTCGCGCACCTCGTCGAGCGTAGACTTGAAGGACTCGATAAGCTGCGTGGGCAACTTACGGATAAAACCAACCGTGTCGGATAGCAAGAACGGCAGATTATCGAAGACCACCTTACGCACCGTAGTGTCGAGTGTTGCAAAGAGTTTGTTCTCGGCGAAGACCTCGCTCTTCGAGACAAGGTTCATCAGCGTAGACTTACCGACATTGGTATAACCCACCAACGCCACGCGCACCATAGAACCACGGTTAGAGCGCTGCACGGCCATCTGGCGGTCAATCTTAGTGAGCTCCTCCTTTAATTTGGTGATACGGTTACGCACGATACGACGGTCGGTCTCAATCTCGCGCTCACCAGCTCCACCTCGTGTACCTGTACCTCCTCGCTGACGCTCCAAGTGAGTCCACATACCAGCCAAGCGGGGCAACATATACTCATACTGTGCCAACTGCACCTGCGTCTTGGCATATGCGGTGCGGGCGCGCGACATAAAGATATCGAGGATAAGGCGTGTGCGGTCGAGTATTCGGCACGGCATCTCCTTCTCGATGTTACGCGTTTGCGAGGGAGAGAGCTCGTCGTCGAAGATTACAACATCAATCTCGTTCTCCTCGCAATACATTGCAATCTCCTCCAACTTACCTGGGCCTACATATATACGCGACGAGGGTTGCGGCAGGCGCTGTGTGAAGCGGCGCACGGTGACAATATCTGCCGTCTCTGCCAAGAACTCCAACTCGGCCAGGAACTCCTCGGCCTGCTCAACAGGCTGCCCATCGCGGATTACAGCCACAACGACAGCGCGCTCGCGCAAGTCCTGCTGCTCCTCGGTCTGGGGAGTGATATTTTCTTTGGTTTTTCCCATCCAAATAGATAAAAAAAAGTATCCCGAAACAAATAGTCGCGGGACACCTTATATTAAATACTAAACATTAGTTCTGAATCTGGAATACAACGGGCAAAGTGTACTTTACACGCACAGGCTGATTACGCTGCATACCGGGCTCCCACTTAGGAGAGTTCTTTACCACGCGAGTTGCCTCCTCTGACAAAGAACGGTCGGGGCTCTGAAGAATCTCGATGTTAGTCAAAGAACCGTCACGCTCGATAACGAATGACATAATAACACGACCTGAGATACCATTCTCCTGAGCAATCTGGGGGTAGCGAAGCTTACCCTGTACCCAGTTACGGAAAGTATTAAGGTCACCACCCTTGAACGAAGGCATCTTCTCTACCTTGATGAAAGGCTGGTCCTCCTCAATCTCCTCTTCCTCTACCTCAACAACAGTAGTCTCGATCTCCATACCCTCCTCGAACTCCTCGAAAGAGATCTCGGTAGTAATCTTTGCATCGTTAGTTACGATGTCGAGGATGTCGTTAAGAACAGTAATCTCAACCTTCTTAGGAGCCTCAGGTGGCTTCTGCTCGTTACGAGTAATCTCTGTGATTTCCTCCTCAATAGGACCATAGTTCATATCGACCTGCTCGATACGATACTCCTTGGGAGCGTAGAGGAACGCACCAATAGTAATCAGCAATGCGATAATCAAGCCGATTTCAAGGAACAAACCCTTCTTATTTTGAAGGTCTGCCTTAGGTGATTTTTTAATTTCCATACTGTGTTTATTTTTCGATTTAATTTGTTCGTTCGTTTTAAGCTGTCGAAGTGCGCACTAACAAGCTATGTAACAAAGCCTTAACCTCCGCTCCACTCCTGCTCACAGCCAAAGCCTCACCCCACATCAAAGCACCCCTCATCCGCGAAAACCGCCTCAGAAACGGGTGTATGCGCAGTTCTTTTGGCAAATATAATCATAAAAATCTAAAAAATAACGCATCGTGAAGAAAAATATTCATTTTTTTTTTACTTTTGTTCCCGTAGTAAAAATTTCGCTATGTCACAGACCCCAAAACAGAGCCTTTATGGGCTCACTCTTTCGCAACTTCAAAGCCTCTGCGCCGAGCTGTCGCTACCCCGCTTTGCTGCTAAGCAGATAGCGCGCTGGCTCTATGTTAGACGCGTCGAGTCAATCGAGCAGATGACCGACCTGTCGAAGTCGGCACGCGCAGCATTGGAGGAGCGTTTCGAGATGGGACTCACCCCACCCTTGAAGGAGAGCTGCTCTGCTGATGGCACGAAGAAATATCTTTTCCGCACCTCGCAGGGCGAGTACATCGAGTCGGCCTATATCCCTGATGGTGAGCGAGCCACATTGTGCGTATCCTCGCAGGCGGGTTGCCGTATGGGTTGCCGATTCTGCGCCACAGGCCGACAGGGTTTGCAGCACTCGCTATCGACGGCCGAGATAATGAATCAGATACTCTCAATTCCCGAGAGCGAGCGACTCACAAATCTTGTATTTATGGGTATGGGCGAGCCGCTGGATAATATGGATAGCGTTATGGCGGCCTTGGAGATAATAACTGCGCCGTGGGGTATGGCGTGGTCGCCCACGCGAGTGACACTATCGACGGCAGGCGTGGCCCGCGAGTTGGAGCGATTTATGAACCAGACGAAGGTGCATCTGGCTGTGAGTCTGCACAATCCCTTCCACGACCAGCGCGCTGAGATTATGCCCATCGAGAATGCCTACCCTATTCGCGAGGTGTGCGACATTCTGCGCCGTTATGACTTTACGGGACAGCGCCGTGTGTCGTTCGAGTACATCGTGATGGAGGGTTTGAACGACTCGCCCGCACATATCAAGGAGTTGTGTCGACTGCTGGACGGAATAAAGTGCAGAATAAATCTTATCCGTTTCCACAAGATTCCCGACTCACCCTACTTCTCACCCTCGGACGAGCGTATGCGAGCATTCCGTGACACGCTGACAGCCAAAGGAATACAGACTACAATCAGAGCATCACGTGGCGAGGATATCAAGGCGGCCTGTGGCCTGCTATCAACCGCTGAGCGCAAATAAAAAATAAGATTATGATTGCTATCATCGAAAAATACTTCCCTACGCTTACCGAGCGACAGAAGGAGCAGTACCGTGCTCTGTATGACCTCTATGCCGACTGGAACTCGAAGATTAATGTCGTGTCACGCAAAGATTTCGACCAGCTCTACCTGCGTCATATCCTGCACTCGTTGGCCATTGCCAAGGTGTGCCAGTTCGAGGCGGGTGCGAGAGTGCTGGATGTAGGTTGCGGTGGCGGATTTCCGAGCGTGCCGCTGGCGATAATGTTTCCCGAGGTGAAATTTATCTCGGCAGACTCTATTGGCAAGAAGATTACCGTAGTAAAAGGTGTATGCGAGGGGGCAGGTATTACCAATATAGACGCGCGCAATGTGCGCGTGGAGCAGATTCCCGAGAAGTTTGACTATGTCGTGTCGCGCGCGGTGACCGAGATGCCACAATTTGTGAAGTGGATATGGACGAAGATTGAGCGCGGGCAGAAGGGCACACTCCCCAACGGTATTCTCTACCTGAAAGGTGGTGATTTGAGCGAGGAGTTGGCCGCCACGAAGATGAAGTGGACGGAGTATAATATCTGCGACTTCTTCGAGGAGGAGTTCTTCGAGACAAAGAAGGTGGTTTACACTTCTAAATAAACAAAGAGGTTGCCCGTTTGGGCAACCTTTTCTTTTAAAAATTGTATAACAAGAGCTTACTTCAACTTTTTAAGTTGCTCCATCATCCACTTCGAACGCGCAGTCTGCTGCTCGGGGTAGGTCCAATGCTCAATCTCGGGGACAATCCATAGCTCCTTGTCTGCTGTGGGGATTGCATTGTAGGCCGCCGTTGTAGATGTAGGACAGCAGGTCATATCGTTAAATCCGTATGAGTAGAAGACAGGAACATTAACCTTGCGGGCAAAGTTAGCCACATCGTAGTAGCGCGAAGTCTCGATACGCTCCTTGGTTGCCATATAACCATTGCGGAAGGCGTGAGGCCAGCCACCGCCACGACCATACAGATAGCCAGTCATATCGGCCAGCGCAGGATAGAAGGCCGCCAAGCACTTTACCTTGGGATTCAAAACGGCTGTTGTGATAGACAACGCACCACCCTGCGAGCCGCCCGTAACGCCAATGCGATTCTCATCAACGAAATCCAATCCCGCCAAGAAATCCACGGCACGAGCGCAACCTACATATATACCTTTATATACATATTTGTCCTTGTCGTCCATATTGTAGAACTGGTACTCGTTCATCATTCCCGCTTTGAGCTGAGCATAAATCTCGTCGTCCATAACTGTGGGAATGTGGTTGATACCCAACTCCAATGTGACAAAGCCCTGCTCCGCCTCGGTATAGTATCCCGTGCGAGCACGACAGCCAGCACCCGGCACAATCAAAATGGCAGGCAACTTATCACCCTCCTTCATTGTGGCGGGCACGCACATAGTACCATACATACGGCAGCCGTTGCGCAGATTCTGGAAACTTGCCGAGTAGACCTTAACTTTGGGGGTGCACTTCTCGGGAACAAGTTCCAAATCGGGCAACATCTCCAACTTATTGTTGTCGGCCAAGGCCTTAGCCCAGAACTCATCAAAATCCTTCGGAGTTGTGGTTGTAGGCTCAATCTTATCGATATCGAAACCCGCTGTGGCAGTGCCGACATAGCGCACACCCTCGTGTGTAGCCCACACCCTGAGGCGCAGGAAGCCGGGGCGCTTCATCGTACCAGCGTTAATCTTCATCGTACCATCCTTGAGAGTAGCATTACCCGTCTTCAAAGGCTTCTGCATATCCTCTGAAATCTCGTAATAGATTGTAGCGTCCTTCATAGGAATGCCCGCCTTATTAACTGCAAGAGAGAATGTTACATCATCTCCGCACTCATATTGCCAATCCACACTCTCGGGAGCAACGGCAACCGAGATGATTGTCTGCTTGGGTTGAGCATAAAGACTCAGCGTCGCCATAACAGCGACCAGAAGTAATAAGATTCGTCTCATTTTAATGTGTATTAGTAGGTTATTTGTTCAAACCAGCGGCGACAATCGCCTCCGCAAGAAGGAAATCGTCGGGATTGTCGATATCCATACTCTCTATTCTATCCGTAACGGCCATATAGGGGTGCTCACCTATGCGACGATGCAGCGTGCGCCACACCTCACCGCGGAAGATGAAAAATGCCGAGGTCTCAACATACATAGGTTCAAGATCCTGCGTGCGGGGGATATGTTCCAACGAGTAGTTAAGCGGCTTACCCTGCCACCACGAAAAGGTCTGCACGCGCTCGGCGCTAAATGCCGAGTCGTACTCGCCACTCTCAACCTGCGCCACGGCGTCCTCAATGGTCGAGGTACGAATAAATGGCGAAGTGGCGTGGGCAAGGATATAGATATCGGCATCGACAGCCGTCGTGAAGGCATCGTAAATCTCCTCGCCGAGTGTGGTATTTGAGTCCAGACGCTCGTCGCGTTGCAGGAACTTCACGCCCTCGGGCAGATACTCCTGAATGGCGGAGTTACTGCAATATACATACACCTCGTCAATATTCTTCGCCGAGGCAAGGCTCCCCAGCAGGTAGGTCATAAGCGGACGACCACCAAGCAGGCGCAGATTCTTACCCTCAACACGCTGACTATTAAGCCTGATAGGCACAAAAGCAACTTTTTTCATTCTACTGCACTAATAGATTACAACCCCTTATGTCGGCACCCGACAGTCGGCCCTCAATCATAAACGAGCCATCTTCGAATGTGCGACCCACATCCTGCGTAGCGATAAACGCGCACGACGAGATGTTCGCCAAGTCGATGATGCTCACCGCACCGCGCGAGCCTGCGGGCAACATTTTCAGGGGATTATTCACATCTCGCACCACAACTCGCATCCACTGTGGCGCACGGAACACGCCATCGCCTGACGAGTAGCCCTGCGAGGTAAGCTCGGCCATACCATACTCCGAGTGAATCTTCTCCACGCCAAAGGCTGTGGTTAGAATCTTATGAAACTCCGCCTTGGGTAGCTCCTCGCGCTGACCCTTCATGCCGCCCGTCTCCATAACGATGGTATTTTCCAACTTGGGAGCATACTGCTCGGCCAAATCCCACAAGGCATAGCTTACGCCAAGCAGAATCTTAGGCTTCGCATCGGCCTCCATATCGGCAATGAGTTTCTCGTACTCATCCAGATAAAATCCTCCCGAGCCGCAACGCGCGATAAGCCTGTCGACCATATAGACCAGCGACGAGCCCTTGCGTTGCAGGTAGTTGGGCAAGAGTCCGTAGATACTCCACCCCTCTGCCGCGCCATAGAACTGCTCGAAAGCGCGCGTAAAGGCCTGCTCATACAGGGCAAGGCTCTGCATCATATGACGCGAGGCGACAGTGCCGCCCGTATTGCTCGATGTGAAGACCTTCTCGGGCTCCGCATCACCACAATAGACATCGCGCATCTTGAAGAGTTCGATGGGCAGGAAGGGAATATCCTCTACCCTCTCAACCTGCTGAGCATTTACACCAAGCAGTGCGAGATACTCCTTGTAGGGAGCACATCGCTCGGCCTGATGGCGAAACAACTCTAACGCCACAGCTTCAAACTCAGCATCGGTGGAGATGGAAAATATTTCTTCGGAAAAATTCATCTATAATACAAAAAATCCGACTCGGGGGTCGACTACTCAACCCCCGATTTCGGATAAATAAATATTGTGAAGCCTACTTCTTGCTCTTAGGAGCGAGAATCATATTCATCTTCTTACCGTCGAGCTTAGGCATCAACTCTACCTTTGCAATCTCCTCCAAATCGGTAGCGAAACGCAACAGCAAAATCTCACCCTGCTCCTTGAAGACGATAGAGCGACCGCGGAAGAATACCGAAGCCTTAACCTTGGCACCCTCCTTGATGAAGTTCTCGGCGTGCTTGAGTTTGAAGTTGTAGTCGTGGTCATCGGTCTGGGGACCAAAACGAATCTCCTTAACAACCACCTTCACCTGCTTGGCCTTAATCTCCTTAGCCTTACGCTTCTGCTGGTAGAGGAACTTCTGGTAGTCGGCAATGCGACATACGGGGGGCTCGGCATTGGGCGAGATTTCAATGAGGTCCAACTCCATCTCATCTGCCATAGCGATAGCCTGCTTGATGGGCACCACCAGATTGGGCTCTACATTGTCGCCAACGATACGCACCATAGGTGCTGTAATCTCATTGTTGATACGGTTGGGATTCTCTTTCTCTACTCGTCGGCCTCGCATTCCCTGCTGCTGTTGAGGCTTGTTTCCGCCGTTCATCGGACGAGGCGGAAACGGTTTTTGTGTAATTGCCAAATTAGTTAGTTGTTTGTTTTACTTAAAATATGTAATTGCGGAGTCTTTACTCCATCTTGTTTGCCTCAATCTCGGCATCAACCAAAGATGTGATGTGTGCTGCGAACTCCTCGACAGTCATAGCGCCTTTGTCACCCTCGCCCTGCACACGAACAGATACCTTACCCTCGGCAGCCTCCTTCTCACCTACGATCAAGAGGAAGGGGATACGTTTGAGCTCGTTATCACGAATCTTACGGCCAATCTTCTCGTTACGCTCGTCAACCTGCACACGAACATCGGCCTTAGCCAAACGCTTAGCCACATCGTTTGCATAGTCGTTGAACTTCTCCGAGATAGGCAGGATAACAGCCTGGTCGGGAGTAAGCCACAAGGGGAAACGACCTGCGGTGTGCTCCAACAATACCGCTACGAAACGCTCCATAGAGCCGAACGGCGCTCGGTGGATCATAATGGGGCGGTGCAATTTGTCGTCGTTGCCCTTATATGTAAGGTCGAAACGCTCGGGGAGGTTGTAGTCAACCTGGATAGTACCCAACTGCCAGCTACGACCGAGAGCGTCCTTCACCATAAAGTCCAACTTAGGACCGTAGAATGCAGCCTCGCCCAACTCAACAGTTGTGTTCAAGCCCTTCTCCTTACAAGCCTGAATGATAGCCGACTCTGCCTTCTCCCAGTTCTCGTCCGAGCCGATATACTTCTCGGTGTTGTTAGGATCACGCAACGAAATCTGTGCTGTGTAGTTCTCGAACTTCAATGTGCGGAAGATGTAGAGTACGATATCGATTACCTTCTCGAACTCCTCCAACAACTGGTCGGGGCGCACGAAGAGGTGAGCATCGTCCTGTGTAAAGCTACGCACACGAGTCAAACCGTGCAACTCACCAGACTGCTCATAACGATATACTGTACCAAACTCTGCCAAACGAACGGGAAGATCCTTGTATGAACGGGGCTTAGAACGGTAGATCTCGCAGTGGTGGGGGCAGTTCATAGGCTTCAAGAGGTACTCCTCACCCTCGAACGGAGTGTGGATAGGCTGGAACGAGTCCTTACCATACTTTGCGTAGTGGCCCGATGTAACATACAAATCCTTGTTACCGATGTGGGGAGTGATTACCTGCATATAGCCGTAATCCTTCTGAATCTGGCGCAAGAAACGCTCCAAGCGGTCGCGCAACTCAGCACCCTTAGGAAGCCACATAGGCAAGCCCTGACCTACACGCTGAGAGAACATAAAGAGCTCCAAATCCTTACCGAGCTTACGGTGGTCGCGCTTCTTAGCCTCCTCAATCATAGCCAAATACTCGTCGAGCATAGACTTCTTGGGGAACGACACGCCGTAGATACGGGTAAGCATCTTGTTCTTCTCATTACCGCGCCAGTAAGCACCTGCAACAGATGTAAGCTTAACAGCCTTGATAACACCTGTGTTAGGGATATGCGGACCGCGGCAGAGGTCTGTGAAATCGCCGTTTGTATAGAATGAGATGGTGCCATCCTCCAAATCCTGGATAAGCTCCACCTTGTACTGATCGCCCTTCTCGGTAAAGGTCTTCAACGCCTCGGCCTTCGATACTTCCGAACGAACGAGCTCCTCCTTCTGACGAGCCAACTCCTGCATCTTCTTCTCGATAGCGGGAAGGTCACCCTCTGTGATGGGTGTAGGAGAGTCCACGTCGTAGTAGAAACCGTGGTCGATAGCAGGACCGATACCGAACTTAATGCCGGGATAGAGAGCCTGCAAGGCCTCAGCCAAAAGGTGAGATGATGTGTGCCAGAAGGCGTGCTTGCCCTCGGCGTCGTCCCACTTGAAGAATTTAATTGTTGCGTCGTCATTGATGGCGCGAGTCATATCGACTGTTTCGCCATTTACCGAAGCGGCCAAACAGTCGGCAGCGAGACGAGGGCTGATGCTCTCGGCTACTTGGTAAGCAGTTGTTCCTTTGGCAAACTCCTTAATATTGCCATCAGGAAAAGTGATTTTAATCATAATTGTTATTTAAATTTTATTTTTGAGCCTCCACCCGCTTCCACAATTACGAGACGGAATACGGCCGTCGGCCCGGTTAATATTTACTCCTCTTTACTAATTTCGCGCTTTGCATTTCTAATACTGAAGATTGAACTGAATATCATAACAACACCCAGACAAGCATAAAACCAGTCAATCTCTCGATAGTTGATATAATCGTACAGGTTAAAACCTACAATAATAATGGCCAATATCAGCACAAGATAATTCAACGCGATGTTGAGTTCCCACACTTTTTTCTTCTCCATAACACTCACGTTTTATGCGTTACTCCTCTTTTTCTTCACGCGCCTTGCGCTTTTTGCGGATATTTTCAAAGATAAAGAGTCCTGCCGCCAAGAGGCACGCAATCTCCGCTATGGTCGAGGGCCACTCTATCGGTGAACCCGTGTTTGCCTTGTAGACATTTGCGCCCAAACCTACGATTGACAACAGTGCTACGGATACCCACAGCACCATATTTGACCGTGTGTCGCGTCTGCCCTGATTCAACATAATTCTCTATCTTTTTCTCTATGGGTTACTCCTCTGTTTCGGGCAACTTCAAATCCTTAACCGACACGTCGCGGCCCTTATCACGCTCGAAACG
>JAZOPO010000038.1:0-82112 GCA_045655585.1 Alistipes sp. | reverse complement strand
GAGGAGTAATAATCCCCGCATAGCGTAAGAGAGAAAGGTTTGAATCGTAAGGTTCAAGCCTTCTTTGTTTTTATATATAGGTGCAATTTTTCTATTAGGAAAAAAAATAGTAACTTTACCCCAAATTTGATATACAGAGATGATAGTAGAAATAATTGCAAAATATCTTGAGTCGAACAAGCGCCTGGTTGTGCCCAATCTGGGTGCATTTATCGTTAAGGTGCCCAAGCAGACTATTCTCTTTTCCAACCTTATAAAGGGTGACGACGGCGTGTTGCGTGCGCAGCTTGTGCAGCGTGGTATGTCGGAGCTGGATGCTGCGGCTCTCGTCGATCGCTTTGTCTTTGAGGTGAACTACCGTCTCGAGCATAGTGGAGTATGTGCACTTGCCGCCTTTGGTGTGTTGCGTGCAGCTACGAATGGAACAGTAGCCTTCACCTATGATACATCGGCTAAGGGCGATGTGCTCGATGGCGATGCTGACGATAAGATGGCCAAGCATATTGCTGAGATCACATCGGTTATAGAGCCTGTCATTGAGCCTGAACCCGTTGCTGAGCCCGAAGAGGAGGCTGAGGATGATGAGGTGACAATCGACGTTGTTCCCCGCGTGGAGACTGAGCCTGTAGCTGAGCAGCCCAAGGAGGCAGTAAAGGAGGAGGCAAAAGAGGAGCCCAAGCGCGAGGAGCCGGCAAGAGTCATATATACGGAGGAGCACGAGGATAAGCGCCGTGACGAGAAGCGTCGTCGCCGCGAGCAGAATGACTACGTGAAGGGATTGCGTTATGGTAAGGGTCGCAAGGTCGTAACAGGTCGTGAGGGTGCCACATCGCGCAAGAGCAGCAAGGGATCGGTAATCATCGTTATCGCTATTCTCGCGGCACTCATCGCAATGGGAGCTTTGGCTTATGGCTTGTGGAACGATTGGCAGAATCAGCAATATCTGTATGAGGGCCTTTACGATGAGCCTGCGAAGGATATTGTAGATGAGCCTGTAACATCGGCTGAGGAGGGCGTACGCAACCCCGATCTGGATTACATCACACCTAACGAGTAGCGCAATATGGCAGAGGTAGATATAATGTCGGTAAAACAACGATTTGGTATCATCGGTCAGTCCGATGCGATGAATCGTGCCCTGGGCATTGCCCTGCGTGTTGCCCCGACCGATCTTTCGGTGCTGGTTACGGGCGAGAGCGGTGTGGGTAAGGAGTTTTTTCCGCAGATTATCCATGCCTATTCGGCACGTAAGCACTCGAAGTATATAGCCGTCAACTGCGGTGCTATACCCGAGGGAACCATCGACTCTGAGCTCTTTGGTCACGAGAAGGGATCGTTTACGGGTGCTACCGAGGCTCGCAAGGGTTATTTCGAGGAGGCTGATGGTGGAACCATTTTCCTGGATGAGGTGGGCGAGTTGCCCCTCTCTACGCAGGTGCGTCTGCTCAGAGTGCTGCAGTCGGGTGAGTTTATCCGCGTCGGTTCGGCACGTGTGCAGAAGACCAACGTCAGAGTGGTGGCCGCAACGAACAACGACCTGCAGCAGGCCATAGAGTCGGGGCGTTTCCGTGAGGATCTTTACTATAGATTGAACACCGTCCCTATCTCGGTGCCGGCACTGCGTGAGCGCAAGGAGGATATACCCCTGCTGTTCCGTAAGTTTGCCGCCGATGTGGCTGTTCAGTATAAGATGCCGCCCGTGCAGTTGGACGATGCCGCACGACAGATGCTGCAGAATCACTATTGGCGTGGTAATGTGCGTCAGCTCAAGAACGTTGCCGAGCAGATGTCGGCGCTGGAGTCGAGCCGTTTGATTACGGCCGATGTACTGGCTTCGTACCTCTCGGCAGGCACTACGTCTGCCCCCACAACGATGGGACATTTGGGTGGAGGTGATGATTTCTCGTCGGAGCGTGAGTTGCTCTATAAGATACTCTTCGATATGCGTAGCGATATCAACGATGTGAAGCGTATGCTCTCGGAGTTGATGCACACGGCACAGCATCCTGCACCCTCGCATGAGGTGAGAGGCCTGTTGCCCTCGTCGATGATTGCGCCCGTTGAGGATTACACCGAGAGCGAGGAGGTTGTGGAGGTTCCGCACCGTGAACTCACCAAGGCCGATATGCAGCGTGAGCAGATCCTGCGTGCGTTGAAGAATAACCACGGCCGTAGGCGTGATGCTGCGCGCGAGCTCTTTATGTCGGAGCGTACACTCTATCGCCGCATCAAGGAGCTGGGTATTAGTGATGACGAATTTTAGAAATTGTTAAGTGGTGAAAAAGATAGCATATAAATTTTCGGCTTTGGCACTTGTTGTGTGTTCGATGTTTATGGTCGGATGCATCTTTATGCGTGGCGGTTACTCCTTCTCGGGTGCAAGTATTCCCGAGTCGGCAAAGACCTTCAGCGTGGCCTATTTCCCCAATAACGCCCCTATGGTGTCGCCCACGCTTAGCACGATGCTTACCGAGTCGCTCAAGGATAAGTTCTCACGACAGACCAAGCTGCAGCTCGTTGAAGAGGGTGGCGACTTCGCCTTCGAGGGAGAGATTACGGGTTATAGCTCAACCACCGCCTCGGTGTCGAGCGACAACTACGCACAGTTGAACCGACTCACGATCACCGTCCGCGTAGAGTTTACCAATGTAGTGGAGCCGCAGAACTCTTTCGTGCAGAGCTTCTCGCAGTTTGCCGATTATGATTCGCAGCAGCTGCTTACCGATATTCAGTCGGAGCTCGATCAGCAGATTGTGGATCAGATTGTAACCGATATTTTCATGGCTGCAGCAGCCAACTGGTAGAAAAATGGGAAAAAATATTGAAAAAAAATCATATGCTGATTCCGAGCCTCTGGAGATCCCGCTCGAGGCTGTCGAGGGCCTTATGCGCAGTGAGCGCTGGAGTGAGGTTAAGGGCGACGCAGAGGAGGCAAATGTGGCTGTAAATGCGCTGCTCGGAGAGCTGCTCGAGCGCCCCAGTGTTGGTGAGCAGTCGATTGATATTGAGCGCCTTATGCTTGTTACGGCTGATGATATTATTGATAAGTTTCTGCGCATTGAGCCCCGCCGTATCGTGGCCGAGGAGGGGGATGTTACAGAGGAGATTGTGACCGAGCCCGAACTTGATGAGGATGACGAATTTGTGAGCGAAGAACTGGCCGAAGTATACCTTCAGCAGGGGCTAAAAGATATGGCAAAAGAAACTTATCGCAAATTAAGTTTGCTAAATCCCGAAAAAAGTGTTTACTTTGCAGAGATTATCTCAAAGATAGATAGTAACAATTAAAAAACAGTATAAAACTATGTTGTATTCAATTTGCATCGTATTGATTCTTGTTGCGAGCATCATCCTTATTTTGGCCGTATTGGTTCAGAACCCCAAGAGCGGTATGGCTGCTAACTTCGGTGCTGCTAACCAGGTGATGGGTGTTCGCGAGTCTGCCAATATTCTCGAAAAGACAACTTGGACATTGGCTGGTCTTATCGTAGTATTGAGCCTTGTTGCTACAATCTCTATGGAGAATGGCACAGTTACAACAGGTGGTGCTTTGCAGAAGGACGCTGAGGCTTTGATGGAGCGTGTAAACGCTAACGCTACTCAGGACGCTATGCCTCAGGCAGAGGTTCCCGCAGCTGAGGAGACTCCTGCTCAGTAAGGCCAAAAGTTAGTTAGAGAATCTAATTGGAATGCGCATTCCCTTTCGAGGGGATGCGTTTTTTTATATAGGTATGTGAGCGAAAAATCGAAAAAAAACGAAAATATTAAGTTGAAAAACTATAAGAAATAGTTGTAGATGAATATTTTTTAGTTATCTTTGTAGTACGAAACCTTAAAATCATACAGCAATGCAAAAATTAACAAACCGTGAAGAGGAGCTGATGCGCATCTTTTGGGAGCAAGGCCCGATGTTCGTGAAGGATATGTTGGCTCTGTTCGACGACCCCAAGCCGCACTTTAATACCATCTCGACAATGGTAAGAGGTCTCGAATCAAAAGGCTTTGTCGACCACGAGTCTTTTGGCCCTACCTACCGCTATTTCCCCATCATCTCCGAGGAGGAGTATTCGAAGGGAGTGCTGGGTAATGTTGTTACGCGATACTTCAAGAACTCGTACAGCCAAGTTGTCTCGGCTCTTATCGAGGAGGAGAAAATCTCTGTTGACGAGTTGGAGGAGCTTATCCGTAAGGTACAAAATCAATAGTCTGGACTATGTTTGAATTTTTGGTATATCTCGCTCAGTCGGCGTTGTGTCTGGCGGCGTTGTATCTTGTCTACAAGGTTGCTATGAGCCACGAGACGCTCCACCTGCTCAATCGTGTCACTCTGCTTGGTGCGATAATCCTCTCGGCACTGCTTCCGCTCTGCCGTGTGAAGATTGTCAAGGAGTATGACCCCGCGCCTGCAACTATCTCGTCGGTAGAGGTCGATAATACGGTTGTCGTGGCCGATGTTGCAGAGCTGGGTATCGACTTCGTGTCGCTCTTTAAGAGTATCGCCGTTGCGCTCTTCATTATCGGCTCGGCCTTTATGGTGGCGCGTTTGGCTGTGAGTATATACTCGGTGTGGCGCTTGGTACATAGCGGTCGTATGAGCGTCATTGAGGACGATGTAACCCTCACCGTCGTGAGCAAACTCTCTACTCCGTTCAGCTGGTTTGGCCATATCGTAGCCTCGGAGGAGGATATGCAGACTTACCGCGAGATGATTTTAACACACGAGCTGGCACATATACGCCTGCGCCATTCGTGGGATGTGATGTTTGCCGATTTGGCGTTGTGCCTGTGGTGGTTTAACCCTGCTATGTGGCTGCTGCGCCGTGAGTTGCAGTCGCTGCACGAGTATCAGGCCGACAATGCCGTGTTGAAAGAGGGTGTAGATGCAAAGAATTATCAAATGCTATTAATAAAAAGAGCAGCTGGCGCAAGACTCCACTCCGTTGCCAACTGCTTGAATCACAGTAACCTTAAAAATCGAATCACTATGATGTGTAAGAAAACTTCATCAAGGTGGGCAGCAACCAAGGCGTTGCTCGTACTACCCGTGGTGGCCTTGTCGCTCAGCGCATTTGCCACTACTGTCTATGTACCCCGCGAAGTACAAGACAAAGTTACAGAAAATTCTGTAAATGAACAAATTTCTCTGCCCGAGAGTAACGCTTCCGCTATGCAGGAATCTCAGCAAAAAGATGAACCCTTTATCAAGGTTGAGAAGATGCCTACATTCCAGGGTGGTGACCTTAATGTGTTCCGCAATTGGATGCAGAGCAAGATTCAGTATCCCGCCGATGCAAAGGAGAAGAATATTTCTGGTCGCGTGATTTTCTCATTCGTTGTCGAGAAGGACGGCTCTACATCGGGTTATACCGTAATGTCTTCGCCCGATAAGATTCTCTCTGATGAGGTTGAGCGTGTGTTCAAGACCTGCCCCAAGTGGGAGGCTGGTGAGCAGCGTGGCGAAAAGGTCCGCGTAAAGTACACTGTGCCTATTGTATTTACTCCATCTGCAACTCCTGAAAAAGAGGTTAGGCTTGCAGTTCTAAACGAGCCACTTACTCCTAACAGCAACCAACCCTTTATCAAGGTTGAGAAGATGCCTACATTCCAAGGCGGTGACCTCAATGCGTTCCGCAATTGGATGCAGAGCAAGATTCAGTATCCCGCCGAGGCAAAGGAGAAGAATATCTCTGGTCGCGTGATTTTCTCATTCGTGGTGGAGAAGGACGGCTCTACATCGGGTTATACCGTTATGTCTTCGCCCGACAAGATTCTCTCTGATGAGGTTGAGCGTGTGTTCAAGACTTGCCCCAAGTGGGAGGCTGGTACACAGCGTGGCGAGAAGGTGAGAGTTAAGTACACTGTTCCCATTGTGTTTGCTGCGCAGGGTAGTAATGATAATTTGAAGATTTCGGAGTAAAAAGTGAGCCTCGCACTCCCGAGACGATAGCTGCTACCGAGGAGTTCAAGAAGAGTGCCGATATCGTAATCAAGGTTGATGGCTTCACGGAGACTTACTTTGTCAAGGGCAAAGAGGTAAAGAAAGAGGAGGTCGGTGCTTATGACCCCGAAAAGGTAGTTGTTGAGGGCGCTGGAACCGATGGCGTGAAATATGTTTACATCAAGAAAAAGTAATAACCATTAGCATTTATAGAGAGGCGAGAACCTATCGTTCGGGGTTCTCGCCTCTGTTTTTTTATTCGGCCTGCGCATAGATTGTTTGCAGTCGGTTGGACATAAAGTATTGGAATACGCCGCGCAAGAACATAAACGACGTAAAGGCTAACCACAACGCATTGTTGCCAATCAGCGGCTCCAACGAGTAAAACAATCCGAAGTAGGCCGCCGTAGCTAACAGCATTGAGTTACGCATTATGCGTGACTGCGTAGCACCCACCATAATTCCATCCATCATAAAGGGCATAGATGCCGCCAGAGGGATGATGATAATCCAACCGATATAACGCCCCGCGTACTCTATAATCTGCGTAGCATCGGCACCATCCTCCACGAACAAACCCAATAGCTCGCGCCACCAGCCAATATAAACACCCACATATACCACGCCAACGACCATACACCACACCATACACTTCTTGACGCACTCGCGTAGCGAGCGGCCATCCCTCGCACCGATAAATCGACCCGTGAGAGCCTCGGCAGCGTAGGCAAAACCGTCGTTCATATATGAGAAGAGGGTAAAGAGTTCCAACAAAATGGTGTTCACGGCAAGGATTGCGGGGTCGTCCATACGCGACGAGGCGGCCGTGAAGAATGTGTAGGCGGCGCAGATGCAGAGTGTGCGGATGATGATGTCACGGTTTATGACGAAGAACTCGCGCATAGCCTGCATATCCATCACCTCGCGCCACGAGATACGTACTAGACGCTTGCCGTAGTGCCACCAGGTTATGGCGGCCGTAATCAGTACGCCCGTCCACTGCGCCACAACCGAGGCGTAGGCTATGCCAATAATTCCCATCCCCAGCGGAAAGGCAAACCATAGGCTGCACGCTATGTGGATAATATTCACGAAGATAGCCACCACCATCGGGATGACAGCATTTTGCATACCCGTCAGCCAGCCATTCAAACCAAAGAGTAGTACGCCCGCCGGCACAGCCCATATACGGGCGAAGAAGTAGTCGGCAACCATCTCGCCGCCGTTCATCATCTTCAGTGCAACGAGGCCGAGTGGTCGCTGGAAGATGAGCATCACAACACCCACAACAATAGATACTACCACGGCACGCGCCAGCATAAGCGTGGTTGTGCGGTTGTCGCCCGCACCAAAGGCCTGCGCCGTGATGCCGCTCGTACCCATACGGATAAAGGAGCAGTTCCAGTAGATAAAATTGAAAATCGAAACGCCAATGGCCAGCGCCCCGATGGTTGTCACCGAGTCGCCCAGATGGCCCGCAATCATTGTGCTCACGATACCCATAATGGGCACGGTGATGTTGGATATTATATTGGGTAGCGCGATGCGCAATATTTCACGATTCATTTGCATAAATTGGACTAAAAATGTCATTTTCTAAACGCAAAGATAGAAATTTTGTTGTTTTCTTTGGTTGTAAGAGTGACGGATAATGTTTTTTGTGCGGAAATGGAGCATAAGTTGTTCGTATATAGAAAATTTCGATTACCTTTGCAGCCGCAAATTACAGATAATATTATGAAGAATACAAAACAAGACTCGATGTCGGCCGTATCGCGTTTCGGTCGTGACAAGCGTAACCGTGTGACAAATGCCGAGCATATCGAGCGCAGTCCCCGTCCTCGGCGTGATGCCGACAGCGAGGGGCGTACGACTTTTGGTCGTAAGGAGTCGGGCCATCGTGCCTCATACAACCCCAATTTTTCGGCAGACAACCGTCTGAAAGGCGAGCAGCGTGAGCAGCGTCGCTCATTTGGTGAGCGCGACGAGCGTCGCTCTTTTGGCGAGCGTTCAGAGCGTTCGTTCCGCGATGAGCGTTCACCGCATGGTGAGAAGCCCCGCTTTGGTGGCAACCGCTTCGATGGTGCAGGCCGTTCTGGTGGCCGTCAGGAGGGTTATGGTAATAAGAAGTTTGGTAGCAATCGCTTTGGCGAGGGTGCAGATACTCAGCGCGAGGAGCGTGGCTTCGCTGGCCGCGATGGCGGTCGCGATTTCAAGAGCCGCGACTTTAAGGGCCGTTCGGAGCAGGGCCGTGGCGGTTTCAAGGGTGGTCGTAAGCCTTTCCGTGCAGGTGACGGCGAGCGTTCATATCCCAAGTATGCTGCAAAGCAGCCCGGTGAGATGCGTTTGAACCGCTTCTTGGCTCAGTCGGGACTCTGCTCACGCCGCGAGGCTGATGATTTCATCACAGCAGGTTTGGTAACCGTTAATGGCCAGATTGTAACCGAGTTGGGTACAAAGGTGCGTTCTACCGACGAGGTTAAGTTCAACGACTCGAAGGTGCAGGGCGAGAAGAAGGTGTACTTGGTGCTCAACAAGCCTAAGGGATATGTTACATCATTGGAGGACCCTCACGCCGACAAGACCGTTATGGAGCTTGTGAAGGATGCTTGCTCGGAGCGTATCTACCCCGTAGGTCGTTTGGATAAGAACTCACTCGGTCTGTTGCTCTTTACCAACGATGGCGATGTAACGCGTCAGCTGACACACCCCTCGTTGGAGAAGAAGAAGGTTTATCAGGTGTCACTCGACAAGCCTCTCACTCGTGCCGATATGGAGCTTATCACCGAGGGTATCACTCTCGAAGATGGCGAGATTTACGCTGACGAGGTAGCCTATGTGGGCGAGAGCAAGAAGGAGGTAGGCATCGAGATTCACTCGGGTCGTAACCGTATCGTGCGCCGTATCTTCGAGCACTTGGGTTACACCGTGCAGAAGCTCGACCGCGTATACTACGCAGGTATTACCAAGAAGAACCTTAAACGAGGTCAGTGGCGTTTCCTTACTCGTGAGGAGGTTGACCGTTTGAAGAGCGGTAGATATGAATAAAAAAAAGAGGCAAACGCCTCTTTTTTTTGTCTTAATGTGTAGCCTTGTACCACGCCGTCTCGCGGTATGCCGAGCGATACAACGACGATGGCTCTGAGGTGCTAAGCCCTGAGAATGATTTTATCTTATACACTCCGCTTCCGCCATATCTTGAATAGAAACTGTCGAGCGTATATTTGCTTATCACCGTGCGAGCGAGTTGCTCGTTGAAGGATTTTCTTGCAGACTCATTGTCGCATATCTTATTTACATAGTCACCTAAATCGAAGAAGATATGGCTCTGCTGACCCTCATAGGTCTGTATCTGGTCTATGTGGAAATCCTTTTGTGCTGAGGAGTTTACACTCTTCATAGTCTGTGCCAAGCCATCTAACTGTGCACAGTCGATAAGAGCAATGCTTCCCGAGCGTCCCTCGTGGATAGCGTAGTACTCATTAAATTTGTAGCACACCTCGTCCAAGTCGTACGACGCGCCATTATTGATGAGTAGCAGCGGTATAATATCGGCATAGGGGAATCCATCACCCATAATCTCGTGGGGCGAGCCGATTATATACTTTGTATTCTCGCGCAGGTCGTATGCCGCCTCCACATTAGACATAAAGCAGGCATCGAATATAATATAATCCAACTTTACACCCGTTGCAGCAAGTGCCTCCGACAAATCTGTTGTGTCAAAGCGGTTTTGAGGGTTGCTATCCTCGCCTAAGTAGCGCGTAACAATATCACCCTTCGGCTCCCACAACTCCTCGTGTGTCACTCCGCCACTGGTCTTGCCTGTGCCCAGATGCGCCTCTGTGCCGTGCGGCTGTGCACCAATAGGTATCCAACCCAGGCCGTGTGAGCCAATTATGAGGCTATGCGACTTCGATGGTGTGCGCTCGATAATATCCGAGAGGATAAATCCCAGCTCGGTGGCATTCATTGTCTGTGGTAGCTGGTATGTGGCGAGAATCCTCTCCTGACAAAGTTCATCTTTGAAATAGAACTCGACAAGTTCAGCCGTTGTCTTGTTGGTTTGATAGAGTGCCACTACACGACTCTTACCCTGGATATCTCTGCTCAGAGCCATCTTTATAGAGTCGCGGTTCATACGAAAATAGCCGCTAAGGTCTACACCTGCCATATATGCGATGATTGTCTGCGGAGGGGTGTTGTCCTTTTTTCGACACTCCTCGCAACCAATAAATATCGAGCAGATTACGGCTATTGCAATAAGGCTTCTTATTAGAGATTTCATAGCGGGTTATTTATACTCTTTCACTCCGAGGTTGTTAAACTGCCAAGTGCGCTTCTTCTTGAAAGTTACATCATCGGGTTTGTTACGATATATGCGGCTATAATCGAAGTAAAATCCTCGGATTTTGCCATCGGGAACCTTGCGAGGCTCCACCAACGGAATATACTCCACATTGCGGCTGATAATCTCGGCGCGTCTTGCATTAACACCCATCGAGGCTACGACATCTACTGCGTGTGAGAACATAATAATATGCATAGGATACTTCTCCGAACGGCCATCGCCCGAACTCATAATCGTACTCAGCACACCTTGCAGATGGCGGAAATATGCCTCCTCCTTAGCCTTGTCACCGCGCGCACCGTAGGCATATACCAACATATTGAGCGTGGTGGGGTTGAATGGGTCGATGAGCATAGCGTCGTTGCAGACCGATATGATGTAATCAATCTGCTTCTGGTCGGGGTTATCTACATCGAGGCCAACCATCGAGGCGTAGAGGTCGTCAACAGCCTTGTTTGTGGCCGTTGGTCTGTAATTCTCGTGGTATGCGTAGCCGTAGTAGAGGTAGTGATAATCCTCATCGGTGAGTTGCTCCAAGTTGTTGTAGCGCATCTGCAAGTTGGCGTAGTAGTAGGGCGATGAGCCATCCATAATCTTGCGGAGTATATCCTCCTCATCAGGAATCTTCGCCCAGCCGAGAGCTGGTATCAGCAACATTAGCGCTAAGATAAGTCGTTTCATACAGGTTTTTTATTTGTATAACGCACGATTAGCACAATTCGTGTTCGCGAATCAATCTTTCTAACTTTTTCATCAACAAATCTGTTGCGGGAACAAGCGGCAGACGCAATACATTGTCGATTTGGCCAAGAATATTCAGTGCGGCCTTCACGCCTGTGGGGTTGCCCTGCTCGAAGAGTGCGCACACCGCCTCGTGAAGCGGAGCGTAAGCCTCCTCGGCACGGTCGAAGAGTCCCTGACTTGCCAGATATACCACATGCGAGAAACGCTTGGGGAAGGCATCTACGGCAACCGAGATAACGCCATTGCCACCCTTGCGCATAACATCTACGGTCATACCATCGTCACCCGAGAGAACAAGAAAATCCTTCGGGCGGTTCTTTATAATCTGGTCAATCTGGTCAATCTTACCCGATGCCTCCTTTATACCAATGATATTCTCCACATCGGCTGCAAGACGGCAGGTGGTCTCGGCTGTCATATTCACACCCGTGCGTCCGGGTACATTGTAGAGGATAATGGGGCGGGGCGATGACTCGGCCACAGCCTTGAAGTGGCGATACAATCCCTCCTGCGAAGGCTTGTTGTAGTAGGGTGTCACGCTGAGCAGAGCCTCTACGCCTTCGAGGTCCATCTCGTTTATCTGGCTGATAACCTTGCGTGTGTCGTTACCTCCTGCACCCACAACCAAGGGCACACGGCCAGCGATGCGCTCGCGTGTGAAGCGTACAATCTCGCTCTTCTCGTCGGGAGTCAAAGTGGGGGTCTCGGCTGTTGTACCAAGTGCTACTATATAGTCTGTGCCACCATCAATAACATAGTCAATCATACGACCGAGCGTCTCCCAGTCGCACGAGAAATCGCTCTTGAAAGGTGTTATCATAGCAGCACCTACGCCGCTGAGTTTGTGTCTTTTCATAATCTATTTAGTTCTTTTGTTTATCATTAAAATAGTGAGCCCTGTATGGGTGTCTGAGTCTTTGGCTGCTCCTCGGCTTTGTCCTCTGGGATTGCTACGGGGTTATCGCCAATCATCGCCATAAACTCCTGCTCCGAGATTATCTTCACGCCCAACTTTGTCGCCTTCTGCAACTTCGATGGACCTATCTTATCTCCTGCAAGCAGATATGATGTGTTGGCTGACACGGCCGCTAAGTTCTTCCCGCCGTGAGCCTCTATTAAGGCCTTCAACTCGTCGCGCGAGTGGTCGGCAAACGAACCCGAGATAACGAAGTTCAAGCCTGCCAGCGAGTCGGAAATTGCGTTGCTCTGCTCCGCCTCAAACTGTAATCCTGCACTGCGCAGACGCTCAATTATATCACGATTCTTCTCGTCGGCAAAGTAATCCACAATCGAGTCGGCAATCTTTTCGCCCACCTCCTCGGCCTCGATAAGTTGCTCGCGTGTGGCAGCCATCACAGCGTCCATAGAACGGAAATGTGCGGCCAGATATTTTGCTGTGGTCTCGCCCACGAAGCGTATTCCCAGCGCAAACAAAACGCGGTGGAAAGGCACTTGCGTAGATGTGCGAATGCTCTGTATGATGTTTGCAGCCGACTTCTCGCCTAAGCGCGGTAGTACGGCCAACTGCTCGGCACGCAGGTCATAAATATCAGCAAGACACCCAATCAGTCCACTGTCGAATAACAACTCAACAGTCTCCTCGCCCAAGCTCTCAATGTTCATCGCCTTGCGACGAATAAAGTGTATGATTCGTCCCAAAATCTGCGGACGGCAACCGCTCTGGTTGGGGCAGTAGTGCTTCGCCTCGCCCTCGTAGCGCACCAGCTCAGTTCCGCACTCGGGGCAGGTGGTTATATACTCCAAAGGCTGACTGTCGGCTGCTCGCTCGCTGAACTCCACGCCCGTAACCTTGGGGATAATCTCGCCTCCCTTCTCCACATAGACCATATCGCTCACGCGCAAATCCAGCGCCGCTATCTGGTCGGCATTGTGCAGTGTTGCACGCTTGACCGTAGTGCCTGCAAGGTGTACGGGTGCGAGGTTGGCAACGGGTGTGATGGCTCCCGTGCGGCCCACCTGAAATGTCACGCTGAGGAGCTTGGTCAGCGCCTGTTCGGCCTTGAACTTGTAGGCCACGGCCCACTTCGGCGCCTTCGATGTACGACCAAGTGCGCGGCGTGCAGCGTAGCTGTTTACCTTGATTACCACGCCGTCAATTGGTGTCGAGAAGTCGTGACGCTCCTCGTCCCAGCGGTTTATATAATTATCTATCTCGGCTGTGTCGTAGCAGTCGAGGGTCGCTGTCGATACGGGAAATCCCCATTGGCGCAGTGCCTCCATACTCTGCGAGTGCGAGGCAAAGGGCAAATCGTGTCCCTCCAACTGATAGGCTGTGAATTGCAGATTGCGCTTGGCTACGATTTTCGACTGTTGCAGTTTGAGCGTTCCTGCCGCCGCATTGCGCGGATTGGCAAAGAGCTGCTCGCCAGCCTCCTCACGCTCCTTGTTCAGGCGGTCGAAGGTGGTGTAGGTCATAAAAATCTCGCCACGCACCTCAAACGAGGCAAGTCCGCTGGGTGTCTGCAACTCCAACGGAATATATTTTATAGTACGAATATTCTCCGTAACATCGTCGCCCTGCGTTCCGTCACCGCGTGTCACCGCGCGCACGAGGCGGTCGTTCTCGTATGTGAGCGAGATGGCCGTGCCGTCGTATTTAAGTTCGCAGTCGAAATCTACCTCCTCGCCGACCTCCTTTTTCGTCTTTTCAATCCATTCGTGCAGCTCTTCGAGCGAGTAGGTGTTCGAGAGCGAGAGCATAGGGTAGGCGTGCTTCACGCTGCGAAAAGCATTCGTTAAATCGCTACCTACGCGGCGAGTGGGTGAGTTGGGGTCGTCAAATTCGGGATGAAGTGCCTCTAAATCTTGAAGTTCGCGCATAAGCGTATCGAACTCATAGTCCGATGCTATGGGTGTGGCCTCAACATAGTATTTATAGTTGAGGTAGTTGAGTTTTTCGCGTAACTCCTTGATTCTTATCTCTGCACTCATAATTAAGGGTAAATTGAATGGTAAAGGTACATATTTTGTTTGTAACAACAGCGAAAAATAAAAAAAATGCAAAAAAAATATCAATATTTGGTCGGATATGTAAATTTTGCTTATACTTGCAGAAAATTTCGGTAAATATGGCACAAAATAACACGAAGAAACGACTTGTAACCAGTTTTAATAACCTCTCAACTGAGCAGCAGGAGGAGGTTAAGGCCCTTTATCCCCGCGGTTATGCGGAGGTTATGACGCGTATTGATAAACCCAATGGCGACTTTTTCTATGTCGTACCCTACGAGACCGAGGATATTTCGTATTTGGTAAAGATTGATGTTAAGATTGACGACTCTGCCGATGACGGTATGGACGACGACTTCTACGGCGATGACGATTTGAAGGGCGCTGACGAGATTCAGGACACTTCGATGGAGGACGAGGACGATATGTAGTTAGAAGTAAGGTTGAATTTATACATTTCCCTAAACATAATGGGGCGCAAACAATTTGTTGTTTTGTGCCCTTATTTTTTTTGTGCAAAAAGAAAAATTTTGTCAATAATTGAAAATTATTTCATAACTTTATAGCGAGGATATTGTTTAACTTAAAACAGTTGTGTTATGAGAAGATTTTGGCTTATAGTATTGGCTTTGTCTTTATTTTGTGTAACTGCCTGTGGAAAGTTCGATTCAGAGGCTCCCGAAAAGTATTTTGCTCGTTTTATACATAAGAAGTTGCCGAAAAATCTCCCTGATGGATGGTATTTAGAGGCAGATAGTGAAGGAAATAGAGAGTCGTGGAGAGGTAATTCGGTTGCATTCTATTTTATGGATGAACAAGGCAATGAATTGATTGATATAGATGATATGGCAACTTGGCCTGTGCCCTGCTACAATGATGAATATCTTGAAAATCCGTTACTTTATTACGAAGGACAATTGGCGGAGATTAGAAAAGTGTGGTTTCATCCGGGTGTTGGTTATAATGTATTTTCTGTATCGACGGTTCCTGTTGATGGCCGTCATATAAAGACTTTTCCGCTCTATTTTCGTGGGAGAGAATATGAAATGAAATTGATATATTTGTATGATGGTGATACTTCATCTTTTGATAGTATGGGTTCTAGTAAAAGTGAAAAAGCGATGTATCCCTATATTTTTAGATGGGAGTTGGATGGGTATTATGTATATTCAGATTTTGAGAGGCCTCAAAAAGAAGATGTATTTGTAACTATTGATAAAGATGGAGATATTGTTTCGGTACGATGCGAAAAGACTGCAAGTCGTGTAAATTTATTTCAATAGAGATACAAGATTTGGGAGAAATACAAAAACTAGAAAATATTAATTTATATGCGGCACCCAAGCGGGTGCCGTTTTCTTTTTGCAAATACGCCGTCACATATGATATTTTTGCCACAAAAGCGGAGTTTTAATAACCTGTTGATAAATTCCACCGACAAAATAGTTGTGAAAAGAAAAAAATGAGTACCTTTGAGTGCAAAAAATGTCTTTTGCGTTAAAGATAATATAAATGAAAAAAGTAGATGTAGTTCTCGGATTGCAGTGGGGTGACGAAGGCAAGGGTAAGGTTGTCGATGTGTTGACACCTAACTATACTGTCGTAGCGCGCTTCCAAGGTGGTCCTAACGCCGGCCATTCGTTGCATTTCGGCGATAAGAGTTTTGTTTTGCGTACCGTACCTTCGGGCATCTTCCGCGATGGCTCTATCAATATCATAGGTAACGGTGTGGTTGTAGACCCCGTGAGTCTTACAGAGGAGCTTAAAAATATTGCAGCGCAGGGTATCCCTGTGCAGCAGAAGTTGCTCATCTCGAAGAAGGCACACATCATTCTTCCCACACACCGTATGTTGGATGCTGCCAGCGAGGCTGCTAAGGGTAAGTCGAAGATTGGTTCGACTTTGAAGGGTATTGGCCCTACTTATATGGATAAGACAGGCCGTAACGGTTTGCGCTTTGGCGATGTGTTGGCTGAGGATTTCATCGACCGTTACAACAAGTTGAAGCAGAAGCACGAGGATATGCTCTCACAGTACGAGGGCTTCGAGTACGATGTAACAGAGTACGAGAAGACTTGGATGGAGGGTGTTGACTACCTGCGTGGCTTCCAGTTTATCGATAGCGAGCATGTTGTAAACAAATATATCGACGAGGAGGTGCCCATCTTGGCCGAGGGTGCACAGGGTTCGTTGTTGGATGTGGACTTCGGTACATATCCCTTCGTAACATCGTCTAATACTGTATGCGCCGGTGTTTGTACAGGTTTGGGTGTCGCGCCCACAAAGATTGGCGATGTATACGGTATCTTCAAAGCCTACTGCACACGCGTAGGTAGCGGTCCTTTCCCCACTGAGCTCTTTGACGAGGTAGGTGAGGAGTTGCGCCGCATCGGTCACGAGTTTGGTGCTGTTACAGGTCGTCCGCGTCGTTGCGGTTGGCTCGACTTGGTAGCACTCAAATATGCGGTTATGGTCGACGGCGTTACGCAGTTGATTATGATGAAGTCAGATGTAATGAACGACTTCGATACCATCAAGGTTGCTACCGCATATCGTGTTGATGGTGAGCTTGTAGATTACTTCCCTTACGAGGTTACGGGTAATGTTGAGCCCGTTTACACCGAGTTCCCTGGTTGGAAGAGCGATATCTGCAAGGTTCGTCGCTACGAGGATTTCCCCGCCGAGTTCAAGGCCTATGTCGAGTTCATTGAGCGCGAGACAGGTGTGCCTGTGAAGATTATCTCGGTAGGTCCCGACCGTGACGAGACTATCGTACGATAATTGATAGATAAAAACGGATAAATGCCCGAATAAGGCTTCGGTCGACATTTAATTACTTGAAGTGCCACTTAGTCGCGTAGGTTGTGCTTTTGGGTGAGAAAGTGTTGAGTGAATGTACTTTTTCGTGCATTTTTCCGTATATAGAGGGGTTTACTGTCGCGGTGAATCCATTAACTAACCATTTTAGAGTAATGAACAAAGCATTAAAAATTGTTGTATTGGCCAAGCAGGTGCCCGATACCCGCAATGTGGGTAAGGACGCGATGACACCCGAGGGTACAGTCAATCGTGCAGCACTGCCAGCTATCTTCAATCCCGAAGATTTGAATGCCTTGGAGTTGGCACTCCGCTTGAAAGAGGAGTGCGTGGGCTCTACGGTACATATTCTTACTATGGGTCCTTTCCGTGCTGCCGACATTATCCGTGACGCAATGTTCCGTGGCGCCGATGGCGGTTATCTTTTGACCGACCGTAAGTTCGCTGGCTCGGATACATTGGCTACATCGTATGCTCTTTCGTGCGCGCTGAAAACAATTGGCGCCGATGTTATAATTGCAGGCCGTCAGGCTATCGACGGCGATACGGCTCAGGTAGGTCCTCAGGTTGCCGAGAAGTTGGGTTTGCCGCAGGTTACCTATGCCGAGTGTGTCGAGCAGGTTAAGGAGTCTACGCTCGTTGTTCGCCGCCGCTTGGAGCGTGGTGTGGAGAGTGTTGAGTGTCCCATTCCTGCCGTTATTACAGTAAACTCATCGGCTGCCGAGGTGCGCCCGCAGAATGCTCGTCTGGTGATGAAGTATAAGTATGCTATGATTCCCACCGAGGTTGCTGCCGACCCCGAGTCGCTGGCTGCCAAGATGGTTGCGGAGCGCGACTACTTGAAGATTGTGGAGCTTACAGCCGCTGATATCGTCTGCGACGAGCAGCAGTTGGGTCTTTCGGGCTCGCCCACGAAGGTTAAGAAGATTGAGAATGTCGTCTTCCAAGCCAAGGAGGCTAAGCATCTGAGTGCTTCGGACGAGGATATAAATGAACTTATGGTTGAACTTATTGCGAGCCACACGCTCGGTTAATCGAATGTAAGAGTATGAACAATATATTTGTATATATCGAACTCGAAGAGGGCGTGATTGCCGATGTAAGCTTGGAGCTCCTGACCAAAGGTCGTGAGCTGGCCGATAAGTTAGCTGTTAAGTTGGAGGCCGTGGTTATCGGTCATAAGGTGGCCGGTGTGGAGCAGGAGCTCGCAAAGTACGGCGCCGATACCGTATGGGTTGCCGATGATGAGATTTTTGCCCCCTTCCGTACGCTGCCTCATACATCTACGCTGTGCAGCCTGATTAAGGCCGAGCAGCCGCAGATTGTTTTGTTTGGTGCTACACCCGTGGGTCGTGATTTCGCTCCGCGTGTGTCGTCGGCGCTGCATAGTGGTCTTACAGCCGACTGTACGCAGTTGGAGATTGGCCCGCATAAGGATGCTAAGACAGGCAAGGAGTATGAGAATCTCCTCTACCAGATTCGTCCCGCATTTGGCGGTAATATTATCGCCACCATCGTAAACCCCGACTGCCGTCCCCAGATGGCTACCGTTCGTGAGGGCGTGATGCGTAAGCAGGAGGTGACAATACCCGCTGCTGGCGAGGTGAAGACAATCGCGTGGAAGGAGTATATCTCGGATGCAGATTTGGCTGTAACTATCATCGACCGCCAGATGGAGGAGCGCAAGATTAATATCAAGGGCGCAAGTGTTATCGTGGCAGGTGGTTACGGTATGGGCTCTAAGGAGAACTTCAAGCTCTGCTTCGACTTGGCCGAGGTGCTTGGTGGCGAGGTCGGTGCTTCGCGCGCTGCTGTTGATGCTGGCTTCTGTGAGCACGAGCGTCAGATTGGTCAGACAGGTGTTACGGTTCGTCCCAAGTTGTATATTGCTTGCGGTATCTCGGGTCAGATTCAGCATACGGCAGGTATGGACGAGTCGTCAATGATTATTGCAATCAACAACGACCCCGAGGCTCCTATCAATAAGATTGCCGACTATGCAATCACGGGCGATGTGAATGATGTCATCCCCAAGATGATTAAGTATTACAAGCAAAACTCAAAGTAGAGATGGCTAATTTCTTTTTAGATAATAAGGATTTGCAGTACCACCTTTCGCATCCGCTGATGCGTAAGATTGTGGAGTTGAAGGAGCGCGGCTTTGCCGATAAGGAGCTCTACGATTATGCTCCGCAGAATTTTGAGGACGCTATGGACTCTTATCTGCGCGTTATGGAGATTATCGGTGGCGTATGTGCCGATGTCATTGCTCCCAATGCCGAGGGTGTCGACCACGAAGGTCCTCGCGTAGTGAACGACAGGGTAGAGTACGCTTCGGGTACGGTTGAGAATATGAAGGCTGTGAACGATGCCGGACTGAGTGGTATTACACTCCCTCGTCGCTTCAAGGGCTTGAATTTCCCGCTTCTGTGCTTCGTTATGGCCAATGAGATGGTGTCGCGCGCCGATGCAAGTTTCGAGAATATCTGGGGCTTGCAGGATTGCGCCGAGACACTCAACGAGTTTGCAACCGAGGAGCAGAAGATGAAGTATCTTACTTGGGTGAGCGAGGGTGCAACCTGCGCTATGGACCTCACTGAGCCCGATGCAGGCTCTGATTTGGGTGCTGTAATGTTGAAGGCTACTTGGTCGGAGGAGCGCCAAACTTGGTTGCTAAATGGCGTTAAGCGCTTTATCACCAATGGCGATGGCGATATCTCGCTGGTGTTGGCTCGTACCGAGGAGGGCACGAAGGATGCGCGCGGTTTATCATTGCTCGTTCACGACAGACGCAACGGCGGTATGAAGGTGCGCCGCATAGAGAATAAGCTCGGTATCAAGGGTTCACCCACTTGCGAGTTGGTCTTTACCGATGCTCCCGCCGAGTTGGTGGGTGACCGCAAGATGGGCCTTATCAAGTATGTTATGTCGCTGATGAACGCAGCGCGTCTGGGTATCGGTGCGCAGTCGGTAGGTCTTTGCGAGGCTGCATACCGCGAGGCGTTGAAGTATGCCCACGAGCGTCAGCAGTTCGGTAAGGATATCGTCAAGTTCCCCGCAATATCGGAGATGCTTACAAATATGCGTGCGCGCCTGCGTGGTGCGCGTGCGTTGCTCTACGAGACAAGCCGCTTTGTTGAGATTTACAAGCAGTATGCCCACATCTCTCACGAGCGCGCGTTAGAGCCCGAGGAGCGTCAGGAGATGAAGTTCTACAACCGCCTGGCCGATGGCTATACGCCGCTGGTGAAGCTCATTGCTTCGGAGTATGCCAATTCGTTGGCTTACGATGCTATTCAGGTGCACGGCGGCTCGGGTTATATGAAGGACTACGCTTGTGAGCGTCTGTATCGCGATGCGCGTATTATGAATATCTACGAGGGTACTTCGCAGTTGCAGGTTGTGGCGGCTATCAATGCCGTGACGAAGGGCACTTTTATGGAGCAGATGATGCGCTACGAGCAGCAGGAGTACTCGGAGGCTATGCAGCCCATCGTTGAGAAGATGCAGGCTCTGCGCGCTCGCGTGGAGGCTATGGTAGCCTATGTCGAGCAGGTGAGCAAGGAGACGGCGCAGTTCAAGGATTTCCATGCACGCCGCTTGGTGGAGTGTTCGGGTCATCTTATCATCACATACCTTTTGGCTCAGCAGGCCACTCAGGTCGAGGAGTATGCATCGGACGCTAAGGTATATGCCAAGTTGGCCGAGGCTTACATCGTTGGCGCTGAGGCGTATGTGATGAACTCAACGGCTGAGGATATTACACTTATCTCGGAGGTGCAGGAGCAGTTCTAAATAAGTGCACATACGAACAATGAGGTTATCTTTAACAAGGTAACCTCTTTTTTTGCAAAGATGGTGATGGTGCAAAAAACAGGGGCCGACCGAAGCCGACCCCTTGGCGCTTACTTTTGCAAGATTTCGCCCACAAACGAACTGAAAAACCTCAATGCTACTTTGTAGCCGTTGCGTATTGAGTAAGCCACATCGTACACAGTGTCCAAGCGGTCGCGGAAGTAGGCGATACAACGCTTGACGGACAATATATATATGAGCCACGCCACAAACAAAAATCCACAGCCGACGATGAGTGTCGATAGTGTTGCCGAGCCTGTTATCTCGGCTATCCACATTACGAGTGTTGCCACCAGCAGTATTATCGCCATTGTGGTTGTTATGGCAAAGCAAATCAGCGGTGTCAGCACCGAGCCGACGGGGAGTTTGTTGTCGTCCATTGTGAGGTTGTCGTTTAGTAACTTGTAGTTCAGTCGTTTTTTTTGAGAGCTTTTAACTACTTCTCATCATTGCAGTGGCAGCGAATCTTCTCGGCCTCTTGGTCGACATAATCGCGGATTTTATTGCGTAACTCGGGACCTGACTGAGGTGTCACGAGCATAGTTACAACCGAGCCGACGAGCATACCGCCCAAAAAAGATACAAGAGTACAAACAGAGTGTTTCATAACGCATTTTAATTTTAGAATTCGTAGATGAAAGTTGCAAAATCCGCGCCAGAGGGATATATTTGTACAATTAACACTCTTTATTTTTGCGATGAACGACATTAAAGACCTCCTGCCTGCGCGTAACCGCAGCGTGGCTTTCACAGGACACCGCACATACAATGCCGTGGCCGACGATGAGCTGCGCGCACTTGTGCGTTACCTCTACGAGCAGGGTATGACTCGCTTTCTGTGCGGTATGGCGTGGGGCTTCGACCTTGCGGCGGGACGAGCGGTGGCGGAGTTGAAGCGCGAGAAGGCTGATGTTGAACTTGTGGCCGTGGAGCCGTTTGCCGAGTTTCGTGAGTTGTTTAGGGCGGAAGATGTGGCGCAGTACGATGCTGTGATTGAGGCGGCCGACGAGAGGGTAGTCGTGGGTGAGAATGATAAGATGGCCTATATGCGCCGCAACGACTTTTTGGTGGATAACGCAGCGGTGATTGTTGCGTGGTGGGACGGCCGCAGTCGTGGTGGCACAGCCTACACCGTCAAGCGCGCCCGCAAGCAACGTCTCGAGGTGGTGAACCTGCATCCTAAAATACAGTTGGAATTGGAGTTTAAATAAAAAAGACCGTCTGAGAAGACGGTCTTTACTATTTTTAGTGAGTTATATTACCACTCCAAAATCTTCTTGAAGTCGTAAGCCTCGGGGTTAGCAACATAAGCCTTTGCTGCCTCGTAATCCTCGGGAGTTACGTAGTGCAAGAGGTTGTTGATAACCTGCTGAATCTTGTCTGACTCTACATTTACGAGACGGGGAGGAATCTTGCCTGTTGTGGGATCCTGCAAATCCTTCAAGTAGAGAGGAGATACGAAACCGTCCTGTGAGATGTAAACCATACAGCCTGTCTTACCCTCAGAGAAGAGCTTGTAAACACCCATACCCAACTCAGAGCAGTATACCAAGTCGTAAGCGATAGGAGTCTGGCAACGAACCTCGTAACCAATCTCAACGGGGCGAGACTTAACCTTGATGTTAAGAGCCTTCAACTTGTTCTCCAACAACTCGTTGAAGATGTTAGCCTTAGATACCTTACCGAGCTCGGGGTGACCGTGGTCGTCGTAAGTGAAGTTGATACCTGAGTTGCGAATCTCCTCATCAGAAAGAGCGTGGAATACACCCTCAGAAATCATTGCAACACCGTACTCGATGCCCATAATCTTACGCTTGATGATTGAAGAGATAACCAAGTTAACGATCTTCTCGATAGTAATCTCAGTCTTGTTGAACATCTCGGGGATAACAATCATAGAATAGTGGCAAGCAGAGCCGATACCGAATGCCAAGTGACCAGCCGAACGACCCATAGCTGCTACAACAAACCAGTTAGCCGATGTGCGAGCGTCATTGTAAACGGCACGACCGATAACGGTACCACCCTCCTTAGCTGACTGATAACCGAATGTGGGTGAACCTGCGGGCAAAGGAAGGTCGTTGTCGATAGTCTTGGGAACATGGATGTTAGCAATGGGGTACTGCTTAGCCTCCAAGAACTTAGCGATACGGTTAGCTGTTGAAGCAGTGTCGTCACCACCAACAGTTACCAACAACTTGATGTTGTTGTCCTGGAAGAATGAAAGGTTGAAGTTCTCCTCGAAGTCCTTGTCTGTGGGCTTGAAACGGCTCATAGTAAGGTAAGAACCACCCTGATTGAAGATGAAGTCAGACTTTACGAAATCCAAATCCTCGAAACGGGGATTAGAGTTGAAAAGACCTGAATAACCGTAATGCAAACCGATTACGCGATAACCCTTAGCAAGGAATGTCTTAGCAACGCTGCCGACAACTGTGTTCATACCCGGTGCCGGACCGCCACCTGTGAGAATAGCAATAGCCTCTTTCATAGTGTGTTATTTTTTAATTGAGTTAATGTTTCAAAAATTCACGCAAATGTAATAAAAATAAGTGTCAATTTGACGCTTTTGGGTGCTTTTTTTCATCTAATGGCAATAATCGACCTCTGGGCTGGGCGCAAAGAGGCTATTTCACCCCTTTTTTTTGAGGAATTTTGTCGGGAAATATTTGAATTTGATAATAAATTAGTATTTTTGTATAGTGCATTATGCGTTATACGCGCTGATGGTGCATAAGTCGTTGATTATAGAAATTTTAACTATAAACCAATTTAAATATTTAAGTAAATGAAAAAGTTATTCTCTTTTGCTGTCGTTGCTTTGGCAGCAGTATCTATGTTTGTTTCTTGCGCTCCCGCCGAGAAGCAGATTGGTCTTCAGTTGTATTCTGTAAATCAGGATATGAAGGATGTTGACGCATCTTTGGCTAAGGTTGCAGCCGCAGGTTACAATGTTGTTGAGACATTGCGTAGCCCCCAGTGCTTCGGTTTGCCCGCTGAGGAGTTCAAGGCATTGTGCGACAAGCACGGCTTGAAGATTATCTCTACTCACCACTCAATCGGTATGGATCCCGAGAAGGAGGCTGAGATTATGGAGCAGTGGAAAGAGGTTTTCAAGGGTTTGAATGTTATGGGTGCTAAGTATTGCGTTATCCCCAGCTTCAAGCTCGGCGAGACTATTGAGGATTTGAAGGCTGTTTGCGACTACTTCAACAAGGTTGGTGCTTTGGCTAAGGAGTATGGCTTGAAGCTCGGCTACCACAACCACGCTTTTGAGTATGAGGTTGTTGACAACCAGGTTAAGTGGGAGTATATGATTGAGAACACCGACCCCGAGTCAGTATTCTTCCAGATGGATGTATACTGGACAACTAAGGGTGGTAAGAACCCCGTTGACTACTTGAAGAAGTACCCCAACCGTATCCAGATGCTCCACATCAAGGATGACCTTGTAATCGGCGATAGCGGTAAGATTGACTTCGAGGCTATCTTCAACCAGTTCTACGCTAACGGTTACAGCGATTTTGTTGTTGAGCAGGAGATGCCCCGCGGTCCTAAGGACGAGGATAAGGCTGCTCGTATCGTAACAATGTGGGAGGGTGTAGCTAAGAGTGCTGCATATTTGAAGAACGCTACATTCGTTAAGTAAATTGTCTAATACGGAGTTTTCGGCGTTACGCTCACCCTCGAAATCCTTATTTACACTCAGTAAACTGCGGTTTCTCGGGTTTTGCAAGTCTTGAAAACCTTCGTTTGATACAATTTATTAGTAATACATATTTAGGTTGCCGAGAACATCGGCAACCTTTTTTTTGTTCAAATTGTCCAATGTTTATACCTAAAAGTGCAAAAAGTATCAGTGGAGTGAAAAAACTATATAAATTTTAGTAACTTTGCATCCGTTGATAAAAAATGCGTGTTTATGGGATTTTCAATCGAATCATACAATATATTCCTACTCGTAATGTCGGCTGTTGCGGTGGTGGTGTTTGTTGCTCTCCAATTCTTTGAGGCTGGCTACGGCTACCTCTTCGACCGTCGTTATGGCCCTCCCGTGCCCAACAAGATTGGCTGGGTGCTGATGGAGTCGCCCGTGTTTGTGGCGATGTGCGCATTGTGGGCTATGTCGGAGCGTCAGTGGGATGTGGTGCCGTTGGTGCTTTTTGCTATTTTCCAGCTGCACTATTTCCAGCGTTCGTTTATCTTCCCGCTCCTGATGCGCGGAAACTCAAAGATGCCGCTCGGTATTGTGCTTATGGGTATGATTTTCAACACTCTCAACGCATTGATGCAGGGTGGCTGGATATTCTTCCTTGCGCCCGAGAATTATTACGCTGATTGGTTCTCTAAACCCTTTATATATATCGGTGTGGCGGTATTCTTTGCCGGTATGTTTATCAATTGGCAGGCCGACTACATCATTCGCCACCTGCGCAAGCCGGGCGACACGAAGCACTATATCCCCAAGGGAGGTATGTTCCGCTATGTATCGTCGGCAAACTACTTTGGCGAGCTGGTCGAGTGGACAGGCTTCGCTATTGCGTCGTGGTCGTGGGCAGGAGCAGTGTTCGTGCTGTGGACATTTGCTAACCTCGCACCGCGCTCGGCATCTTTGTATAAGCGATATAAGAAGGAGTTTGGTGAGGAGTTTACATCGCTTAACCGCAAGCGTATAATTCCGTTTATATATTAGAAAGTATAAAGTTATGAAAGACATAAAAGACTCTAAGCTTTTCACGCCTTATAAGATGGGTCCCATAACCCTGCGCAACCGTACAATTCGTTCGGCTGCCTTCGAGTCTATGGGTAAGGAATTCGGCCCTACGCAGGCGTTGAAAGATTATCATACAAGTGTTGCCAAGGGTGGTGTGGGTATGACTACGCTGGCCTACGCCTCGGTGAACCGTAGCGGTATCTCGTTCAACTCGCAGCTCTGGTTGCGCGACGAGATTGTACCCGCCCTGCGCGATATTACCGATGCTGTGCATAAGGAGGGTGCTGCCGTGGGTATTCAGATTGGCCACTGCGGTAATATGACTCACTGGTCTACGGCGGGTTGCTTCCCCGTGTCGGCATCTAATGGTTTTAACCTCTACTCGCCTACCTTCCACCGCAAGTTGCGAGCATCGGAGCTTACCGAGATGGCAAAGGATTTCGGTACTGCGGTAAAGACGGCTCACAATGCGGGCTTCGATAGCGTGGAGGTACACGCAGGTCACGGATACCTTATCTCGCAGTTCCTCTCGCCGTGGACAAACCGTCGTCGCGATGAGTTTGGTGGCTCGTTAGAGAACCGTATGCGCTTTATGAATATGTGCTTGGAGGAGGTTATGGAGCAGGCTGCGAAGTGCAATATGGCAGTTCTTGTCAAGCACAATATGGAGGACGGCTTCAAGGGCGGCATCCAGGTACCCGAGTCAATCGAGATTGCTAAGCAGATTGAGAAGTTTGGCGTTCACGGTATTGTCCTCTCGTCAGGCTTCGTGTCGCGCGCCCCGATGGCTGTGATGCGTGGTCGCATACCGACTAAGACTATGGGTTACTATATGGGTTGGAACGAGTGGTTGCAGAAGATTGTTGTATCACTCTTTGGTCAGTGGATGATTAAGCAGTACGACTTCGAGGAGTGCTTCTTCTTGGAGAATGCCAAGAAGTTCCGTGCAGCGTTGAAGGGTCCGTTGGTATATGTTGGTGGCTTGGTGTCGCGCGAGGGTATCGAGAAGGTGCTGGATGAGGGCTTCGAGATGGTGCAGATGGCGCGTGCGCTCATCAATGACCCCGCATTCGTGAATAAGATGCTTGCGGGCGATATGGCTACACGCTCGGGCTGCGACCATAAGGATTACTGCATTGCGCGTATGTACTCTGTGGATATGAAGTGTTGTCACCATTGCGATAATCTGCCGAAGGTTATCCGTAAAGAGCTTGGTCTGTAATGCGTCGCGGAGAGGTTTTAACAGGCACAAAGACGGCACTCGTGACGGGTGCGTCGAAGGGTATAGGTCGTTGTTACGCCCTACGCCTTGCCTCTATGGGCTATAATGTACTTATGGTTGCTTCGGTCGAGGAGGAATTAAATGTGACAGCTGAGGAGGTGCGTGCAGCATCGCCTAATGTGTGGGTGCGTACGCTTGTTAAGGATTTGGCTTCGCCCACGGCTGCCGAGGAGCTGTTCGCGTGGACCGAGGCTGAGGGTATAAAGGTAGAAGTGTTGATTAACAATGCGGGAATATTCTCGTTCTGCGACATCTTGAATACCCCCATCGAGCGTATTCAGCGAATGATTTATCTGCACGATATTACGGCGACACTCAACTGCCGACTCTATGCAGCCGATATGATTAAGCGCGGAGGTGGTCGCATTCTGAATATGTCATCATTCTCTATCTGGATGCCATACCCGGGCTTGTCGTTGTATAGCGCCAGCAAGGCCTACTTGAAGAGTTTCTCGGTGGCCTTCTCTAAGGAGGTTGAGGATAAAGGTGTGACCGTAACGGCTGTGTGTCCTGCGGGTATTGCAACCGATTTGTACGGCCTATCGCGCAAATTACAGCGATTTGGTTTGCGTACGGGTATTCTGATGTCGCCCGACAGCTGCGCTCGCCGTTCGCTCAACGCTATGTTCCGTGGTAAGCGTTGCAAGGTACCCGACTGGTGGTTCCGCCTGTTTATTCCTGTTTGCCAATTGGTGCGAGGACCCATTATGCGGGTATTGCGTAACTTTACTATGCAGTTCCAAAAATAGTTGTCAAAAAAAGGTGTTCGATTTTCGAACACCTTTTCTATTTGATTGCGGTCTATTATTTCTGGCGGAAATAGATCTGGATAGGTACACCCGAGAAGTCCCACTGTTCGCGCATCTTATTCTCCAAGTAGCGACGGTATGACTCCTTGATATACTGCGGCAGGTTCACGAAGAACGCAAACTGCGGCGTAGGTGTAGGAAGCTGTGTAGCGTACTTGATGCGGATATACTTACCCTTTGTAGATGCGGGGGGATAATCCTCGATGATGGGCAGGATATATTCGTTAAGCTCGTGTGTAGGAATTCGGCGCTTGCGTGAGTTATATACGCGGATAGCCTGCTGCAACACCTCCAAGATACGCTGCTTGTTCAATACAGATGTGAAGATGATGGGTATATCGTTGAACGGAGCGAGCTTCTTCTCCAAGAACTCCTTCCACTCCTTCATCGTGTTGTTACCCTTCTCAATCAAATCCCACTTGTTAACCACGATAACACAACCCTTGCGGTTGCGAACGATAAGGTTGTGGATATTCAAATCCTGCGACTCCAAGCCCTGCTGAGCATCGAGCATCAAGATACATACATCAGAGTTCTCAATGGCACGGATAGAACGCATCACAGAGTAGAACTCCAAATCCTCCATCTCCTTACCCTTCTTACGCATACCAGCAGTATCTACCAAGTAGAAGTCCATACCGTACTTGTTGTAGCGTGTGTGGATAGAGTCGCGTGTAGTACCAGCAATGTTGGTCACGATGTTACGCTCCTCGCCAAGCAATGCGTTTGTGAGCGATGACTTACCCACATTGGGGCGGCCCACGATGGTGATGCGGGGCAGGTCGTCAAGCTCGTCAGCCTTAGTGTCCTCGGGCAACTGCTTGAGAATCTCGTCCATCAAGTCGCCCGTACCGCTACCAGACATAGAGCTGATGCAGAAAATATCGCCCAAGCCGAGTGAGTAGAACTCGTGCGACTGGTAGATAAGGTCGTAGTTGTCAACCTTGTTGCAGACAACAATAACATTCTTGCCCGAACGACGCAACACATCGGCCATCATCATATCGAGGTCCGTAACACCTGTCTTAACCTCGACCATAAAGAGGATAAGGTCGGCTTCGTCGATTGCGAGCATCACCTGACGGCGGATGTCGTCCTCGAAAATATCATCGGTATTAACGGCGTAACCACCTGTGTCGATAATAGAAAACTCCTTACCATTCCAGTCTGTCTTACCATAGTGGCGGTCGCGTGTTGTACCAGCAGTCTCATCAACGATAGCCTGACGATGACCTACGAGGCGGTTGAAGAGGGTTGACTTACCCACATTGGGGCGACCTACGATTGCTACTAAGCTCATTTTTGTATCTCGTTAATTATTATAGTCTAATATTATTTATGTTATCTTGCTACGGCAGGCATACCTTGCGTCTTCCAGACGCATTTGCAAATCTGACCCACCCCTAAATCCCCGCCTCGGGCAGGGACTTTGGTCGCTGCGCTCCGAGGGTTGCAGGTAGGTAGCTATTGCGCTGTTCGTTGTTGCGTACTTCCCGCAATTCAAAGGCTTGCAGCACCCGTTGCGATAGCCGCATAATCCGTGGCAAAGATACGAAAAACCATTGTAACAAAAAAGTTTTATCAAATAAATAGACTTATATATATGGCATTTGCTGAAAAATCGTTATCTTTGAAAGATATTAAAACTCTGCAAAGTATCGTAAAAGCGTTTTATGAAGTTTTGGCGTGTTATTCTTCTGCTTGTCGCGGCGCTGTCGCTTGGCAATGGTTGGGCGCAGTCGTCCTACTATTTCGACTCCCCACGCAAGCGTATGGAGATGGGTATATCGGCAGGTGCGACCTATATGGCTATGTCGGCCGAGGGCGTGCAGCTTCAACCCAAGCTGGGTGTGCGTGGTGCGCTTACGATGTCTCTGTGCTGGTACGATGCGTTTGCATTGCAGATGGAGTTGGCGTATTTGTCCAACAACATCGAGGCTAAACACAGCAAGGCGGCCTACGATGTGAAGTCGAATATAATGGAGATTCCCATTATGTTTTCATACCGCGGTTTGTGGCCTATGCGTTTTAATGCAGGACCCGTTTTGTCGCTTGCAGGCACGGGCCGATATAGCACAGGCAGTGAGCGTGTAGAGTTTGGTCGTCTGCGCTCTACGGCGGGCTATACAGTGGGTGTGGGTGTGAATATCTCCGACAGCGTGGTGCTGGACGCTCGCTTTACGGGTAACTTCGCCCGCACGAACAACTACTTTGAGGGTGTGGAGTTTCGCTCATCGGCCTATTGGGTGGGGCTCAATTTGGGATATATGTTTTAGAAAATTATGGAGGCAATAAATAGAGAGATATTAATCGAGGGTGTTGACCCGCGTGAGTTGTATGGTGCGCAGGATACCTACCTCGAACTTATGCGCGAACTATCGCCTAAGGTGAAGATTGTGGCGCGTGGCTCGTCGCTCAAAGCTCTGGGTGCGAAGCGCGATGTAGAGGCTTTTGAGCGCAAGATGAATGCTCTGGTGGAGTATTACCAGAAGTATGGTCACATATCGCGTGAGGTGGTGTCGCAGGCATTCTCTACGGGTATCAGCGAGTGTGCCGAGCCGGTGAACGACAAGGATACTATCGTATTTGGCAATAACGGAAATATAATCCGCGCCCGCACCGTCAATCAGCGCAAGTTGGTCGATTTATACTATAAGAACGACCTGCTGTTTGCCGTGGGTCCTGCGGGTTCGGGTAAGACCTATACAGCCATTGCGCTGGCCGTGAAGGCATTGAAGGAGCGTGAGGTACGCCGTGTGATTCTGACACGCCCTGCCGTGGAGGCGGGTGAGAAATTAGGTTTTCTGCCGGGCGATATGAAGGAGAAACTGGATCCATATTTGCAGCCCCTGTACGACGCTCTCAACGATATGATTCCTGCGGCTAAGTTGCAGAAGTATCTGGAAGATGGCACTGTGCAGATTGCTCCGCTGGCCTATATGCGTGGTCGTACATTGGACAATGCCTTTGTTATCCTGGACGAGGCGCAGAACACCACACGCTCGCAGATTAAGATGTTCTTAACGCGTATGGGACGCAATGCCAAATTTATCGTTACGGGCGATGTTACACAGATTGACCTCCCGCGTAAGAGCGATAGCGGTCTGACACGCGCGATGGATACCCTGCGTGGCATTGAGGGCATAGGTATGGTCGAGTTCGATAAGCGAGATATTGTGCGTCACCCGCTGGTGAAATATATCGTCGATGCATTCGATAAGCAGGCTGCCAAGGAGGAGGCCGCCCTGCGCGAGGCGCCCATCGTGCGTATGCCCAAAGAGAGAAAAGAGTAATAACTAATATAAAACTTAAAACTGATTATGGATAAGAATTTAGCGGCTTTGAAGCCCGCACTTGTGTGGAAACACTTTGCTGAGATTTGTAATATTCCTCACCCTTCGCATAGCGAGGATAAGATTCGTCAATACTTGGTAGACTTTGCCGTAGCAAATGGCATCGAGCATCAAGTTGATGAGGCTGGTAATGTATATATGACCAAGCCCGCTACCGCAGGTATGGAGGATAGAAAGGGTATCGTTATTCAGGCGCATATGGATATGGTTCCCCAGAAGAATAACGACAAGGAGTTTGACTTCATCAATGACCCCATCGAGGCCTACATCGACGGCGAGTGGGTTACAGCTAATGGCACAACACTTGGTGCTGACAACGGTATCGGTGTGGCGGCTATCTTGGCCGTGATGGAGGATAACACTATTGAGCACGGTCCCATCGAGGCTCTCATCACAGCAACAGAGGAGACTGGTATGGATGGCGCTTTCGGCTTGAAGGGCGGTCTGTTGAAGGGTGATATCCTCTTGAACCTCGATTCGGAGACCGAGGGTGAGTTGTATGTGGGTTGTGCTGGTGGCTTGGATGTAAGCGCTGAGATGCCTTACGAGGCTGTGGCAGCACCTGCCGAGGGTTACAAGGCGTTGGAAATCTCGGTTAAGGGTTGCAAGGGTGGTCACTCGGGTATTCAGATTGTATGCCAGCGTGCCAATGCCAATAAGCTCTTGTTCCGTATGTTGCTCGCCTTGGAGGAGCAGATGGAGTTGAAGCTCGCATCGGTTGATGGCGGTGGCTTGCGCAATGCTATCCCTCGCGAGGCTACGGCTGTTGTGATGGTTAATGAGGCTGATGTAGAGCAGGTGAAGAGCATCGTGGCTGAGTACGAGCAGAAGTTCGTTGTGGAGTTTGCCGATGTTGAGGACTCTATCGCTATTGCTGTTGCCGAGACTGCGGCTCCTGAGTATGTTATGGGCGCAGCGCCCAAGTTGATTCGCGCTATTATGGCTTGCTTCGATGGTGTGTATAAGATGTCGTTGTCGATGGAGGGCTTGGTGCAGACCTCAAATAACTTGGCTCGCGTGGTGTCTGATGGCAACATAGTGAAGGTACAGTGCCTTGCTCGCTCGTCTATCCGCTCTGAGAAGGAGGCGTTGGCTAACTCTATCAAGGCGGCTTTGGAGTTGGGTGGCTTCGATGTTGTGCTCTCGGGTTCTTACGATGGTTGGAATCCCAATATGCAGTCGCCTATCTTGAAGGCTATGCTCTCGTCATACGAGGCTCTCTATGGCAAGAGTCCCGCAGTTATGGCTATCCACGCAGGTTTGGAGTGCGGTATCATCGGCTCTAACTATCCAGGCCTGGATATGATTTCGTTCGGTCCGACAATCTGCTATCCTCACTCTCCCGATGAGAAGGTGGAGATTGCATCTGTTGAGAAGTTCTACGACTTCTTGTTGCACACCTTGAAGAACGCACCTAAGAAGTAACACAGTGCTACAAAATAGCAAAGAAAATATCTGGCATGTAATCGTCAATCCCGTGGCTGGTTTCGGTCGCGGGCTTGACGATTTACCGCTTATAACCAAGCTCCTGCGCGAGAACGCTATTGCTCACGAGCTGGTCTTCTCGCAGCATAAGCACCACGAAACGGAACTCACGGTGCAGGCCGTGAATGAGGGTTATCGTCGTATAATGGTAATCGGTGGAGATGGAACTCTGCACGAGGTTGTAAATGGTCTGTTCATTCAGCAGACTGCCCCCGTTGAGGATGTTACCGTGGCCGTTATCCCCGTGGGTACAGGCAATGACTGGATTCGTATGTATGGCATACCGACACGCTATTCCGAGGCTATACGCGCCGTAAAGGAGGGGCATACGCTGTTGCAGGATATTGGCGAGGTGCATTACGAGGAGGCTCACTATTCGCAGGTACGATATATGGCCAATGTTGCGGGTGCGGGCTTTGACCCTACCGTAACGAAGATTTACGAGCACTACAAGGCTAAGGGTCGCCGTGGCAAACACCTCTATGCTCAGGGTAGCGTGAAGAGTTTCTTCCGCTACAAGTCTACGGGCGTGAAGGTGTGGATTGATGGTGATTTGGTACACAAGGACTTGCTGTTCAGCGCAGCGATAGGTATCGGTAAGTACAACGGAGGCGGTACACAGCAGCTGCCGTTGGCCGTTGCCGACGATGGTTTGTTCGACATAACGCTCTACCGTCCGATGTATTGGTGGCATATCCTCTTCCGCCTGCGTAAACTTTTTAATGGTCAGATATATTCTATTGGCCACACTAAGCACTATCGTGGTCGTCATATACGCATAGAGTCAACCCCCGAAATTATGGTCGAGGTAGATGGCGAGCTTCTGGGTGGAACACCGTTGGAGTTTAAGATTCATCCGCGATGTGTGAGGGTGATAGTAAATAAGGACTATTTGGAATAAGTTGCCAAACAAGGCTCTTTTGGCGTATGGCTTGCCCTCGAAATGCTCATTTGCGTCAAGCAAACTGCGCTTTCTCGGCCTGCGACCAGCCTCAAAATATCTCTTGTTATACAACTTATTAGTGTTAGAAATTTAGGGCGGCCCTTAGGGGTCGCCCTTCTGTTAGGAAAAAGGTAATATTACAATCAGGTGCTGCTATTCGGTGGTGATAACCTCGTCAACCTCGATAACCCAGTTGAACAACTCGTTGGCGCACTGGCTCTGCATCTGCGAAATCTGCGAGAGGGCACTCGTGTCGGCCAAGATAGCGTTGAGAAACTGCTCGGTAGAGGCGAAGTTGTTGTTTACCTTCTGCGCAAGACATTTGTAGAATGCGCGCTGCTGCTCGTGCGAGAGTTTGTCGGGCAGTATGCCCTGACTCACAAGGTAACGGTAGGGGAATATGTGGCGCATATTGTGGGCGTCCTCGTCCAGCTCCTCCACGATGGTCGTGATGACAAACATATCGATGGTGTCGTCGAGGTTGGGAATCTGCATAAAGGTGGCGTAGACGGGATATACCTCCTCGATGTTGCCCGTGACGCTGTCAGTGAAGATGATAAACTCAGGCTCGGTCAAATCCTCTAAATATATCATATCACGATATTGGCGCAGATTTTCGCGCATAGCCTGTCGCTGATGGTGGTCCCACTTGGCCTGCTGAGAGCAACCAATGATGGCCACTGCTGCAAGAATCAAAGAAATAGAGAGTAGAATCTTTTTCATATTTAATCTGTTTTTTTGAATAATTCTTTCTCTTGGGTGAGCAATCGCTGTGCCAAAATGTGTAGCGGTGTGGAAAAAATCGACAGTAAACAAAAAGACGATCCTTCGGTCGTAAAAAAACAAAGGAGAATATGGAAAACAAAAAAGGCGACCTCTTGGTCGCCTTGTGTGGAGAATAACGGAGTCGAACCGTTGACCTACTGCGTGCAAAGCAGTCGCTCTAGCCAACTGAGCTAATCCCCCATTTCGTGCTACAAATATATAGCCTTAATTTTATTTTTCCAAATTCTATGCCGAAATATTTTCTAAAACTCTGGTTTGCTATGAAGACGAATTCTCTTTTGTGTGTGGGGATGGGTGAACTCTAACTCGCTGGCGTGCAGACAAAGACGGTGGCCATCGCATAGGTAGGCGTGGCACTCGTGACCGTAGATATCATCACCCACAATAGGAGCATTAAGTCCGTGGGGGTGCGCTGCGTGCAGGCGCAACTGGTGCGTGCGACCCGTGATGGGGTGGAATAGAATGCGAGTCTTGCCCTGCTCGATGGATAGCACCTCGTATTCGGTTATGGCTCGCTTGCCATCCGAGCAGACCATCTGTCGAGGACGGTTTTCGTAGTCGAGCTTCATTGCAAGGTCAATACAACCGACGGGTTGCTCCACAATACCGTCGAGCAGTGCCGTGTAATACTTTTCGACAACTCGCGTGATAAACTGATGCTGTATATCCTCGTGTGTGGCTTTGTCTTTGGCAATGAGAAGAATGCCCGATGTGGATTGGTCCAAGCGGTGGACAATCATTGGCCCTGTGGCTTCGGAATAGCGTTCGTGTGCCCACTCCTCTACACTTCTAACACCCGATTTACCCTTGACCGATAGCATTCCGCAGGGTTTGTTGATGACCACAAGCCACTCGTCCTCCCATATAATCTCAGGCTCGGCGGGGTGTATGTCGAGTAGCGGGTTAGGCTCCACATCAAGCCCCTGCATCATCCATTCGAGGATGGGTTTGCACTTGCCCACGCACGCAGGATAGAATGCCCCGTGGTGGCGTACCTCGCCACGCGGTGATACTCCCTGCCAAAACTCAGCCATAGCTACGGGATGCAGACCATTCAGGTAGGCGTACTGCAACAACTTGGGCGCAGCGCACTCGCCCGCTCCGGCGGGTGGTATCTGCTGGGATGTGGGGGCGAAGAGTTCGCATAGGTCCTTCACCTCGCCACGGGCGTTGAGCATACGGAACTGCGCAAAGAGCTGCATTTGGAGTGCTGCCGAGCGACGCTGACGCTCCTCTTTAAGTTCTCTCACATTGGCTTGCAGGGCATCGTAGGCACTCTGAGCCGATGCAACCACCTCGCGCAGATGGCGTTTTAGGCGTTGCAGGTCGGCATTATCGCGCTGACTTTCGAGAATGAGTGTGGCGTTGTCTACACCATTCTTGCGGCGGAGCTGACGCTGCTCCTTGCGCTCGGCAAGTTCTGCTTTGAATGCTGATAACTCGTTAGCAGATTGCTCTTTGGTTAATTCTAACTGCTGGCGCGCTGTGGTGTACTCATCGCTCTGCTCTTTGGCGGCTATCTTGCGGTTTATAGCCGAAATCTCAGCCTCCTCGCGGCGAAAGAAGTCATCGGGTTGCAACATATCGTAGACGGGCGGGGTGAAGTAGGGTAGGCGGTTAGTGCCAGCCAAGTTACCCGAAAAGGCGGCTAAGAAGCCCAACTCTCCCTCAGCATCGCGCACAACCAACACGCCGAACATCTTGCCCGCGGCTATCTCATCTGCCCACTCGGGGTGGAGTTGCAGGTGACGCTGCAACTGCTCGGCTGCCATACGCGACAGTGTGTGTGGCACATAATGAAACGGCCAAGTGAACTGCTTGGGGGCGGCTATACCCTCGATATTTTGCTCAAAACGATGTAACATACCACAAAGATAGAATTTTTGCAGAAAATTTTGTAGTTTTGTAATGGTCTTTTGCGACTAATATAGTGAATGGTGGTCGAAACGAATGTGGCTACCGAAATTAAGACCCCGATAAATGGATAAACTTGAAAAACAATTTACCAAAATAGTAAGCGAGCATAAGGATACCATATATATGGTCTGCTATATGTTTTCGAAAGATAACGCCGAGGTTGAGGAGTTATATCAGGAGATTCTCATAAATCTTTGGCGTAGTCTGCCCTCGTTTGAGGGTCGCAGTAGTGTGAAGACTTGGCTGTGGCGCATAAGTCTCAATACCTGCATATCAATTGACCGCTCGAAGCGTCGTCGTTCGAAGTTGCCGTTGGAGATGGATATTGACCTCTACAATGACTCGGACCGCGACACAAAGCAGATTAAACTATTGCACGAACGCATCAACCGACTTGGCCCCTTTGATAGAGCTATCATACTGCTGTGGTTGGAAAATATGTCCTACGAGGAGATTGGAGCCATTGTGGGTATATCGGAGAAGAATGTGTCGGTGCGCCTATACAGAATCAAGGAACAACTTAAAACAATGAAATAATATGGATACAAGAGAGAGAATGGAACTTGATGAGCTGCGTGAGCAGATAGCCCTACTAAGGGATAAATTGCAACATCAGAAAATTGCTTCGGAGCGTGCTATCAGCGAGGCGGCGCAGAATGGTATCGGCAAACTCAATACGGCGGGTACTATCTCAATGGTGTTTGGTGTCATTGCAACTGTGTGGTGTACAATAATGTTTCATCAGATGGGATTTAGCCTTGCTTTTGTCATTGGTACGGCTATCTTCTTGGGTGTGGCGACCTTTGCTACGATATATACCCACTGCTCGCTAAGACCCATAGATGTTGCGCACGGCAATCTGGTGGAGGTAATGCAGAAGTTGATTCGCTTCCGTAAGATATATAGCTATTGGCACTTCTATTCTATCCCCGCGCTGTTGGTGTGGTGCTTCTTCCTCTATTACGATGCGTTGCAGGTCTATTCTGATGCAACCCCATTCCTTATCGGTGGAGCTGTCGGTGGCGTGATGGGTGGTGCAATGGGTCTTAAACGGTACTTTAAGATTATGCGCGAAACAGATAGCATCATCGCAAAAATCAATGAGCTTATGAAGAGTGAGTAAATCTTTTGGCATTACATAAAAAGAAGCTGTCTAACAAGGCGCTTTTGGCGTCTGGCTTGCCCTCGAAATGCTCATTTGCGCTCAGCAAACTGCGCTTTCTCGGTCTGCGACCAGCCTCAAAATAGCTCTTATTATACAACTTCTACAAGAAAGAGGGTGTTAACAAAAATCTTGTTAGACACCCTCTTTTTTAATTCTATCTAAGAGGCATAACCTCCTTAATACCCAGAGCATCGTACATCTCTTGTAGCTCTTGCTCGTTGCGATCCGATACCACAAGCAGGCGGTCGCCAACTTCGAGTTCGGTATTTCCGCGTGGTACGAAGTAGTTATTATTGCGCGAAATCATCACAACCAAAGTCTTGTCGGGAATATCAATATCGCGCAGCGTATTACCTCCGCGTAGCATTGAGTCGGTAACCTCCATCTCCGAGAAGTTACTCTTTATCGAGTCGGGGATACCCACCTTAAACAAAGGCTCCTTCTCCTCGAAGGCAAGACCCAGCCAGTTGGCCATACCACTAACAGTAGTCCCCTGCACTAGCAACGATATGAGCGTACCCATAAACACTACATTGAATATCAATCGGCCTCCGCCAACACCCTCCACGATGGGATATGTTGCGAAGATGATAGGCACAGCACCTCGCAGACCTACCCACGAGATGTATAATCGCGCCTTGGTAGAGAAGCGGCGGAAGGGTGCAAGTGCAGCAAATACCGACACGGGGCGCGCAACAAGAATCATAAATGCTCCCACAGCACCACCCAGCAACAATACCTCGGGTTGCAACAGCTCGCGCGTATTGACCAATAGACCTATGACGAGGAACATAACAATCTGCGCCAGCCAGGTAAAACCGTCGAAGAATGTCGTTAGGTTTCCTCGGTGCGCAATCTTGTAATTACCCACAACAAGGCCTGTGATATATACCGCCAAATAGCCGTTACCCCACAACAGCGTAGTGAATGAGAACGAAAAGAATACGAATGCCAGCAATAGCACCGAGTAGAGCGAAGCGTTGTTCTTGATATTGATACGATTTATCGTAAACACCGCCAGGCGGCCTATACCATAACCCAAAGTACAACCGACCAACATCTGAACAACAAACTGCATCACACTCTGTCCCCAGCCAACACCCGTACCCTCGTTCATCACAATGGTAACGAGCAGTACGGTAAGCATATACGCCATGGGGTCGTTACTACCACTCTCCAACTCCAACAACGGACGCAGGTTCTGTCTTAATCCCTGCTTCTTTGAGCGGAGGATTGAGAAGACCGACGCCGAGTCGGTAGATGCCATTGTCGAAGCCAACAAAAGAGCCACGGGGAACGATAGCGCCAGACCCACCCAGCCTGAGAAGAAATATATAAATGTTCCGCACAGCAGGGCCGTCATAGCCACACCAAAGGTGGCCAGCACGACACCGGGTCCAAGTATAGGTTTTATCTCGGAGAACTTAGTGTCCATACCTCCCGAAAAGAGGATGATACACAGCGCCAGCATACCAATGAATTGGGTGAACTCAAACGACTCGAAACTTATGAATTTCAGTCCGAAAACCATACCTACACCCAAGAACAACAACAATGCCGGAGCTCCAAAACGATATGCCACCTTACCAGCCACCACAGCCACAAAGAGCAGCATCGCCCAAACCAATAAAATATTCTCCATATATATTTAAACCAATCTTTTCTTTATTACCTAAAAATCGTTCCCGTAGCTCGGTCGAACCTCGTTACATAACAACCTTAATGTCGCTAACAGGTTGCAGTTCGAGGTCGACATACTCAAATACCTGAGCCGCACAGAAGCTACTGCGTGGCGAGGAGTAGATAACCACCGTCACCGCCGAAATACCATCTTCGGGAAGCGAGCGCAAGGTACTAAAATCCCCTTTATTAACCAAATCTCGCACCTGCTTACTACGCTCTTTGACGAATTTTAACTCCTCTTTTTTCAGGAAGCAGCCATCTTCGATATGCCACGGGCGACGGCTATTTCCGCTAAAACGAATAATGCTCACAGCGATACCAAACACGACAAACACCGCACCAAAGAGAATGATGGCAGATTTCAAGTTGGCATACTCGGCATCTGTGGGCAGAGCCGTATTCACAGCCAGCATAACGATGCCCGTAACGGCAATAAGTAGTGGCACAGTAACGGGCCTGCGATGTGCTCGCACGATACCACTCGGCAAGGCATATAACGCCTCGCTCATATCATAATTTTTCATCACTTTATATTTTTACGAATAGACATTTTGAGGGCTTACCCTCCTTTGGTCCGAAGACCTGTTGTGGCAATGCACAACCTTAATAAGAGGCCATCAAATTACTATCTGACAGCCCCTTTACCCAAATTTACATACTCTCACCGACGCAACCATCTTAGATAGCTGCGCGATGCATTTCCGTAGTATGTCTATTCGCTAAATACGCAGTCGGCACAACGCATACAGATAGTACGAGAGGCGAAGTGACGACTTGTAGTGATTGAATTCAAAGATTCGTGTTAGATGTCCAGCGTGGCTCTCGGTTACCGCCTGAACAAAACTTTTGGTGTGCGATTCGTGACGCGAACGCGACCAATTATTGATAGAAGTTTGATTATTCTGTCCTAACGAAACTCCCGAGCGTGAGGTGCGCAGCATCATATCGCTGTTGCACTTGCGACAACATATCAAATCTTCGTGAGACTGATTGTCGATGCGCTCGGTGGCTACATATCCCTGCACATCGCCAGCGCGCTGCTCCTCGCCATAGGTCGAGAGGCAGTAGATGGCAAACGCCGCAAAAAGTATGTAGATAAATCGTTTCACTCTACTGAGGTATGAATGTGTAAGTTATTGTTCCTGTGTGGCGTGCAGGAGCAGTGTTGTCGATGTTGAAGAGTGATGCACGCGCTGCTTTCAGTGCCTCCTCGCGCATACGCTCATCACCACCCGAGATAACTCGTGCCGAGATAACCTCACCGCCCTGATTCAGCACAACCGATACCTCCACCTGACCTCCTGCCTCGCACTTGTATGCGGGGATAACCAAGTCGCGCTTGGTACGCACAGGGTCTTTGAAGGCATAACGCACCGTAACGCCTCCCTTGTACTTGGCATCTTCGCCCTTTGATGATTTAGCCTCGTCGCTGGGCTTTTTGCGTTCGCCTTCGAGAATAGATTTAGCCTCAGCCAAGCCAGCCTCGTAAGCAGCACGGTTGGCCTCCATACCTGCGGCAATATCGCGTGCTGACTCGTTTATCTCCGAGGTGTTTGTGCCACGGTCGTCGCGCAGGTTCTCATTCAGCAGAGCGTCATTCGACATACGGTTACGCACCGCCGACCAGTCGATGTCGTCCTGCTGTTGTTTTAACTCTATCTCGCGCTGCAAACGCTCCTTCTCGGCCTCTAATTCGGCCAAAGTCTGCAAATCGATATATATGCCCTGCATATGGGGGCGAGAGCCGATGACAATCTTCGACGCGAAGAAGGCGATGCCGAGTATGAGGTAGACGATAACCATCACACTCAAACCTATACGATGGTCGTAAGCCCACTCGCCAGCGTCTTGCTTGCGCTCCTCGAACGGAAGGCGCATACGGGGGCGGCGGGGACGCTGTGGACGGTTAGGTATCGTGCTTGCACCCTCGGTTGGCCTTTTTGGCCTATTATTTGTTATTTCGGATTGTGTCATACTCATAAATCTCTGCAAAAGTACATTTTTTTATGGAAAATTGCTATCTTTGTGAGATTTATTATCAGTCGCGGATAATAGTTTAATAGTAAATTACAACAAACTTAACAAATATGCAGATGAAGCAACAGACACTTGCAGGTTCGATTTCGTTCTCTGGTAAGGGTTTACATACAGGCGTGATGGTTAATATGACAGTTAATCCATCTGCCGACAACACTGGCATAGTTTTCCGCCGTATAGATTTGGAGGGTGCGCCTACCGTGCCCGCACTTTGTGAATATGTGACCGACACCTCGCGCGGTACAACAATCGAGCGTGGTGAGGCTAAGGTTAGTACAATCGAGCATATAATCTCTGCGCTGTGGACTATGGGCGTGGATAACGCCTTGATTGATATCAATGCTCCCGAAACACCCATTATGGACGGTTCGGCACGAGAGTATGTTGAGAAGATTCAGCAGGTGGGCCTTGTTGAGCAGAAGGCTGCTCGTAAATATTACGAGGTAACCGAGAAGCAAGTATACACCATTCCCGACAAGGGTGTGGCAATTATCATCTACCCCGACGATGAGTTCACCGTGTCGGTGCATATCGACTTTAACTCTAAGGTGGTTGGTAATCAGTATGCTACGCTGGATATGTATAGCAAATATTCGGAGGATATTGCCCCCTGTCGTACCTTCTGCTTCTTGCACGAGTTGGAGCCGCTGTTGAAGATGAACCTCATCAAGGGTGGCGACTTGGATAACGCCATTGTTGTCGTGGAGAATCCCGTTTCAGACGAGCAGTTGGAGCACTTGAAGAAGGTCTTTAACAAAGACGATATTCGCGTTACGGGCGGTTATCTCAACAATTTGGAGCTGCGAGCAAGCAACGAGTTGGCGCGTCACAAACTCTTGGATTTGCTTGGCGACTTTGCCCTCTTGGGTATGCGTATCAAGGGCCGTGTGTGGGCATCGCGTCCGGGTCACTACGCCAATACCGAGTTTATGAAGCAGTTGATTGCTACGATTCGTCGCGATGGCGAGAAACCCGCATTCAAATATAGCTCATCGAAGAGTCCTGTTTTGGATATTAACGATGTGAAGAGACTGCTCCCTCATCGCTATCCTTTCCTGTTGATTGACAAAGTATTCCACATTGACGATAAGTCTATTGGCGCAATTAAAAATATCACCGCCAACGAGCCTCAGTTTGAGGGCCACTTCCCCGACGAGCCTGTTATGCCGGGCGTGTTGCTTGTGGAGGCAATGGCTCAGGCGGGAGGTCTTATCGCTATGAAGGGCGTGGATAACCCCGAGGAGTATTCGACCTACTTCCTGCGTATCGATGGCGTTCGCTTTAAGCGTAAGGTTGTTCCGGGTGATACTATGCAGATTGAGGCTCATATGATTGAGCCTCTGCGTCGTGGCATAGCCTCTATCATCGGTAAAATCTTTGTCGGTGGGCAGCTGGCTTGCGAGGCAACCCTTATGGCGCAGATTGTGAAAAATAAGAAACACGAATAATATAAATTTATGATTAGTAACTTGGCATACATTCACCCCGACGCAAAGTTGGGCGAAAATGTTACGGTAGAACCATTTGCATATATTGCAGGCGATGTTGTTATTGGCGACGGCTGTTGGATTGGTCCCTCGGCTGTTATCCACGATGGTGCCCGCATTGGTAAGAATTGTAAGATTCACTCTTTCGCATCGATAGCCTGCAAGCCGCAGGATTTGAAGTTCCGTGGTGAGGTAACCACAGCCGAGATTGGCGATAACTGCGACATTCGCGAGTGCGTGACAATCAGCCGTGGTACAGCTTCGACAGGTACAACCATTGTAGGCTCTAACAACCTGATTATGGCCTATGCTCATATCGGTCACGACTGCGTTGTGGGTAGCAACTGTGTCATTGTCAATGGCGTGTCGCTCGCTGGCGAGGTGCATGTAGGCGATTGGGTAGTTATTGGCGGTCACTCGGCTGTACATCAGTGGGTGCACATTGGCGACCATGCTATGATTCAGGGTATGTCGGGCGTGACAAAGGATATTCCTCCCTATATCACTGCTTCGAATAATGAGCATTATGCAGGTATCAACAAGACTGGTCTTTCGCGCCGTGGCTTCTCTCACGAGCAGATTATGGCTATCCACGATGTTTGCCGTATCTTGTTCCAGAGTGAGTTGAACTACATCAACGCTTGCGACAAGGCCGAGGCCGAGTTACCTCAGTCACCCGAGCGTGATTACTTAATCAACTTCGTTCGCTCGTCGCAGCGCGGTTGTATCAAGCCCTATCAGAAGAAGTCTAAGGCTGAGTAAGTGATTGACGATTAAAGATTTCAGGCTGTCGAGCGTGGGCTTAGGCAGCCTTTTTCGGATATACCTTAAAACTACTACATACTATGAAAAAGATTATTTTGGCTATTGCGCTGGTGTGCTTTGCACTACCCATTATGGCGCAGCAGACATCGCAGGAGGAGAAATTTATGGCGTGGATGCGCAACCAGAGTCGCACGGAGGTGAAGACCATTCACAGCAAAATTCTTGGTGCCGACCGCGACTATACGGTCTATCTTCCCGCAGGCTATGAGAGCCAGACCGACCGCTTTTACCCCGTGCTCTATCTGCTTCACGGAATGAACGGTACGAACGAGGATTGGGCAGGCCGTGGTCATTTGAAAGATGTTATGGACCAGCTCGCTGCGGCAGGTGAGGTGTGCGATATGATTGTCATCTCGCCCAATGCAGGTGGTAATATTGGCGAGGGTGTCTGGAACGGTTATTTCAATATGGAGGGCTGGGCTTACGAGCGTTTCTTCTACGAGGAGTTCTTGCCTACCGTTGAGAAGCAGTACCGCATAAAGGCCGACAAGGCTCACCGTGCCATTGCAGGTTTGTCGATGGGTGGCGGCGGCTCAACATCTTATGCTCAGCGTTATGCCGATATGTACTGCGCTTGCTACGCTATGAGTGCTTTGATGCATCTGCCAGCACCTCAGCAGGCTGCGCCCAATGGCGAGAAGGATAAGATGTGGCATCTGCAACAGAGTGCTAACAAATACAGCTGTGTGGAGTTTGTTCAAAATGCTGACGAGGCTACAAAGCAGGCTCTGCGCACGATTGCGTGGTATGTTGATTGTGGTGACGATGACTTCCTTTTTGATTGCAATATGGACTTCATCGCAGCTATGCGCAAGGCGGGTGTTCCCTACCAGTTGCGAGTGCGTGATGGAGCTCATACTTGGGAGTATTGGCACTCGGCACTCTACGAGGCTCTGCCCTTTGTGTCGCGTGTATTTGGTAAGTAGATACCTATATTATAATATTTTAGCATAAAAAAGTTTGCATTGTAGTTTTTTTTCACTATTTTTGCAGCGTGAATGAATGAGTAAGGGGACGAGTGAGTCCCCTTATTTCGTAGATATAACCGAAAGAGATATGATAGATTGCGCAAAAATATTGGAGATTGCCGACCGTGAATTGGCGGGAACAGACTTGTTTACAGTTAGTTGTAAGTGTACACCTATGAACGAGGTGGAGTTGTTGATTGATAGCGACACATTCGTTACAATCGAGCGTTGTGCCGAGCTTAGCCGCACCATCGAGGCGGAGTTTGACCGCGAGGTGGAGGATTTCTCGCTCACAGTGGCATCGGCAGGTATCGGTACCGAGTTGAAGAATATTCGTCAGTACCGTAAGTTGATTGGCCAATCGGTGGAGGTGTTGCTGCTTTCGGGTGTTAAGGTTTTGGCTAAGCTGGACGCTGTGACCGACGAGGGTATCACCATCTCTTACGAGGAGAAGCAGACCGTGGAGGGCAAGAAGCGTAAGGTGCTGGTGAATGTTGAGCGCACTTTCAGCTTCGACGAGATAAAGTATACGAAAGAATATCTCGATTTTAAGTAGAAAATAAGAATAATAATTAGATAAAAAACTGACAAATGGAAAACTTGAATCTAATCAGCAACTTTGCCGAGTTCAAAGAGCTGAAAAACATCGACAAGGCTACTATGATTGGCGTATTGGAGGATGTATTCCGTCACGCCTTGCAGAAGCAGTTTGAGAGCGATGAGAATTTTGATGTTATCATCAACCCCGAGAAGGGCGACTTGGAGATTTGGCGTAACCGCGAGGTTGTGGAGGACGATGCAGTAGAGAACCCTAACACACAGATTTCTGTTTCGGAGGTTAAGGCTATCGACTCAACATACGAGGTGGGTGACGAGTACTCAGACCAGATTCGTATGAACCAGTTTGGTCGTCGTGCCGTTCTCTCTTTGCGCCAGAACCTTGCTTCGCGTCTGCTCGACTTGGAGAAGGCTAACATCTACGAGAAGTACTCGGAGAAGGTTGGTGAGATTATCACAGGCGAGGTTTATCAGGTATGGAAGCGCGAGGTATTGCTCTTGGACGACGAGGAGAATGAGTTGATTTTGCCCAAGTCGGAGCAGATTCCCAGCGACTTCTACCGCAAGGGCGACACCATCAAGGCTATCGTTAAGAGCGTTGAGATGAACAACAACCAGCCCCGCATTATCCTCTCGCGTACTGCAAACCAGTTCCTCGAAAGACTCTTCGAGCAGGAGGTACCCGAGATTTTCGATGGTCTTATCACTATCAAGACTATCGCTCGTATCCCCGGTGAGCGCGCAAAGGTTGCCGTAGAGTCTTATGACGAGCGCATCGACCCCGTAGGAGCTTGCGTTGGTATGAAGGGTTCGCGTATCTACACCATCGTTAAGGAGTTGCGCAACGAGAATATCGATGTTGTGAACTACACATCTAACGCTCAGTTGATGATTCAGCGCTCGCTCAACCCCGCAAAGGTTTCGACTATCACTATCGACGAGGAGCGCAAGACAGCTTCTGTTTACCTCAAACCCGATCAGGTGTCACTCGCTATCGGTAAGGGTGGTTTGAATATCCGCCTTTCGAAGATGCTCACAGGCTATGATATTGATGTATACCGCGAGGTAGAGGAGGAGGATGTGGCACTCACAGAGTTCGCAGACGAGATTGATACTTGGATTATCGACGCTTTGAAGGCTGCTGGTTGCGACACTGCAAAGAGCGTATTGGAGCTCTCTGTTGAGGAGATTGCAACACGCGCCGACCTTGAAGTTGAGCAGGCTCAGAAGGTATACGATATTTTGAAGGCCGAGTTCGAGGAGTAAAGTTTAACATTTAGAAGAGAGGAATCATTACAATGACAAATAACAAAAAGATAAGACTTATTCAAGTAGCGAAGGAGTTTAAGGTGGGTTTGAATACCATCACAGACTTCCTCTTGAAGAAGGGCATCAACTGCGACGGCTCACCCAACTCGTTGGTAAGCCCCGATGTGTATGCCACTTTGGAGAAGGAGTTTGGCTCTAATCGCTCAATCACAGGCAAGGAGCGCGAGAATATCCGTGAGAAAATCTCTTTGGGCAAGAAGGAGTCAGTAACACTCAACGGCCAGAAGGGTGAGGAGAATGAGGAGCAGGAGGTAATCATCAAGAGCAACATCATCAGCGTTAAGGATGAGGTGCCCCAGCCTAAGATTCTCGGCAAGATTGACCTTAACCCCAAGAAGTCGAAGCCTGAGGCCGCTAAGCCTCAGCAGGCAGCACCCGCAAAGCAGGAGCCTAAGAAGGAGGAGCAGCCCAAAGCAGCACCCGTGAAGGAGCAGGCAGCGCCCGCACCTGCAAAGGTTGTTGAGCAGCCCAAGGCTGAGCCTGCGACAGAGGAGCCTAAGAAGGATGGCGTATTCCGTCCTGCTCACACACAGTTGTCAGGTCCTCAGATTCTCGGTACAATGGATGTATCGGGTATGGTTCCGGGTGGCAAGCACAAGCGCAAGCGTCTTGATAAGGAGAAGGTAGATGTAAACAAGCAGGGCAAGAACGGCAAGGAGCAGAAGAACGAGGGTAAAGATAAGAAGAAGGGTGGTCAGCAGAATCAGCAGGGCCAGAACAACCAGAATCAGAACCAGCCCAAGCCCGGCGAGGGTCGTCGTAACAAGAAGAAGGAGAAGCACCAGCCTAAGCCCGTGGTACGCCCCGAGGTAAGCGATGAGGAGGTATCAAAGCAGATTAAGGATACTTTGGCTCGCTTGACAGCTAAGGGTGCGAAGAATAAGGGTGCTAAGTATCGTAAGGAGAAGCGCGATGAGATTCGCGAGAAGATAAACGAGGAGATGGAGCGCGAGCAGATGGAGCGCTCGGTATTGAAGGTTACCGAGTTCGTTACCGTCAGCGAGTTGGCCACAATGATGAATGTGTCGGCTATGGAGGTCATCTCGGCTTGTATGAACCTTGGTTTGATGGTGTCTATCAACCAGCGTTTGGATGCCGAGGCCTTGGTAGTTGTTGCCGAGGAGTTTGGCTTCAAGACAGAGTTCGTTACCGTAGAGGTTGCCGAGGCTATCGACGAGGAGGGTGACAACGAGGAGGATTTGTTGCCTCGTCCCCCCATCGTTACCGTAATGGGTCACGTAGACCACGGTAAGACTTCACTTTTGGATAACATTCGTAAGACAAATGTTATCGAGGGTGAGGCTGGTGGTATCACACAGCACATCGGTGCTTACTCGGTGAACTACAACGGCCAGAAGGTTACATTCCTCGATACCCCCGGTCACGAGGCGTTTACCGCTATGCGTGCTCGTGGTGCTAAGATTACCGATGTGGCTATCATCATCGTGTCGGCTGACGACCATGTGATGCCCCAGACTGTGGAGGCTATCAACCACGCACAGGCAGCAGGCGTTCCGATGGTATTTGCCATCAATAAGATTGATAAGCCCGCGGCAAATCCCGAGCATATCAAGGAGCAGTTGGCGCAGATGAACTACCTCGTAGAGGAGTGGGGTGGTAAGTATCAGAGTCAGGATATCTCGGCAAAGAAGGGTATGAACCTCGACAAGTTGTTGGAGAAGGTGCTTTTGGAGGCAGAGATGCTCGACTTGAAGGCTAACCCCAACAAGAAGGCGCAGGGTACCGTTATCGAGTCTACTTTGGACAAGGGTCGCGGTTATGTTGCTACAATTATGGTACAGAGTGGTACGCTCCGCGTAGGTGATGTATTGCTCTCGGGTACATACACAGGCCGTGTGAAGGCTATGTTCGACGAGAACGGTAAGAAGGTTATCGCAGCAGGTCCTTCAACTCCCGTACAGGTGTTGGGTCTTAACGGTGCACCGCAGGCTGGTGATAGCTTCAATGTTATGGACGATGACCGCTCGGCACGCGAGATTGCTAACAAGCGTGAGCAGTTGCAGCGTATGCAGGGTATTATGACTCAGAAGCATATCACTTTGGACGAGATTGGTCGCCGTATCGCTATCGGCTCGTTCAAGGAGTTGAACATCATCGTCAAGGGTGATGTGGACGGCTCGGTGGAGGCTATGTCAGGTTCACTTATCAAGCTCTCGAAGGAGACCGTTCAGGTGAATGTAATCCACGCTGCCGTAGGTCAGATTTCGGAGTCGGATGTATTGCTCGCAACAGCATCAAACGCTATCATCGTCGGCTTCCAAGTACGACCCTCAGCCGCAGCGCGTAAGACTGCCGAGAAGGAGGAGATTGAGATTCGCTTGTACTCTATCATCTACGATGCCGTGAACGATATCAAGGATGCTATCGAGGGTATGTTGGAGCCTGTTATGAAGGAGGTTATCACTTGCTCTATCGAGGTTATGGAGACCTTCAAAATCTCGAAGGTGGGTACCGTTGCTGGTTGTATCGTGCGCGAGGGTAAGTTGCAGCGCAACACTCCTATCCGCGTGATTCGTGATGGTATCGTAATCTACACAGGTAAGCTCGGTTCGTTGCGTCGCTTCAAGGACGATGTGAAGGAGGTTACCGTAGGTCAGGATTGCGGTCTTAACATCGAGTCGTTCAACGATATTCGCGTGGGCGATATCGTCGAGGGATACGAGCAGGTAGAGGTTAAGAGAAAGTAATATCTCAATTCAAAATTTAGAATTCAAAATTCAAAATTAATTTTGAGAATTTAGGATTAGAATACAAAACAAACATATAACTAAACCAAACAAAAATGGCACAGATTAAATTCACAACAGCAGAAGAGGCTGTTAAGGTAATCAAGTCAGGTGACCACATTCACCTCTCATCAGTTGCATCAGCACCCCAGTGCTTGATTAAGGCTATGTGCGAGCGCGGTCGCGCAGGCGAGTTGAAGGATGTACACATCCACCACCTCCACACTGAGGGTCCTGCTCCCTACTCAGAGCCCGAGTTCGAGGGTGTATTCCAGTTGGATTCATTCTTCGTGGGTGGCAATGTTCGTAAGACCACTCAGGCAGGTTTCGCTGACTATATTCCTATTTTCCTCAGCGAGACTCAGAAGTTGTATCGTTCAGGCGCAGTTCCCTGTAATGTTGCAATGATTCAGGTTTCTACTCCCGACCAGCACGGTTATGTATCACTCGGTACATCAGTAGACGCTACATTGGCAGCCGTAGAGTGCGCTGACCATGTTATCGCTGTTGTGAACAAGTATGTTCCCCGTGCGTGGGGTGATGCGATGATTCACTCATCGAAGATTGATATTTTCGTGGCTGACGACCAGCCCTTGGAGGAGGCTCACTTCACAGCTCCCAACGAGGTAGAGGTTGCCATCGGTAAGCACTGTGCTGCTCTTATCGAGGACGGCGCTACATTGCAGATGGGTATCGGTGCAATTCCTAACGCTGTATTGGCACAGCTCGGTGGTCACAAGAACCTCGGTATCCACACTGAGATGTTCGCTGACGGTGTACTTCCCTTGGTTGAGGCAGGCGTTATCAACGGCGAGGCTAAGAACATCGACAAGGGTAAGATGGTATCTACATTCTTGATGGGTTCACAGAAGGTTTACGACTTCATCCACGATAACCCCGGTGTTATGATGATGGATGTAGGCTACACTAACGACCCCTTCATCATCGCTAAGAACGACAAGGTGACAGCTATCAACTCTGCATTGCAGGTAGACCTCACAGGTCAGGTTTGTGCTGACTCACTCGGCCGTCGTTTCTACTCAGGCGTAGGTGGTCAGGTAGACTTCATCTACGGTGCATCACTCTCTAAGGGTGGTAAGGCTATCATCGCTATGCCTTCAATCACAAACAAGGGCGTATCGAAGATTTCTGACGCTTTGACAGAGGGTGCTGGTGTTGTTACAACTCGTAACCACATCCACTGGTTCGTAACTGAGAATGGTGCTGTTGACCTCTACGGTAAGAGCTTGCAGGAGCGTGCACGCCTTATCATCTCTGTTGCTCACCCCTCAGCTCAGGAGGCTTTGGACGAGGCAGCGTTCAACCGCTACGGTTCTCACCACCACTATATTAAGGGTTATATGGGTAAGTAAAATCCTAAATGTATATAGACAAGCAAGGCTTTCTCGTCAGAGAGAGCCTTGTTTTTTTACCCTTAATATAGTGGTGGTGAACCACCTTTTGTGTTACCTATCCCCTAACCCCCCCTTTCTGTAGAGGGGGCTTTGGTCGCTGCGCTCCTTTAATATAAGGGTTATATGGGTAAGTAATTTTCCGTGATAGCGGCGCATTTGCGGCGCATCAATCAAAGCCACCAATGGGATGTACGCTTAGTACTACCCATCGGTGGCTTTTTTCATGTCAGCACCACATCTGCACCACTCTGACGAAAAATTGGTCTCGCGCTTTGGGAGGACTTTTTTCTCCCTTTTAACTACTAATTATGCATATCGAGGCTCGATGGAGCTTGATAGATGCGTAGGTTAAATATGGGTGCTATAGCAACCACATAAGAGATAATCTCCGTTTGCAGATTCTCGTAGGGTATCCAATTTACATCTGCCGAGAAGCAGTAGACCTCGATGGGAAGTCCCCACTGCGAGGGTTGCAGCTGGCGCACCATAACAATCATATTGGGGTTTACGCGAGGATGATGCAACAGATAGTTATTTATCGCGCGCATAAACAAATCGACATTGGTGAGCATCTGATTTTCGGCGCTCTGTGTCGAAATCTGCTCTATTAACTTACGCCCCATCTCGTTACTCTGCACCTTCTCGATAAATGCCTTGTCGGCAAATTGAACGCTCGTCATATCAATGTTAAGCGAGCGTTTGATGCGTCGTCCTCCCGACAGGCGCATAGCCTGCCAGTTACTGAATGGCTCGCTGATGAGAACATAGGGCGGAAGTGTCTGCAAGGTCTTATCCCACGCGCGAACTTTAATCGTGGTGAGCGACACCTCCTCCACCTCGCCATCTACGCCGTGCTTGGGCAGGCAAATCCAATCGCCCACTTTGAGCATATTATTTGCCGAGAGTTGCACGCCTGCAACCAAGCCGAGGATACTATCCTTGAAAATCAACATCAGCACAGCTGCCGAGGCACCCAAACCTGTAAGTAGCAGTGTAGGCGACTTGTCAATAAGAATAGAGATTATCAATATCGCACCGATGCCAATGACAATTACTTGTCCCGTCTGCATCAATCCCTTTATCGGCTTACCTTGCCACGCGGGTTGTTGTTCGGCAACATCGAAGCATACTTTCAATAGTATGTTCACAAAGCGTACAAAGGCCACAACCATATATATCTCCACAATGCGCTCAACCATTATATGTATTCCGTCGCTACTGCTGTCAGCCGTAGAGAAGGCTATGGGGAGCAGGATGTAGATGATTGTCGGAGTGATGAAATTACACAGGCGACGCATCACATTCTTGTCGAATATGTGGTCGTCCCAAGTAACCTTTGTGCGACTCACTATTTGACGCAGCAGGCGAAGCAGTATAGTGCGTATCATCAGGTCTACGAGCAGAGCAAATAGTACGATAAATAACAGCACAACCCACCTGTTCAGCGAGCCTATAATTTCACTCTCCCAGCCGAACTTGGTAAGAATATTATTTACAATATTTTGAAAGAAATGGTTTATTGCCTCCATCTATCCTATTACTTATTTTACATTATATCCCGTAACTACAACCTTTGGAGCGTTTCCTCGTGTGTCTACATCCTTCCATTGCAGGGTGATGCACTTCTCCTCACCCGGGAGCAGCGAGAAGTAGTTGTCCGAGTAGAACATAGGCAAAATCTGCTCGCCATCCTTCGCGCCTACAACATTTACTCTAATCATCAAGGCGGGGGTGTCGCTTGTATTTTTAATCACTACGCTTCCCTGCCAATTATCATCATCGACCTTTTCGGTCGTAATCGCTTTTTCGAGCGCAACCTTAGGCATCTGTCGAATAGCTTGATAGTTGCCCTCCTCGGTGCCACGAATGTAGAAGTTGTCAGAAACAATATTCTCGCCATTGCTGAGCCACAGCTTAACAAAGTGTGCTGACGACACCTCCGTGGGGAACTCCAACTTAAAGCACTTTACTGTGCTATCCTCCTCGCTGCTGATGCTTGTCTGCTTCTCCCACGCAACCGAGCCGTCGATGTTTATCACCTGCGCCTTTGCGGTGAGAGTGGGGTGGTTACCTGCGCTGTAATTTACCACTTCGATATCATCTGTTGCAGCATTCCACTGTATGTGCAGAGGCTCATTACCCTTCATACAGCCGAAATATGCAGCCGTGGGCTCGAAGTAGTAGTCGTATGTCTGCCATACCATCGAGGGCCACGCTGGGTGTGTCATCCACAATAGCAAGCCTTTGCGGTTCAGGCTACGCGACTCGAACATTCCGCGATAACCGTCGTAGTTTACCCATTGTGCCAACTCTGTAAACTCCTTGGCATTTTGAGGCTTGCCAAAGCCCTTCTCGATTATAGCGTTGAACGATGAGCCACCTTGTGCACCCTCCATTGTGTAGTCGTGCTGTCCCCACTTGTTGCTCTGTGGCCACATATCCTCAGGCTTCAAGGTGCGTGCAAGACTCTCGTAATTCATTACATTGGGCATACCTCGCTCGCTGTGGAACTTGTCGCTACCATTTTTCAGGGTGAAGTACTCGCGTACGGGCAGTGCACGATAAGGACCGTGGCCGCTTACTACATCGTCGGCAGAACTCGAAATGTAGTGCAGACCCGGGTGCTGCTCCTTCACGATTCGGCGCAGAGCATCGTCAATAACTTTTGGCGGGAAACCCTCGTTACGACCGCAGTAGATACCTATCGAGGCGTGGCTACGGATGCGTCGCACATAATCCTCGGCATTGGCGATAAACATCTCGTTGTCGTAGGGGTCGGGACCATCTGCGGGGTTTGCCAACCAGAAGTCCTGCCATACCATTATTCCGTGGCGGTCGCAGGCCTCATACAACTCCTCGTCACCAATCATACCAACCCAGTTACGCATCATCGTGAAGTTCATATTTGCGTGGTGTGCCACGGCAATATCATACTCTCGACCACGATAGTTGAGATTATTCTCGCCAAAGCCCCAGTTACCTCCACGGCCTATGAAGCGACGACCGTTGATATAGAGCGAGAGTATGCCGTTATCCTCGTTGAAATCCATCTGGCGCACGCCAACCTTGAACTCCTTAGAGTCCGACACCTCGCCACCTACCTTAAATGTAAAGTTTGCATCGTAGAGATGAGGCTCGCCATAACCCTTGGGCCACCATAATTTTAACTCCTTGTCTTTAAGCTGTGAGAACTCCTGCGGGTTGAATATGGCTGTGCGCTGCTCGTTGGCGGCGAGCGTCAGCTCCTGCTCGAATGTGATGTCGCCAATCTTTCCGCTCAAAATACCCTTTATGGCCTTGTTGGTGTGATTCTTTACAATCACCTCGGGGGTAAGTGTCGCTGTTGTCTTAGGCAGAGCAAGTGTTGTCTGCACAAAGGGGTCTTGGATTGTTACACCGCCTGATGTTGTAAGGTATACATCGTTGTAGATACCAATATTGCGGCCACGGATTGTCGAAATCCAATCCCAGCCGATTGAGGCGTGGAATGTGGGGTTATCCGCGCCGAGAATACCACCGTTGAAGTCGGTGTTCACCTCATACTTCTCCTTGATGGCTCCTATATGCTCGTTCTTCACAATCTCTACGGCCAAAACATTCTCGCCCTCTACGGCTATGTCGGTGATATCGTATTTGCCACGGATGAAAGCGCCCTCCATACGGCCTAACTTTTTGCCATTTAGGAAGATGTTGGCCTTCCAGTTGAGTCCGTCGAGATTGAGGAACAGGCGCTCCTGCTTAAAGTCTGCGGGCAAGATAAACTCGTTGCGATACCAGAAATTTGAGTTGAAGAATGACTCCGAAATCTGGAACATATTATCGGCATAGTTGGGGTCGGGTAGTGCGCCTATGTTCTTGTAACTTGTAAGAACAGTACCCGGCACGGTGGCTACAATCCAGTCGGCTGCATCATATTCGGGCTTTGAGATTGCCTCTCCCGTGCCCTCCACCTCCGATGCGCGCTGCAAGGTCCAATTTCCACCCGAGAGAGCATACTTCTTGCCCTCTACTGCGGGTTGCGCCTTAGGCTGTGGAACAAGACCTCCACGGCCCATAATCTCCACCTCGCTAAGCATATATTTTTTGCCATTTGCAGGCTTCTGCATCAAAATACGCACATATCGGCCCTTACCCTTGCAGACTATCTGGTCGGTAACAGAGTCCCCGCTGGGCAGAGTCGCTATATCTTTCCAATTTGTAGCATCATCAGATGTTTGTATCTTACCCTCGGTGGCTTTGTTAATCCAATGTAGTTTTACCGCATCGAATGTAGAGCGACTACCCAAATCAATGTATATCCACTCCTGCTCCGTGCTGGCACTCATCCACGAACTTGTGAAGTGCTTCGATGGTAGCATATCAACCTGCACGCCATTGTTGTATAGGTTGATAGCATTGAAATTCCACTCGACTGCTCCCGCCATCTTCATCGAAACCTTATAGTGAGAGTAGTTGTCTATGTTGCCAAGTTTCAGGCTCTCGTTAAGCGTGCGAGTGTTGTACTCAATCTTCTCGGTCTGCTTGTTGGGGTCTGTGTGTACGATGTGGCGACCCTCCTTGCCGGGTAATCCCTTGCCTGCAAGTCTGCCCAGCTCAACCCACTGTGTACCATCAGTTGAGCCGTGAACGGTAATCTGATAACCCGCCTTGGCCTCGTTGTCTTTGTATGCCACATTTCCCGTGAGGGTAATCTCATCGGCGCGCTCACTCCAATTCTTTAATCCGTAATGGATAAATATATCTTCGCCTTTTAGCGTGTTTTTTGAGTAAGGACCATTATCCAGCGTCCACTCCCTCTCGCGCAGGCGCACATCTCCCTCGTTTGTGGTGAATATTAGATGTTTAGGCTCATCGTGGCTGATAATACCATCGGTTACGAGCTGTGCCGTAAGGTTGTAGTCGTAGCTCGACGAGTGGTAGGCCTTGCGAAGATGTGCAATGTTGCGATAATTCTCGTTGTCGGGTATCAGCTCGGGTGAAAAATCCTCCGCAGGAGAACCCGGATAGAGGCCTATTCCGCGTGTGTAGTAGTTAGAACGAATAAACTCCTCACCTGCATTCTGCTTACATCCACAAAGCGATAGCGTGGCCAATGCGATAAGCGCAATGTTTATAAAATTCACTCTTTTCATATTGTTGTTGTTTTTAATTCTCTTTTCGGTTGTCTGTATAACGCTAATTATGTGTAAAAATACAAAAATCTGTATGATAAACCATATGAATATCCGAAAATAACATCTTTCTATTGCGTGCAGGCGATAATTTGGCATTTTATGGCTCAATATCGTTCCATTTGTTCGTATGTTTTTGTAGCTTTGTAATACTCTATCGAAATAAAACTTTATAACTATGAATAAACTACTATCTTTTCTTGTGGCATTGACACTTCTCTGTTCGTGCCACGATGTAGAGCCTTTGGCGCTGTATGATTTGCGATGTGAGGACTTGACCTCTCCTACGGCTATCGACTCTGCTAATCCCCATTTTTCGTGGAAAATAAAGGCTGCGGCCGATGCTACAATGCAGACCCATTATGAGGTGATGGTCGCCACATCGGAGCAGGCTTTGCGCCGTGGTGAGGCCGATTTGTGGTCTTCGGGCAAGGTGGCTTCCGATGCCTCTGTTATGGTTCCCTATGCGGGCAATGCACTCGCATCGCGTACGCTGGCCTATTGGCAGGTGCGTGTGTGGGATAATCACGGCAATGTATCACCGTGGAGCGAGGTGCAGCGCTTTGGCGTGGGTATCCTCTCGGCCGAGGAGTGGCAGGGCGAGTATATCGGTCTTAAAGATTGCACCGTGCCTCAGTTGCGCCGAGTGTTCGAGGTGAAGGATAAGAAGGCTACATATATGTTGCATATCAACTCGCTTGGTTATCACGAGGTGTATCTCAATGGCGAGAAGGTTACCGACAATGTGTTGGCTCCTGCTGTGTCGGAGATGGCAAAGCGCTCGTTGTCTGTGACTTACGATATAACCCCATATTTGAAGCGTGGCAAGAACGACTTGGTGTTGTGGCTTGGCCGTGGTTGGTATCGCGATGCGTTGTACCCCGATGTGGTTGTAAATAAGGGTCCGCTTGTTAAGGTTGAGTTGGACGCTGTGAAAGATGGCAAGGCTGAGGCTCTGTTGGTATCAGATGCATCGTGGAAGGTGCGCGAGAGTGAGTACGGCGAGACCGGTACAGGCACTTGGAAGCCCTATCAGTTTGGTGGCGAGGTGCTCGACGGCTCTAAGGTGCTGCCCGATATGAAGAGCAAGACGCTTGATGGCGTTGAGTGGCAGGATGCGTGGGTGGCAGATGTGCCTAAGCAGAAGGTGTCACCGCAGATGTGCGAGCCTACAATCATAAAGGAGGCTATCACCCCCGCACAGATTAAGGATTTGGGCAATGGCGCTTGGTTTGTCGATATGGGCAAATGCTTGAATGGCTGGGTAGAGATAGAGTTCCCGCAGTTGGCTGCTGGCGAGAGAGTTATTATGGAGTACACCGACCAGCTCGATGAAGAGGGTAACTTCAAGCCCATAAAGGGCAGTCATAAATTCTACGATGAGTATATCGCTGCAGGTAGTGGCAAGGAGATTTTCAAAAATAAGTTCAACCACCACGCCTATCAATACATCCTTATCAGCAACCTGCCCACTGCACCCAAGAAGGTTACGGGTTATCTGGTGAGCCACGATTTCCGTAAGTCGTCAGAGTTCGACTCTTCGGATAAGGATTTGAAGGCGATTTATTCGATGATTGAGTACACCTTTAACGCTATTTCGTGGGGTGGATACATTGTGGATTGTCCTCACATCGAGCGTATGGGTTATGGTGGCGATGGTAATGGCTCGTGCCGCACATTCCAGACAATGTACGAGGGTGCGCCTTTGTACTACAACTGGATGCAGATGTGGGAGGATGATATGCGCGAGGGTGGTAGCCTGCCGCACGCTGTCCCCAATCCTTACAGAACGGGCGGTGGTCCATATTGGTGCTCGTTTGTTATTATGGCTCCGTGGCAGACCTATCTCAACTATGGAGATAGCCGTCTGTTGGAGCAGTACTATCCGCTTATGCAGAAGTGGTTTGAGTATGTCGATGCTTATACGGTAGATGGTCTGTTGCGCCCGTGGCCTAATGAGTGGTATCGTCATTGGTATTTGGGAGATTGGATTGCCCCCGCAGGTGTGGATTATAAGAATACAACATCGGTGGATTTGATTAGCAACTGCGTAGTAAGCCATAGTCTTAATATTATGTCTAAGATTGCTACCGTGCTGGGTAAGACGGCCGATGCCGAGCAGTATCTGGCTCGTCAGGCAGTGCTTAATAAGTTAATCCATAAGACTTTCTATAACGAGAAGACTGCTACCTATGCAACCGGTTCTCAGATTGATATGGCCTATCCGCTGACCGTGGGTGTGGCCGAGGGTGAGATTGCCGAGCGTGTTAAGCAGGCGTTGTACGATGGTATTGAGGCCTACAATGGTCACCTCGGTGCAGGCTTGGTGGGTGTTACAATCGTTACGGATTGGGCTACTGATAATCAGCAGACAGAGTTGATGTACTCGATGCTCAAAAAGCGTGAATACCCGGGTTACCTGTATATGATTGATAACGGCGCAACTACCACCTGGGAGTATTGGGAGGGTGGTCGTAGCCGTATCCACAACTGCTTCAACGGAGTAGGTTCTTGGTTTGTGCAGGCTGCAGGTGGTATTCTTCCCGACGAAAAGGCTGCTGGCTTTAAGAATGTTATCCTTCGTCCGCAGACCCCCGAGGGTGTGGAGTGGGTTAAGTCTTCGAAGCAGACACCCTACGGTAAGGTGCGCTCGGAGTGGCGTGCCGAGGGTGATAAGATGCTCTTCGAGGTGGAGATTCCCGCCAATGCAACTGCTACATTCTTCTCGCCCGTAGATGCTGACGAGTGCTTGCTCAATGGCCAGAGTGTGGCGTTAAGCAACGGTAGTATGCAATTGGCAAGTGGAGTGTATAAAATTGAAATTAATAAATAGCTCTCGTTATACAACTTCAACAAAAAAGATGGTATCTAACAAATCTTGTTGGATACCATCTTTTGTTATGGACGGGATAACTCTACTTGTCAATTTTCACTATCTCGCCTAATGTCAGATACCATACATATCCTTCGACTTGTTGGTATCCCATCTGCGAGAGCAGTTGCATATACTCTTTTATCTGCTTACGGTGCGATGATAGTTTCTCCTCGCCAAACTTGTAATCCACAACAACGGCTCTCTCTCCCTTAATCATCACGCGGTCGGGGCGGCGTGTGCCGACAATATGACCACACAAAATATCGTTCTCGCGGCGCACCTCGTCCCACTCGCCAAACCACTCGGCAACCTCTTGGCGCGAGAATTCACGCTCGATAACCGTTTTTAGCTCCTCGGCCTGCGTTGCTGTAAGACGGCCATCGGTGTAGGCCGCGTCGATGCCTGATACTACATCATCGGCATTGTCGGCCTGATTTAGAATCTCGTGCATCGTAATACCTACATTGCGAGGAGCCAGAGTCGTTGTGCCGCTCTCCTCGAAGTATCTTTCAAAGGGAGGGTGTACCATCTCAACGGCTGATGTGGGGTAGTGGCGTATTAATACATTTCGCACCTCCTTTTTGTTTTTATCACCTTTTTCGGGTTCGGGCGCCTGCTTCTGTCCATATTCTACCCAGGTGCGAGCGCTCTCGGGGTCTGTGGTGGCTCTATCTTTTACTGCATTCCACAACAACTCACCTGTCATAGCAACGGTCGAATTATTTTTGGGAATAAATGCGTACAGCTCCTCCTTAGCGCGTGTGAGTGCTACATATAGTAGATTTATAGCATCGGTGTGTGAATATACCTTTTCGCGGATATACTCGTCAGCATAAATAGTTTGCGTCAAATCATTTTTGTAGTTTATGGGGAATTTTCCTATTTTGGATAACTCCTCACCCTGTCGTGGTGTGGCCCATATGGTGCTTCTAGGGAGTGGATCTAATCTCCAACTGCAATAGGGTATGATGACAATCTTCTTCTCTAAACCTTTGGCTTTGTGTATTGTCATTAGCTCTATGGTGGAGTCGCCATTCTCTACACTCAGGCTCTTTGCGGAGCCCTTTTCGTCCCACATCTTCAAGAATAGCTGTATGTCGGCAACCTTCGAAGAGCAGAACGCAACAACCTGTTCGTGCACGGCTTGTAGGTAGGCTATCTCCTTTTCGTTCTTGTCGAGCGAGTATCGCATAACAATACGCTCGAAGGCCTGTTCGGGCGAGAGCTGGCTTATCGAGGTGAGCATCTGCTGCTCCTCGTCACTTAGTGCACAGTCGTAATCGCGACCAAGGTAGTCGTTTATTATAGCAAGGCTGATACCATCGCGTCTGTCCTGCGAAAGACGCATCACGGCAATAATAAAGTTGCTCACCGCCGCTGTGCCAATCACCAGCGCCTCCTGCGTCATAATATTAAATGTGTTATTGTGACGCTTGTACTCCATCAATATCTTAGTCGTCTTTAATCCATCTTTTTCGTTGCGGTGCAAAATCATTATGTCGTTGTATGAGTATCCGCGGGCAATGGCCGACTCTATGCACTCAACAATGGGTGGTGTCTGCTCAAACGGCTCAACATATACATAGCCACTCTTCTCGCTTTTCACGCGAGGCTCTTGCTCGTGTTCATCGTAGGCCTTTTCCAGCGTGTTGTGTAGCTCGGTGTGTGTCTGGACGGTTATTTTACCCTCGCTAAGCGCACTATTTATCTCGCTGTTTAGAGTCTCATTCTCAGCCTTCACCACAGCCCCCATAACCTCGTTGTTGAACTCCACAACCTGTCTTAGACTGCGGTAGTTCTGCTTCATATTCTCGGTGTGGGTATTCTCGCTTCCCAGCGAATCGCTCACGCCATTCATCAATATTCGCCAATCACCTCCACGCCAACGATATATCGACTGCTTGACATCTCCTACAATCAGCACCGAAGTCTCGTTCGATTGTGAGATAGCATTTTTGAGTAGCGGAACGAAGTTTCCCCACTCTTTGAGTGATGTATCCTGAAACTCATCAATCATAAACCTCTCAAAGCGATTGCCGCTCTTCTCGTATATGAACGGTGCGTCGTTATCCTCTACAAATTTGGAGAGGATATATTTCGTCTCGGGCAGTAGCATAACTCCATCTTGGTCGCACTGCTCGCACACCTTGCGGTTTATATCTTGCAAGAGTGCAAAACTGCGGTAGTTCTGCTTTACGCAGTTGAGCGTAGTGAGTAGTCTATCGCAACGGTTATACTGCTCAATAATCTCACCAAGCAGACGGCATAACTCGGGCGCAATGGCCTGCGCCGTAGGGTTTGTAGACCATTTATCGGAGGATTGAGCCCTCGAAATAATAGTATTAGTTATATTAAAATTTTTCTCGGCCGCTACCTTCGCAAATATATGTGCAAAGCTTGTCGATTTGCCAAAAAAATCCGAAGGCTCTACGCCAGCGTTGTCCATTATGCTCATAGCCTTTTCACCCAAGGCTTTCAACTCGGCATACTCTATCTCCAACTTCTTCTCGGCCTCGCGCATAATCTTTTCGAGTTGCTCGCGCGGGATGGATTGCTGTATTGCCTGCTTGCTGCTCTCGTTAAACAGAGCCTTGCCCAGTTTGTTCATATCTTTGCGAATATCGTCCCACGCCTTGTCGTTCTCTATTCGCTCCTGAGCAAAGGCCATAATCCAACGATACAAATCCTTATCCTCGGATATATCCTCGATTAGCGAGTCGGTACTTTGTGACAATATGGTGTCGGTATCGAGCTCGATGTTGTAATTGAGCTCCATACCCAACTCCTTGACAAAGGCACGCAAAATGCGCTGGAAGAATTTGTCGATTGTAAGAATCGTAAAACGCGAATAGTCGTGTAGAATCTTCGTGCGGATAATCTTTGCTCGCTTTGCTATCTCCTCCTGCGAAATGGCTAACTCGCGCTCCAAGTCGGCTATGTAGTTGCTCTTGGCGGTATTAACGGCCAGTGTGTTTATCTCGCTGAGTATGCGTCGCTTCATCTCCTCGGTAGCCTTGTTGGTAAAGGTTACGGCGAGAATAGCGCGATAAAGATATGGCTTGGTGTATAGGTGCTTGATGGTGTCGTGAACAAACTTATAAGCCAAACGGTATGTCTTGCCAGAACCTGCGCTGGCGCTTAAAATCTTTACTCTCATATCTCTATCGTTTGCAAATTGTTTTGAAATCGCAGTACTTGCATATCTCCTTTGCATCCTGCTCGTCGCAGCGTCTGAACGGGGTGTCGAAGTCGAATAACTCGTTGAGTTTTTGAGTCAATAGCATCTCAAACTCTTCGGCATAGGTGGCATAGTCTATCTCCACGGCATTCTTCTTCGTGCGCTTTGTGGAGTCCGTCGTTTTGATGAGGTCGATAAGCGTGGGTGAGAAATCCTCCCTGCCCATTATACGGGTGTAGTAGAGCGTAGGTTGTATATTACGATTGCGAGTATGGTTGAGCACCATTGAGTATATCATCGTCTGTAATATATTTCCGTTGTTATAACGGTCTTTGCCTTCAAATAGAGATTCAATGCCGTCCATACTCTGGTGAGGACTCCCCGTTTTGTAGTCCACCACGCGCAGAAGACCATTGTCGAGCGAGTCTATACGGTCGGCAATGCCTCCAAAAAGCACGCTGCGACCCTCACCAATGGGCAGTGCCCACTCAATCTCCTCCTCTACCTGCTCCAAAGCAAAGCCATTGTGCTTAATATCGTATGGAATAATGCCGTTGCGAATATAACTTATGATTATATTCTTTACCAGCATTAAATTACCCGAGTAGTTGCTCTGGTCGCTACTGTTGTTCTTCAAGTAATTTTCGTTTACAGCCTTTGTCACGGCGCGCTCCACCTCGCCTGTGTCGAGCATTCGTTGTAGATATTCGGCAGGATTGGCTATGCCCTTTATCGGGGTATAAAGCTGCTGCATTGCGGCGTGCAGAATCGTACCAAACATCGGGTAGTCAATCTCCTCCGAAAGTTCGTCCGAAGTCTTGATGCGTGCCACCGATGCGAAGTAAAACTTCATCGGGCAGCTGACATAGCGGGCAAATGCTGTGGGTGAGAGGCGTGTTTTGCTGTTGCTGTCGAGGAACTGCATAAGTCGCTCGCGCACGCGGCCACTCTTGGCAACCTCGTTGTCGGGGGCCTGTTCAACGGTTACATCTACGCCAACATTTATACGCTCTATGGGGTAGGGCGACTCGTAGTCGAGCTGATAGATGTAGCGGCTCTGCTCGCCTGTGCTCTTGTCGTCGGCGTGCGAGCAGTATAGCATGTCCACGCGCTCAGCTCGCTGGATAAGGCGATAGAAGTAGTATGCGTAGACACTCTCGTGGTGTTCGGGTGTAGGCATTCCGTATGCTGCACGCAGATTGTAGGGTATGAATGACGATGAGCCCGAGATGTTACCCGGGAAGTTGTCGTCGTTCATCGAGAGTATTATAACATTGCGAAAATCTATATTTCGTGTTTCGAGAATACCCATCACCTGTAATCCGTTTAGGGGCTCACCACTGAATGGTATGCGTACATTTTGCAGGTGGCGGCGGAGTAGTGATGTGTATATCGAGGTGCTGATGTCTATGTCGCAATCCTTTATACAGTTGCCCAGCTTGGTGATGTTGTCGGCAATGAGCGATATGTACGAGAGTTTGATGGTGTAGTCCTCGCTCTGCTTATCCATACGCTGTACAAGCATATTTAACACATTAAGTATATAGTCAGATAATGTGCTATAATCACCTGTGTAGGAGAATATTTGCGATAAACCATCGTGACCATCGAAGAACTCCTTTTCGACACGGATATAGCGTCCGTCGTTAATTGCTTTCTGTAACTTTACAACCTCATCACCAAAGGCCTCGCTGATGTAGGGGTGCGACAAAATGCCGGTTACATCGGTGTGGTAGAAAGTAACCTTTTCGTTTGTTTTACGCACATTCTTTTGCAACTCTAACAACCTCTCTACAAATGAGTAAACCGATGTTTGGCGCAAGGGGTAACCCATCGTAACATTCACCTGCTTGCTAATCTCGGGCGGCAGGGAGTGTAGCAATGGCATCAATAACGACTCGTCGGTAAGTACTATGGCGGTCTGTTTATCGAATTGAAGCGCAGGTGAAATCTCGTGCAGAAGTGAGTTTACATACTTGCATTGTACCACATTTGAAACACAAGAGATAGCCGATAATTTCTTGTTTATACCCAGTATGTTATCGTGTGTTATCTCGCACGATGCTTTATATTTGGAAATGTTCTCTCTAAGGAAGTGTCCAGCCTCCTGCTCTGCTTGTGAGGTGTAGTATGAATCGTAGTCCCAGAAGAAGTCACACTCGCTATTTGTCGAGAGATATTTCAGCATTCGCTTTTCACACTCGGACAGAGCGTTGAAGCCGATGAAAACATAGCGTCGCGAGGTGTCGGGCACGCCTTTACCTGACTCTATGTTATCTACTGCCGAGCGATAAATCATACCCGTGTATGCCACTTTCAACTCGCGCAAGCGCTCGCGAAAACGGTGATATACGGGTGCGAGCGATAGCCAAATGCTCAGGAATTTCTGCTTCTCCTCGGTGAGTGATTCGAGGGGCGTGAAGTGGCTCCAAAACGAGCTGATAACTTGACGCATCTCGGGCGTGAGGTATGATAGGTCGGCCTCCAACTCTTTCAGATCGCACAGATTGCGGAAGAGCATATCGGCATCAATCATATACTTGTCGATAAGGTCAAAATCAGAGAGCAACACCTCGCCCCAGAAGTAGAACTTGTCAAAGGTCTCGTTGGGGTGGTATTCTACATATACCTTGTACAACTCTGTGATAAGCCTTACCTTGTCGCCTGTTGTGTACGACGAGGCCTGACACATTATGTCGTCCATCGATATGTAGTGAGGTTGCCATATCGGTTTTTCAATCAGTCGCGAGAGAGCATCCGATAAAAAGAGTCGGGCGCGGCGCGAGGGAAAGACCAATGTGAGAGATGATATATCGTTGCCGTGGCGAGAGTATAATTGCTCGGCTACCTCTTCGAGGAATGTTTTATGTTGCATAGGGGTTCGTATTTTGCTACGAAGTTAGCAAAATATTATGGTAGTTGGAAGTGGTGGGGCGTGTTTGTTGAAAACTTTTTTGCTAGTCAAACGACTGCATACCCGATTGAGCAATGCGTATTATACGCTGATACTCGTCGGGTGTTAGCTCCATAAAGAAGTAGTGTATGGGGTCTACGCGTAAATCGTTGTAACGCACCTCGTAATGCAGGTGGGGTGCAAGCGACAGACCTGAGTTTCCCGTGAGCGCAATAACATCACCTCGCTGCACCTTCTGTCCGCGGCGCACCAATGCGCTCAGCAGGTGGCTATACGATGTCTTGTAGCCATTGCCGTGGTCTATGACGATTGTCTTACCCAGCGTAGAGCTCTTGTCGGAAATCTCTTGTACCACACCATCGGCCGTGGCAAACACGCTCGAACCCTCGCCTATTGTGTAGTCTACACCCTGATGCGACTTGGGCGTGCGGTAGAAGGGGTTAAGCATCGTACCATAGCCAGCCGTAAGTAGCGTAAGCTGCTTGTTCAGCACGGGCTGTATTGCAGGTATATTCTGACTCTTATCACCCAAGTCATCGCCTAACTCTTTGATGCGATTCCACGATGATTCGAGCGTCGTCATCTTGTTGCACATATTGTCAATGCTCTGATTGAGGTCGGCAGAAAGTTGTCGCTTAGTCTTGGCGATATTCTTCTCGTATAGCATAAGGCGAGCCTCGCTTTCCTCAATATCGAGGTTGTAGGGGTCCGACTCAAATAAAATGCGGAATACGCTCTTGTCGCGCTCGGTGATGTTGTCGAGAATCATCTCCAACGAGTCGTATCGCTCGGCCATAAGCTCATACTCTTGGCGCATCTTCTCGTTTGAGTGGCGCATACGATACTCGTCGGGAGTGTCGAATAATAGAGAGAAGCAGGCATAGTAAAGCAGTGCCACACTAACCCAGGCGAAGAGTTGTATGGCCAAGCGTATGATACGCCTTTTCTGTACTTTTTTTATTCTATGTGGCATCTCTATAAAGTTTAATTAGCCTCGTAGTTGGCATCCTGAATCTGTCCCATCAAGCTCTTGTATGCCTCGGCTGACATATTCTTGTCAAAGTAGTTAATGGGGTTCACATGCGAGCGCTTGTATATCACCTCGTAGTGGAGGTGCGGCGCCTGCGAAATACCCGTATTACCCATATCGGCAATGAGCTGTCCGCGCGATATGGTATCACCCTTCTTGACATGAATCTTGTTGAGGTGTGCATATCGTGTTTTGTATCCAAAGCCGTGGTTTATAAGCACCTGCGTGCCGTAGCCATAGCGCGAACGGTTTATCTCTATATACTCTACAACACCATCTCCCGTAGCATAAATCGGGTCGCCAATTCGTCCGGGCATATCCACTCCGCTATGGAATTTCCAACGGCGGAGAATGGGGTGGTTGCGGTAGCCAAAGGCGCCAATCTTATTACGCAACTTTGTGCGGTCGATAGGCCAGATGGCGGGTATTGCTGTCGAGAATTTCTCCTTGTCCTTTGACAGAACCTGCAACTCGTCCAACGACTTTGACTCCAAATAGAGGCTGCGGGCCAACTGGTCCATCTCGCGCCATACACCTGTTACCATTGGTGAGAACTCCTCACCCTCGATAGATGCGTATTTTGTATCTTTGTATGGGTTGTAAATTCCATCGATAGAAAGCGTGTCGGATGAGAATAACGGGCGATAGACATAGTTGTCGCGGTGGCGTATCTCATTTAGCTGACGCTGTGCGGAGCGTATTCTATTTTGTAGAACCTCGTATTTTAGCTTCAACTCGCGCTTCTCGTCGGCCAAGAGGAACATCTTGGGAGTGTAGAAGAGTGACGAAAATAGCAGATTACAGATGGTTACAAGTATAAAGCCGATAAGCAAATTTCGTATGAGACGGTACGAACGCAGTCGATGAATGAGGCTGCGAACCTCATCTTGCGACTGTTTGTTTATTGAAAATCGTCCCATACTATATAAAATAATCGTTTTATGGTGCAAATTTAGCGTAAAATGTGTAAATTTGCAATCTGTATCGACAATATAAACGATTAGAATAACAAAAACGATATATAATGGAATCAAACAAAATTAGACAAGCTTTTCTTGATTTCTTTAAGAGTAAGCAGCACACCATCGTTCCTTCGGCTCCGATGGTTGTAAAAGGAGACCCCACATTGATGTTTACCAATGCGGGTATGAATCAGTTTAAAGATATATTTTTGGGTAATTCACCCCGTCAGTTCCCCCGCGCTGCCGACACACAGAAGTGTTTGCGTGTATCGGGCAAGCACAACGACTTGGAGGAGGTAGGTCACGATACTTACCACCACACAATGTTCGAGATGCTCGGTAACTGGTCTTTCGGCGACTATTTTAAGAAGGAGGCTATCGAGTGGGCTTGGGAGCTTTTGACCGAGGTTTACGGTTTGGATAAGAGCCGTATGTATGCTACCGTATTTGAGGGTAGCGAGGAGGATGGCGTACCCTTCGACCAGGAAGCTTACGACTACTGGAAGCAGTACTTGCCCGAGGATCACATCATCCGTGGTAACAAGCACGACAACTTCTGGGAGATGGGCGAGACAGGTCCTTGTGGTCCTTGTAGCGAGATTCACATCGACTTGCGCGACGACGAGGAGATTGCTGCAAAGCCCGGTCGCGATATGGTAAATATGGGTCACCACCTCGTTATCGAGATTTGGAACCTCGTATTTATGCAGTTCAACCGCAAGGCTAACGGCGAGTTGGAGCCGCTGCCCGCAAAGCATGTGGACACAGGTATGGGCTTCGAGCGCTTGTGTATGGCATTGCAGGGCAAGAAGTCAAACTACGATACCGATGTTTTCCAGCCTATGATTGCCCGCATCGCATCTATGGCAGGTAAGAAATATGGCGAGGATGAGAAGGCTGATGTGGCTATGCGAGTTATTGCCGACCACTTGCGTGCTATCTCGTTCTCTATTGCCGACGGTCAGCTGCCCGCAAACGCAAAGGCTGGTTATGTTATCCGCCGTATCTTGCGTCGTGCAGTGCGTTATGGTTACACATACCTCGGCTTCACAGAGCCTACATTGTGCAAGCTCGTTCCTGCTCTTGCCGAGCAGATGGGACACCAGTTTCCCGAGTTAAAGCAGCAGCAGACTCTCATCGAGCGCGTAATCGAGGAGGAGGAGGCTTCATTCTTGCGTACTCTTGCTACGGGTATCAATCTTTTGGACCGCGTAATTGCTAAGGTGGGCAAGGGTGGTAAGATTGCTGGTAAGGATGCTTTCGAGTTGTACGATACATTCGGCTTCCCCATCGACCTTACCGAGCTTATCGCTCGTGAGCAGGGCGTAGATGTAGACCTCGAAGGCTTCGAGAAGGAGTTGCAGGCTCAGAAGGAGCGTTCGCGCAACGCCGCAGCACAGGATATTGACGATTGGCAGGAGGTGAAGGCCATTGAGCAGAGCGAGTTCATCGGCTACGACAACCTCACAGCTCCCATCCACATTGCTCGTTACCGCCGTGTTACTTCAAAGGGCAAGACTACTTACCAGTTGGTATTCGACCAGACTCCCTTCTATGGTAACTCTGGTGGTCAGGTTGGTGATACAGGTTATATTGAGAGCGCTAACGAGAAGATTGACATTATCGCTACCGAGAAGGAGAATGGCCTTATCATTCATATCGTGGCTAAGTTGCCCGAGAATTTGGAGGCTGAGTTCACTGCCGTTGTAGATGCTGCAAAGCGTCAGGCTGCGGCTAACAACCACACTGCAACACACCTCTTGGATCAGGCGTTGCGTCAGGTGTTGGGTACTCATGTTGAGCAGAAGGGTTCAATGGTAACACCTCAGGGCTTGCGTTTTGACTTCTCTCACTTCCAGAAGGTGACACCCGCCGAGTTGCGCGAGGTGGAGCGTTTGGTAAATAAGCTCATCCGCGAGAACTACCCCCGTGAGGAGATGCGTGAGGCTACTATGGACGAGGCTAACGCTATGGGTGCTATCGCACTCTTTGGCGAGAAGTATGGCGATAAGGTTCGTGTAATCAAGTTTGGTGACTCGGTTGAGTTGTGTGGTGGTACACACACCTCTGCTACGGGTACACTCGGCGTGTTTAAGATTGTTAGCGAGAGCGCAATCTCGGCTGGTGTGCGTCGTATCGAGGCTGTTACCGCAGAGCGTGCCGAGGAGTTGCTCTACGCTGTTGAGGACCAGATTCACGGTATTGCCGAGTTGGTAAACAATCCCAAGATTGAGGTTGCTATCAAGAAGATGTTGGAGTCTAACGAGGCTTTGCAGAAGGAGTTGGAGCAGTTGCACAAGGAGCAGATTGATGCCTTGGTTGAGAAGATTTTGGCTGAGCGCAAGAGCGACGAGGCCTTTGTTATCGCTCGTCAGGTGCCTTACGGCTCAAATATGATTAAGGACTTGGCTTACACCCTGCGTTCAAAGGTGGGTGATATCATTATGGTACTGGGTACTGTTGCTGACAACAAGCCTATGTTGGCTGTGATGCTGGGTGACGATATTGTTGCTAAGGGTGTAGACGCTGGTGCTGTTGTGCGCGAGGCCGCTAAGTTGATTAACGGTGGCGGTGGCGGTCAGAAGTTCTTCGCTACGGCTGGTGGTAAGAACCCCGATGGCTTGCAGGCTGCTATCGAGAAGGCAACAGAGATTATTATGTCAAAGATTAACGAATAAATTATACAAGAATGGACAAGAAAGTTTTATTGATGATTCTCGATGGTTGGGGAATCGGTAACGGTACAAAGTCGGATGTTATCTCAACGATGAATCCCGCCTATATCACAGCTATGACTGAGGCTTATCCTCACGCACAGTTGCGCACCGATGGTGAGAATGTAGGTCTTCCCAACGGTCAGATGGGTAACTCGGAGGTAGGTCACCTTAACATTGGTGCTGGTCGTGTTGTATATCAGGACTTGGTTAAGATTAACCGCGCTTGTGCCGATAACTCTATCTTCCAGAACGAGGAGATTGTTAAGGCGTTTGAGTATGCTAAGGCTAATGGTGTGAATGTTCACTTTATGGGTTTAACCTCTGATGGTGGTGTTCACTCTTCTATCGAGCATCTCTACAAGCTCGCTGAGATTTCAAAGCACTACGGCATTGAGAATACATTCGTACACTGCTTTATGGATGGTCGCGATACAGACCCCAAGAGCGGTAAGGGTTTTATCGCTGATGTAGAGGCTAATCTTGCTAAGTCAACAGGTAAGATTGCATCAATCATTGGCCGTTACTACGCTATGGACCGCGACAAGCGCTGGGAGCGTGTTAAGATTGCTTACGACTGCTTGGTAAATGGTATTGGCGAGGCTTCATCGGATATGGTTGAGGCTATGCAGCGTTCATACGACGAGGGCGTAACCGACGAGTTCGTTAAGCCTATCGTTCGCGTAGACGAGAATGGCGAGGTTATCGGCCGTATTAAGCCCAACGACCTTGTTATCTTCTACAACTACCGTAACGACCGTGCTAAGGAGATTACAATCGTACTCACTCAGCAGGATATGCCCGAGGAGGGTATGCAGACAATGCCTTTGTATTACTGCTGTATGACTCCCTACGATGCTAAGTTCGAGGGCTTGCACATCCTCTTCGACAAGGAGAATGTTCGCAATACTATCGGCGAGTATGTATCGTCTAAGGGTCTTTCGCAGTTGCGTATCGCCGAGACAGAGAAGTATGCTCACGTAACATTCTTCCTCAATGGTGGTCGTGAGACTGAGTTCGACAACGAGTCTCGTATCTTGGTTGCATCACCCAAGGTTGCTACATACGACTTGCAGCCCGAGATGAGCGCATACGAGGTTAAGGATAAGTTGGTAGAGGCTTTGGGCTCGCAGAAGTTCGATTTCATCTGCTTGAACTTTGCTAATGGCGATATGGTTGGTCACACAGGTATCTACGAGGCTATCGAGAAGGCTGTTAAGGCTGTTGACGAGTGCGTAGCAGAGGTTGTTGAGGCTGCTAAGGCTAACGGCTACGAGGTTGTGATGATTGCTGACCACGGTAATGCTGACAACGCTGTTAACGAGGACGGCTCACCTAACACAGCTCACTCTTTGAACCCCGTACCCATCGTAGTCGTTTCTGACCGCGTGGATAAGGTTAAGGATGGTATCTTGGCTGATGTTGCTCCCACCGTTTTGAAGTTGATGGGCTTGGAGCAGCCTGCTGAGATGACAGGTGAGGCTTTGGTTGAGATGAAGTAATATACACTTAGTATATTATATAAAGTAATGCCGCTTGATTTGTCGAGCGGCATTATTTTTATTAACTTTGTTTTGTTCTATAAACACAGACGACAATGAAAATAGCAATTATCGGAGCAGGAAATATGGGTGGAGCCATAGCCTGTGGTTTGGCTGCAAGTGGAGATTATAAGGCGGGAGAGATTGTTTGCGCAAATCCATCGGTCGGAAAACTTGAAGCATTGAAATCTCGCTATGAGATAATTTCAACGACAACAGACAACCTCGTGGCCGCCGAAGGTGCCGATATGGTGATTGTGGCCGTGAAGCCGTGGCTTGCCGAGGGTGTGGTCAAGCAGGTTTCCGCAACTTTTAATGCCCCTGACAAAATGCTGGTGTCGGTTGTTGCCGATACATCATTTGCGCAGTTGCGTGAGTGGGTGTCGCAGAGCGAGTGTCAGCCTGCATTGTATCGTGTGATTCCCAATACAGCAATCAGTGTTGGTGAGAGTATGACATTCGTTGCGGCTGATGGTGCTTCGCCGGAGCAGACGGATATGGTTATGAATATTTTTAGTAAGATGGGTGAGGCTATGCTCGTTAACGAAAAGATGTTGGAAGTCGGTATGATTTTGGCATCGTGTGGTATTGCCTTTGCCCTGCGTTACATTCGTGCAGCCGCCGAAGGTGGGGTAGAGTTGGGTTGCCCTGCACCTCAGGCGACACGCATAGTGGCTGCCACACTGAAAGGTGCTGCCGAACTACTGTTGCAGAATAATTCGCATCCTGAGCAAGAGATTGACAAGGTTACAACTGCGGGTGGAATAACCATTAAGGGACTAAACGAGATGGAGCACGCAGGATTCTCGTCGGCAGTTATTCGAGGACTGAAAGCAAGCGCAGGTAAGTAAATTTAATTTGTCATCAAATACAAAATAGGGTATTAACCAATTGAGGTTAATACCCTTTATAATCTCAAATAAGAAAGTTTTGCCCGAGGAGTTACTCTACAACCTCCTCCCAAATAGATTTTTGTTCAGCAGCACCGTCCTCCCCGACCAAATACTTTAATTTATACTTCTTGCCGTTGCGAATTACATACTCCAAGCCGCTGACAACAAAGCTTGATTCGTATATTGCTGTGTGAGTATTTGGTAATTTTATCCTTATCGTGTCTTGTACAACCTCAAACAACTCGGGCGGAGCACCAAACTGTAAGCGGTGAGATGTTGCTTTATATCCTGGGCTGTGTTGGAATTGCTTAACGAAAATTGATTCAGAACCTTCGCCAATTAATTCTAATACCTTAAAACTTTTACCACATATTTGAGTACCTATCTTGTCCCAATCTGTTTTGCCGTGGTTAACAATAGTGTAGTTTACCATATATGAAACCATAGGCAAAGCCATAAAGAAGATGAAGAATCCGATGGCTATTTTATTTGATGTTTTCATTTTTCTTGTCGTTATAAAGTTTTGTAATCTCCTCGGGTGTTATACCCAACAGATGCATATGCTCAATAAATGAGGGTAGTGAACTATGGTAAAACTCCTCGCGGCGGCGAGCGATGATATTTTCGTAAGCCTGTTCGGAAACGAAGTATCCCACGCCACGCACGCTGGTTGTTGTTCCGTCGAGCGTCAGGCGCTCATAGGTGCGAGCAACGGTGTTGGGGTTTACGCCAAACTCTACGGCAAGCTCTCTTACAGAAGGGAGCTGCACTCCTGCCGACCAATCTCCGCGTAGGATATTGTCTTCAATCCACGACTTGATTTGCAGGAAAACGGGTTTTGAATCGTTTGCTATCATCGTGACTCCCACTCTTTAAATCTAAAATATGCCCAAATATAGCTCGCTATGGGGAGCGCCCATAACCATATAATCGTCGCTAATCGACTGACAGTGTAGCTTGCCCAAGAGTCTTTTACTTCTATTTTTGTCCAGCCACCACCGTATGAACTCATATCAAAAGGTTGGAAATTACAACACACTCCTGGGTAGTCGTTCATATAACCGATATAGCCCATAATCGCCACAGCTAATATTGAGACTGCCACCATTGCAATAAATGTCCAATTCAATCGGGTTTTTATCAATGTTGCCCAACTGTTTGCTAAGACAAGAAAATATATAGTGAGTGGAATCATTATAAAATCAGCCGAGCCCATTCCCAATTGTGCAAAAGGACAATCGTATACTTCTGCATCCGATACAAAGAATGATATACAATCAATTACAGTGTTAATACTAATTAACACAAAGGGAATGATAACGAGCGAAATAATAATTTCGGATACAAACTTAGTCTTTGTCGTGGCAGGTAATAGTTGTGCGGTGTAGGACCTATTGTGGCGGTAATAGTCGTTCATCGAGATTAATAGAGCGTATACCGCTGACAAAACAACTATTGCAAGCCAAAGTATATCTCTGCCGGCACTCTTGTAACCATATTCGATGTATTGGAAACAGCAAATAAGCACAAATGCTGCGATAACTTTTATTAAAGGCTTTCTATTGCGTATAAGATGCAATTTTATGAGTAGCAATAACTCCTTTGCAAAATTCTTAATCTTTAACATAATTCCTCCTTTCCCGACACAAGGTCGATAATCTGTTGACTTACGGTGTTGTTGTGCAGAGCCAGATATAGCATCTCCAAATCTACATCAGTAGGCTCACCCTCGCTCTTGCCAATAGCTCGCAAACCATCCTTGTAGATAGGGCAGGCGACAGCGTTGGCATTGCCAAACTCCAAGCGCTCGGCAATGGTCTCCACATCGGCATTGAGAATGAAGTTGTGGTTTTTGATGACGATGACATCAGAAATGAGACTCTCCAAGTCGCTCACGAGGTGTGTCGATACGATGATTGTGCGCTCATCGTTAATCTCCGATGCCAGGAGCTGACGAAAGACCTTCTTGCCCACGATGTCAAGACCATTTGTAGGCTCGTCAAAAATCAAGAGCTTCGCGTTGCACGCCAAAGCAAATGCAATGAAGAACTTCTTGCGATTACCCAGCGACAGACGGTTGAGGTGGTTGTTTGTGTCAACCTCAAATCGATGCAGATAGTCGTGGAACTTCTCCGCAGAGAATTGAGGACGCAGAGGGGCGTACAACTTCTCGAATGTTTGGGCAGTCATCGAGGGTAGTTGTACCTCGTCAGGAAGATAAATCATCTCGGAGAGAAATGCGAGCGAACGCTCCTGTGGAGATACGCCCATAACGCTCAATTCTCCCGCCAAGGGGGAGATGCACCCCGTGATGGTTTTTAGAAGTGTCGTCTTGCCACTTCCATTTGCTCCAAGTAGTCCGTAGATGCGGCCTACGCGCAGAGTTGTATTCAACTCTTGCAGGACAGGATTCTTAGCGGTGTATCCTGCCGAAAGGTTTTGTAGCTTTATCATAGTTAATAGTTGAGTTTTAAACGCACTACTGTATTAGCTTAGTAGTACAGTACAAAGGTAGTAAAAGATTTCTATCCTCCAAGCGTTTTTGTGGATATTTTATCTCGAAATACAAAAAATCCCAACCTTCTGAGGCTGGGATTCTTTATACCTTATATAATAATCTATGCTCGGTTTTTGTACTCCTCGATATTTTTTGCGATGCAGGCCACAAGACGGTCGATAGCCTCCACTGATGACCACGCATTGTGGGGTGATGCCAGCAGACGATATGGGTCATTGAGTGAGTATAGCGGTGACTCGCGCAACGGCTCGCTGGTAAATACATCAAGAGCCGCTCCACGCAGAGCTCCGTTGTTCAGCGCCTCGGCCAGTGCGCTCTCGTCAACAATGCCTCCGCGTGCAACATTTATAAGTATGGCAGTTGGTTTCATCATGGCAAGCTCCTCTGCGCCAATGAGATTGCGCGTTGCGTCGTTTAGAGGACAGTGTATAGAGATAATATCCGATGAGCCAAGTAACTCGCTAAGTTCTACGCACTTGTACTCCTCTTCTCGTGCCACGCCTGATGTCGAATAGTAGCTTACTTCACATCCGAAGGCTGTGGCTAATCGAGCCACCTCGCGGCCAATATTTCCCAATCCGATAATGCCCCAACGCTTGCCTCGTAGCTGTGTGGTGGGACGGTCGAAGTTGAAGATTCGCTCCGACGCGGAGTATTCGCCCGACTTGAAAAAGTTGTCGTAATATGTAACCTCGCGCAGTAGTGACAGCGCCGAGCAGAGGGTTGTTTCGGCCACAGCGTATGTCGAATATCCAACCGCATTGCGCACCTCCACACCGTGTTCTGCCGCAGCGTTTAGGTCGATGTTGTTCATACCCGTTGCCGCCACGCAGATAAGGCGCAACTTAGGTAGTGCTGCGATGGTCGTAGCATCAAGAACAACTTTGTTTGATATAATCATCTCGGCATCTGCGCAACGCTCTAAAATCTGCTCTGGCGATGTGGTTTCGTAGCCTACATAATCGCCAAACTTCTTTATTGCAGTGAGGTCGCGGCCGCACACAGAATACTCGTCTAAGAATACTATTCTCATATAGTTACAGTTTTACATTTCACCAATCAGGCCTCGTATAACCACCGATGCGCAACCAATTCCGAAGAGCGCAGGGATGTACGATATAGTTCCTGTATTTGACTTTTTATTCTGCTCATTGCACAGAATCATAGAGCCTTCGCGAACTGGCTCGGGCGAGAAAACAGCCTGAAAACCAGAGCGAATACCAATCTTATGCAGGCGCTTGCGCAGCATATGTGCAAGGGGGCAGTGGTGGGTCTTGGCTATGTCGCAAATATCCATCTTTGTGGGGTCTGTCTTTGCTCCTGCTCCCATTGAACTAACAAGCGGAATGTTGCGGTCCAGTGCACCTTTGATTAATGCGAGTTTGGGCGAGAGGGTGTCGATAGCATCTACGATGTAGTCGAACTTGTCGGAGTCGAGCAACGCATCTGTCTCATCGTCCTTGATAAAACGGTTTACAACCGTCAGCTCGATGTCGGGATTTATGTCACGCAGACGCTCGGCCATCAGCTCTGCCTTCTGCTTTCCAACGGTCGAGTGCAGGGCTATAAGCTGGCGATTTATGTTGCTCTCCGACACTGTGTCAGCATCTGCAATCGTCATACGACCTACGCCCGCACGGGCTATCATCTCGGCGGCATAAGCACCCACGCCGCCAAGTCCTACAACCAGTACATTGGCGTTTTGCAGCAGGTGTAATTTCTCATCTCCCAAAAGTAGAGATGTTCGCTCTAACCAATTGTTACTCATTTTGTTATATTGAATATTTTGTTGTAATTTTCTTCTATTATTTGCTGTAAATATTCTACTTCAATCCCTCGCTCACGAGCAATGCGGAGATATACATTTTCGATACTCTCCTCGCTGTCGTCGGTCTCGGCAAATAACCTTTCGAGAGATATCTCGCGCATAGCCAAAATGCTCTTCGATGAGCGGAACGAAAGAGGGCCAAACGAGAGGTAATATCCACTCTTAATGGCTCGTTGTGCCTGCTGCATGGAGCCTACAAATCCGTGAAAAATCACAGCACGCAGCGTGTACTCCGAGAGTATTTTCATCATCGGCTCAAATGCCCGAACGCAGTGTAAAATCACGGGTAAATTTCTCCTTTCGGCCTCGGCGAGCTGCATCCGAAAAATCTCAATCTGTCGCTCGTGGTCAACTTCGCGGACAAAATCCAGACCTATCTCCCCAATGGCAATAGCCCCGTCGAACATATCACTGCTCGGCAGCTTATTTTCTGCCTCCCACGGATGTATCCCGACAGCCATCGGCTCGGTGTGCCGAAGGGTAGGATGATGGGTGTGTATGTCGATGTAGTGGCTCATTTTGTCGCTGTATATGTACAAATGTATGAAAAAATGCTAAAATTTGAAGTATATGACAAAATAATACCTCAAATAGTGCCGAAAAGTGCAAAAAAAATTGTACCTTCGTGCGCGTTTTAAGACGCGCAACACACTAAATAGAGTATTGCTGACTCAAATTTACACAAAAATAAAAAATTTATAACTCACAAAAGTTTTATTTAATTACAAATCTATGTCGAAAATCATTAAACTACGGAAAGGTCTCGACATCAATCTTCAAGGTCAGGCTGCCGAGTCATTGGTTGAAGTGCCAATGGCAAAGGAGTATGCCGTTTCGCCTTTGGATTTTGAGAATGTGACTCCGAAGCTGTTGGTTAAGGTAGGCGACAAGGTGAAGGCTGGTACGCCTTTGTTCTTCGATAAGAACAACACTCGCGTACTCTTCTGTTCACCCGTTAGCGGTACCGTATCGGCTGTAAATCGTGGTGAGAAGCGTAAGGTTCTCAATGTAACGGTTGCTGCTGATGCAAATCAGGAGTCGGAGGCATTTGCTACTCTGGATATCCAGAAGGCAAGCCGCGAGGATGTTATCGAGATGTTGCTCAAATCGGGTCTGTGGACTATGATTCAGCAGCGCCCCTACGGTATCGTTGCTAACCCTGCCGACCAGCCCAAGGCTGTGTTTGTATCAGCATTCGATTCTGCACCTTTGGCTCCCAACATGAACTTCGTATTGAAGGGTCAGAAGGAGAACTTGCAGAAGGGTATGGAGGTATTGTCAAAGCTCGCTGGTGGCAATGTTCACCTCTCAGTTCGTGCTAATGCCGAGGGTGAGATGGCTACACTTAAAGGCGTGAGCCTCCACACTTTCGAGGGTAAGCACCCTGTTGGTAATGTTGGTGTTCAGATTCACCACATCGACCCCATCGCAAAGGGTGATATCGTATGGACAGTAGGTATTCAGGATGTTGCAGCAATCGGTCGTCTTTTCGCTACTGGAAAGGTTGACTTGACCAAGGTTATCGCATTGACTGGTAGCGAGGTTGAGAAGCCCCAGTACTACCGCATCATCAGCGGTGCCCCCGTATCAAGCATCGTTGCAGGTCAGATCAAGAAGCAGGCTGAGGGTGACTCAGTTCGTATCATCTCTGGTAATGTTCTTACAGGTAAGAAGGTTGCTGAGGGTGATTTCATCACAGCTTCGGCTAACCAGATTACTATCATCCCCGAGGGTGATAAGTATGAGATGTTGGGTTGGATTGCTCCTCGTTTGAGTAAGTTCTCTGTATCGCGTTCTTACTTCTCTTGGCTTTGCCCCAACAAGCAGTACAAGCTCGATACTAACATCAACGGTGGCCCCCGTGCATTCGTTGTAACAGGTTTGTTCGAGGAGTACTTGCCTATGGATATCTATCCTATGTATCTTTTCAAGGCAATTATTGCAAACGATATCGACAAGATGGAGAATCTTGGTATCTACGAGATCGTAGAGGAGGATGTAGCTCTTTGCGAGTTTGTTGACCCCTCTAAGACCGAGATTCAGCAGTTGGTTCGTGACGGTATTAACTTAATGATTAAGGAGTGTTAGTTATGAAAGGACTGAGAAAGATTGTTGATAATGTAAAGCCCACTTTCACTGAGGGTGGTAAGCTTAGTTTCCTTGCATCGTTCTTCGATGCTTTCGAAACATTCCTTTTTGTTCCCAACACCACAACAAAGAAGGGTGCGCACATTCGTGACTGTAACGACTTGAAGCGTACTATGACAATGGTAATCTTGGCGTTGGTTCCTGCTTTCTTGTTTGGCTGTTTCAATACAGGTATTCAGGTAGGCTTGGAGGGCTTCGCTGCGTTGGCATACGGTTTTGTTCGTGTGCTTCCTATGGTTGCCGTATCATACATCGTTGGTTTGGGTATCGAGGTTGTATATGCACAGATTCGTAAGGAGGAGGTTGCCGAGGGTTACTTGGTAACAGGTCTTCTTATCCCTATGATTATGCCCGTTAGCACTCCCTTGTGGATGGTTGCTTTGGGTGTAGCCTTCGCTGTTATCTTCGGTAAGGAGGTATTCGGTGGTACAGGTATGAACATCTTCAACCCTGCACTCGTTGCTCGTGCATTCGTATTCTTCGCCTTCACTCCCCAGATGTCTGGTGAGAAGGTATGGTACTCTACTTGGAAGATGATGGGTGCTACCGATGCTACAACAGGTGCTACCGCTTTGGAGCAGTTGGCTACAACAGGCAATATGCAGTGGAGCTTGATGGACGCATTCCTCGGTTTCATCCCCGGTTCATTCGGTGAGACCTCTACATTGTGCATTTTGATTGGTGCTGCAATCCTGCTTTATACAGGTGTTGCCTCTTGGCGCACTATGCTTAGCGTATTTGTAGGTGGTTTGGCTATGGGTTACCTCTTCCAGGCTGTTGGCCTCACAGAGTTCCCCGCATACTACCACTTGTTGGTTGGTGGTTTCGCTTTCGGTGCTGTGTTTATGGCTACTGACCCCGTTACCTCTGCTCAGACAAATACAGGTAAGTATATCGTAGGCTTTATGACTGGTGCGTTGGCAGTGTTGGTTCGCGTTGTGAACCCCGCATACCCCGAGGGTATGATGCTCGCAATCTTGTTTATGAATGCTTTGGCTCCCACTGTTGACTACTTCGTAGTGGAGGCTAACATCAATCGTCGTAAGAATCGTGTTAAGTGTGTAAAATAACGAGAGTATGGCAAAGTTTAATGTAAATAGCAACGCTTATATCATCATCTACTCGGTAGTGATGGTAGTTATTGTAGCTGTTCTGTTGTCTGTGACATCGCTCTCGTTGCAGGAGCGTCAGGGTGAGAACATCCTGAACGAGAAAAAGCAGCAGATTGTAAAGGCATTGGGCGAGAATCCCGCTGAGGCTTCTTACGCAGATGTTGTTGCAGAGGCTGCAATGCTCGACAAGAACGGTAATAAGATTGAGGGTAAGACAGACGCTGATATCTTCAACGCTTTGGGTGATTTGACAGCATCTTTCGAGGCTGGCGAGTTCCCCATCTTCAGGGCTGCTAACGGTAGCGTAGTAATTCCCGTATATGGCGCTGCTTTGTGGGGTCCTATCTGGGGTTACATCGCATTGGGGCCCGATATGAATACCGTAAAGGGTATCGTAATGGACCACTCTGGTGAGACTCCGGGTTTGGGTGCTGAGATTACTACCGATAAGGTTCAGTCGTCATTCGTGGGTAAGACCATCTTCGAGGGTGCTGACTTCGTATCAGTATCTATGCGCAAGGGTGGTGCTACAAACAACCACGAGGTTGATGCTATCTCAGGTGGTACCAAGACTTGTGATGGTGTAAATGCTATGATTAAGGCTGGTATCGAGGGTTACTTACCTTATATTAATGCTAATAAGTCTAACAAATAAAAAGAAGCGGAACTATGAATTTGAAAAATATAACTGGACCGCTGAGTGCTAACAACCCTGTAATCGTACAGATTTTGGGTATTTGTTCGGCTTTGGCGGTAACCGTAAAGATGGAGCCTGCATTCGTAATGGGTCTGTCGGTTATGGTTGTAACTGCATTTGCTAACTTGGTGATGTCATTGCTGCGTAACGGTATCCCCTCACGCATCCGTATCATCGTTCAGTTGGTTGTAATCGCAGCGTTGGTAATTATTGTTGACCAGGTATTGAAGGCATTTGTTTACGATGTGTCGAAGCAGTTGTCTGTATATGTAGGTCTTATCATTACCAACTGTATTATTATGGGTCGCGTGGAGGCCTATGCTTTGGGTAACAAGCCTTGGGATTCGTTCCTCGATGGTATCGGCAACGGTTTGGGTTATGCTGCTATCCTTTTGATTGTAGCATTCTTCCGTGAGTTGTTCGGTTCTGGTACTTTGTTCGATATTCGTATCATCCCCGAGAGCTGGTATATCGCTAATGGTGGCTTCTACTCAAATGTGGGTATTATGCTCTTCCCGCCGATGGCTCTTATTATTGTAGGTGTTATCATCTGGGTACACCGTTCGTTTAACAAGGAATTGCAGGAAAAATAGGAGGTAGAATATGGAAACATTAAATCTTTTTGTTCGTTCGATTTTTATCGACAATATGGTATTCGCCTTCTTCTTCGGTATGTGTTCTTACATTGCCGTGTCGAAGAGCGTAAAGACTGCATTGGGCTTGGGTGCTGCCGTTGTATTCGTTCAGACTATGACAATCCCCTTGAACTACCTTTTGAACGAGTATGTGTTGGCTCCTAATGCTTTGGTAGAGGGTGTTGATTTGAGCTTCCTTACATTTATCGTCTTCATCGCCGTTATTGCATCTTTCGTGCAGTTGGTTGAGATGGTAGTTGAGAAGTTCTCTCCTTCGCTCTATAACCAGTTGGGTATCTTCCTTCCCCTTATCGCTGTAAACTGTGCTATTATGGGTGGTTCACTCTTTATGCAGCAGAAGGTTGCAGCAGGTGAGATTAGCAGCTTGTGGCAGAGTCTTGTTTACGGTTTTGGCTCAGGCTTTGGTTGGGCTATCGCTATCGTTATGATGGCTGCTATCCGTGAGCGTTTGCAGTACTCTCACATCCCCGCAGGTTTGAAGGGTCCCGGTATCGCATTTATCATCACAGGTTTGATGGGTATTGCGTTTATGATTTTCTCTGGTATTCAGTTGTAACCTTTAATAAGAGATAAGAAATGGATATTTTAACAATTGTAGTTGCGATAGTTGCCTTTCTTGTGGTGACACTCTTGTTGGTGGCACTGCTTCTCTTTGCAAAGGCTAAGCTGACATCGTCAGGTGATGTCACTATCGATATTAACGATGGAAACAAGGTGTTGACCGTCGAGGCTGGCTCAACTTTGTTGAATACATTGACTGCTCAGGGTATATTCCTTCCTTCGGCTTGTGGAGGTAAGGGTGCTTGTGGTCAGTGCAAGTGTCAGGTTTTGGAGGGCGGCGGTGAGATTTTGCCCACCGAGACAGGTTTCTTTAACCGCAAGCAGATTCAGCAGAAGTGGCGTCTGGGTTGTCAGGTTAAGGTTAAGGAGAATATGAAGATTGCCGTTCCCGCGTCTGTATTGTCAATCAAGAAGTGGGAGTGCGAGGTTGTTTCAAATAACAATGTTGCTACCTTCATCAAGGAGTTCGTTGTTAAGTTGCCCGAGGGTGAGGATTTGAACTTCCGCAGTGGTGGTTACATTCAGATTGATGTACCCGCAATCACAGTAGACTATAAGGACATCGATGTTGACCCCGAGTACCGTGAGGATTGGGAGAAGATGAAGGTGTTTGACTTGAAGATGGTTAACCCCGAGCCTCAGGTTCGCGCATACTCTTGCGCTACTTATCCTGCTGAGGGTAATGTCATCAAGTTGAATGTTCGTATCGCTACTCCTCCCTTCGACCGTGCAACAGGTGGCTTTATGAATGTTAACCCCGGTGTATGTTCTTCATACATCTACTCTTTGAAGCCCGGAGATAAGATTACTATCTCTGGTCCTTACGGAGAGTTCTTCTTGCCCGATAACTTGCCCGATACTCAGGAGTTGGTATTTATCGGTGGTGGTGCTGGTATGGCTCCTATGCGTAGCCACTTGATGCACCTCTTCAAGACCGAGAAGACCAAGCGTCCTGTTACCTTCTGGTATGGTGCTCGTTCACTCAAGGAGGCTTTCTATTTGGAGGATTTTGCTGCTATCGAGAAGGAGTTCCCCAACTTCAAGTTCCACTTGGCTTTGGACCGTCCCGACCCCGCAGCAGATGCAGCAGGTGTTGAGTACAAGGTAGGTTTCGTTCACAATGTATTGTACGAGAA
>JAZOPO010000037.1:0-19633 GCA_045655585.1 Alistipes sp. | reverse complement strand
AGCCGTAGCGAGCTGCGTTGTAGGGGTTAGAGAACTTATCCTTGTACTCCTGCTCCTTCTCTGCAACAAACTTAGCCTTCTCCTCGGGATCAGTGAATGATGCCAAAGCCTTAGCGTGGAGAACCTCAACAGCACCGCTTGCACCCATAACTGCGATCTCAGCTGTAGGCCAAGCGTAGTTGATATCACCACGGATGTGCTTAGATGACATAACGATGTAAGCACCACCGTAAGCCTTACGCAAAGTAACAGTTACCTTAGGTACAGTAGCCTCGCAGTATGCGAACAAGAGCTTAGCACCGTGAGTAATTACGCCACCATACTCCTGACCTGTACCGGGCAAGAATCCGGGAACGTCAACCAAAGTTACGATAGGAATGTTGAACGCGTCGCAGAAACGAACAAAACGAGCTGCCTTGCGGCTTGCGTTGATATCCAATACACCTGCCATAAAGTTAGGCTGGTTAGCGATGATACCTACGCTCTGGCCGTTGAAGCGAGCAAAGCAAGTGATGATGTTCTTTGCGTATGATGCAGCGCTCTCCAAGTACTCGCCGTTATCAACGATACCGCGGATAACCTCGTACATATCGTAGGGCTTGTTGGGGTTGTCGGGGATAATCTCGTTCAATACATCCTCCTTGCGTGCGATGTCGTCTGTGCAGATAGTCTTAGGAGCGGGCTCCATATTGTTCTGAGGCATATATGAGAGCAAGCCGCGGATAAGTGCGATACCCTCCTCCTCTGTGTCAACTGCGAACTGAGCAACACCAGACTTTGTAGTGTGCATATCAGCACCACCCAACTGCTCCTGAGTTACATCCTCGCCTGTTACAGTCTTAACAACCTTAGGACCAGTAAGGAACATATTAGAAGTCTGGCGACGCATAATGATGAAGTCAGTCAATGCGGGTGAGTAAACTGCACCACCTGCGCAGGGACCGAAGATAGCTGAAATCTGGGGAATAACACCAGAAGCCATTACATTGCGCTGGAAGATGTTAGCGTAACCTGCCAATGCGTTTACACCCTCCTGAATACGAGCACCTCCTGAGTCGTTCAAACCGATGCAGGGAGCGCCGTTACGCATAGCCATATCCATAACCTTGCAAATCTTGTCAGCAAGAGAGATAGACAATGAACCAGCTGTTACAGTAAAGTCCTGTGCAAATACATAAACCAAACGGCCCTCGATTGTACCGTAACCTGTTACAACACCATCACCGAATGTGTGCTTCTTCTCCATACCGAAGTCGTAACAACGGTGAGTTACGAACATATCGAACTCCTCGAAACTGCCCTCGTCCAAGAGCATCTGGATACGCTCGCGTGCGGTGTACTTACCCTTCTCGTGCTGCTTCTGGATAGCCTTCTCGCCACCACCCATACGGGCGATCTCGCGATTCTCAATCAATTTAGCTACCTGTTGTTTCTGAATTTCGCTCATAGCAAATTTTATGTTTATAAATGATTATTTGTTCTTATCCTCGCAAAGCTCGGTCAAAATACCCTGAGTTGACTTGGGGTGCAAGAATGCGATAGTCAAACCCTCAGCGCCCTTACGGGGAGTCTTGTCGATAAGGCTTACGCCCTGAGCCTCAGCGTCTGCCAACTGCTCCTCGATGTTCTCGCAAGCGAGTGCCATGTGGTGGATACCTACACCACGCTTCTCGATGTACTTTGCGATTGTAGAGTCCTCTGATGTGGGCTCCAAAAGCTCAATCTTAGTCTGGCCAATCATAAAGAAAGCTGTCTTAACCTTCTGGTCTGCAACCTCCTCGATAGCGTAACATTTAAGACCCAATACATTCTCCCAATAGGGGATTGCCTCGTCGAGGCTCTTCACTGCGATACCAAGATGCTCGATGTGTGAAACTTTCATAGCTTTTTAGAGTTTAATAGTTATTGTTTTTGTATGTAAATTTTGGTTTTCCGTGCAATAAAATTTTGGCGTTTTATTGTGCTCGCGCAAAACTTTACAAAGGTACGAGTAAATTATCAAATAACGAAATATTCCAACGAATTTATCTTCCAAAATTAACGATTAATTCATACTCTCATCGTTATGCACGAGGCTTCGCGGTGGTGTTACTTGAAAAAAGGTTTGTTTATTTGCGCGAAAGTTGTTAATTTCGCTCTTGATTATAACCCTAACGGTAATGAAGAGACTTTTCGCCATACTATTTTTTATATCGATGCAGCTCTGCCCTATCTCGGCGCAGAATGTAATCGTTGGCGAGCGTTTGCCCGATTTGAATCTGCGCAAGTGGTTGATGGATTTTCAGCCCGAGCAGAGAGAGTACACTTGTTATCTCTTCTACCACTCAGAGAGTGAGCTGTGCGAGCGAGCGCTGAATGTTATAAAGCCGCTGGTTGGGGGCGATGACTCTCGTGTAGGAGTCGTTATAATCACCAAGGAGGAGTACGAAGATGCAGGAGTGACACTCACCGGACATCTCGATGATAATGTATGCGTGGCATTTGATATCAATGGGCGCGCTTTTCGCAGTGTGGGAGTAGATTTTATACCCTTCTGCGTTATATGCGATAAGAAAAGGCGTGCTCTATGGTGTGGCAATGGAGTCACTCTTACGCAAGCTGTATTAGATAAAATTTTAACAACAAAATAAGATGGCTTTCACAAAGATAGACCACTACGAAAAGGAGTATTTGGATACTCATCACGACAGCGCCCTCAATGTAACGCAAGGCGTTGAGGACCAGCCAATAGTAAACCCTTACTTCAAGCGAAAGAAGCGTCGCGCACTCACCACTGACGAGTATGTCGATGGTATCTTGAAGGGCAATATCACAATCCTCTCGCAGGCCATTACCCTCATCGAGAGCAACAACCCCGACCACTATGCTCAGGCGCAGGAGATTATCGAACGATGTCTACCCCACGCTGGCCGTTCGGTGCGTATCGGTATCACGGGTGTTCCGGGCGCGGGAAAATCAACTTTTATTGAGGCTATCGGTGGTATGGTTGCTTCGTTGCGTCACCGTTTGGCAGTGTTGGCAATCGACCCCAGCTCGGAGCGTAGCGGTGGCTCAATCCTGGGTGATAAGACTCGTATGGAGAGTATATCATCTAATCCCGATATCTTCATTCGTCCTTCGCCCTCGGCTGGTTCATTGGGTGGTGTTGCTCGTAAGACACGCGAGACTATCGTTTTGTGCGAGGCGGCAGGCTACGATGTTATATTTATTGAGACTGTGGGTGTTGGTCAGTCCGAGACGGCTGTGCACTCTATGGTTGATATGTTTATGATGTTGCAGATTTCGGGTGCTGGTGACGAGTTGCAGGGTATTAAGCGCGGTATTATGGAGATGGCCGATATGATGGTTATCACCAAGGCCGATGGCGAGAATATCCACAAGGCGGAGCTGGCCAAGGTGCAGTATCAGGGTGCGTTGCATCTCTTTCCTATGCCTGAGTCGGGCTGGCGACCAAAGGTCTTTACCTGCTCGTCGGTGGCGCAGACTGGCTTGGAGGAGGTCTGGAAGGGTGTTGAGGAGTATCTCGACCACATTCAGGCTAACGGCTATTACGAGGCTAATCGCAATAGACAAAATAAATATTGGATGTACGAGAGCATAAATCAGGCATTGAAGAGTAACTTCTACCAGAACCCCGAAATTGCATCTCGTATCGAGGAGGTTGAGCAGCGCGTGTTAGATGCAAAACTCAGTTCGTTTATTGCGGCGAAGGAGCTTTTGGATATTTACTTCGGTGATAAGTGTCACGAATAAATATCTGTATTAGATAGCACAATATAGAATAAAAATGAGCTACTTATGCAAAATAAGTGGCTCATTTTGTTATTTTCTTAAAATTTTTTACTATTTTTGATTTCTCAAATCGGTAAATTGAACAGAAACAATTAACTTAAAAATAAAAAAGCCTTATGAGCAAAGTAAAATTTTATCAGGGTGGCGACCTGCCACTCGAATTGCACAAGGTTCGTGTTGTACAAAAATTACACCTCGTACCCATCGAGCGCCGTTTGGAGGCGATGAAGGAGGCGGGATTCAATACTTTCCGTCTTAGCACTCGTGATGTATTCCTCGATATGCTTACCGATAGCGGTACCAACGCTATGAGCGACAATCAGCTCGCTGCTATGATGCACGCCGACGACGCCTACGCAGGTTCGCAGTCATTCGAGCGTTTGCAGAAGGCCGTTTTTGATGTTTTGGGCAAGAAGTATCTGTTGCCCGTTCACCAAGGTCGTGCTGCCGAGAATGTTATCTGCCGTACATTCGTAAAGCCCGGTCATGTAGTTCCTATGAACTACCACTTTACTACTACTTTGGCTCACATTCAGGAGTGTGGTGGTAAGGTTGTTGAGCTTTTGTACGACCACGCTTTGGAGTTGAAGTCAGACCACCCCTTCAAGGGTAATATGAACATCGAGAAGTTGGAGCAGACAATTCAGGAGGTAGGTGTTGAGAATATCCCCTTCATTCGTATGGAGGCTTCTACAAACCTTATCGGTGGTCAGCCCTTCTCAATGTCAAACTTGATGGATGTTCGCCGCATTGCCGACAAGTATAACATTATGCTTGTATTGGATGCCAGCCTCTTGGGCGAGAACGCATACCTTATCCAGCAGCGCGAGGACAACTGGAAGGAGAACTCTATGGGCGAGATTTTGAAGATGATGACAGGCTTGGCCGACTTGGTTTACTTCTCGGCTCGTAAGCTTTCGTCTTCACGCGGTGGTGGTATCTGCACCAACCAGAAGGCTCTCTACGAGGAGATGGAGGATAAGATTCCCTTGTTTGAGGGCTTCTTGACTTACGGTGGTATCTCTGTTCGTGAAATTGAGGCTATGACCGTAGGTTTGTACGAGACTTTGGATGAGACTATGATTAGCCAGAGTCCTACATTTATCAAGTATCTGGTTGAGGAGTTGGAGAAGCGTGGCGTGCCTATGGTAACACCTCCGGGTGTGTTGGGTGCACACATCAACGCGATGAAGTTCTGTGAGCATATTCCTCAGGACCAGTACCCTGCTGGTGCATTGGCTGCGGCTCTTTACATCTGCTCTGGTATTCGTAGTATGGAGCGTGGTACAATGTCGAGCGTGCGCGACGAGAATGGTAATGAGATTCTTGCCGATGTTGAGTTGTTGCGTATGGCAGTACCTCGCCGAGTATTTACTCTCTCGCAGATTAACTATGTTATCGACCGCGTGGTATGGCTCTATGAGAACCGTCACCTTATCGGTGGTTTGAAGTTCGTGTACGAGCCTAAGGTATTGCGCTTCTTTATGGGTGGTTTGGAGCCTACATCAAATTGGGCACACCGCCTAATGGAGAAGTTCCGCGAGGACTTTGGTGATAGCTTGTAGTGAGTATATTCCAAATAAAATCCCGAACCGATGAGGTTCGGGATTTTTTGTGTCTAAAAGGATTTTTCCAATGTGATAGTTGAAATCTTTGTAATCTTACCACGCTCAACTACTAATTCGTGATTAATGTCGTCAATAATTTTTTCATCATCTCCCCACAACTTATACTCTATGTCAATGTGTGAATAACGACCGGGAAGCACAGGAATAAATAATGAAGTCGTTTCTTCTGTACTTAAATCAATATAAGAATATTCTGAATCTCCTGCCCAAAATTCTGATGCGTAGATTTTTTCATCATCGTCCCAAGTGTGAGTGTATGGAGCCTCGGGAGATACATCAAAACGGCCTGTCATAGGTACGTCTGATGTTTGAGAATTTAGAGCAAGATACCTTAGGCTGGTATTTTCTTTTGCTGCTTTTACTGGTATTTCAACAACTCCGGCAATGTGATGAAGAGTGGCTATTGCTCCCTCGGCAGTTACCTTAAAAACATCTGTTATCATTGGTAAGCTTTGTAAACCTTCGTCAGGCTCTAACTCTGTCCAAATAACAGATTTGCCATCCTTAACCGAAATTCTATAATCGGATCTAAAACCATCATAAAAAACAGCAAAATACTCTTCTCCTACTTCTAAATATGGATTTTCAATATAATTTTCAGTGCTGGGTATAAATGCACCAATTTCAGCGTCATAATAATATTCTTTAAATGCGGCTTCTGTATTGTTATCCTCGAAAATAGTTATACCATCACCATCACTCCACTGGAATTTTAAGCCACTTGCATCGTGTGTGGCACTTAATCGAGTGTCACCTTCGAAGTTGACTCTTAATTCCGATATATATTGTACCTCGTTCTCGTTTGTGCTTTGCTTATCGCAACCTGCTGCTGTCAAAACCAATGTAGCAGCGAATAAATAGATAATCTTTTTCATTTTAGTTATTTTTAATCGTTACTACCAATTGTTATTACCATAGCCCATATCGTCAATGGGATTAGATTGGGCAAAACCCTTGTCGATTTTTACATCGATAACCTCAATCTGAGGCGATTCGTAGTTTGTCTTCATACTTTCTTTTTTAGGTTAATAATTTACTCTTTTCAACCACGCACAAATACAAAAAGCCGTACCCGACAGGGCACAGCAAATCCTCTACCCTATCCATTTTAATCTTTATTTCTACGAAATTACGAAATATTATGCTAATACACAATAGGTGGCGAGAATATTTTATCGCATCTCACGAAGCGTGATATTCGACGGATATGTCGAGTCGTGGTATAACTTTATATCGCACGGCTTAAAATCCTCTTTTTTAGCCTCGTAAATGTTTATAAACTGATGCGGGTTAAGGTCAAATAGCGGGAACATAGAGCTTTGCACCTGCACTTTGATACGATGCCCCGCCATAAATGTATGAGCAATGTCGGGTAACTCAAACGCCACACGCTCAACCTTTCCCGCCTCGAATGGCTCGGGTTTCGACAGGCTGTTGCGGTAGCGACCTCGCATAATATTAAATCTTACCAACGACTCATACTCTCCGTTGGGGCCTACATCAATAACCTTAACAACAAAGTCGGCATCGTTTTGTGACAGCGTAACAAACAACTCGGCGTCGATAGCGCCCGCTATTGTCATATCGCTCTCCAAAACGGGCGTTACGAATGTAAGCACATCGTCTCGGCCATCGACAAACTCCTGACTTGCAGCCATATACTCGTTTTGGCGAGTTGTCGTGGTGTCGTGATAATACGGCACGGGGTTGGCCGCATCGGCTGTGTAAGCGCTATATGATTCACACTCAGTTGGCTTCTGCTCGCGCAGTGCCCCGCTCTCCTGCATATATAGTTTTACCTCGTTATGCTTTTCGGGATTCCAACCCTCCATCTCGCGCCAACAATTCTCGCCCGAGAAGAAGACCAACGCACCCATTGTCGATGCGCCGCCATCGCCCACGCCACGCAACTTCTGCTCGAAGAATGGGAACTCCACCTCTTTCTGGTAGAAATCAGAGAGTGACTCGCTGGAAAATTCTACCTCACCCAAGCGATTTGCATCATCATTCGAGCGCCACGCACCGTGAGTCCACGGGCCAACGACTATTCTACAATCGAGATTTGGATTATTGGCCTTTATATTGCGATAAATCTCCCACACGCCGTAAGGGTCTTCGGCGTCGTATGTGCCGCCAACCATAAGAATTGATGGCGATATGTTTTTTGTTGCACGGCTTGCATTGCGCTCCTGCCACCACTCGTCATAATCGGGGTGTGCTACGATATCGTTCCAGAGTTTGATGCGCCCGCCCGCCTGATGGGTTATGTCGGCGAGGGTGTTATTCATAAAGTAATCCCACACATTACCCTTTATCAGCGGCTCCATCTCGGTAAATTCGGTGGCTGGCTTGGCGAGGTCTGTCGCTCCGAGGTATGGCAGGAATGATACAATATCCATCATTACCAACGCTCCATTGTGGTGAACATCATCTCCTATGAACCAGTCACAGATGGGTGCTTGTGGCGATACGGCCTTGATTGCAGGGTGACCGCAAGCGGCAGCCATCACGGCGTAAAATCCGCTGTAAGAGTTTCCGTAGACGCCTACGCAACCGTTGTCAGCCTTTAATTTACGGAGCAGCCACTCCACGGTGTCGTATGTGTCGCTCGCCTCGTCAATCGCTTCGCGGCCCTGCTTGTTTTCAATATAAGGGCGCACATTCACAAACTCGCCCTCGCTCATAAAGCGACCGCGCACATCCTGAAAGACGAGGATATACTCGTTGCGCAGATAGTCGTGGTAGATTTTATCACTCCAAAACGAAGAATTTTTCTTGCCATAGGGTGCACAACTATACGGTGTGCGAGTCATTAGCACGGGGTGCTGAGCCTTTTTATTCTTGGGAATATATGCGGCTGTGTATAATTTTACACCATCGCGCATAGGAATCATATATTCGGCCTTGGTGTAGTGTGCCTTTATCCACTTTGCGTCAATCTCCTCGACAGCCTCCTGTGCCGAGGTGGTGAGGGCTAAAAACAATGATGCGAGTATAAATAAAAACTTCTTCATATCTTTTTGGGTTGTGTATATGGCGCTGGGCCAAATGTTTGTATATGCAAATTTAATATTTCTCGCCCCGAAAAACAAATCATTGCTCTTTATCCGTATGCTTTATATCATATATATTGGTAACATATATGGTAAATATAGGGAAAAACATCATACCTAAGGCCGGCAATAATACAGCTAACACCTTGCCAATGCCCGTCACTGGAAATATCTCTGCGCCCACAGTGGTCACCCCCATCCACGACCACCACAAAGCATCGCCAAAGCTGTGTAATTTGCTGTTTATGCCTATCTCGTAGTCGTAAAACATCAATGCCGCAAGATATGTGAAGCATACCACGGTAAAAAGATAGGCTCCGAATAATCTGCTTGCATTGCCATTGATAAACCACTGCACAACCACGCCCATTGCCACAAATGAACGCAGCAACGGCAGCGAGGCCACTACAATGGCTACACCTCGGCTCAGAGGTAGGTCGAGCCACGCCAAAATATTTAGATATGGTATGGATATTATCAGCAGAAGGAGATTCAGCATATAGTACCTGCTCTTCGCATCGCGCACTGTAAGAGCCGAGGCAAAGTCAAAAATAAAGATAATACACACAAAAAACTGTAACCACATATACCACTCCGAGTAGGAATAATGGTTGCCAGTTAGCACTTCTATCGAGACTCCGACCAAAAGAGCTATGCCTGCCATCAAATTTATCATTCTTGTCATTTTGCTGCGATTGTTCATAGTATCAATGTTTTAGCGCTGTTTGAGCAAAATGTGTGCCTAAATAAATTAATTTTTTTTAATATTTTTTGTGAAAATATTTTGCACAATAGAAAAAATGGTCTATATTTGCACTCGCATTCAAGCAATGGCGAGATAGCTCAGCTGGTTAGAGCGCATGATTCATAATCATGAGGTCGAGAGTTCAAGTCTCTCTCTCGCTACGCTAAGAGGCAGGGGGGCGTAAGGACGAGGTAGCAAACCCCAAACTACCAACGAAAGTCCTGTTCCAAACTCGGGATGTAGCTCAGCCCGGTTAGAGTACACGTCTGGGGGGCGTGGTGTCGCTGGTTCGAATCCAGTCATCCCGACACGATAAAGAGGTTTGATAGTCAGTATCAAACCTCTTTTGTTTTTATATGTATATCAGTGGTTTAAGGGGGCTGTATTTGAAGCCAAACACCAATAAGCCTATTAAGCCCTAATAACAAACGGCACTACCCTTGTGGGCGGTGCCGTTTGCTGTGTTATGATGTGTTTATCGTTTATGTTCATCTATCGAGTTACCCTGAATGGTAATCAGGCGCACCTCGGTGGATTCGTTCGAGTATATTTGAATAGCCTTGTGGAAGATACCCGGCTCGACCTTGTGTGGCTCGTACTTAATCTTTATGACGGCCGCCTGCCCCGGCATAACGGGTTGTCGCGAGTAGATAACCGACATACAAGAGCACGACTTGGTAATCTTTTTGATTACGAGTGGCGCGTCACCTTTGTTTACGAAGCGGAACTCCTTAATCAAATCGCCACCTTTGCGTGGTACATCACCGAAGTTATGCGTAACGCGGTCGAAGACCATTATCGGTCGTGGTGCCTGCGCCCACGCGCCCACCGCAACCATAATACATATCAAACAGCAAATAATTCTCTTCATCTTGCCTTAGTTAAGTCTGAAATTATAGGTAATGGTACCGCCCTGTACAAAGCTTCTGCTCTCGGTAAAGCGAGCACGCTTAGCGGCCTCGATAGCCGCCGCAACCAATGCTGCATCAGCCGATGTAGAGCCCTTGGGCTCGTAGGCAGCGCTTGTCACCTTGCCGTGTTGGTCTACGGCTACACGAATGACAATCTTACCGCTTGCATTACCCGGATATGAGGGCACGGGGAGATTTCCTACCAAGCCTCGACCGCGCAGACCCTCGTCCAATTGGTCATTACCAACAGGATTCAATCCTCCGCCATTGCCACTGGCCAAATTCTCCTCACCCTCACGAGCGTAAGGATTACCCAAATCCTCGGGTTCGTCCACACCACCCTTATTGCTATGGAAAATTGCACGACTATTTACCGTCTGAGTCTTCTCGTCGGTACCACTCACCTGCTGTGAGTTTTGTGTTGTTGACGATAGTCGCTCGTGTCGCGGAGCTTGCGTCGTAACCACAGGCTTAGGCTTGGGCAACGGCTCATCTATGAACTCGATGACCATTATCTCGGGTGTTTCAGCCACCGAGACGGGTATATATATAAGGAGTAGCATAGCCGCGACGATGACGACATATGCCGCAGCGGCAACGCCTCCATACAATTTGGGTCTGTTGTCCTTTTCGTCGTAGTAATTCATTCTATTTGCGTTGTAGGTTTGCACCCTATCGGGTGCTTGTGGTTTAAGGTTGCGTTGCCGCAATCAATTTGTAGCCATTATCCTTGGCGATGTTCATCACCTGCACAATCTCATCCCACTCGACCGTCTTGTCGGCGTGAAGCGATATTGTGGGCTCCTCCTGACCCGCCAGGCGAGCCTGCAAAGCGCGCTCAATACCCTGACGCGAGCCTACATTCTCCAACTCAACATAGTAACGATATTGGCCGCTACCAGCATCCTGAATAGATACGGTGGTGATAGCCTTATCTTTGAGCTGGTTGGCACTCTTCGGGAGCATCAACTTTACGGCGTTGGGGTTGATGAGCGTTGTGGCTATAATCATAAAAATCAACAGCAAGAACATCAAGTCGGTCATTGACGATGCCGAGTACGAGCTGTCGACCTTTGAGCCTCTCTTAATTGCCATAACTTACTATTTTACGGGTTGATTCAAGATATCCATAAATGCGATTGAGTTAGCCTCCATCTGGAATACAAGCTTCTCGATGCGAGCAACCAAGTAGTTGTAGCCGAAGTATGCGGGGATACCCACAACAAGACCTGCTACGGTTGTAACCATCGCTACATACATACCACCAGACAAGAGTGACATATCAACAGTGCCACCAGCACCAGCCATATCCATAAATGTCTGCACCATACCCATTACAGTACCCAAGAAACCAATCATCGGCGCACCACCAGCGATGGTTGCAAGGAAAGGAAGACCATTTTCGAGCTTCGATACTTCGAGGTTTGCTACATTCTCGATAGCTGTCTGAATATCGCTCATAGGACGGCCAATGCGCTCGATACCTTTCTCAATCATACGAGCAATGGGGGTATTTGTCTTGCGGCACAACTCCACCGCTGCGCGAATCTTACCATCAGAGATGTAGTCGCGGATACGGTTCATAAAGTTCATATCCAAGCCCGAAGCCTTGCGGATAGCGATATAGCGCTCAACGAAGATGAATACGGTTACACCGCCCAAAATCAAGAGTGGCCACATCAACCATCCACCCTTCATAAACAACTCCCAAAGACCCATCTGGTTTACCTCAGCGGCAGCTGCCTGAGCAACCTCTCCTGTTGCGGTCGCAGTCTGCGCCGCCTGAATCAAATCAATCATAATTTCCTATTTTAATTTATTTAAGTTTTCCTATTTTTCTGTGTTCTGTTCTCGTCGTAACATGTTGTTGCGACGCAGAGAATCCATCTGTTCGAGTACAGCGCGTCGCCAGCCAAGCGAGTCTCTACTGGGCCTTGGCGCTATGCTGTCGCGATTGATGGTTGCGGTTGTGACAGAATCTTCGCGTAAACGGCTGTAAATATACTCATTTTCTCCCGAACGAGAAAGCGAATCGGCTTCGCGTAATACTCTCTCCTCGGCAGCACGGGCATCAGCCTCCATTTGTTCGCGGCGGCGACGACTCATAAATCGCTCTTTTATACGGCGTTTCAGATCTGCCCAGTTGTTGAAATCCTCCTTGTAGTATATTCCCACTCCTGTCTCCTGCAAACCTTGGTTCTCGTCAAAACGGTCGATGGTCTGCGTAAATCCGCGTAACTTCAAAGCTCCCGCACGGTCAATAAGCCAAGTGATATAGGCCTCGCCCATAAAGTTAGACATATTGCTGCTGTGCGCCATCTTATTATCAACAAGGTAGTTACCCTCCACTTCAACCAGTAGGCGGTCGTTGACAAGACTCTTAGAAAATCCAAAGTCGATCTCATCGCTGGTAAGTTCCGACCTTGGGCGATAACGCAAGATGATGTTGTAATCGTCACTCGACAGCCAGTTACTCAACTGATTTGACAGCAACTCAAAACCTGTTGTAGCAGATGCCGTAGCACCCATACTAGATGAGGTAGATGAGTCGGAGTAGAATGAACCACTCACCAGCAAGTACATAAACTGTGTGGCTATCGACTGCTGGTTGTTGAGCAGGTTCGCAACGGCATTCTGTATCTCGGAGTCGGCATTGGGTACCTTAATGTCAAATGTAACGGTCGGCGCGGTGAGACGCTCGGTGAGGTTGATAATACACTCCACGGGCACAGCGCGTGTCACATTATCCAGCGTGGTTGACGAAAGCAACGGTTGCAGCGAGGCTTTGAGTTTATATACAGCGTCAATATTCAAGCGAGCGTCGAGCGGGTCGCCAGTCCATTGTATGGTTGAACCACTATTAATAACGAATCGCTTGTTGATAATATTTTGCAGCGTAAAGAGATAGCTACCCTCAGTGATGGTGTAGTCACCATACATATCGAAGATATTTGAACTCGGCACAATGCGCATATTGAGCGTACCATTACCGCGACCCTTGATAATATCACCCACCGTAGGGTCGATAACTAACTGCACCTCGGTGCTGGGGGTTGCCGTGAGTTCGACATTAATAGAAAGATTACTCTCCGATGCCGATGCGCGGCGTGTACGACGCTCGAAGGCCATCTTCTTGCGAACGAGATAGTCGGTAGAGTCAATTCTCACACCCGGGCGTTCGAAGACAACAAAGTCGGCTGAGGTTACATCACTCTTGCTCGACAGCGGCATATAGAAGTGAGAATTACCCTCGGTAGAGCCTGTGAGGTCGAGATATGTACCCTTCTTATCGCCTGTCACCGTTGCTGAGCCCGAAGCGTAGACCTTACCGTAGAAGAGGTCGTTCTCCTGCGCTGTGGTATTCAGCACAATCATACTGCGCGGAGCGATGCGTATGTCGTATGCGATGTTTGAGAGATGTTCGAGGCTTAAATCCATAGACATAAGACCGCTATTGTTCTCCTCGTCGTATACACGCACATTTGATGCGAGGAAGTGGTTATCCTCTATCTTGATTGTGGCGCGTGGCACGGTGTACCTGGTGTGTGTATAGTCTATCATTGTCGATAGATTTGCTACATCTACCGAGCCGTTCAACTTAGCCATACGACCTTCGCCTCTGATTTCAAAACGAGCATCAGCGCGACCCTCCGTACCAGACATAATGGTTTTGAGCATCGGGTCGAGCATCAACGCAGGTATATTATTGAGCGTACCATTGGCAAAATATCTCTTTGTTGCTGGTGAGTAGTAACCCTGCACGAGGTTGCGACCCGTGCGGCCATTATCCAACTTTACACGCAGACGCTGGCGCTCCAAATCCCATCGAGAGTTGATATGCAGGGGTGCTACGGGGTAGTCGTTCACCGTGAGTGAGTCGATATTTATATCGGCTGTAACCTCACCATGTCCAAAGGCAGCCTTAATTGAAGTCATACCATTACCCAGAGCCTCGACATTGTATCCCATTCGTCTGGCAAAGCCGGTAAAAGGAGCAAGCTCAAAATCTCGCATACTCATACTCAAAGAGTCCTCCTTGCTACGAGATGCCACGCCCGACAGGTGCAACTGCTGACGCTCGCAGGCTACAAGGAAGTTGTTCACCTCCAAGCGCGAGGTGTCGATGCTTATGCCGTCTGCTGTTATATTCCACTGCTTGTTGGCTGCGCTTATCGTTGTGGGGTAAAGAGTAATATCTACATACGGCGCACCCGTTTGCTCGCGCTTTCTCAGGTGTGCCATAAGTGACATCATACCCGAAACAGAGTCAGCATTCTTGTCAAATCCAGCCGAGAGCAGAACGCGGTCATTCTTTGCTCCTCCCATCACAGAGAGTTGCGGTAGATGTAACATTCCAGAGTATAGGTCCTCCGAACTTAGGTACATTGCAAGCGAGTCACCCTGATTGGTTACATTTACATTGAGCTTTGTTGCCAACAACTTTTTACGCTCCAAGTAATCTGATTCAGCACGCAACACAATATGGTTAGATGTAGGGTTCATCATAAAGTTGAGCTTAGAGCCCGAAGCCATCTGCAAACCTTCGGTTATAGCATTCAGTAGCGGGTCTATCTTCTTTACCGTAACCGATAATGCCGAGTATCCATCGTCCTCGCCCTCACTTTCATATATCGTATCAAATTGCAATCCGGGTAGATATTTCGACATAGCACTCTTCAAGTAGCTGATAATATCGGCATAACTTGTGGGGCCAGTAAATGAAGCGTCAGCAAAATCCGATGTGAGTTCCAGCGAGCGACGGCTGTCGGCGTTGCGTGCCAAAAGTTTTACAGGACCAGCCGAGAGAGTGTCGATATTGTATGCATAGCGTCCCTTCTCGATTGAAAGCGTGCCATTTATATCATCGAATGTGTGACCAACGGCATACAGCGACGCATCGAAACCAATATGTGAGATGGTGTCGCGCTTGTTTATATTCATAGCGTGTAGGTCCGCATCGGCAACTTTCAGCTCCAAATCATATACTGGGTTTTGGCTATTCAAGTCAGCCAATCCTCTTAACTTAAAGTTTATAGGACTACCCTCGCTTGATACCTCACCTGAGAAACTGCGGTTGTGTACGATACCATTTACCGCTATATCTTCGTAATCACAATCGTGGAACTCAATGCTATTTACATCACCCTTCAAGCGACCGTACAATCCCGTCTTTTTGGAAGTGTTGCCATTGAATGATACATTTCCCGTAACATATCCCAATGACGGTACCTGCAATAAACGACCCAGTTGAAGGTGTCGAAGGTCGGCCTCAGCCACCAATGCCGAACGCTGTGGCTCACCCTTTATGCGCTTCATAGGGTGACTCTTGGCTGTAAATGTTGCATTTCCCACCTCGGTGGTGAGCAGTGCCGCGGCGTTGAACTCGCTAAATCCTCCATCGAAGTGTCCTGCGCAGATTATCTCGCCCGCAGCATCGGAGATGGAGAGTACCTTATCGGGAAGTTTGCGACCTGTGATGCCACCCAGCATCCACGCAATATCATCTTCGGTTGTTGTAAGGCGTTTGAGGTTAAGGTTCATTATGCCACGGCGCACATCGGGAATACCACGCAAGCGGACATTACCGTAGAGAGAACTGTTGCTGCCGAAATTTAGATTATCAACCGTGATGTCCATATCGGCAACGGTACCCTTGACCGATGCATTTACATCGCGCACCATAAGATTCCACGGCAGGAGCTTTGGCGCGAAGTGTGCTACATCGGAAGATGAAACAATACTCTTGTATACCTCGCCCTCGATGTTTATGTTGTTGATAAAATCTTTGTATGCGGTCCAATCTTCGCCGCGCAGTACAAATGATTTGAGCCTTATGTCGGAGCGCTCGGCCATCACCTCAAAGTCGCTCAGTGTAATAACTCCCCTCTCTACGAGGAAGTGCCCCGTGAGGTTTTGTACCATAAATCCGCAATGCTCCACAGCCGAGAGGTTGCGAATATAACCGCCAATCACACCACTATCCAGCGAAAAGTTGTCTACCAACGCCGAGATATGTTCGATGTGCATATCGTTGTAGTCGATTCCGTAACTCGGCTCGCGATGTTCGTGCTGCTCGACAACTAAATTTACATTCTCCAAGCGCACATCTTTAACTTTGAGAGAGAAATCACTATTCTTCTCGCGCTCTTTGTTGGTGAATTTATCTACAACCTCCTTGATGTTCATCACCTCGTTTGGTGTCTCACGAATGTTCAGATAGGCATCGCTGATAGTTCCGTTGCGCAATGTGATGCCATTCACACCATCTATGCGCGAGAGAAAAACTTTCGCCTTTCCTACATAAAGAAGTGTATCTTGCTGAAAATCCTCTACATAGAATCCCTCTACGCGCAGACTACCCAACGCACCCAAGCGTATGTGGTCAATCGAAACTTTTGTCTCTAACTTCTTGGAAACAAACGATGTAGCGCGGTCGATAAGATAATTTTGCACCGAGGGTAACTCAACGACCAAAGTGAGCACAATAGGACAAAATATCAGAAACAATAGCGTAACTGATAGCACCTTTAATAATATTTTTGTAACTTTGCGCATACACAATGGTTATAAAACCTACAAATATAAAGATTTTTCTATTAAAAATAGAAAAAAACGCATAAAAGCACTAATATGGATATAACAATTCTTGGTATCGAGTCCTCTTGCGACGATACATCGGCTGCTGTAATACGCAACACGACGCTTTTGTCGAATGTTATCGCCTCACAAGCTGTGCACATAAAGTATGGCGGTGTGATTCCCGAACTCGCTTCGCGTGCCCACCAGCAGAATATAATCCCCGTGGTTGATACCGCGCTCAAAGAGGCGGGTGTCACGGTGGATAAAATTGATGCTATCGCCTTTACGCGAGGCCCGGGCTTGTTGGGCTCGTTGCTTGTGGGAACATCGTTTGCCAAGGGATTAGCCATTGCAAATAACATTCCTATGGTGGAGGTAAACCATCTGCAAGGCCATATTTTGTCGCACTTTGTCGATATGCCCGACAGAGAACTACCCCATCCCTCGTATCCATTCTTGTGTCTGCTTGTGAGCGGTGGTCATACGCAGATTGTTAAGGTGTCATCGCCTTTGGAGATGGAGATTATAGGCTCTACTATCGATGACGCTGCGGGCGAGGCTTTCGACAAGTGTGCTAAGGTTATGGGACTCCCCTATCCGGGTGGCCCTGTTATCGACCGCTTGGCAAAAGAGGGTAATGCTAATGCTTTTACATTCTCAAAACCCCACTTGAAGGGTGAGTTTGACTACTCGTTTTCGGGTTTGAAAACATCGTTTCTCTACACCCTGCGTGACCGCGTAGCTGAGGATCCCGATTTTGTGGAGAAGAACAAAGCTGACCTCTGTGCATCGCTGCAAAAGACTATTATCGATATATTATTGGATAAGTTAATTAAAGCCACTAAACGATTGGATATTAAAGATGTAGCTATTGCTGGTGGTGTGTCGGCAAACTCTGGTCTGCGTGAGGCTGTGGCCGAGGCTGGTCGCCGTCGTGGTTGGCGTACATTTATCCCCGAGTTGAAGTTTACAACAGACAATGCAGCGATGATTGCCATAGCTGGATATTACCGTTATCAGCAGGGTATGATTTCGGGACTCGATGTCGCTCCCGTTGCCCGTTTGGAGGAGATTTTATAGCAGATTATTTAGTAAATATAGTTCAAGCCACCCTCTCAGGTGGCTTTTTTGTTGCTTGTTTGTAAGAAAAATAAGACATATTATTTTACTTTTAAGATATTTTGTTACCTTTGCTGAGTGTAGACAAACAGCCCCACGGGGCGTAAAATTATAAAGAATGAAAGCATTGAAAATTGGAAATCTCCTTGCCAAAGTACCCATCGTGCAGGGAGGTATGGGCGTAGGCATCTCGCTCTCGGGACTCGCCTCTGCCGTAGCCAATGCAGGAGGTGTGGGAGTTATCTCCACCGCTGGATTGGGCGTTATTTATAACAACATCTCAAAGAATTTTAACGAAGCAAGCATCTATGGCCTGCGCGAGGAGTTGCGCAAAGCTCGCGAGAAGAGCAAGGGAATCATCGGTGTGAATATTATGGTTGCCCTCACGAATTTTGCCGATATGGTGAAGACTTCAATCGAGGAGAAGACTGATATTATCTTTGCAGGTGCAGGACTTCCGCTTAACCTTCCCTCGTTCCTTAAAGAGGATTCTGTGACTAAGTTGGTACCCATCGTGTCGTCAGCTCGCGCGTTGAAGGTTATCTGCCGTCGCTGGATTGGTGAGTATGGTTATGTGCCTGATGCAGTGGTTGTTGAGGGTCCTAAGGCGGGAGGTCATCTGGGTTATTCGCACGAGCAGATTAACGACCCTGCGTACTCCTTGGAGAGTATTGTGCCTGAGGTTGCCAAGGCAGCTCGCGAGATTGGTGAGCAGAATGGCAAGCATATCCCCGTAATTGCTGGTGGAGGTATCTATACGGGTGAGGATATTGCAAATATTATGGCATTGGGTGCCGACGCTGTGCAGATGGGTACGCGCTTCGTTGTCACCGAGGAGTGCGATGCATCTACCGAGTTTAAGATGAACTATATAAATGCCAAGGAGGAGGATATTGAGATTATCCAGAGCCCCGTAGGTATGCCCGGCCGTGCTATTCGCAACTCGTTCCTTGATAAGGTTAAAGCAGGATTGAAACAACCCAAGGCGTGTCCTTTTAACTGTATCAAAACTTGCGATGTGGTAAACTCACCGTACTGTATTATGCTGGCTCTCTACAATGCGTTTAAGGGTAAGATGGATAATGGTTACGCCTTCGCAGGTTCAAATGCTTGGCGCGCAGACAGAATAATGAGTGTCAGTGAGTTGATAAATTCACTTAAAGAGGAGTATGATATAAAGATGGCTCAGTAACTGATGTTTTTATAGAATATGAAAAAGGCTGCATCTTTTCGTTGCAGCCTTAATTTTACATCGTATAATCCTCTATATTTCTAAATCCTAACAACAGGTCGCGTGTGGCCATTCGGCGTTTGCCTGCAACTTGCAGTTCGTGGATTGTAATCCAGCCATTTGCGCAAGCTACTTCGAGCGTGCCCTTGCCATCTGTGCGGATTGTGCCTGAGGTCTCTCTATGCTCCTTTTCGCTGAATGAGACTTGGAATATCTTTGCCGAACCCTTCTCCTCACCGCCGAGATACATTGCTGACCACGCCGCAGGATATGGCGAAAGACCTCGCACAAAATTCACGATGCGCTCGCCATCCCACGACCAATCTATCTTGCAATCCTCCTTGAAAATCTTTGGTGCAGGCTTTAGCGTAGCCTCGTCAATATGCATCTGCTCGATTGGTGTAAAATCTTGTGTGGCAATCTTTTCTACCGTTTCTACAACCAAATCACATCCCTCGGTCATCAACTTGTCGTACATCGTACCGATATTATCCTCTGCCAAAATAGGCATCTTGCGCTGACCTATAATAGCACCCTTGTCAATCTCGTGATTGAGCAGGAATGTTGTGATTCCC
>JAZOPO010000036.1:0-31492 GCA_045655585.1 Alistipes sp. | reverse complement strand
TGCGCAGTGAGTTGGGCGTAGGTACAACTTTCGCCTTCACGCTTAAGAAGAAATAGTGTTTTTAGGATAAATCAGGATGCTGAACAACTTTTTATATATCGTTTGGGACTTCGATCCCGTAATGTTCTCAATCGGAGGATTTGAGTTGCGTTACTACGGCCTGATGTGGGCTATCACATTCCTTATGGGCGAGCGCTTCTTTACAGGCTATGCCCGCCGTGAGGGTTTTGGAATGCAGATTATTGAGACGGGCTTTATATGGATTGTGTTAGGTGCCGTGCTGGGTGCGCGCATTGGTCACTGCCTGTTCTATGAGTTCGATTACTATATCACCAAGCCGTGGGCGATCCTGACGGAGTTCCGCAATGGTGGTATGGCCAGCCACGGCTCGGCGTTGGGTATGTTGTTCGGTATGTGGATGACTGCTCGCAAGCATAAGATGCCGTATGTGTGGTGGCTGGACCGCATTATGATTCCCGTGACCATCGGCGGAGCGTTGGTGCGTCTGGGTAATCTGATGAACTCGGAGATTGTGGGTCGCATTACCGATGTGCCGTGGGCGTTCCAGTTCGTGCGTCTCTATCCCAATATTCCTGTTGAGAGCGTTCCCGCCCAGCACCCTGCACAGTTGTATGAGGCGTTGTGCTATATCATCACCTTCGTTATCCTGTGCGTGATGTACTATAAGTACGATGTTGCTCGCCGCAAGCCGGGTATAATGTTCGGTGTAGGTGTTATGGGCGTATTCTTTACACGACCCTTCGTCGAGTTGGTGAAGATGAATCAGGAGGCATTCGAGGAGGGTATGTGGCTCAATATGGGTCAGTTGCTGAGCGTGCCGTTTATCATCCTAGCCCTCTATATGATATGGCGCGGTATGAAGAACGACTTCCCCGTAGGTCGTCCCGACTCGCCTGCAAACAAACCCGAGAAGGAGAGTAACTCAAACAAGAAAAAAAATAAGAAGTAATGGTTCAGGAGGTAAATAAGATTATATATAATATGCTCATCAGTGGCCGCGGTGTGCTTCTGCCCGAGGTCGGAGTGTTGTATATCGAGCGTCAGGCGGCACGCAAGCTTGCCGATGGCCGTCTGCTCAGCCCTCGTAATGTGGTGGTCTTCTCGAAACAGGACGAGGCCCCCTCGCTTATCGATGAGATTATCACCATCGCCAACTGCACATCGGAGCAGGCGCAGGATATCTACGAACGCTGGACGGCAAAGACTTTTCAAGATGGAGTGGTTACCATCGCTGGCATAGGCGTGTTGAAAAATGGAGTCTTCTCTACCAATAAGGAGTTTCTGAGCGCCATCAACCCGCAGGGTATAAAGACCATCGTTGTGCGTAAGCGTCGCTCGTATAATGGCTGGATTTATGCAGTTACAGGTGTTGCTGTGGTTGTGGCATTGGGATTCTTGGCATTCCTTATGTGGGGCGATAAGTTTATGCCTAAGAGTGCTCCCGCTCCCGTTGTTGCCGAGGTCGTAGCGCAGGATACTACCGCCGTGGCTGGTGCCGAGCAGGTGGCAGGGCAGCCCGTAGCTGAGCCCGCTGCTGAGCCTCAGGTGGTTAGTGCAAAAGCCTACTCATACTATGTGGTAATGGGAATCTTCTCTACACCCGAGAATGCGGCACGCGCCGTGGAGCAGGTTAAGTCGAAGATAAAGGATGCAGGTTGCGAGGTGTTGCCCTTCAAGAATAAACATATGGTGACTATATTCGGTAGCGACAAGCGCGAGGATTGCAACGCCTTTGCCCGTTCGTACCGCGATATATATCCCGATTTGTGGGTCTATAACAAGCTCTAATGCGAGTAGCCGAGTTTATAGGACGAGCGATAGATTTGTGCTATGTGCGACCGTGGTCGGCACTCCTCTCGCGCACGATGTTCCGTTATGCGGCGTGTGGCGGAGCAAATATGGTGCTCGATGTGGTGTGGTATTTCGTCATCTACCATTATATTGTGGCAGAGCGATTTATCAACCTCGGCTTTGTGGTGATGTCGCCTCATGTCGCCTCTCTGGTTGTGGTCTTCCCCATAACATTCTTCACTGGCTTTTGGCTCAATCGTAATGTCGCTTTTCGTGCTACGGAGGTAGGGTCGGGTATGCAGTTGGTGCGCTACGCCCTTTCTGTTGTCGGCTCAATTCTGCTGAATTATGTCTGCATAAAGATATTTGTTGAGGTGCTCGGTATTTGGCCCACACCCGCCAAGGCCCTCACAACGGCCGTCTGCGTTATATATAGTTATCTTGCAGGACGATATTTTACATTCAAGAATAAAGAAACTGCCTAACAAGGCTCTTTTGGCATCTGGCTTGCGGCGTAAATGCTCACATATGTTGAATATGCTCCGCTTTCCGCCACTGCGACCAGCTTCAACCGATGCTGCGGCGCGAGAGCAGAGTGTGCTTGCACAACTTTGCCGAGCCGCAAGGAGGAAAAGCTACCCTTGTGGTGGATTAAAATAGCTCTTGTTATACAATTTCTTGGGAATATCGGAGAAAGAAAGGGAGTCCGATTTGGCTCCCTTTTTACATCTCCTCCTTCATCTTTTGCAACTCATACATTCTATCTCGATAGCGCATAGCCGCCATAAAATCCAACGACTTGGCCGCTCGCTCCATATCTTCGCGCGCCTTCTTTATCAGCTCGTCCAGCTCCTTGCTCGTTAATGTGGGTGCGGTGTTGTAACTACCCTCTACATCCGAAGCCACAGCATAATGCTCCTCGACGATGGGGTAGGCGTTCATATCATCGGGCTTCTGCGAGAGCAATAGACTCTGTCCTGTGCCACTCTTTTGTGCCTGACGAGGCAGGAGGTTGTGCTCTATGTTGTAGCGTATCTGTATCTCGCGGCGGCGGTTACTCTGCTCAATGGTGTTACGCATCGAGTCGGTGATGTTATCCGCATAGAGTATTACCAAGCCGTGCGCATTTCGTGCTGCGCGACCTGCTATCTGTGTGAGTGAGCGCACATTACGCAAGAAACCCTCCTTGTCGGCATCGAGTATCACCACCAGACTCACCTCGGGCAGATCCAGTCCCTCTCGCAGCAGGTTTACACCCACCAGCACATCGAAACGGTCGTTGCGTAGGTCTTCGAGAATCTGTACTCGCTCCAAAGTATCCACATCGGAGTGAATGTATCTGTTGCGTATGCCCACGCGGTCAAAATATTTCGAGAGCTCCTCGGCCATACGCTTCGTCAGGGTGGTGACCAGCACCTTCTCCTCCACGCGTATGCGCTGCTGTATCTCCTCTATTATGTCGTCAATCTGATTCTCCGTGGGGCGCACCTCCATCGGCGGATCGATAAGTCCTGTGGGGCGTATAAGCTGCTCTACGACAATGCCTTCGCTCATCTTCAACTCGTAGTCAGCAGGCGTAGCACTGACATATATTGTCGTGCCCATCATCTTCTCGAACTCCTCGAATTTCAGCGGGCGGTTATCCTTTGCTGCGGGCAGGCGGAAGCCATACTCCACAAGGTTCTCCTTGCGGGCGCGGTCGCCACCAAACATAGCGTGCACCTGCGGCAGCGTGGCGTGGCTCTCGTCCACCACCATCACATAATCCTCGGGGAAGTAGTCCAGCAGGCAGAACGGGCGTGTACCTGCGGCGCGACCATCGAAGTAGCGCGAGTAGTTCTCAATGCCGGGGCAGTAGCCCAGCTCCTTAATCATTTCGAGGTCGTACTCCACACGCTGCTTTATACGCTGAGCCTCAATCTCGCGCCCCTCCTTCTCGAAGAACGATATGCGCTGACCAAGGTCAAGATATATGTCCGACACGGCTTTGTCTATTCGCTCCTTGGTTGTAACGAATAGATTGGCGGGAAATATCGTCACCGAATCCAGCTCGTGCAGACGCTGACCCGTGGTGTGGTCTATCAGTGTGATGGCCTCCACCTCGCCGTCGAAGAATGTTATGCGGTAGCAGTTGTCGCCAAAGGCCGCCATAATATCCACCGTGTCGCCCTTTACGCGGAATGTTGCGGGCGTGAGCTCAATCTCTGTGCGGGTGTAGAGCGCCTCAACCAAGCGATATAGAAAATGTTTGTAGCCGATGTTGTCGCCTATCTTCAACGATATGGATGTGGCGTGAAAGTCGGCAGGATTACCAATACCATATAGACACGAAACGCTCGACACCACAATCACATCGCGGCGTCCCGACAGCAGAGCCGAGGTGGTGCTGAGTCGCATCTTCTCAATCTCGTCGTTTATCGAGAGGTCTTTCTCGATGTATGTGTCGGTGGTGGGGAGGTAGGCCTCGGGCTGGTAGTAGTCGTAGTAGGATACGAAATACTCAACGGCATTTTCGGGAAAAAAGTTCTTGAACTCGCCGTAGAGCTGTGCCGCGAGGGTTTTGTTGTGGCTTAGGACTATTGTCGGACGGTTGAGCTTGGCTACGACATTGGCTATCGTAAAGGTCTTGCCCGAGCCCGTCACACCCAACAGCGTGTTGTGTCGCGCACCGCCCTCGATAGAGTCAAGGAGCTGTGCGATAGCCTCGGGCTGGTCACCCGTAGGAGCATAATCCGACACAAGTTTGAAATCCATACGACAAAGTTAGAAATATTTGTGCAATCAATGAAAAAAGCGACAACAAATATGCTGCCGCTCGTTTTTATTTTATCACATTCTCCAGCTCATTGTAGAAGTCGGGAGTCTCTCCGACAAAAATCTTATGAATCGTGCCCTCGGGTGTGAGGATAATCTTTGTGGGGAAAGCTTTGATATTGTATAGCACCAATGGGTCTTGGCGATACTCTATATCTCGCGGATTGAAGAGCTGTACCCACGGCAGAGCGTGGTCGCTTACAGCCTTTTGCCAGCGCTCCTGCTTGTCGTTACAGCAGATGCCGACGAACTCTACCTTGCCTCCATACTTTTTGTATGTCTGTTTCATCTCGGGCATACCTTTTATGCAGGGCATACACCACGAACCCCAAAAGTCCAATACTCTCCATTTGCCGTGTGTAGTTGAGAGCGTAAAGGGCTTGCCATTTATATCATTCAGAGTGAAGTCGGGTGCTGTGGCTTCCACCTTGCTCGCCTCGGCAATGCGCAGACGCTCTTTAATCATCTCTAAACGCTCGAATGTTGTGGCGAAGGCCGAGTTGCGCACCTCGTCACTTATCATATCTGCATACTTAATCATATTTTCGGTTGAGCCTGTGCCTACAATCATATTTGCAGATATAAGGCGGTCGGGGTGTTGGCGGATATACTCCTGACTATATGCGATAATCTGGTTGTTTATCGCTGTTGCCTTGTGCTCGAACTCTTCGTATGGAATATTCTCAAATTGCAGAAGTGCAGCTTTGGTAATCAATGGGTTGATGTGGGCGTGTATCTCGCTCCAATCCTTGTTAATCTGCGAACCACGAGCCGTGAACTCGGTGACAAATATAGAATCCATACGAGCCTTGAAAGTCACTCTCTCACCATCAATGCGGAAGATATTTATATCCGAACAGCTGTTGAATCGGCGAGTGCCTCCCTCAAAACTGTGAGTTCCCTGCGCAGGCATAAATGTATATACAGCGGCTTCGTTGTGGGGCGTGAGATAGGTAATTTTCCCGTTGTTGGCGATAAGCGTATCGGTATGAGTCTTGTAGGTGCTTAATATCAAGGTTTTAAGAATGATTGTGTCGTTGGTAAGTCCCTCAATATGACCACTTATAAGGTTGCGGGGAGCGCACGCCGATAGGAGTATAATTACAAGGGCGTATAATGATAATTTCTTCATAGGTCTAAAATATTAATATGTAATCTTATTACAAATATACAAACAAATTCCCCCCCCCAAATGTTTTGGCAATTTTTTTTATTACCTTTGTACTCTTATAACGAGTTTTGCGAAATATGATTGACCACGCCACAGTAGACAGGATTTACGCAGCCGCTAATATCGTAGATATTATTGGCGACTATGTCACGCTCAAAAAGAAGGGCGTGAACTATCAGGCGTGCTGTCCGTTCCACAATGAGAAGACCCCCTCGTTTGTGGTCTCGCCATCCAAGGGAATGTTCAAATGCTTTGGTTGTGGTAAGGCTGGCAATGCCGTTACCTTCGTTATGGAGCACGAGAGCATAAGCTACCCCGAGGCGTTGAAAATCGTGGCCAAGCGCTATGGCATCGAGATTGAAGAGCGCGAGCAGACCGAGGAGGATGTACGCCGCAACAACGACCGCGAGAGTATGTTTGCACTCAATGGCTGGGTGGCGGAGTATTTTTCGAAGTATCTTACAGAGAACACAGAGGGAAGAAGCATAGGTCTTTCGTATTTTTCGCAGAAGCGTGGCTTTACAGATGCTACAATCCGTAAATTTGGCTTGGGCTTCTGCTCAGCCAAGGGCGACGATATGACCCGTGCGGCACTTACGGCAGGCTACAAGGAGGAGTTCCTGCTCTCGACAGGTCTTACACTCAAACGCGAGAGCGATGGCCGTCTGTATGACCGTTTCCGCGACCGCGTGATGTTCCCCGTGCATAATATCTCGGGACGCGTGGTGGCCTTTGGAGGTCGTACGCTGCGCACCGATAAGAGTGTGGCGAAGTATCAGAATTCGCCCGAGAGCGAGATTTACAGCAAGACGCGCGAGCTCTATGGCCTCTACTTTGCCAAGAAGGCTATCCAGCAGCAGGAGTATGCCATTATGGTGGAGGGATACACCGATGTAATCTCTATGCATCAGGCTGGTGTAGAGAATGTTGTGGCATCGTCGGGTACATCTCTAACGCAGGAGCAGATACGCCTTCTGAGCCGTTTCACGCGCAATATCACCATCATTTACGATGGCGACTCGGCAGGTGTTAAGGCTACGCTGCGCGGTGTGGATATGATTCTAAGGGAGGGTATGAATGTGCGTATCGTTTCGCTTCCCCCCGAGCACGACCCCGACTCGTTTGCCCGTGCGCATACGGCCGACCAGGTGCGCGAGTATATCCACGACAGCGAGGAGGACTTCCTCTCCTTCAAGGCCAAGATGTTGTTGCGCGATGCAGGTGCCGACCCCATCAAGCGCTCAGCCGTTATTGGCGATATGGTGCACTCAATAGCGCAGATTCCCGACCCCATACAGCGTTCAGTCTACATTAAGGATTGCTCCAAGACGATGAATGTCGACGAGACGGTCCTCATATCGGAGGTGGCGCGTCGCCGTGCCTCGCAGACAGGAGATAGGGAGACCGAGGAGTTTGTACGCCGTCAGCAGGCAAATATTCGTTACGAGGCGCAGCAGCAGGCCGTAGCTGTTGATATCAACCGCACGGTAACAGCAGGCAGTAGCATCGAGGCGTTGGAGTATGAGATGGTGAAGTATCTGCTCAAATCGGGCCATAAGAGCTACGAGGTGTTGGAGTCTAGACAGATGGTAGAGATAAACATCGCTGATGAGATTTTCCGCAGTTTGGATGCCGACCAGATAACATTCATTAACCCCGTTTACCAGCAGATGTTGCAGACCTACCGCGAGCATTGGTTGCGTCTGGGTATAGGCGTTGAGGTGCCAGCTCAGTACTTTGTCAATCACGCCGACCCCGAGGTGTGCAATATGGCGGTTGATATATTGACTTCTGACGATAACTATGTGCCGAGCGAGATATGGAAGCAGAAGGAGGTGCATATCGAGAGCGAGAGCGAGATTTGGGCTACGGGTGTACCTAAGGCTATTATGATTTACCGCTCGAAGATTGTTGAGCGTATGATTGAGGCCCAGCTCGAACGCCTGCGTAGCGGAGAGCTGAGCGAAGAGGAGGAGTCGGAGTGTGCACTGCTTATCTCGCGACTGAATCAGGTGAAAAACACCCTCTCGAAGAAGAGTGATAGGTTGATATTGTAAGTTGCTATTTAGCGGCCGCAAGGTATGCGGTGAGGGCAAGATGACATAGAAAATTAGTATTGAATTTTTATTAGCACATCTTCAAAAAAGGTAGAACCGGAGGCGTACACGCATCGCTGCGCATACCGTGTGCAAACAGAAAATAAACAGAAAGATGTGTAAAACATAAAGATAAAAGAATTAGTTACCTTTATCCGGTCCTACCCGTAGCGAGAAAGGACAAAAACAGTGCCAGAAAAGGTTTTTGGCAAGCGGGTGGAGGTGATTGCGTTGAAAGAGAAAAAGAGAATAGAAAAGATATGGCCGATTATAAAAATGTAAATATTCGTAACAAGCGAGCTACATTCGACTATGAGATTATCGAGGAGTATGTGGCAGGTGTGGTGCTTGTCGGCACGGAGATTAAGTCTATCCGCTTGGGTAAGGCCTCGCTTACAGATTGCTATTGCTATTTCGAGCAGGGTGAGCTGTGGATTCGAGGTGTGAATATCGCCGAGTACGGATGGGGCACCTGCAACAACCACGCCCCCAAGCGCGACCGCAAGCTGTTGCTAAACCGCAAGGAGCTCAATAAGTTGCAGCGCTCGTTGCAGGATAGAGGCTTGACCGTTGTGGGCCTGCGCCTGTTTCTCAACGAACGAGGCTTTGCCAAAATCGTAGTCGGTCTTGCCCGTGGTCGTAAGGCCTACGATAAGCGCGAGTATTTGAAGGAGAACGATGCTAAGCGCGAGATGGATAAGGCAATGAAACGCTATAAGTAGAATAACCCTAGTACCTCCCCAACTTATGAAGAACAAGATTAAAGCTGTATTTTTCGATATTGATGGTACGCTGGTGAGCTTCACCACGCACACCGTGCCTGACTCGGCGCGTGAGGCTATCAAGCGTCTGCGCGAGCGTGGCGTGAAGGTCTTCATCGCTACGGGGCGTCTGTTGCGCCACACCGATGTTGTGCGCGATGTTGAGGTCGATGGCTACATCACCGTCAATGGTAGCTACTGCCTGACATCTTCGGGCGAGGTTATCTACGAGCAGGCCTTTCCGCAGAGCACCGTCGAGCGTATATTTTCGTTTATGGAGCAGTATGGCTTCTCAATGGAGCTTATGACTCAGGAGAATATCTATGTCGAGAAGATTACCGAGGAGGTGCAGCGCGCCATAGATATGGTGGATATCGTCCCCGAGATTGCCCCTTTGCGCGAGATTGCCGCCAAGCAGAAGGTCTTTCAGGTGTGCCCCTACATCAGCCGTGAGTTGGAGCAGGAGATTTTGCCACAGTTGCCCGAGTGTGTAGGTAGCCGCTGGACAGAGCTCTTTATGGATGTGAATATGCGTGGCATTGACAAGTCTATCGCGGCACGCAAGGTTATGGAGTATTACGGCTTCACGATGGAGGAATCAATGGCCTTTGGCGATGGCGGAAACGATGTGTCGCTCGTGCGCGATGTTGCGCTGGGTGTGGCTATGGGCAATGCGTGTGATGCGCTGAAAGAGGTTGCCGACTACATCACAACGGGAGTGGACGAAGATGGTATTGCGCGAGCATTGGAGTATTTTGAATTGATATAAAAACAGATATGTCACTTATTTTATGTATTGAGACTGGCACCGATATATGTTCGGTGGGTATTGCACGCGATGGCGAGCTGGTATCTCTGCGCGAGAGCGATGAGGGCCGTGACCACGCCAAGAAGGTGGGTGTTTTCGTAGATGAGCTGTTGCGCGAGACGGGCATCGCTCCCGATGAGCTGGACGCCGTAGCCGTGGGTATGGGCCCGGGTTCGTATACGGGTCTGCGTATCGGTGTGTCGTTTGCCAAGGGTTTGTGCTACGGTCTGAATATCCCGCTTGTGGCTATCGGCTCGCTGGATGCGTTGGCCGAGGTCGCTATCGAGGATTATGAGGCTGGCATCATTGCCGATGAGTGCTGGGAGAACGCTGTGCTTGCTCCTATGGTTGATGCGCGCCGTATGGAGGTCTATACTCGTCTGTTTGACACTACGGGAAAACCACTGAATGAGGTGGCAGCAGAGATTGTAACCGAGCAGACCTTTGCAGATGTTCGCAGTGAGCGTCGTCTGGTTATCTTTGGCAATGGAGCAGCGAAGTGTCGTGAGGTTATGCCCGATGCTACATACATCCACATCACACCCTCGGCTCGTGGCCTAGCGCGATTGGCACAGCAGCGCCTGTCGGCTGGTCAGACTGAGGATATAGCCTATTTCGAGCCCTTCTATTTGAAGGATTTTATCGTTATCCCCTCGAAGAAAAAACTCTTGTAATGCGTTACGACAACTCTACGATGCGCCGTCAAGATAGACTCTTAGAGGAGTCGCGTGCTTGGGAGTTGCTACTCTCGGGCGAGTATGGCGTGCTGTCGATGTCGAGCGAGGAGGGAGGCTATGGCGTTCCTGTAAATTATGCTGTGGCCGAGGATACCATCTATATCCATTGCGCACCGCAGGGGCGTAAGTTGCGAGCCATAGCTGCTGATGAGCGTGTGTCGTTCTGCGTGGTGGGGCATAAGAGGATTGTTGCCGAGGAGTTTACAACAGAGTTCGAGTCGGTAATTGTTGCAGGCAGGGCTTCTGTTATAGAAGATGATGCTGAGCGAGGTAAGGCACTGCGGCTTATAGTCGAAAAATACTCCCCTGAACATATCGCCGAGGGGTTGCAGGCCATCGAGTGCTCTCTGCACCGCACAGCGATAATAGCCGTAAAAATAGATAGTTACTCGGGTAAATCAAAGCGAGTATAAAAGAAGAAGCTGCCTAACAAGGCTCTTTTGGCGTCTGGCTTGCCCTCGAAATGCTCATTTACGAAGTGTAAACTGCGCTTTCTCGGTCTGCGACCAGCCTCAAAATAGCTCTTGTTATACAACTTCTAAAAAAAGAGGATGCTAACAAATCTTGTTAGGCATCCTCTTTTTGTTGGCTGTTATTGCTATTAGAAGAATATCAACTGTGTGATAATGTAAATCGGCAACAGGATTATGAGCGAGAAGCGAATCATATAACCGAAGAAGCTCGGCATATTTATACCACTCTGCTCGGCGATAGCCTTAACCATAAAGTTGGGACCGTTGCCAATGTAGGTCATAGCTCCAAAGAATACAGAACCTAATGCTATGGCACGCAACAACATCACATCAATACCCGACTCCAATACCGTGCCTGCTGCTACGGGCAAGCCCTGTGCTACGGTGTGGAATGCTACGGCTGTAGGCGAGTTATCCAAGAATGCCGACAAGATACCCGAACTATAATAGAACTGCCACGGCTCGGTGATGCCAAGCTCCGCCGCGTGGGCATTGAGGTAAATCAGCGCGGGTGTCATCGTTGCGAAGATACCAATGAAGAGGTATGCCACCTCGATGATGGGGTCCCACGAGAACTTGTTCTGCTGGCGTATCTTTTTCTTTGTTGTAATCCAAGATAATACGCCGATTACGATAAGTGTAATCTCGCGCAAGAAACGCACATAAATCGGCGCGTGATGGTCACCCATCTCGGGGATATACGAGGGGTTAAGGAATGACACAGAGAGGATAATTCCCAACAAGTAAACGATATTAATCAAACCAGTAATCTTGATGGGGCGCTTCTCGTGTACATCGGCCATAATATTTACAGTCTCCTCCTTGCGGTAGTATACAAACTGGTCGATTACAAAGTATAGTGCAAGCAGAATTACACCTACAAACATCCACTCGGGAACCAAGTTCATAAACCACGAGAACTGAGCACCACGCAGGTAGAGCAGGAACAATGGGGGGTCACCCAGCGGTGTCAGCACACCTCCACAGTTAGCTACCAAAGCGATGAAGAACAATATGGTGTGTGTTTTGTGTTTACGCTGCTGGTTTACCTCGATAAGCAGACGAATCATAAGCATTGCGGCACCCGTTGTTCCGATAAAAGATGCAAGCAGGAAGCCGATGGACATAATCAGCGTGTTGTTTATCGGTCGTGCCTGTATATCACCGCAAATGTGTATACCGCCCGTAACCACGAAAAGTGCGCCCAAAAGCACGATGAAGGGGATATAGTCGAACAACATCTGGTGTTCGAGGTTGCTACCCATATCATTCAGAACCAGATAGATACTTGCAGGCAGGGCAAGGCCTAGCGAAACATACAACTTGTGAAGATTGTTCTCCCACCAGTGCTCCGCGACCAGCGGCAAAACTGCGATGCTGGCCAACATAAGCGCAAATGGGATAAGTGCCCATAATTCAATTTGATGCATATAAAACCTATTTTATTTTCCGACGCGAAAATAGTAAAAATTAGTGGCATTAAAGTTACCATAATGTTATTTCTTTCACAAATCGTTCCGAAAATGGACAAAAACACCCCTAAGGGGTGTGAGTTATCAACATTCTGTTAAAAGTGGTATGATGTATGGCAGAAAATTATTACTTTTGTAATCGTGAAATAGTGTAAATATGGATAAGAAGAAAAATAATATCGAATTAACAGATTTGGAGGCATTGCCCGAGTTGTTTGATGGCAAGCATCAGGTGGTGCCCATTATTACCAGCGGCGACGACATCGTCGAGGAGGTCAATCTCCCCGAGGCGTTGCCCATTCTCTCGTTGCGTAGCTCGGTACTTTTCCCGGGCGCAATCACTCCCATCACTGTGGGACGCGAGAAGAGCATTAAGCTCGTGCGCGATGTAAACGCTTCACGCGGACTATTGGGTGCTGTGTTGCAGCGCGAGACCGAGGTGGAGGTTCCCTCGCCTAACGATATGCACAAGGTAGGTACTGCGGCGCGCATTATCAAGATATTGGAGATGCCCAACGGCAACCTCACCGTTATTTTGAGCGGTTTGGAGAAGATTGAGGTGGGCGAGTATTTGCAGTCGGAGCCATACTTGAAGGCTACGGTGCACACCATACGCGACTCGCAGCCCGACGAGGGTAATGTAGAGTTTCAAGCGTTGGTAGACTCGGTGCGTGAGGTTACGCTCAACATCATCAACATCTCTCCCGTGATGCCCAAGGAGGCGGTATTCGCATTGAAGAATATCGACTCGCCCCGTGGCCTTATAAACTTCGTATGCTCGAATATGGACTTCACCGACGACGACCGTCAGGCGTTGTTGGAGGCTCCCGGCTTGTTGGCGCGTGCCCGCAAGTTGTTGGAGATTTTGGTGCGTGAGCAGCAGATGGCTGAGCTCAAAAATGAGATTCAGGAGAAGGTAAAGCGCGAGATTGACAAGCAGCAGCGCGACTACTACCTCCAACAGCAGATGCGCACTATTCAGGACGAGCTGGGCGACACGGCCGATGCCGAGATTGAGCAGATGCGCGAGGCTGCTAAGAAGAAGAATTGGTCAAAGGAGATTGGCGAGTTGTTCGAGAAGGAGCTCACCAAGGTTGAGCGTCTAAACCCCGCCGTTGCCGAGTACTCGGTGCAGATGACATACCTGCAATTGATGTTGGAGTTGCCGTGGGGCGATGTTACCAAGGATAACCTCGATTTGGAGTGCGCCCGCAAGCAGTTGGACGACGACCACTTCGGTTTGGAGGAGGTTAAGGATAGAATCTTGGAGCATCTGGCCGTAATCAAGCTCAAAGGCGATTTGAAGTCACCCATCTTGTGTCTGTATGGCCCTCCGGGTGTGGGTAAGACCTCGCTCGGCCGCTCGGTTGCTACGGCTCTGGGCCGTAAGTTCGGTCGTATCTCGTTGGGCGGTCTGCACGATGAGAGCGAGATTCGCGGTCACCGCCGTACATACATCGGTGCTATGCCCGGCCGAATTATCCAGACCATCAAGCGTTGTGGCTCGTCAAACCCTGTGATTATCCTCGATGAGGTGGATAAGATTACCGTGAGCAACCACGGAGACCCCTCGTCAGCGTTGTTGGAGGTGTTGGACCCCGAGCAGAATACTACATTCCACGATAACTACCTCGATGCCGAGTACGACCTCTCGAAGGTGTTGTTTATCGCTACGGCTAACGATATCGGCGCAATCAACCCCGCCTTGCGTGACCGTATGGAGATGATTAATATCCCGGGTTATATCCTCGAAGATAAGGTTCAGATTGCCGAGCAGCACCTCTTGCGCAAGCAGTGCGAGGCGCACGGCGTTAAGGAGCAGGAGCTTGTCATCTCGCCCGCAATGCTCGAAAAGATTATCTCGGACTATACACGCGAGTCGGGTGTCCGCTCGCTGGATAAGAATATCGCTAAGCTGGCGCGTGCTCGTGCCAAGCAGATTGCCTTCGAGGAGGCCTTTGCCGCAGAGTTGTCGGCTGCCGACTTGGAGAAGATTTTGGGTAAGCCAAAGTTCCGCAACGACGAGTACGAGATTGCTGGTATGATTGGTGTTGTTACAGGTCTTGCGTGGACTGCCGTGGGTGGTGATATCCTCTACATCGAGTCAGTCCTCACTCCGGGTAAGGGTGCGTTGAACCTTACGGGTAATCTTGGCGATGTGATGAAGGAGTCGGCTACCATCGGCTACGAGTGGGTGCAGGCGCATCACGAGGAGTTGGGTATCGCCAGCGAGGTCTTCGAGAAGAAGAACCTCAATATCCATGTCCCCGAGGGTGCTATCCCGAAGGACGGCCCGTCGGCAGGTATTACGATGGTAACATCTATGGTATCGACATTCACAGGCCGAGAGATTAAGGAGCGCATCGCAATGACAGGCGAGATGACTCTGCGTGGCCGTGTTATGCCCGTGGGTGGTATCAAGGAGAAGATTTTGGCAGCCAAGCGTGCTGGTATTGTGGAGATTATCCTCTGTGATGATAACCGCAAGGATGTAGAGGAGATTAAGGCAGAGTATGTTGCAGGCCTTACTTTCCACTATGTTAAGCGTATCGAAGAGGTTTTGGCCTTAGCTTTGAAATAATATAGAATAACTATGAAGCCATTGAAGTTTATTGCCGTCATTCCCGCGCGCTATGCATCAACCCGCTTCCCGGGTAAGCCGTTGGCACTGCTGGGTGGTAAGCCCGTTATACAGCGTGTCTACGAGCAGGTGGCAGGCGTTGTCGAGAATGTTGTTGTTGCAACCGACGACGAGCGTATATATGAGGCTGTCGAGGCCTTTGGAGGTCGCGTTGTGATGACCTCTGCCGACCATAAGAGCGGTACGGACCGTTGCCGTGAGGCGTATGAGAAGCAGGGCGAGGAGTATGATGTAGTGATTAATGTGCAGGGTGACGAGCCTTTTATCGCCCACTCGCAGTTGCACGCCATTATGGCCTGCTTCGAGGACGAGGCAACCGACATCGCTACGCTTGTAAAACCCTTTGCCAAGGAGGATGGCATCGAGGCGTTGGAGAACCCCAACTCGCCGAAGGTGGTGCTCGACAAGCAGTCGCGTGCAATATACTTCTCGCGCTCGGTAATCCCCTATCTGCGTGGTGTGGAGCGTGAGCAGTGGTTGGAGAAGCATACATTCTATAAACATATAGGTATGTATGCCTTCCGCACCGAGGTGTTAAGGAGCGTGACCTCTCTGCCGCAGTCACCCTTGGAGCTGGCCGAGTCGCTCGAACAGCTACGCTGGTTGGAGAATGGCTACAAGATAGGTGTCGGCATCTCGAATATCGAGACCGTCGGCATCGATACTCCCGAGGATTTGCAGCGCGCCGAGAAGTTTTTGAAAATGCAGAATTAAGAATTCAAATTCAAAATCAGCTTTGGTTTTGATGAAATAATAAAGTCACTATTATGGCAAAATTTGTTGCAGGACCTTGTGTCATTGAGTCGGCCGAGTTGTTGGATGCAGTTGCGGCACGATTAGTAGAGATAAATAAGAGTCTGGGTACAGATATCATCTTCAAGGCGTCGTTCGACAAGGCCAATCGCACCTCGCTCTCGTCATATCGTGGCGTGGGGCTCGATAAGGGTTTGCAGATGCTCGCGGATGTTAAGTCGAAGTGGGGCTTGAAGCTCTGCACCGACATCCACGAGTCGTGGCAGGCGGCACCTGCGGGCGAGGTGATAGATGTTTTGCAGATTCCTGCTTTCTTGTGTCGTCAGACCGACTTGCTGGTTGCTGCGGCAAAGACAGGTCGCACGGTAAACATCAAGAAGGCGCAGTTCCTCTCGGGCGAGGATATGAAGTACCCCTACGAGAAGGCTATGCAGTCGGGTGCTAAGGAGGTGTGGCTCACCGAGCGTGGAAATATGTTCGGTTACAACAACCTTATCGTCGACTTCCGCAATATCCCCGATATGTTGAAAATTGCACAAACCGTTGTTATGGACTGCACGCACAGCGTTCAGCGTCCCGGTGCGGCGGGTGGAAAGACGGGTGGTAACCGTGAGTTTGTTCCCGCTATGGCGCAGGCTGCCAAGGCATTTGGTGCTAACGGCTTCTTCTTTGAGGTGCACCCCGACCCCGATAATGGCCTGAGCGATGGACCCAATATGCTTTGCTTGGAGGATTTGGAGGGCGTGGTAAAGAGTCTATTGTAAGATATAGAGAATTAAAACCTAAAAAATGACAAAACTAACTTCACAAGATATTCTTGATTTGGCTCGCCGCACGCTGAGTGTCGAGGCCGAGGCGTTGAATAATATGGCTACGCTTCTTGGCGAGGAGTTTATCCGCGCGGTAGATTCTATCTTGGAGTGTCGTGGTAAGCTCATCATCACGGGTATGGGTAAGTCGGGTCTTGTTGGTCGTAAGATTGCCGCTACATTGGCAAGTACGGGTACGCCGAGCTTCTTCCTCCACCCGGGCGAGGCCTTCCACGGTGACTTGGGTATGATTTCGCCAGCAGATGTGGTGCTTGCACTATCTCACTCGGGCGAAACGGACGAGGTGTTGAAGATTGTACCCTTTATCCAGACCAATGGCAATGTGCTGATTTCTATCACGGGCAATGCCGAATCTACGCTTGCCAAGAACTCAAACATACACCTTGACACGGGCGTTAAGGAGGAGGCCTGCATCTTGCGCCTTGCTCCCACAACATCTACCACAGCACAGCTCGCTCTGGGCGATGCGCTGGCAGTGGCGCTGATGAAGGTTCGTGACTTTACATCGATGGATTTTGCTCGTCTCCACCCGGGAGGTAGCCTTGGTCGTAGACTGCTGATGAGAGTTGGTAATATTATGCGTAAGAGTGACCTGCCCGTTGTGGGTATGGATTGCTCGGCTACGGAGATGATTCATCGTATGACACGCGGTGGCTTGGGCCTTATCGTAATCTGCGATGGCGAGCGCATTGAGGGTGTCGTTACCGATGGCGACCTGCGCCGTGCTATGGAGGCTCGCCGTGATGAATTCTTTAACATCAAGGCCATAGATATAGCCTCTCGCTCACCCAAGACGATTAACTCTTCGGCTAAACTTATCGAGGCTGAGAAGAAGATGACCCAGCATAAGGTAAACTCGCTGCTTGTCACCGACGATGGAGGTAAGTTGGTGGGTGTAATCCAAATCTACGATATTAAGTTGTAGGCTAAGTATATCGAAAGCAACTAATCTGATAAACTAACATAAATGAAGAAGACATTAATTCTACTTTGCATTGTAATGTGCAGCATTGCCTGCTCATCGGTAGATACTAATAACCATAACACTCTCACCAAGCGAGAGGTAAGAGAAGGCTGGGTACTGCTCTGGAACGGCGTGGATATGTCGGGCTGGAAGAGTAACTCGGGTAAGGATTTTCAAAAGGGTTGGGTGTGCGAAGATGGCGTACTCTCGATTAAGGCGCAGTCGGGTGCCGGAGATATTATCACCGAGCGCAAGTATCACAATTTTGAGCTCTCTGTCGATTTCAAAATCACCGAGGGCGCAAATAGCGGAATCAAATATTTTATCGGCGCCAATGGCAGCATAGGTTGCGAGTTCCAGATTTTGGACGATGAGCTTCACCCCGATGCCAACCGAGGATTTGAGGGTAATCGCCGCCTCGGCTCGCTGTATGATATTATTCCCGCGCAAGGTTGGCAGCATACCCGCAAGAGCGATTGGAATACGGCTCGAATCGTTGTCCGTGGCAATAAGGTTGAGCATTGGCTCAATGGAGTGAAGATTCTCTCATACGAGAAGGGTGGAGATATGTGGAATGCATTGGTGTCACATAGTAAGTTCGCCAAGGTTGAGAACTTTGCAGGTGGCGACGGTGGTCATATCCTCTTGCAGGACCACAACGATTTGGTGCACTACCGTAATATTAAAATCAAGGAGTTGAAGTAAGCTATAATGTCAACCGATATGAAGGATACCGTTATTTCTGCCGATGTGAAGCGCCGCGAGTTGAAGATTTTGCTTGCCTGTTTTCTTGTGGCTAATATCGCTAATTGGGTTGCTATAATCAAGTTCCACACCCCGTGGTATGAGATTTTTACGCAGGTGGGCTATATGGTTGTCTCGTCACTGCTCATCTATGGCTTGGTGCTGTTGGTGCGCATTGCGTGGTACATAGTGCGTAGATTGTTAAAAAAGTAGTGGTCTAATAGAAGCAGTAGCCGTGGCGTTGGAGTTTCAACATAGCACGAAGAATCCGCTCTACCCCGTGTCGTATCTCTCGTTTTATGCTATGCATACGCGCGTGGAGTTGGTTGCCGTGGGTTTAGGCGAACCTGCGGGGCGCGAGCTGTCACAGCGTGTCGAGTGCGAGGTTAAGGCTATGGAGCGTCGCTTCAACCGTTTCGACGACCGAAGTCCGCTCGCCGTGCTCAATATGCGAGCTGCTGTGGAGGCGGTTGCCGTTGATGATGACCTCTTTATGGCGTTGGAGCTGTGTGAGGCTTTCAGGCGTGGCACGGCAGGGTATTTCGATGTGGCAACAAATACGGTCATTGGCGGCAGCGTAAGCTATGCCCTTAACCCCGAAAATCATACCGTGCGCTACACATCACCCAGCGTAAAACTCGATTTGGGTGGCTTTGCCAAGGGCTTTGCATTGGAGCGCGTGCGTAGTTTGGTGGCGGAGTCGGGCGCAGAGTCGGCGCTGATAAACTTTGGCAATAGCTCCGTGGCGGGCATAGGCCATCACCCCTACGGTGAGTGGTGGGCTGTGGGTGTTGAGCATAGCCGTACACAGGGCGTTATGGCGCGTGAGGTGCATCTTTGCGATAGTGCGATGTCTGTTTCGGGGCGTACGCCACGCGGAGAGTACCACATAGTAAACCCACATACGGGTGGCACGGTTGCGGGCGAGGAGCTTATCTTGGTCGAAGGTCGCTCGGCATTGGTTGCAGAGGTGTTGTCAACTGCTCTGTATGCCGCACCGCGCGTGGAGCGTGCAAGGATAATGGAGTCGTACGACGGATACCGAGCTGTGGAGTTGTTCTGCCACGCAGGAGGCTCGATAGAGGTGCGCGAGATATAAAGGATTTTAAGTAAACTACCTATCAAATAGGATAAAGGTATATAATATAATGAATAGAAAAGAGTTTCTGTCCGATTGCGGACGCTTTGGATTTGCAGGAGTGGCGTTGTCGCTCTTCCCGTGGTTGGAGTCGTGTAGCGAGAAGGCCAAGCAGGAGGTTGTGGGCGAGAAGGCGCGTATAGGTATCATCGGTACCGGCTCGCGTGGTGTGTTCCATATCAAGCACCTGTTGCAGATGGCAAATGTAGAGGTTGTCGCGCTGTGCGATAACTATCGCCCGCATTTGGATGATGCTGCGCAATACTACCCGCAGGCAAAGCAGTATGACGACTACCGCCGACTGTTGGAGGATAAGAGTGTGCAGGGTGTAATCATAGCAACACCTCTGTACCTGCACGGCCGTATGACGATGGATGCTCTGCGTGCTGGTAAGCGTGTCTTCTGCGAGAAGTCTATGGCCTTCACGCTTGACGAGGCTTTGGAGGTGTATAACCTGCGCAAAGAGCTGGGTGGTGTTCTCTTCATCGGTCAGCAGCGCCTGTTCGACCCCAAGTATATCAAGGCTATGCAGATGATTCACCAGGGTGTGATTGGTGATGTCGTGGGCGTTAGAAACTACTGGTATCGCAACAACGACTGGCGTCGTGAGGTTCCCTCGCCAGAGTTGGAGCGCCATATAAACTGGCGATTGTATAGCGAGTATTCACGAGGCTTGATGACCGAGCTTGCTTGCCACCAGTTGCAGAACGGCTCGTGGGCTATGGGTATGTTGCCCGAGAAGGTTATGGGCTCTGGTAGCCTTATCCACTGGAATAAGGTCGATAAGCGCGATGTATACGACTGCGTTACTGCAATCTTCACATATCCCAATGGTGTGAATATGACCTTCGAGTCAATCATCTCGAACAAGCACTTCGGTATGGGCGAGCAGATTCTCGGCTCAAAGGGTACTATCGACCTTGTGACGGGTATGCACTACACGGACGAGCCTGCACCAAAGGGTAGCGGTATGCACCAGCTGGTGGAGCAGATTGAAAAGGGTGTTATGAGTAACTCGGTCTTTGCTGGTACTTCGTGGGCTGCCGAGACAAGCGCTTTGGCGCCGGGTATGCCCATTATGCCTAATGTTAAGGTTGTGACGGGCGAGAGTTCGGTGGGTGCCGAGGCCGATGGCTCAAAGGAGTTGTTGGAGGCATTTGTTCACGCCGTAATCACGGGCAAGCAACCCGAGAAGGTGTTGGAGGAGTCATATTACGCTACGCAGTTTGCGCTGCTTGCCGACAAGGCTATGCACGAGGGTGCAATCCTTACTTTGGATGAGAAATATCGTGTGCCATACGAGCCACTTAAATAGAAAAACAAGAACATTCCCCAATAATGAAGAAATATATATTGTTATTTATCCTTTTGATGGCTGTTTCTCCTCTCTTTGCTCAAAGAATTAAAAGTAAGGATGTCGCAGTTGAGGATGTTGTTTCTTTGTTGCGAGAGACAGGATATGACCTTTACTCTTTTGACCTGAATGATTTTATGAAGGGCAATTATGACATTAAACTTCATATAAAAGAGTATGAAAAGGATAAAGGAGAGATAGATGTTCGAATTTTTAATGCAGGTGCCAATAAGATACTTATCTCAACCTTTACAAATGAAGAGAAACAGTATGCAAAGGAGATAGGACTCACGCAAGGTATGAAGCGTGGAGTTGTTTATAAGATTGATAAGGTAAATTTAGGCATAATTCCATCGAAAGTAGATTCACTGATGTTGCTTAATGTTGTGTATGGAAATATGGGTGCTACATCACAACGACTCAAATTGCGCTCTATTTCATATTCCGATGGTCAGTATAAAACTTATAAGTATCAAGTTCGTCCGTTCTTGATTGATAATTTTGAGAGTGGAAAATTTATTCCTTTGTTGGCTGTACTTTCGTGGTGGTACGATGATAAGGCAAATTTGTTCCGCTGTTGCGGAATGCCAATGTTAAAATCAAATCTTTCGGATGAAATATTTGAGAATGTGCCACACTATTACATTATAGGTATAACGCTTGAGAAACAATAAACAACGAAATAATAATGTATAAAAACCTGCGAGAATATATCGCCCGCCTGGAGCGTGAGGGGGAGTTGGTAAGGGTCAAAACGCCCGTCAGCACCCGCTTTGAGATTGCCGAGATTACCGACCGTATGGTAAAAACCGAGGGTGGTGGCAAGGCTATTCTGTTTGAGAATACAGGCACGGAGTTTCCCGTCATCACAAATATGATGGGCTCGAAGCGCCGTATGGCTATGGCTCTGGGTGTGGAGCGTCTGGACGATATTGCCGAGCGTATACAGGCGCTGCTGGGTGATGCTCTCTCGCCCAAGGGTTCGCTGTGGGAGAAGATGCGTATGCTACCCTTGTTGGCCGATGTTGCCAAGTGGTTTCCGCAGAGCGTGTCGGGTCGTGGAGAGTGTCAGCAGGTTGTGTGGCAGGGTGATGATGTCGATTTGGAGTGTCTGCCGTTGTTGCACTCGTGGGAGTGTGATGGGGGAGCGTTTGTGACTCTGCCGATGGTAAATACCGTTGACCCCGAGACGGGCCTGCGCAATGTGGGAATGTATCGTATGCAGCGCTTCGATAAGCGTACTACGGGTATGCACTGGCATATCCACAAGACGGGCGCACGCCACTACGATGCCTACAAGCGTCTGGGGCAGAAGATGCCCGTTGTGGTTACGCTAGGTGGTGACCCTGCATATACCTACGCCGCTACGGCTCCTATGCCCGATAATATGGACGAGTATCTGTTGGCAGGTTTCCTGCGCCAAAAGCCTGTAAAGCTGGTTAAGGCCCTTACCTGCGATATTCGTATTCCGTCGGATTGTGACTTTGTTATAGAGGGTTATGTAGACCCTGCCGAGGCGAAGGCTGTGGAGGGTGATTTTGGTGACCATACGGGATTTTACTCTCTGAAAGATTTATATCCTCGTTTTCATATAACCTGCATCACGCATCGTCGCGGAGCTATCTATCCCGCTACGGTCGTAGGTGTTCCGCCTCAGGAGGATGCCTATATCGCCGAGGCAACCGAGAAGATATTCCTTGCGCCTATTCGCTTGGCCGTGCAGCCCGAGGTGAAGGATTTGTGGATGCCCATCGAGGGTACGGCGCACAACTTGGCGGTGGTATCTATCGACAAGCGTTACACAGGTCAGGCGCACAAGGTGGCGCAGTCGTTGTGGGGCGCAGGTCAGATGATGTTTAATAAATATATGGTAGTGGCCTCGGCCGAGCACAATATTCGTGATTTCTCGACTCTGGGCCGTCTGTTGCGTCGTGCCGACCTGAATCGTGATATTATCCGCTCGGAGGGCGTTTTGGATGTCCTTGACCACGCAACGGCAACCTGCGGTTTTGGTGGAAAGCTGGCCGTGGATTTGACCGAGGTGGATATTACCTCGCCCGTGCAGCCCATCTCAGCACCTCGCACTGCGAAGCCTTGTGGTGGTGTTTCGCTGTTTGATACCCGTTTTGTGGAGGAGTATGGATTGTTGTTGCTCTTTGCTGACGAGAGTCGTCCTGTGGAGGTTGATGTTGCTGAGTATCTGAAAAATAACGCCATACAGGGTATGAAATATATTGCCTTGTTCGACTATCAGGCGGCAGGAGCGATGACTATGAACGATTTGCTGTGGCTGGCGATGGCCAATAGCGACCCGCGTCGTGATGTGAAGATGTTGGAGGGTGGCGAGTTGCTGCTCGATGCACGCAGTAAGCACCCGGGCGTTGGCGATAATCCTGCTCGCTTCCCCAATGTGGTGATGTCCTCTACGGAGACTATCCACAAAGTAGATGAGCGATGGGCGGAGTATGGCCTGGGCGAGAAGATAGAGTCTCCATCGCGCCGTTATCGTAAGTTGTGGCTCTCGGCTAAGGCCGAATGGTAAACTGCATGGTATGAGGTTGTTTGATTCGGCTGAGCGGCGTGGCGTGCTGATACTTGTGCCGCTACTTTTGGTTGTTCTGCTGCTTGCGGTGATTCTCGATGTGATGGAAGAACCCGAGTTAATAGAGGCAGAGCATAAGGAGGTGACGCTTGGCGAGTTCAACCCCAATGTCGATGAGTACGAGCAACTTCGTGCCGCGGGCGTGCCGTCAAATATCGCTGCGGGCATTGTCCGTTGGCGTAGCTACGGCAAGGTCTACCGCATAAAGGAGGACTTGACGCAGGTGTCGGGTATGACCGATTCGATATATTTTATACTGAAACCATACATCGTTATCGCCGACTCTTTGGCTCCTCGGCCGCATCATTTTGCGGCGAAAGAACCTGCGAAAGAGCTTACGCGAGAGATGGCTCGTTCTATATCGAAGAGTAAAAGCACAACAGAAAATTTCACACCGCAAATATTTCGTATCGACACAGCCTCGGCGGCATATCTCACCCGTTGGGGTTTTTCGCCCAAGCAGGCCGATGTCATTATTCGCTATCGTGATGCAAGCGGTGGAATAACCTCGGCCGAGCAGTTTGCGCGTTGTTATGTGGTGAGCGAGCAGATGGCCGAGCGCATAACTCCCTATATTATCTTCTCCGAGTCGGGCAGTGCGCCAGCCGAGAAGACTCCTGTAACACCTGCCGCAACCCCAACTGAAACACCCCTTGTTGATATAAATACGGCCGACTCGGCTACGCTTGTTAAGGTGGATGGCATTGGTGCAAAAAGTGCCGCCGAGATAATAAAATACAGAAAATTGTTGGGCGGATACCACTCCGTGGAGCAGTTAATGGAGCTAAAATGCATCACAGAGGGCAATTATGAGAAATTTTTGCCGAAAATTTGTTGCAATAGTTTCGTTATTTCAAAAATTGATATTAATTTTGCGGGTCCAAAAGAGTTAGAGCGTCATCCCTATGTGTCGGCGCAGGCTCTGAGGCGAATTATTAAACAACGACAATTGAAAGGAGGTTGGAGTAGAATCGAAGAGATGATTGAAGATAACATACTATCTGAGGATGAGGCTGAGCGATTGGCCCCGTATCTTCGGTTCGGGCTTAAAGCCACCGAGTAGATGTAGTTGGTGATTCGTGGTGATGCGTGCCAAGGGCATAGCAGCCAAGCAAAAAGGGGAGGAGATAACCCTAAATATCTCCAAAAACAAATTGGATTTAAAAATAATAAAATAAAAAATTTACTACTATGATTATTATGCCCGTTAAGGAGGGAGAGAATATCGAGAAGGCCCTCAAGAAGTTTAAGCGTAAGTATGAGCGTACAGGTGTTTTGAAGGAGTTGCGTCGTCGTCAGTACTTCACAAAGCCCTCAATCGCAAAGCGCGAGCAGATGCAGCGTGCTATCTATGTTGAGCACACTTATCGTCAGGAGGAGTAATAAACTTCTTTCAGATAATTATAGCCCCGATTTTCGGGGCTTTTTTTGTTTTTGGCGGTGGCCTTGCCGAGGGTGTTGCTGGTTGATATGGTTACATTTTGTGTGCATAGGTGCAAAAATATCTTCGATATTTGGGTGAATTTTTCTATTACGAAAATTGTTTGTATCTTTACGCCAAATTACGCATTTGAGAAGATGATAGTAGAATTAATTTCGAAATATTTGGAGAGTAACAAGCGTCTGGTTGTGCCTAATCTCGGTACTTTTATCGTCAAGGAGGCTGGCCGTGCAGTGTTGTTCTCAAACTTGATTAAGAGCGACGATGGCGTTTTGCGCTCGCTTTTGGTGGCAGGTGGCGTGTCGGAGTTGGAGTCAGCTGCGGCTATCGACCGTTTTGTATTTGAGGTGAACTACCGTTTGGAGAGCAGTGGCCGTTGCCTACTTAGTGGCTTTGGCGAGTTGAAGAATGGTGCCAACGGTACAATCAGCTTCACATATAAGCCCTCGGTTGAGGGTGATAACCTCGATGGCAATGTAGCACCTCGCCCCGCAACACAGCCCGCACCGAAGCCTGCACAGGAGCCAAAGGGCGTGGAGGCAGAGCCTAAGGTTGCCGAGAAGAGCGTTGACGAGGAGGTTAGTATTGATGTTGTTCCCCGCCGAGAGCCTGCAAAGCGTGTTGCTCCCGAGGTGCGTGAGAGAGGTGAGCGTGAGGCTGCACCGCGTCGTGCACAGCGTCAAGATGATTATGTTAAGGGCCTACGCTATGGCAAGGGTCGCAAGGTCGTGACAGGTCGTGAGGGTGCTACATCGCGCAAGAGCAGCAAGAGTGATATTATTATGAAGATAGCTATTTTTGCCGCTGTGCTGGCTATCCTTGCAATGGCATACGGCGTCTACAACGAGTGGCGAACATCGCGTTACGATGAGCCGTTTATCAGTAATTCGGATATTTATGACGAGGAGCCAGCTACGGCAGCTCCCGAGATGCGTAACCCCGATTTGGATTATATTACGCCCAAGCAGAATTAATTGAGATATGGCGGAGATAGATATTACTACCGTAAAACAGCGATATGGAATCATCGGTAACTCCGATGCGATGAATCGCGCCCTTGGCATCGCCCTGCGTGTTGCTCCCACCGATTTGTCGGTGCTGGTGACAGGCGAGAGTGGTGTGGGTAAGGAGTTTTTTCCGCAGATTATACACGCCTACTCGGCACGCAAGCACGCAAAGTATGTAGCCGTGAACTGCGGAGCTATACCCGAGGGTACTATCGACTCGGAGCTCTTTGGTCACGAGAAGGGCTCGTTTACGGGTGCTACCGAGGCACGCAAGGGTTACTTCGAGGAGGCCGATGGCGGTACTATATTTCTGGACGAGGTGGGCGAGTTGCCCCTCTCTACGCAGGTGCGATTGTTGCGTGTGTTGCAGTCGGGCGAGTTTATGCGAGTAGGCTCGGCACGCGTGCAGAAGACCAATGTGAGGGTTGTAGCAGCTACAAACAACGACCTTATCCGCTCTATCGAGAGTGGCCGTTTCCGTGAGGATTTGTATTACCGTCTAAATACTGTGCCTATCACCGTGCCCGCCCTGCGTGAGCGTCCTGAGGATATTCCTCTGCTGTTCCGCAAGTTTGCAGCCGATGTTGCCGTGCAGTATAAGATGCCTGCCGTGCAGCTGGACGACTCGGCCCGTGTGATGCTTCAAAGTCACTATTGGCGTGGAAATGTGCGCCAGTTGAAGAATGTTGCAGAGCAGATTTCGGCCTTGGAGAAGAGCCGTATTATTACGGCCGATGTTCTGGCATCGTATCTCGCGCCTGCGCACTCGTCTGCCCCTACGATGACTACGACAAGTATGGGTGGAGATGATTTCTCTACCGAGCGAGAGTTGCTTTATAAGATTCTGTTCGATATGCGTAGCGATATCAACGACTTGAAGCGTATGCTAACTGACCTTATGCACGGAGCGCACGCGGCATCGCAGACCCCTCAGCACGAGGTTATTGGTCTGTTGCCATCGTCTACGGTGATTGCTTCGGATACAGACTATGCTGTAAGCGAGGTCGTAGAGGAGGTACCCCATAAGGAGCTTACCAAGGCCGATGTTCAGCGTGAGCAGATTGTGCGCGCGTTGAAGAATAACAACGGCCGCCGCCGTGATGCTGCGCGCGAGTTGTTTATGTCCGAGCGCACGCTCTATCGCCGCATCAAGGAGTTGGGTATTGGAGAAGATGATTTTTAGTAAATAAAGATTTTAACAGTGAATAAGATTTTCCATAAATTGATATTTCCGTTGCTGCTGCTTTGTGCCTTGTTGCAGAGCGGATGTATATTTATGAAGGGAGGTTACTCGCTCTCGGGTGCAAGTATCCCCGAGGCGGCCAAGACTTTCAGCGTGGCTTATTTTCCCAATAATGCACCTATGGTGTCGCCCACATTGAGTACGGCACTCACCGAGGCATTGAAGGATAGATTCTCGCGCCAGACAAAGTTGCAGCTCGTAGAGGAGGGTGGTGACTTCGCCTTCGAGGGTGAGATTACGGGCTATGCTTCCACTACGGCTTCGGTGTCGAGCGACAACTACGCATTGTTGAACCGTCTTACAATCACCGTGCGAGTTAAGTTCACCAATGCCGTTGACCCCAACGCTTCGTTTACTCAGACATTCTCGCAGTTCACCGAATATGACTCTCAGCAGCTGCTCACCGACATTCAGTCGTCGCTCGACGAGGAGGTGGTAAAACAGCTCGTAACCGATATTTTTATGGCTGCGGCCTCGAATTGGTAAAATTATGGGAAAAATATTTCAAAAAAAATCAGATGCCGAAAACGATGCTATAATCATCGATGCAGAGTCTGTCGAGCCGCTTTTTCGCTCTCAGCGTTGGAGCGCAAGCGAGGTGGATTCTACTTCAAGTAACGCTTTAAGTGGTGATGTAGCAAAGGATTTGTGTGTGCAGCCTAATTTGAGTGAGCAAAGTATTGATATTTCGCGCCTTACGCAGATTACATCGGATGATATTATAGATAAATTCCTGCGTTCGGATACCCGCCGAATTGTAGCCGAAGAGGGTGAAGTAACACAAGAGATAGTTACCGAGGCAGAGATAGATGACGACGAGGATATGGTAAGCGAGGAGCTTGCCGAAATATACCTCGCTCAGGGTCTGAAAGATATGGCAAAGGAAACTTATCGCAAATTAAGTTTGCTAAATCCCGAAAAAAGTATTTACTTTGCGGAGATTATTTCAAAGATAGAAAGTAATAATTAAAAACAGTATAAAATTATGTTATATTCAATTTGTATCGTATTGATTCTCGTTGCGAGCATTATTCTCATTTTGGCCATCTTGGTTCAGAACCCCAAGAGCGGTATGGCTGCTAACTTCGGTGCAGCTAATCAGGTTATGGGTGTTCGTGAGTCTGCTAACATCTTGGAGAAGACTACTTGGACTTTGTCTGGTTTGATCGTAGCTTTGAGCTTGATCGCTACTATCTCTATGGAGAATGGTACAGTAACTTCAGGTGGTGCTTTGCAGAAGGATGCTGAGGCTTTGATGGAGCACGTAAATGCTAACGCTTCACAGAACGCTATGCCTCAGGCTGAGGTTCCCGCAGCAGAGGAGACTCCTGCTAACTAAGCAGAAAATACATTTCCGAATTAAGGGTGTCCAAGAGATTGGGCACTCTTTTTTTATATATGTATGTCAACAAAAATATAGGCAAACTAAATATTTTCGCCTATTAACTAATAAAAATAGTTGTAAATAAAAAATATTTAGTTATCTTTGTAGTACAGAAACCCTAAAACCAAATTATTATGCAAAAGTTGACAAACAAAGAAGAGGAGGTAATGTGTTACTTCTGGGAGAGAGGTGCAATGTTCGTGCGCGAGATTGTGGCGCTGTATGACGATCCGAAGCCGCACTTCAATACTATCTCGACCATCGTGCGCACGCTCGAGAGCAAGGGCTTTATTGACCACGAATCCTTTGTCAGCACTTACCGCTATTTCCCCATCATCTCGCAGGAGGAGTATTCAAAGGGTGTGTTGGGCAATGTCGTTACACGCTATTTCAAGAACTCTTACCGTTCTGTCGTATCGGCTCTTATCGAGGAGGAGAAAATCTCTGTCGATGAGCTTGAGGAGCTTATCCGCAAGGTGAACAACCAGTAAGCATAAACAGTAAACCGAAATTTATGTTCGACCTTTTAATATATCTCGCGCAGTCGTCTCTCTGCCTTGCGGCCTTGTACCTTATCTACAAGGTTGCTATGAGCCACGAGACACTCCACGTCTTTAATCGAGTCATTTTGCTCGGCTCGGTTATCCTCTCGGCGTTGTTGCCTCTCTGCCGTGTGAAGGTGGTTAAGGAGTATGACGCGGTGCCCACCGTTGCATCTATCGAAGTTGATGATATGGTGCTTGTGGATAATGTGCCCGAGTTGGGTATTGTCTTCGTGTCGCTCTTTAAGGATATTGCCGTTGCAGCCTTCGTCATTGGCGTGGCATTTATGCTGGTGCGATTGGCTGTGGGAATCTACTCGGTGTGGCGCTTGATTCATAGCGGCCGCGTGAGTGTCATTACGGACGATGTTACCCTCACCGTTGTGAGCAAACTCTCGACACCGTTTAGCTGGTTTGGCCATATCGTAGCCTCGGAGGAGGATATGAAGGTATATCGAGATATGATTCTCTCGCACGAGTTAGCTCATATTCGCCTTCGTCATTCGTGGGATGTTATGTTTGTCGATTTGGCGTTGTGCTTGTGGTGGTTTAACCCCGCTATGTGGCTGCTGCGCCGTGAGTTGCAGTCGTTGCACGAATATCAGGCTGATGATGCCGTGTTGAATGAGGGCGTAGATGCAAAGAATTACCAAATGTTGTTAATAAAAAGAGCAGCTGGCGCAAGACTCCACTCCGTTGCCAACTGCTTGAATCACAGTAACCTTAAAAACAGAATCACTATGATGTGTAAGAAAAATTCATCGAGGTGGGCGGCAGCCAAGGCGTTGCTCGTACTGCCCGTGGTGGCTATTTCGCTTTCGGCATTTGCCACTACTGTTTATGTACCCCGTGAAGTACAGGACAAAGTTACAGAAAATTCTGTAAATGAACAAATTTCTCAGACTGAGAGTAATGCTTCCGCAATGCAGGAATCTCAGCAGGATGACAGACCCTTTATCAAAGTCGAGAAGATGCCGACTTTTGACGGCGGAAAGAGTTTGGTAGGATTCCAAAATTGGATACAGAATAATATTCGTTATCCAAAGGAGGCTCTTGCGAAGGGCGTTGGTGGTCGAGTAATCTTCCAATTTGTTGTTGAGCGAGATGGTACTCCTTCATCATTCAATGTATTGAAGTCGCCCGATAAATCGCTTGCAGACGAGGTTGAGCGTGTATTCAAAACTTCACCCAAGTGGGAGGCTGGAGAGCAAGGTGGCAAGAAGGTGCGAGTTCTGTACACCGTTCCCGTTGTGTTTACAACGCCAAGTGCAGAAACGCAGGAGTTTGAGCAGCAGAAGCAGAACTTTGAGGCACAAAAGCAGAACTTTGAGCAGCAGAAACAGAACTTTGAGCAGGAGCAAGATCCTCCCTATATCAAGGTAGAGAAGATGCCGACATTCCAGGGTGGTGATTTGAATGCGTTCCGCAATTGGTTCCAGAGCCAGATTCAGTACCCCAAAGAGGCTATGGAGAAGAATATCTCGGGCCGAGTGATTTTCTCTTTCGTGGTTGAGAAGGATGGCTCTACATCGGATTTTACAGTTTTGCAGGCTCCCGACAAGTTGCTTGCAGACGAGGTTGAGCGTATCTTCAAGACCTGCCCCAAGTGGGAGGCAGGTACACAGCGCGGCGAGAAGGTACGTGTAAAATACACCGTTCCTATCGTCTTTGCGGTACAAGGTGGTGATACTGCCAGCTCGGAATCTCTAAAGGCATTTAACCTTGCAATGGAGCAGATTCAGAAGGGCGATGCATTGGAGAAGGAGATGAATGGCCGTAATTATAAGGATGCCGCCGAACAGAAGGCTGACCAGCAGAAAGTAAATAATTATTACAAGTCGGCTGTTGGATTTTTGGAGACAGCATACCAACTCGACTCCAAGCACAAGCCAACCATTCAGGCTTTGCAATTGGCAACTTTCCGTCTGCGTGATGAGGCTGGTATGATGGCTAAGTATGAGAAGTATAAAGCGGCTCTTGAGGCTTTGTAATAATAACCAACCATAGGCTATTTGGTGGGGCGGAGACCTTAATCGTTCGGGGTCTCCGCCTCTTTTATTGCTCGGCCTGAGCGTAGATGGTTTGCAGACGGCGCGACATAAAGAATTGGAAGACGCCACGCAGAGCCATAAACGATGTAAAGGCCAACCACAGCGCATTGTTACCAATCGCGGGCTCCAACGAGTAGAATAGGCCGAAATATGCCGCCGTAGCCAACAACATCGAGTTACGCATAATGCGCGACTGCGTAGCACCAACCATAATTCCGTCCATCATAAAGGGTAGAGATGCCGCCAGCGGGATGATGATAATCCAGCCGATATATTGCCCTGCGTAGTCGATAATCTGCGTAGCGTCGGCACCATCCTCCACGAACAATCCCAACAACTCACGCCACCAGCCGATATATACACCAACATATACCACGCCTACGACCATACACCACACCATACACTTCTTGACGCACTCCCTGAGCGAGCGGCCATCCCTCGCACCAATAAAACGGCCCGTCAAAGCCTCGGCCGCGTAAGCGAAGCCATCGTTCATATATGAGAAGAGGGTGAAGAGCTCCAGCAGAATGGTGTTCACGGCCAAAATTGTCGGGTCGTCCATACGCGACGAGGCAGCAGTAAAGAATGTGTAGGCGGCGCAGATGCAGAGCGTGCGGATGATAATATCACGATTGATAACGAAGAACGCGCGCA
>JAZOPO010000035.1:0-37929 GCA_045655585.1 Alistipes sp. | reverse complement strand
ACGATGGCAAACTTTATGAAGATGGCGGTTGCCGAGCAGCGTAAGTTCCGTGGCGAGGAGCCTTTGACCGCTGGCGAGTTCTTGCGTATGATGCGCGAGAAGAGTGCTGTCGTGGAGTTGGACTCTAAACTTACAAGCCGTGCCGTAAACGAGGGCTTCTCGGGTGGCGAGAAGAAAAAGAACGAGATTTTCCAGATGGCGATGCTCGATCCCAAGTTGGCCGTGTTGGACGAGACCGACTCGGGTCTTGATATTGACGCTCTGCGTATCGTGGCTACGGGTGTAACTAAGTTGCACACGCCCGAGAACGCTACCATTGTCATTACCCACTACCAGCGTCTGTTGGATTATATCGTTCCCGACTATGTTCATGTGCTCTATAAGGGTCAGATTATCTACTCGGGCGATAAGTCGTTGGCGTTGAAGTTGGAGAAGGAGGGCTACGATTGGCTCATTAATGATTATAAGGAGTAGCGATGGGATTGCTCGATTTTCTAAAAAACAGAGGGCTGACAGAATCTGCAACAAGCCTTACACTCGACGACGATAGCCGTTGGGAGGTGCTTGTTGACCCTGATAAGGTGGAGCGCACGGTGGAGAATAATGCCTCGCTGATTGTCGTTCACACCTCGGCAGGGGCTGCTAAGATGCACTTCGATGTGTGTCAGCGAGCTTCGTTGCGTATAGTAGAACTCTTTACGGGTGATAGCTTCGTGGAGTGTGATATTCGTCAGCAGGCAGATAGCGTGTGCGATGTGACTTGTGTCAGCGTAGCAGGCTCGGTGGCGGATTATACCATCGACCTTGATGGTCAGCAGGCGGCAAATCGTGTGCGTGCAGCATATATCGCAGGTGGCGAGGAGCATACAAAGCTCAGCCTTCGCGTTAATCATAATGTGTCGGACTGCACGAGCGACTCGCTGGTTAAGGGCGTTGCTGGTGGCAAGGCTGTGGGTGAGTTCAACGGTCTGGTATATGTAGCACAAGATGCTCAGCGTACGGATGCCCGCCAGACAAACCGCAATATAGAGATTGGTGCCGATGCTAAGATTATCACCAAGCCTCAGTTGGAGATTTATGCCGACGATGTAAAGTGTTCGCACGGTGCTACGGTGGGCCAGCTGGATGGTGAGGCTGTGTTGTATATGCGTCAGCGCGGCCTTAGCGAGCAGCATGCGCGTCGCTTGCAGATTGAAGGCTTTGTAAATGATATAGTTTTGGGAGCAGGCGAGATTGGCGAGGCTTTGGCCGAGGAGCTGATTGCAAAACTTGAAAAGTTATAGAATGAATATTTCGACCATACGCAACGATTTTCCAATCCTCGGACGAGAGGTGAACGGAAAGCCTCTCATCTACCTTGATAGCGGTGCTACGGCGCAGAAGCCCGAGCGAGTTATTGAGGCGGTAAATCGTCTGCATCGTGAGCAGAATGCCAATATCCATCGTGGTGTGCACCACCTCTCGGAGCTGGCTACGGAGCTTTACGAGCAGGCGCGTGAGCGTGTGCGTAAATATATAGGTGCAGCGCAGCGCGAGGAGGTTATCTTCACTGCGGGAGCTACCGCTTCGATAAATACGGTTGCATACGCGTGGAGCGAGCGTTTTCTTGGCAAGGGTGATAATATCATCGTCAGCGAGATGGAGCACCACTCCAATATCGTTCCGTGGCAGTTGATGGCCGAGCGTCGAGGTGCCGAGATTCGTGTGTTGCCCTTTGACGATGCCGGTCGCTTGATGATAGAGAAGTTAGATGACTTGCTTGATGAACATACCCGTATGGTTGCCGTTACGCAGGCATCTAATACGCTTGGCACACGCCCCGACTTACAGCAGGTTATCTCGAAGGCTCACGCTGCGGGTGCACAGGTGCTTGTAGATGGCTGTCAGGGTGTTGTCCACGGTGGCGTGGATGTCGAGACTTTGGATTGCGATTTTTACGCCTTCTCAGGTCATAAACTCTATGGCCCGACAGGTATTGGCGTGCTGTACGGCAAGCGCGAGTTGTTGGAGCAGATGCCTCCCTTCTTGTGTGGTGGAGATATGGTTGACCGTGTGTCGTTTGCCAAGACTACCTATGCGCCTCTGCCTTTGAAATATGAGGCTGGCACTGCAAACTTTATCGGCGCAATAGGCTTGGGCGAGGCAGTGGAGTATCTCAATGGTCTTGACCTTGCGGCCGTGGAGGCTCACGAGCGAGATGTTGCCCGCTATGGCGAGGAGTTGCTCTCGCAGATTGATGGCCTTAGAGTGTACGGCACAACGGAGGATAAATGCTCCATAATATCGTTCAATGTCGAGGGTGTTCACCACTACGATTTGGGAATGATTCTCGATAAGTTGGGTATCGCCATCCGCACGGGACAACATTGTGCGGAGCCTGTTATGGCACACTATGGCATCACGGGTATGTGTCGCGCTTCGATTGCGATGTACAACACATGCGAGGAGATGGAGCTGCTCTTCAAAGGCGTGGAGCGTGCCGTTAGAATGTTACGATAGATTTTATATCAGCAATATAAAAACCAAACTTAATAATATACTGATTATTTGCCTTGTAAGGAGTCGTTTACGACGACCAAAGCCCCTGCCTGAGGCGGGGGTGTGGGGGTGGGTCAGATTTGCAGATGCGGCCAGCGGCCGCAGGGTAGGCGGTCCGAAGCGTTGTGGCGTGGATGATTAGTATATGATAATAAGACTAAACTTAGACAATATGTTTATTGTATTAGAAGGCGTTGATGGCTCTGGTAAGTCTACGCAGATTGCCAACCTGCAACGAATGTTTGCCGAGCAGGGTATTGAGACTCAGTATCTGCATTTCCCGCGTTTCGATGCGCCCTATTTTGGCGATTTGATTGCTCGCTTTTTGCGTGGCGAGTTGGGTAGCATCGAGCAGGTAGACCCATATATCGTGGCTATGCTCTATGCGGGCGACAGACGCGATGCTGCTGCGATGATTCGTGGCTGGATGGATGAGGGTAAGGTTGTTATCTGCGACCGCTATGTATACTCAAACATCGGTTATCAGTGCGCCAAGGTGGACGATGCTGCCGAGCGTGAGAAGCTACGCGAGTGGATTCTCTCGTTGGAGTATGACTATTTCGCTATCCCGCGTCCCGATATATCGCTCTTCTTGGATGTGCCTTTTGCCTTCACCGAGCGCAAGCTTATTCAGGAGGTGCGCGAGGGTGACGACAGAGCATATCTTAACGGTAAGAAGGATATTCACGAGCAGTCGCTCGACTTGCAGCGTGCTGTGCGTCAGGTCTATATCGATGCTGCCGAGCACGACCCCAATATGTATGTCGTAGATTGTAGCAGCGAGGGCGAGATGGCCGCACCTGAGGTTATCTTCGAGCGAATCAAGAGCGTTGTAAACAAAAATATAACCCACAAAGGATAATGCCGTCAAGAAGATTAAAGATATTGGCCAATATATGTCGCATATTGGCGGGCGCTCTGTTTGCCTTTTCGGGATTCGTCAAGTCTGTCGACCCGTGGGGCACAGCCTTGAAGGTGAATGAGTATCTCTCCATCTACGGCTTCGAGGAGTTGCAGCCTGCGAGTATGGTTTTCTCTATATGGCTGTGCGGTGCCGAGTTGATGATGGGTATGATGCTGATTTTTAGAATCCGCACACGCCTGATATCAATCTTCGCATTGGCATCGATGACCTTCTTTACCATCTTGACCTTCCTTAGTGCAACCTGGATTCCCGTTGAGGATTGCGGTTGTTTTGGCGATGCGCTGAAACTATCGCCGTGGGAGACCTTTTTCAAGAATCTGGCTATGCTGCCTATGGTTGTCGTGGTGTGGTATCGTTATCGCCATCAGCGTATTTTGGAGTTCTCTCGCCTCGAAATGGCTATGACAGGCCTATTCTGCTCTATTGCTATGGGTGTAGGTGCGTACTGCTACTTCAACCTCCCGTTGATTGACTTCCTGCCTTATAAAGTGGGCGCTAATATCTACCAGATGATTGAGTCGCAGCACGACACAGGCTCCGAGGAGATGTCCGAGGAGGAGTATGTGCTGGTCTATCGTAACCGCCGTACGGGTAAGTTGCGCGAATTCTCGATAGAGGATACCGAGTGGCAGAATGAGAAGAAGTGGGAGTGGGTCGAAACGCGCGTTGATAACGAGGTGTCGCCCATTCAGACCCTTGTCAGTGAGTTCTCAATATCCGATGTTGCGGGAAATGTTACGCGCGAGATTCTTACACGCAAGGGGCGTGTGTACCTTATCTGTGTTACTAATTTCAACAAGATTAGTCGCCCTTGCCGTGAGCGTCTGCGCACGGTTGTTGAGCAGGCCGAGAAGGATGGCGGGTTGGTTGTCTGCATCACGCCACAGCCTCTGCGCGAAGTGACATATTATAACTTTGATGGTAGCGAGCAGGTGCGATGCTATAATATCGATGCTACGGTTCTCAAAACTTTGCTCCGCGCACAGAATGGTCTGGTAGTGCTGGATGATGGCGTAATCTCGGGAAAATATAATTGTCGTAATATAGATTTCGAGTAGGCGCAGAGCAACTATCAAAACATATATTATAGATTGGTATAAAAATTGACCTTGCACGGCAAAGGTCAATTTTTTTTATCACTATGAGTAAGCGTCTATTTCTCATTGGACTTCTATTTGTTGCTGTGGCGTGTCACGAGCGGAAGCCCGTTGCAACAAGTAATATACGCACCGTGAAGGTCACCACGGTACAAGCGGTAGGGTATGTAGACCGTGACTTCGCGGGTATGGCTACGGCTGACGATGCTGTAAATCTTGCATTTAGAATATCTGGTCAGGTGGCAAGCGTCGATGTGTCGAAGGGCGATTATGTAAAAAAGGGGCAACTGCTCTCGCAGCTCGACCCGCGCGATGTGGAGTTGCAGGTGGCTGCCGACAAGGCGCAGTATGAGCGTGCCGAATCTCAGTATGAGCGACTCAAACGCCTTCTTGCGCGTGAGGCTGTGTCGCGCCAAGAGGTGGAGGCGGCACATACAGCCTATGTGCAGGCGAAGTCTACATACGAAAACTCGAAAGATTTACTCCAAGATACAAAGCTTCGCGCCCCGTTTGAGGGCGTTATCGAGCGTACCTATGTCGATACCTATCAGCGAGTATCGTCGGGGCAGACCATCTTGCGCCTTGTCAATCCCGTGAGTACTACGGTTGAGTTTACTATGCCCGAGAGTAGTATGGCCGTGCTGTCCGATACGCTTGCTCGCTACTTTGTTGTGTTCGATAACTATCCGAACATACGATTTCGTGCGCATCTCGGCACTTATGCTAAGACTGCCTCCGATGCTTCGGGCTTCCCCGTGTCGTTGAAACTCAGTCGTGCCGAGATTGCCGATTATAGCATATCTCCGGGAATGACCTGTCAGATAACAATCCGCACCGTAGACTCCTCATCGAGCGAGGTTGCCGTCCCGCTTACGGCTGTCTATGCCCCTGCCGAGGGTGGTACTTATGTATGGGTCGTGGAGGATGATAAGGTGCGTCTGCAAGCCGTTACCTTGGGTAGTATATTTGGTCGCAATATGGTCGGCGTGAGCAAGGGACTGAGTGCTGGCGATGTGGTTGTGACGGCCGGTATTTATCAACTGCAAGATGGCCAGAGTGTTAATATTATAAATCGTTGATGGCGTTATGATTTCTCAATATTCTCTCAGCCATCGCTCCATCGTAAGATTTGTATTGGCTCTGTTTGTTGTGGGCGGCGTGTGTGCATTCTTGCAGATGGGCAAGAAGGAGGACTCGACCTTCGTGCTTAAAACTGCCGTTGTAACCTGCTCATATTCTGGTGCTATGCCATATGAAGTAGAACAACTTATCTCCGAGCCCGTTGCGCGCGAGTTGCAGACGATGCGCAAGGTGAAGAAGATAACCTCGGAGTCCTATTACGGATTCTCGAAGATAATGGTCGAGTTGGAGTCGGGTACGCGCGCCGCCGAGATACCGCAACTATGGGACGAGCTGCGCCGTAAGGTCACCAACATCAGCACGCAACTACCCGATGGCGCAGGACCGCTTACTGTGAATGACGATTTTAGCGATGTGTATGGTCTCTACTACGCGCTGGTGGCCGACGATGGCTTCTCGTGGAGCGAGATAAGAGAGTGGGCTCAGCGCATAAAGACCGAGGTGGTAACCGTAGATGGCGTGCAGAAGGTGGCGCTTCAAGGCGAGCAGCAGAGCGTTGTGAATATCTATATCACAAAATCAACCCTTGCCAACTTCTCTATCACGCCCGATATGATTGTTGCAACCATCGCTCAGCAGAACGATATTGTAAATACGGGCGAAATATCGGCCGACCAGATGCGGATACGCATTCTCGAATCGGGTGTATACTCTACAATTGAGGATATTGCCGACCAGTTGCTTATTGCTGCCGATGGACAGCAGTTTCGACTTGGCGATGTAGCTCGCATCGAGGAGTCGTACGCCGAGCCAGCATCTTCGATATTAAAGGTCGATGGCTTCCGCGCTGTGGGCGTTGGTGTTTCGTCTGACCCGAAGGCCGATGTTGTTAAGTTGGGTGGTAGCGTGCGCGAGGTGATGGATAGAATCCAAGCACAGATGCCCCTTGGAATGGAACTTGTTGCGCTCTATCCCGAGGACGAGATTGCCCACAAGGCAAATATCTCATTTATGCTCAATGTGTTGGTGTCGGTGGCTATCGTCATACTCATAATAATGCTTGCAATGGGCGTTCGTAGTGGGGCGCTCATAGGCTTGTCGCTGCTCTTTACCATTGGCGGTACGCTGCTCTTGATTTTCCTGGTCGGCGAGGGGATAAACCGCACATCGCTTGCTGGCTTCATTATCGCTATGGGTATGCTGGTCGATAATGCCATTGTGGTGACTGACAACGCCTTGAAGTTCGCAGCGCGCGGTGTGCCGATGTCTCAGGCCCTGATTCAGGGAGCCGATAAACCGAAGTGGGGTTTGTTGGGTGCTACTCTTATTGCTATCTTCTCATTTCTGCCGCTATACCTTGCACCATCGTCCGTGGCGGAGATTATCAAGCCGTTGTTTGTTGTTATCGCCTTCTCTCTGCTCGTAAGTTGGGTGCTGGCCCTAACGCAGGTGCCGCTGCAAGGTGAGTGGCTCTTAAAAGTTGATAAAATATCTCCTCCGCGTCCTGTGGCGTGGTTTGATAGGGTGCTTGAAGTGGCTCTCAGACAACGATGGGTGGTAGTTGCCTGCTTGGTGGTGATGTTTATAGCCTCTATTGTAGTTATGGGTTATATGCCACAAAATTTCTTTCCGCAACTCGACAAACCATACTTCCGCGCAGATGTGATTCTGCCCGAGGGATATGATATAGATTTCACTCAGCAGGAGCTTGACCATATGAGTCGATGGCTATCCTCCCAGCCCGAGGTGGTACGAGTGTCAACCACGGCGGGCTCAACGCCTTTAAGATATTATCTGGCGAGCAGTAGCGTATCTATGCGACCTAACTATGGTAATTTACTCGTTGAGGTGGATAAGAAGCGCTCTACCAAGCGGGTAAAGGAGCGATTTGACAAATTTGTTAAGGAAAACTTTCCCGATGTGTGGTTGCGCTCGTCACTCTTCAAACTATCGCCCGTGCCCGATGCCACCATCGAGATTGGATTTGTGGGGCAGAGTGTGGATACGCTGCTGGCCTTGACATCGCAGGTGGAGCGTATAATGTGGGATATGCCCGAGGCTGTGAATGTTCGCAATAGCTGGGGTAATCGTATCCCAACCTGGTTGCCCGTCTATTCACAGATAAAAGGTCAGCGTATAGGTGTCGGGCGAAGCAATATGGCGCAGTGGATAACGCTCGCCACCGACGGATATAAGATGGGTGACTTCCGCCGTGGAGATGAGTTGTTACCTATCTTGCTTAAAGATGAGAATATTGACGATTACAATCTCTCCAACCTGAGTTCGATGCCTATCTTTTCGCCCAGCGGAAAGGTCTACTCCATCGAGCAGGCGAGCAAACGCTTTGATTTCGACTACCGTACGGGTGTTGTCAAGCGCTACAATCGTCGCCGCGTGATGAAGGCGCAGTGCGACCCTGCCGATGGCGTTAATACCGCGCGACTATATCGTGATATTCTTGCCGAGGTCGAGCGCAGCGTGCAACTACCCGCAGGCTACGAGATGAAAATTTTTGGTGAGCAGGAGTCGCAGGAGGAGTCTAATCGGGCGTTGGGAAAGTATATGCCATTGGCTTTGGTGTTGATTTTCATCGTCTTGCTGTTGCTCTTCGATAACTTCCGTGCGCCAATAGTGGTGTTGCTGATGACTCCTTTGATTTTTGTGGGTGTGGTCTTTGGACTGCTCGTAACGGGTAATCAGTTCGATTTCTTCTCTCTGCTGGGTATGTTGGGACTGGTCGGTATGAATGTGAAAAATGGCGTTATACTTGTCTCCACGATTCAGGATTTGCGCCGAGAGGGCGTTGCGCCATATCGAGCCGTTGTGGAGGCCACTCGCGCACGACTTATCCCCGTGTCGTTGGCTTCGGGTACAACCATATTGGCGTTGATACCTTTGCTCTTTGACTCTCTCTTTGCAGGTATGGCTGCCACCATTATGGGCGGATTGTTGGTGGCTACGATGCTTACGATGATTGTTCTGCCCGTGACCTATGCAATATTCTATAAGATAGAACCAGAGGAAAAATAAATCACTATGCGAAAATTTATACTATTTATTATGGTCCTGCTATCGGCCCTGCCCGTGTGGTCACAAATATCGCTCGAAGCATATCGCAGTAGCGTCTACGCATATAGCACCGAGGTGATGAGTGCCGAAGCTATGGTCGATAAGGCCAATGCAGATATGCTTATGGCTCGTGCTGATTTTCTGCCCTCGCTCTCGGCCTCAGGCTCTTTTGATACCGGATTTCGTCGCTCAGGTGCAGCCGATTTGTGGGGCTTTGCACTTCAACCTCAGGTCGAGCAGGTGTTGTATGGTGGCGGGGCCGTGCGAGCAGCATACAGGCGGGCGCAATTTAATTACGAAAACGCGCAATATGGCGAACTGCTATCTCGTATAAATGTGCGCTATGCTGCCGACCACGCCTATTGGAGTCTTTCGGCAATGAAGCTCTATGTGGCGGCAACGGCCGAATATCTCGGCTTTGTGAACTCGCTTTATGAGGTCGTTGCTGAGCGATTTCGTGAGGGGTATGTTGCCAAAGGCGATATGTTGCAGGTCGAAGCGCGACTCAGCGAGGCTCAATATTCGCAAATTGCTCTGCAAAATAACTATGAAGTGGCTCTGCATCGCTTTAACAATCTGCTCGGTCAGGCGGGTGCGGGCGATGTGGAGCTTGCTAACTCCATCGTTGACTCCATCGCTATGCCTCAGCGTATTACAGTCGATGAGGTGTTTGCTCGCCGTCCCGATGTTCGTATGGCCAAGTTGAATATCCTTGCTGCCGAGCAGAGTGTTAATGTGGCGCGTGCTCAGTATAATCCTCGTATCACGGCGGGTGTGCGTGGCGTGTGGCAGACCTATTCGCCAAATACTGCGGCAAAGACCTACTTGGACGGAGCGTTCGTCATAGGACTTAATGTTCCCATATTTCATTGGGGTGAGCGTCGGCAGGCAGTTTCTTCTGCTCAATCTGCGGTGCGCGTTGCCGTGAACGATTTGACGCAACTGCGGCGCGATGTGGCGCAGGAGGAGGCCGATGGGTGGAGCGCCCTTACAAATAGCTACTCGCAGATGCAATCCTCGCTTCGTAACTTAAAGATTGCCAGCGAAAACCTCTCCATAAGTACCTTCTCCTACAACGAGGGGCAGGCCACCATTCTCGATGTGTTGCAGGCGCAGATTAGCTGGTTGCAAATATACACCAACGCCATTACAGCACGATACAGCTACGCAGTGGCAGTGTCGGAGTATATGCGTTTGGCAGCAATAGAGTAGTTTTTGCCCCATCAAAAAAACGGGTGTCCGAAAATTATTGGACACCCATTCTGTTTTATACATTTACCGTCTCGGTACTTACGATTGATATGTCGTAGGATACAGGCGCTGCGCTTTTTAGCAAGGCTATGAGTCCACACTCGCGCTCCTGCGCATCGTATATAGCCTGACTTATATATTGCTGGTCGTTGAGGCTCTTGCACTCCACATTATAAGTTACGGTGAAGTTGTGAAAACGGCTGTTGGCCTGCAACTTCTCTGTATTGAGCGTGCCCTCCACAGTTATCTCCAATCGCTTGGGGGTAACTTTGTTCTTCTGCAAGATTCCCATTATTGTAAAACCAGCACATTGTGCCGTAGCACACAATACCAGCGCTTTGGGATTCAGGTCATCGGCCTTGGCCATATTGGGGAGTCGAAAACGGCCATTTTTTAGTTCAACTGTCACTTTTTGTCTGTTTTCCATAATAAATAGTGTTGTTACATTTTCACAATAACTGTTAACTACAATAATATCGTGACAATAATCGTTCCTTTATTGTGTATTTTATTTCAAAAATAGTTACCTTTGTTGGATAAAATCAAGAAGATGAATATGCAACGAAAACTACTGATATTGGCTCTTTTATTACTCACGGCTGCCGTGCCGTCGTGGGCGCAGACCTCGCAGGTCGACAAGAGCATTCAGCGAGCAACATCGCTTTACGAACTAGGTCATTGGATTGAGGCGCGCACCGAGTTTCAGGCCGTGCGTCAAACATTATCGCCCGTGCGCGACAGATTCCATATCGAGCGTATAGACTACTATCTTGCTTTGTGCGACTCTAAACTCAAAATACGCGATGCCGAGGGGCGTATGAAGCGTTATTTGTTGGAGTATGGCGGCTCGGCAAACTCTAACGATGTGCAGTTTGCTCTGGGAGCACACTACTGTATGACGGGTGATGACGAGCAGGCCGCAGCCGAGCTCTCAAAAGTCGATTACCGCACGCTCTCGCCAGCACAGAAAGACCAGTACGACTTGCGTATGGGTTATATGGCCTTTATGAAGGGTGATTATGTGGAGTCGGAGCGTTACTTCTCGCGCATAGCTTCTACGAGCGATTATGCCGACCACGCGACATACTACAAGTCATATATGGCCTACACCCGCGAGGAGTACGATGTGGCGCGTAACGGCTTTTCGTCGCTTGCTGGCAGTCCGATATATCGTGACCTGATGCCATACTACATAATGCAGATTGACTTTAAGAGTGGCGACTACCGCGCTGTGGTTAATAGCGGCGATGCGCTGATTGGCAATACCACCGACGAACAGGCTGTGCAGATTCGTCGTATGATGGCCGAGTCGTGGTTCCAGCTCGATGACTATGCTGGTGCGGTGAAGTATATGAACGAGTATAAAGCATCGGGCGGTGAGATGGGACGCTTGGAGAACTATATTATGGGTTACTCGCTCCATCGCCAGACTCTCTATGCCGAGGCGTTGCCCTGCCTGCGCGAGGCGTGCGGTGCAGACGATATGCTGACACAGAATGCCTCGTATCATTTGGCCGATTGCTACCTCCGTTCGGGCGATAAGACCAATGCAATGCGCTCATTCTCTATGGCATCGAGTGCGGAGTTTGATAAGGATATTGCCGAAGACGCCCTGTTCAACTACGGTAAGTTGCAGTATGAGTTGGGTGGTGGCGTATTCAACGAGGCGATTAATGTTTTGACTCGATATATACAGCAATATCCTCGTTCAGCGCGTGTTCCCGAGGCTCGCAAACTGCTTATCGCAGCCTACTATAACTCACACAACTACGCCGAGGCTTACGATGCGATAAAGAGTATGCCTAACCCCGATGGTGATGCTATGCTGGCATTGCAGAAGATTTCCTATTTCAACGGCTTGGAGTCTTACGCGGCAGGAGATTTAGATAAGGCCGAGAGTTCGCTTACGGAGTCGTTGTCGGTAGGCTCAAATGCCAAGTATAATGCTTTGGCTTCGTTCTGGTTGGGTGAGATTGCCTACGCAAGAGGTAATACGGGTGCTGCGTTGCAGCGCTATCGTAACTTTGTGGCTCGTGCGCCTAAGTCGGGCGAGGAGTACGCTATGGCACAGTACAATATGGGTTACTGCTACTTCAATAATCAGGAGATGGAGGCCGCGGCTGATGCCTTTGATAAGTTTTTGTCGAGCCGTAAACGCCGTGATTCATATCGTGCCGATGCTTACAATCGTCGTGGCGATGTGCACTACGCAATGCGTGAGTTCGACGAGGCTATGGAGAGTTACGATAATGCCATTTCCATTAACACGGCAGAGAAATATTATGCTCAGTATCAGCGTGCAATGACTCTCGGCGTGCAGAATAAGCGTCAGCAGAAAATTCAGTATCTGCAACTCATTGTGCAGGCCAACCGTGGCGATTATGTCGATGCGGCAACCTATGAATTGGGTAAGACCTTTATCTCCGAGGAGCAGTACAAGGAGGCTACACGCATATTGGAGCGTTTCATCGGACAGTTCCCCAATTCGCCCTACTATACGCAGGCCCTTTCGGATTTGGGACTTTCGTATATGAACCTCGGTCAGCGCGATAAGGCGTTGCACTACTACGACCAAGTGGTGATGGAGGCTCCTAAGTCTGCGCAGTCGAAGAGCGCTTTGCAGGGTATTCGCGAGATTTATATGGAGCAGGGTAATGCCGATGCCTATTTCGAATATGCAGAGCGTATGGGCTTAGAGGGTAATGTTAGCCAGATGGCGCGTGACTCGTTATCGTATGCTGCGGCGCAGAAGCTCTACCTTGCAAACAAGACTCAGGAGGCCGCAACAAGTTTGCGTAACTACTTGTCGACATATCCCAATGGATACTATCGTAACGATGCGCTCTTCTATCTGAGCGACTGCCATATCCGCGATGGCCGTGACGAAGATGCTATTGCTACGCTCACTGAGCTTTCGGAGCAGGGACACACGCAGTATTCGGAGCGCGTGTTGGATAAACTCTCTTCGATGTGTTATAAGTCGGAGCGTTTCGAGCAGGCTGCCAAAGCCTACCGCTCGCTCTATGACGAGGCATCGGCAGCCACAGCCAAGACAAATGCTGCATCGGGATATGTTGCATCAACGCTCAAATATGCAGACGATGACGAGATTATAGCTATGGCCGACGATGTGGAGAAGATGAGCAGCGTGACCGATGTTGCGCGTCGCAAGGCTCGTCACGCCAAGGCCTCTATCCTCTACCGCGATGGCAAGGAGCAGGAGGCTCTGAGCATCTTCAAGCTCCTCTCTTCGGAGGTTAAGAGCGCCGAGGGTGCTGAGGCACGCTTCCGTTTGATTGAGGCCGAGTTTAAGGCTAAGAACTACGATAAGGCCGAGGAGATGGTCTACGCATTCTCGGATAGCAACACCCCGCAGAACTATTGGCTGGCTAAGGCATTTATCTTGCTGGGTGATATATATCTGAGTCGTGGCGACTCGTTCCAGGCTCGTGCTACATATCAGAGTGTGGCCGATGGTTACTCGCCAGATAATGATGGCATTGTTGATGAGGCTAAGTCGAAAATTGCTAAAATGAACTAACGATGAAGAAGATTTTATATACAGTATTCCTGCTTGCGCTACCCTTGCTCTCTATGGCTCAGGTCTCTAAGCAGGTGGAGGTTACTAAGGATTATAAGCCTACGGTGAGCGAGGCGCAGAAGCTCTCTATCGTGCCCGATATGACCGACACGGTTACTATGAGCCCCGATATTGATTACACCATCACGCCGCGCTCGTATGAGACGGCTCTTATGACGCAGAACTTTAAGCCTGCAACAATAACATATTGGGATTACCACCGCGCCCGTCCGCTCTATCTGCGTGTTGCGGCAGGTGTGCCCTTGCAGAGCGAGGCCGATGTATATCTCTCGACGGTGAATAAGGACCGCGGTTATGCTATGATATATGCCAACCATTGGGGCGACTATCGCAATCGTTATAACATTGATGGCGAGAAGGTTGACAAGAGAAAAATGGAGATGAGCAACCACTTTGGTGGCCGTGCTGGATTGTTCGTTGGCCCGCGCACCTTTGAGGTGGATATATGGGGCGATATGCAGGAGCGTCATCGCTACCCCTCGACAGGTGAGTTGATTGACTTCGGCCGCGGCAAGGCTAAGTTGCGCTTTGGAGACGACTTCAAGGATTTGAGCCGCTGGAACTTCAATGTTGAGGTTGAGGGTGATCTTTTCATCGACGACGATAGATTCAATCAGCAGTATATGAACCAATATGACCTCTCGGCAAAGTTCGCTTTGGGTAAGATGCTGGGTCGCAATGTACTGCGTATTCACGCTGGATATGATGGCGTGTTTGGTGCCGAGGGACTTGACCTATATAAGAACAATACCTTTATGGTGGGTGCTCGCTATGGTATTAGTAGCGACCGCTTCGATTTCTTGGTGGGTGCCGACTACTATTACGATAAAGATGCCTCGGCTGCGACCTCTAATCCGCACAAAATCTACCCGTTCCTTCGTATGACCTGGAAGAATGCAACCGAGAGCTTCGTTCCCTTCATCGAGGTTGATGGTGGCATTAAGCGAAACGACTATGCTTCGCTGGTATATACCAATCCATTCCTTGCTGATGATGGCTATCAGCTCTCGCAGATGGCTAATGAGTCGCAGTATAACGGCCGTGCTGGATTTGGCGGTACGCTGGGCAAGGGTGTCTTCTCGTATAGCCTTTCGGCTGAGTTGTCGTTGGCGAACAATCACGCCTATTGGTATACAGATGCCAAGGCTAATTACTACTACACTCAGGCTTATCAGCACACGCTGCGTATCGATGGTAGCGTGATATTGCGCCCCATAGGCTGGTTTGAGGCGGAGTTAAAGGCTGGTGTCTACGCGTGGGAGAATTATGAGGATTATTACAGCAACCGCTCTAATTTCGATGCGTCGCTCGATTTGCGCTACCTAGGTCGTAAATTCTCGGCAGGTGTTACAGCGGCATATCGTAGCGGTATAAAGTGGATGACGCTTTTGCCCAATGATGATAATTTATCTATCGTAGAGGAGGCCGACAAGACAAGTAAATTTGGCTATGTCAAGACCGCAGGAACATTCACTCTTGGAGTTGAGGCCGAGTATCGCATCAATGAGCGCTGGACAGTGTATGCCGAGGGTCGTAACCTCACAGGAAGTGATATCTACGAGTGGCTGCACTACTATCGTCCTACGGCCGAGGGTATCGTGGGCGTCAAGATGTCGTTCTAAAAGCGGCACACCGTACAGTCTGTGATAAGTATCAAATAAAATATGGTGTACCACTTGGTACACCATATTTTGTTTTATTTAGTCAGAAATTTGCGCCCCAGCCATCTTCTTACAGGTTCATCGTATAGTTTCATACAGGCGTATGCTAATAAGATAGAACTAAAGAATAACGCCAATGCCCCCGCCTGCGACTCCGAAAATGTTAGGTTGTTGTTCTTTACCCAAGCATAGTATAGGTAAATGAAGGGGTAGTGGACCATATACAAAGGATAGGAAATATCCCCTAAAAACTTACATATCCTGCCGCTTATCTTGTCTGTTGTCTTACCCGCAGCGGCCATATATACCAGCGCTGGGAATATGACTATACAACACACCGCATCGTAGATTCCATTTATCCACAACCTCTCTGCTCCACCCAGTCGAGGAACGGCGGCTAATACTATAATAGCCAATGCGCCAATCCAAAATGCTCCGCGGATATTTACGGGCTTAAATAGTCGTGATAGTAGCAATCCCGCAGGAAAGGCAAACATCAGTCGCAGCGAGCCGCCAAGCATATTGTCCGCATCCATAGAAAAGCCTACGCACAAATCACCCAGCGGGCCCCATATCGAAAACCACGCGAGACCACAACCTGCTATGGCTACGAGCACGGTCAGAGCCTTAGTCGGCAGTCGGCGAATGAAGAGTGCGTAGAGAATATTGCCGATATACTCAAACATCAGCGACCAGCTTGGCCCATTTAGCGGATACATCTCACCCACGCCACGCACCTCGGAGCCGATGGTGGCGGGTATCATTAGCATATTTATCAATGTGGCAAATAGCAATGCTCCAACAGATATCTGGCTTACATCCCACACTTCGCAGCCCTGCGTATAGAACATCACAGCGCCAATCAGTGCTCCCATTATAACCATAGGGTGCAGGCGTATAAGGCGTCGCTTGAAGAACTCGCCAATGCTCATCCTACCCCAGCGGTCGTCGTAGGCATAGCCGATAACAAATCCCGAGAGGATAAAGAAAAAGTCGACAGCCAGGTAGCCGTGGTTTATTCGTTGGTCAAGATGGCTTGTGGCGAAGGCCTCAAATATATGAAACCATACCACCATCAGTGCTGCCACGCCACGCAGTCCGTCCAGCAATGGGTAGTGTGGCTTGGTGTCACCAAATGCCGCCGAGGAGATAGTGTTATTTGTCATATGGAATTTGCAGTTGTATAAAAAGAGCCTGTCCATAACTTCATAGACAGGCTCTTCTGTTATTTATCTTTCGATAGATTACAATGTTGCGAGGAAGTCGCTAACATTCTTCTCGATGCGAGCCTCTACATTCTCGCTCTCGGCCTTGACGAACTTCTCGCCAACGATATTCTCGTAGAGCTCGATGTAACGCTCGGTGATGCTATTTACAATCTCCTCGGTCATCTCGGGAACCTGCTGGCCCTCCTGACCCTGGAAGCCGTTTGCCATCAACCACTCGCGAACGAACTCCTTCGAGAGCTGCTTCTGCTTCTCGCCGGCTGCCAAACGCTCCTCGTAACCCTCAGCGTAGAAGTAACGAGATGAGTCGGGAGTGTGAATCTCGTCCATAAGGTAGATTACGCCATCCTTCTTACCGAACTCGTACTTTGTATCAACCAAAATCAAGCCCATCTTCTCGGCAATCTCAGTACCGCGCTGGAAGATAGCGCGAGTGTATGCCTCCAACTTCTCGTAGTCCTCGCGGCTCACGATACCCTGAGCGATAATCTCCTCCTTAGAGATATCCTCGTCGTGACCCTCGTCGGCCTTGGTTGTGGGGGTGATGATAGGCTCGGGGAAGCGCTGGTTCTCAACCATACCCTCGGGCATCTCGACACCACAGATTGTACGCTTGCCAGCCTTATACTCGCGCCACGCGTGACCAGAGAGGTAGCCACGAATAACCATCTCCACCTTGAAGGGCTCGCACTTGTGACCTACGGTTACCATAGGGTCGGGTACGGCAATCTTCCAGTTGGGGAGAATGTCGGCAGTAGCGTCCAAGAACTTAGCTGCAATCTGGTTCAGCACCTGACCCTTGAAGGGAATACCCTTGGGCAGCACTACATCGAAGGCTGAGATACGGTCAGAGACAACCATCACGAGATACTCGCCGTCGATGCTGTATACATCGCGTACCTTGCCTACATAGTGGCTCTGCTGACCCTTGAAATTGAAATTTGTCTTTACAATAGCATCCATTGTTATATATTTTATTGTTTGTTTTAATGGTTTGAAATCGCTACAAAGATACGATTTTTATGAACTATTACTCGTTGCTCGGACTTTTTTTTTAATTAATACCAGCATTTAGGCTCGTTGCCCATCTCAAAGCGCAACTCGCCACCTGCCATAATATCCTCGTGAGCAATCCACGCCTTGTTGTACTCCTTGCCATTGAGCCATACACGCTGTATATATTTATTCTCGGAAGAATTGTTCTCGGCAACAACGGTAAATACACCTGCGGGAACATCAATCTCAGCCTTGTCAAACAGGGGTGTTCCGAACCAGTAGCGTGCGCTGGCGGGCTCAACCTCGTAGAAGCCGAGAGATGAGAGGATATACCAAGCTGACATCTGTCCCACATCCTCGTTGCCAGACAAACCTGCCTCAGCATCGAAGTAGAGCGTAGAGCACACCTCGCGGATACGCTCGGCAGCCTTCCAGGGCTCGCCCAGCATAGTATATAAATATATAGTGTGGTGTCCTGGCTCGTTGCCGTGAGCATACTGGCCAATAAGACCTGTGATATCCGAAGAGGCTACATCGCCAATAATCTCCGAGCTTGCCGTAAAGAGCGAGTCGAGCTTTGTGAGCGTCACCTCGCGGCTACCAAAGCACTCGGTAAGACCCTGCACATCGTGTGGTACGAGCCACAGATACTGCCAAGCTGTACCCTCGCAGTAGTCGTCGCTGCGGTGTGACGAAGAGCGGGGGTTGAATGGTGTGCGCCACTGACGCTTGCTATCCAGGCCGCGCATAAAGCCAGTCTCCTTGTCGAAGTAGTTGCGGTATGAGTGGCTGCGCTCGGTGAAGTACTTAGCATCCTTTGCCTTGCCCAACTTCTCTGCTGCCAAAGCTGCTGCACCATCGGCCAGAGCATACTCCATATCAAAAGCTACATTCTCTTTGCCGAACTCGTCAAAAGGAATGTATCCATACTTCATACGCAAGCCATTGCCACGACCCTCGTTCATCGCCGTGTTCTTGATTGCGGCAAAAGCACGCTCCTTATCTACGCCTGCAATATCCTTTACGATGGCATCAGCCACGGGGATAATACCCGGATTACCAACCATGCAGTCGGTCTCGCAACCCCACAAGTGCCATACGGGCAGGCGGCCCTGCTCGTCGTTGATGGCAAGCATAGTGTTTACCATATCGGTCATACGCTCGGGGTGCATAATCGTCATAAGGGGCATTGCTGCGCGATATGTATCCCACAAAGAGTATGTTGTATATGTGGTGTAGCCCGGGTTCTTGTGCATCTTGCCATCGGCACCGCGGTAGTCGCCATTAACATCGCAGAACTCCGAGGGGGCAACCATAGTGTGATAAAGACCAGTGTAGAAAACGCGCTTTGCGGCCTCGTCCGATGTGGTGATACGCATCTTGGCAAGCTCAGTGTTCCACGCTGCATCGGCAGCCTTGATTGTACGCTCGAAATTCCAGTCGGGGAGCTCTGCCGCCATATTAGCCTCAGCACCCTCGACGCTCACGGGCGAGATGGCAACCTTTACATATATCTGCTCGCCAGCCTTTGTTTTATACTCTGCGCGGCCGAACATACCATCTTCGGTTATGGTGAATGCCTCCATAGGCTTCGAGAAGTCGGCAACGAAATATACCTTTTGGTCGTTAGCCCAACCCTTAGAGTAGCGATAGCCTTTGATGCGTGTGTCGCTAACCTGTGTGAGCACAGCCTCGGTGGTCTTATCCCAGCAACCACCATTTTTAAGGTCGATTACGATGGCAGCCTCCTCCGAAGAGGGGAATGTGTAGCGGTGGAATCCTACACGCGATGTCGCGGTCATCTCGGCTGTGATGCCGTAGCGTGTGAGGGGTACTGAGTAGTATCCTGCGCGTGCCACCTCCTTTGAGCGGTCGGCATATGACCACATACCAGAGTTGGGGTCGTTCTCAGTGCCACGAGCGTAAGTCACCTCGCCTACAACGGGCATAAGTGTAACATCGAACAAGTCGCCGATACCAGTACCCGAGAGGTGTGTCTGCGAGAATCCGATAACGGTTGAGTCGCTGGCGTGGTAACCCGAGCACCAATCCCAATCCTGCGGAATGCTTGTGGGGCCCACCTGCACCATACCAAAGGGTACATTTGCACCAACAAATACATGGCCGTGGTCGCCAGTACCAATCTTGGGGTCTACATACTGCGTGTAGTTAATCTGCTTTGAGCAAGATGCTGTCGCAAGGGTTGCTGCGAAGCAGAAGAGAGTAAAAAATCGTGAAATTTTCATAAGATATTGTTTTTGTTTTTTGCTTTCTACTTAAAACCGACCTGCTCGGCCTGGTTGTTGATTGCCGTCTGCTGTATCTCGTATGGGGACACCTCCACCTCTCCCGTAACAAGCTCGGGGAGGTTGTATGAGTACAACAAGTAGTCGTATGCCTCGGGGTCCTTCTGTGGGAGCAGGAATGGCTTGGCGGGCTTGCCATCAGGAGCGATATGACATAGGTAGGGTAGTGTGTAGAGCGAGTTGTCGCGGCGGCTACTCACCACAACCCAATCGCTACTGCTGCTCCAAGAGTGGTGACTCTCGGTGTCGGGGCTATTAAGCTGCGACATATCTACGCTCTCTCGGCTCTGCAAATCCACCATTCGTATCTCGGCATCCTTGTGCCATATAGGGAACTGACCGTATGCCGTTTCGGTGTACATCAGGTAGCGGCCATTGGGAGATATACGAGGGAATGTATAGCTCAGTGAGTCGGCTCTAACCAGAGTATCTATCTTGGTGGGCTTTATCTCGCCCTTGTCAGCATCGAAGGGCACGCGGCAGATGTTGTAACGCACCTTGTCGTAGTTGTCGGGCATCTCGGTTGCGGGAGCGCTGCAAAAGTACAACCACTCTCCGTCGGGCGAGAACGAGGGGAAGGTCTCGAAGTTATCCTCGGAGATAATAGAGGCCTTAGACAAAATCTGCTTGCTATCCACATCGTAAATCACTACATCCGAGCGCAGGTCGAATACCTCAATCTTCTTGTCGCGTGTGGCGTGGAAGAATTGGTGAATGGTGTTTACTGATGTTGTTATGTAGCGTCCCGATGGGTGCCAATAGGGGTATGTAAGATTACTTATCGTGTTGTCGGTCTTGGTGTTGAGCTTCTGAATCTTATCATCCTGCACGATGTATGTACCACCATTTGTAGTACGCATATGGAACATCATCTGATTGGGGTCGCCACCGCAGAACGAGTGGCAGTTGATACAGTTGAAGTCAACCATACTATTCAGAATGATGGGCTTCTCCTCGAATGACTCCAAATTACGCTGGTAGATACCCACAATGTGCCACTTCTCGTACCCGGGCTCGATTAGACGATACACCAAGTGCGAGTCGATAGCCTTGTCGCTCACATAGATATTAAACGGTGCCCACTCGCTCCACTGGCCATGCTGCTTGGTGTAGAGCTTTACACTTATAGCGTTGCCCTTGCTCTTGGAGAGCATCTCTCGCCACTGCTTTTCGTTGAAGCGTATGTCATCTTTTCCGAAAATTTCTATGCTGCCACCCTCGTAACTAACCTCGGCGTAGCACTGCTCCACATCGCCTGTCGGACGGAAATTTAGCGGTGCTATGTTATGCGGTATGGTTACCTCGGTGTAGTCGGGGAATATTGCGGGCATCGAGCCTTGCAGTGATGCGCTCTTGGGTCGCTCGTTGCAGCCTGCGCTCAGTAGTGTCGCTATGATGATAACGAGTGATGTAAGTACGGTGTTTATCTTCTGTTTCATATTAGTTTGCTGTTGTTGTGGGAGGTTCGGGTGTTGCGCCATATTGCAGATAGTAGTAGTATGTGTCGCCATACATCTTGTATGCTGTCTCGGCATTCATCATCTGCATATTGCGGTTATAGGTCATAAATCTATTCCAGATGGCAGGCTCTATCTTGTACTCCTCCAAACCCTGATGGTCGGTCTGTGTGGCGAAGTATACGCATATCGCCTCCTGATATAGCTTGGGCAGGGTCTCACCCTTGTATGGCTTGATGTACTCCATAAAGTTTGCTATATCCTTGTAGGTCAATACGAATGATAGCAGATACTCCAACGCTGGCTTGTTGTCGGGGCAATCCTCTATTATGGCCTTCAACGATGCGGGGAAGCTGTTGAGCATATCGTAGTGGTTATCCGTTTTGGGCATCAAGCGACGCTTCTCGGCTACCCACTCTGTTGCAGCAGCTACCTCCTCGTCGAGCAATGGACGCTGTGTCGTAGCCCACGCGCTGTATGGGGGATATGCTTCGAGAATCTTGATAAACTTCTCAGCCACGGCCATCTCGCCTGTGATGATGTAGGTCTCCACCAGACGCTTCATAAGTCGGGGCTGTATGCTGCGGCGTGAGCCGAGTGTGCCGATGAAGGCTGTTCGCTGGGCTGTGTTGATGTGTCCTACCTGCCAAGCAACCTCGCTCGATAGAATGCTCTGGATATAATATTTGGTCTCGCGAGGGTATAATCCATACAAACCCATCTGCGGTGTGCGAGTAAAGTCGCTTGTCATACGGCCTGTGTGTGATGCTGCAAGGTTGGTGTAAATGAGCGCATCGAAGTCGTGTATGCCGTGGCGCTGGGCGTGCTCCAAAATCTTTGTCCACTCGCCTTTGCGGGCAAAGTAATCGTACATATAAGGCTGCTTCATAAGGTCAACCTTAAAGAGCAGGCAAGCAACAAGTGCAACAGCCAGGGTGATATACTCGCTTCGTGTCTGCCACTTGTCGCTGGTGATAAAGCGCTTGTTGCGAAGAATATACATCGCCAAAGCCCAAGCAGGGTAGGCTACACCTATCACATACAACGGCGTAGGGAATGCAACCTCGGGAGAGGCTAAGTGCTTACTCAAAAATGCCTCGCGCATAGGTATGATGAAGAGTGTGTTCATCGCCAAAAGCGGAAGCAGCAGACTCCACGCCACTGCGGCAGCGGCAACAATATGGCGACGATGCGCAAGCGATTCATACGCTGCTGCCAGCAATGCGAAGATAATATGAGCAGGTGCGGCTAAGAAATATGTTGCAGTCAGCAGTATAAATCCCACGCCCCAGCGCATCTTATCAGCCTTGACGGAGGTGTAGGCCACAGCGCCGAGTATTGCCACTAAGAGTGTAATGAAATGTGTGATACTCTCCTGCGGGAATAGCAGCAGCAGGAACGATGGAATTATTGCTGCAAACACCCCACGGTCAATCTGGCAAGCCTTCATATAACGGTGAAAGCCCATTGATATAGCACCCATCATTAGAGCGATGACTATTGCGGCGCATAGCGGTAAGGAGAATCCCATCGATAAAAACTCCGTTACATACTCCACCATTCCACCCGGCTCGGTGAGGTGTTTTAGCAAGTAGTCGGCCGTGGTCTGGAACATCATATATTGCTCCATAAAGCAGTACCAATATCGGAAGTTCAACTCAATGAAGAGTCCGCTGCCGAGCACGAAGAGCAATAGAATTATGAGGTTATTGTGTTTTTTCATATTTTGTTCGGGTTATTAATGTGTAAAGATAGATATTTTTTACGGAAATACCAAAAAGAGAGCCGCCACCGAGCAATTATGTTATCTTAAAAGATAAATTGCGCAATTTTGCTTAAAATTGTGAAATAATTTCTAACTTTACACAATAATGTGCCTTCGAGCATAGACAATGTGGTATAAAACCAAAAAAGATAAAAAGATGAAAAAGACCATTACCATTATTGGAGCCGGCATGATGGGTTCGGCTCTTGCATTTCCTGCCGCAGAGAATGGACACGATGTAAGAATTGTAGGTACTTGCCTCGATGACGAGATAATCGACGGTTATATCCGTACAGGCAAGCACGAGAAGTTCTGCCGCCCCTTCCCCGAGAATGTCACATACCACTACTTTAAAGATTGGAAAAAGTGTGTTGAGGATGCCGACTTCGTTATTGGCGGCGTATCGTCGTTTGGTGTTGATTGGTTCCTCGATGAGATTCTTACGCAGCTCGACCCTGCAATGCCCGTTTTGTCGGTAACAAAGGGTTTGCGTGCCACCGAAGATGGAACACTGCTCTCATACCCTGGATTTTGGGAGAGCGAGCTTGCTAAGCGCGGTATCAACCGCACAATTTGTGCCGTTGGTGGTCCTTGTACATCTTATGAGTTGGTGTTTATGGACCCCACCGAAGTTGCGTTCTGCGGTAAGGATAGCGACGCTCTGCGTATGATGAAGCAGGCTATGCAGCGCCCCTATTATCACATCTCGCTCACCAACGATGTGATTGGTTTGGAGAGCGCCGTGGCGTTGAAAAATGCTTATGCTATGGCAGTTACCTTGGCCGTAGGTCTTAATATCCGTTGGCACGGCGAGGACGAGCCTCAGCACTTTAACTCTCAGGCAGGTACATTCACACAGGCCGTGCGCGAGACTCATGCCCTGATGCAGATGCAGGGCGGTACATTCGAGTCGGAGTGTATCGGTTTGGGCGATTTGTATGTAACAATTTTCAGTGGCCGTACACGCCGTTGCGGAGTGCTGATGGGACAGGGTATGAATTATGATGAGGTTACCGAGGCGTTGGCTGGTATCACATTGGAGAGCCTTGTAATCACTCGTGTTATGGGTAATGCCATTCGTCGCAAGGCAGAGCTCGGTATGGTCGATTTGCGCGACTTCCCGCTGTTGATGCACATTGCTGAGATTCTTGATAAGGGTAAGGCCGATGCCGACCTGCCGTGGGAGGCATTTACATACGAGCACCTGAAATAATATAACCTATGGATAAAACTGCACCTAAAACCAAACATACATTCCAATATTGGCAGTGGCGCGTGATTTTGAGTACGATGGTGGGCTACTCGGTCTACTACTTCGTGCGCAAAAACTTCTCGTTCGCTATGCCTGCATTGGGCGATGAGTATGGAATCTCGAACACAAGTTTTGGTATTATCCTCACACTTGTGGGTTTGATTTATGGCGTCTCGAAGTTCGTAAATGGCGTACTCTCCGATAGAACGAATGCCCGTTGGCATCTCTCGTTCGGTCTGGCTGTGTGCGTTGTGCTTAATGTGGCCTTCGGTTGGAGCGATAAGCTTAGTGCGATGATTACAGGCCACGCCGACGGCCCCGACTTTATCAACGGTATGGTGGCTGTTATGGCAGTGCTGTTGGTGCTGAATAATATCTTTCAGGGGTGTGGTTTTGCACCTTGTAACCACCTTTTGGCGCATTGGATTCCTCCTAAGGAGTTGGCAACAAAGACCGCTATCTGGAACACCTCACACTCGGTTGGTGCGGCTATCGTGTCGGTGATTTGTGGCTATATCATAGCAACTACGGGCGATTGGCGTTACTGCTTCTGGCTGCCTGCGGCTATTGCGGCAGCGGGTGTGGTGTTTGTGATTATCACTCTGCGCGATACGCCTAAGTCGGTGGGTCTGCCCGAGTTGGAGAATACAAAGACGGAGCTTGACGAAAACGACTCGCCCGAGGCATTCCGCGCCTTCCTGCGTAAGAAGGTCTTTCGTAACCCGATTATCTGGGTGCTGGCTGTAACCGACTTGTTTGTCTATGTGGTGCGCTTTGCAATTTTGGACTGGGGTCCCACATTCTTGCAGGATAGAGCAAATCCCTTGTCGCCCGAGTTGGCTGGTTGGACATTGGCCATATTTGAGATTGCGGGCTGTGCGGGTATGCTGTGCGCAGGTTGGGTGTCAGATAAGTTCTTCGATGGCAAGTCGCATCGTATGTGCGTGGTAGAGATGTTTTTGGTAGCTATCTGTATGGCAGTGTTGCAGTTTATCCCTGCCGATGCAAATTCTGTTATCGTGCTTGTTCTTTTGGCGTTGTCAGGCTTCTTCCTCTATGGACCGCAGGCTCTTCTGGGCGTGGTGGCAACCAAGCAGGCAACAAAGAAAGCTGCCTCGTCAGCTGTTGGTCTTATCGGCTTTATGAGCTACCTCTCGGTGATTATCACAGGAGCAGGTTTGGGTTGGTTCTCCGATAACTTTGGCTGGGATTACCTCTTTATCCTTATGGCGGGCTTCGCCTTGGTGGGAGGTGTGATAGTTACATCGCTGTGGAATATCAAGGACGATGGATATATTCACGAGTAGAAAACCTTAAAACAGAAATATGATGAAAAAGATTTTTTTAGCAGTTGCCCTCTTGGCTTCGTTTGCCGTTGCCGATGCTGTGGCACAGACTCAGCAGATTCGTTGCTTCTCGCACCGAGGTGGCCGTATGGAGCACGATGAGAATACAATGGAGGCATTTACAGCTAGCTACAAGGCTGGTTATCGTGGCTTCGAGGTGGATATTCGTATGACCTCGGATGGCGAGTTGGTGGTAACGCACGACTCTACGCTCGACCGCACAACAAATGGCTCGGGAACAGTGGAGCTTACCACGGCCGACGAGATTCGCAAACTTCGCACGAAGAAGGGTAATAAGTTGATTTTTATTGACGAATTGCTCAACTTCTTGAAGGATATCGATGGCCTGTATGTTGAGTTTGAGTTGAAGACAAGCCCCGTAAATCTCTATCCCGAGGAGCGTCTGCACGAGTATTGCGATAAGTTGTATAAGGCTGTTATGGCGGCACGCCCTGCTGATGCGGAGTATGTCTTCACATCGAGCGACTACCGCGGTCTTCGCTACTTGCAGCAGAAGTACCCGGGTGTTGACCTGCTGATGATTAGTTCAAAGCCCTGCAACGACGAGACTATCGACTTGGCTTTGGCGTTGGGTATTACTCGCATAGGCTGCACGATGGACGGCACAAGCCGCAAGGCTGTAAAGAAGGCTCACGACAAGGGTCTGACCGTAAGCCTTTGGCCCGGATATACCACAGCAGACTTTATGTTGGGTGCATATCTTGGTGCGGACTTTATGTGTACCGATATTCCTATCGAGTTGAAGAAGTTCCACGCCGAGAAAGCTCCGTGGCTTAATGTAAAATATTAAGATTTGAAACTCTTGGGTTGCGTATCGCAACTTAATCGAAATGTCTGTCCGAAAAATCTCTCGGACAGGCTTTTTTGCATCAAAAGAGGCGTGTGAGAGGGTTTGGAATTGAGTTTGAATAGCTAATTTTAGCGTTTGAAGGGTTTTATTTTGAAATTTTCGAAGTTTTATTTTGAAATATGCGCTTTTATATGTTCCTTTGTAGTGGAAATAAAATCAAATATAGTATTATATGACCAAGCAATTCGATGTAATCATAATTGGCGGTGGTGCTACGGGTGCAGGAGTGGCGCGTGACTGCTCTTTGCGTGGCATCAAGGCGCTGTTGTTGGAGCGTGGCGACATTGCTACGGGAGCAACAGGCCGTAACCACGGTTTGTTGCATAGTGGTGCGCGTTATGCCGTGACCGACCGTGAGTCGGCCGAGGAGTGTATCAAGGAGAATATGATTCTTCGCCGCATTGCCAGCCACTGCGTGGAGGAGACCGATGGTCTGTTTATTAGTCTTCCCGAGGACGGCTTAGAGTTTCAGGCTAAGTTTATTGAGTCGTGCCGTGCTGCGGGTATCCGTGCCGATGCTATCGACCCTAAGGAGGCTTTGCTGTTGGAGCCCTCGGCTAACCCCGATATGATTGGTGCCGTGCGCGTTCCCGATGGCGCTGTTGACCCCTTCCGCCTTACTACTGCAAACCTTATCGACGCCAAGATGAATGGTGCCGAGGTGTTGACCTACCACGAGGTGTTGGAGTTCTTGCGCGAGCAGGAGCGTATCGTGGGTGTTAAGGTCGTTGACCGTCGTACAGGCGAGCAGAAGGAGTTCCGTGCGCAGGTGGTTGTTAACGCTGCTGGTATCTGGGGACACGAGATTGCAAAGAAGGCGGGTGTTACGGTTAAGATGTTGCCGGCGAAGGGTGCATTGTTGATTTTCGGTCACCGCGTTAATAATATTGTAATTAACCGTTGCCGCAAGCCTGCCGATGCCGATATCCTTGTGCCGGGCGATACAATCTGTCTTATCGGTACTACATCGAGCAAGGTTCCCTTTGAGGAGTGTGATAATATGTATGTTACAGCCGACGAGGTCGATTTGCTGTTGCGCGAGGGTATGAAGCTGGCTCCTTCGTTGGAGCATACCCGTATCCTGCGTGCCTATGCAGGTGTGCGTCCGTTGGTTGCTTCGGACGACGACCCTAGTGGTCGTAGCGTAAGCCGTGGTATCGTGGTGTTGGATCACGCCACACGCGATGGTTTGGAGGGATTCATCACAATTACGGGTGGTAAGCTTATGACCTACCGTTTGATGGGTGAGTGGACAACTGATTTGATTTGTAAGAAGCTTGGTATCTCTAAGAAGTGTACCACAGCCGATATGCCTCTGCCGGGCTCACGCGAGAAGGAGGAGAAGATTTCACGCCGTATGCACTCTATCCCCGTTGCGCAGCGCGAGTCTGCTATCAACCGTCACGGCGAGTTGGCCGAGAAGGTTAATGTGCAGGACGCTGCACATCGCTCATTGGTTTGCGAGTGTGAGGAGGTATCGGTTGGTGAGGTTAAGTATGCTCTCAACGAGTTGGATGTGCATAATCTTGTAGATTTGCGTCGCCGTACCCGTGTTGGTATGGGTACTTGTCAGGGCGAGCTGTGTGCTTGCCGTGCTGCGGGTTTGATGGCGCAGGTTGGTAAGTATTGTACCCATCAGGCTAAGCAGGATTTGACCAACTTCCTCAATGAGCGCTGGAAGGGTATGGCTCCCGTTGCGTGGGGCGATACATTGCGCGAGGCTGAGTTCACTATGTGGCTCTATGATGGTGTGTGTGGATTGAAGAACGATAAAAACTCAAAATAATGATGAAGTTTGATACTGTAATCATCGGAGGTGGTTTGGCAGGCTTGACCTGTGGTATTCGCTTGGCGAAGGCTGGTCAGCGTTGTGCCATTGTATCATCGGGACAGAGTGCCTTGCACTTCTCGTCTGGTTCTCTCGATTTGTTGAATGTGTTACCAGATGGCACCGAGGTGGATAACCCTATGGAGGCTGTGAAGAAGCTCGCTGAGTTATCTCCCGAGCACCCCTATGCCAAGATTGGTGCTGATAATTTTGCGAAGCTGGCTCCCGAGGCTGCCGAGTTGTTGGCCGAGGCGGGCGTGGCAACAGTAGGAGAGGCGGAGAAGAATCACTATCGTCTTACTCCCGTTGGTGGTTTGAAGCCTACTTGGCTTACATTCAAGGGATATGTAACGGCAGATAAGGCTGATACCTTGCCGTGGAAGAGTGTGGCGTTGTTCAATGCCGAGGGTTTCCTCGACTTCTATACACAGTTCCTCTCGGATGAGATGCGTAAGATGGGCACTGCTTGCAAGGTGCACAACTTCAATCTCCCAGCGTTGGAGAATATCCGTCAGAATCCCACCGAGATGCGTTCGGCAAATATAGCTCGTATCTTTGACAACGAGCAGACTCTTAACGAGTTGTCCGAGATAATCAAGCGCGAGATGGGCGATGCTGAGGCTGTGCTGCTCCCCGCAGTGTTGGGTGTCGATAGCCGTGATTGCGTTGCTAAGTTGGAGCAGAAGCTCTGCCGCAAAGTAGCCGTTGTCGCTACCTTGCCCCCGTCAGTTCCGGGTTTGCAGGTGCAGACTGCGTTGCGTCGCTATTTTAAGGCGTTGGGCGGTGTCTATATGTTGGGCGATACGGCTAAGGGATATAAGTCTGAGGGTAATAGCATCGAGGCAATATTTACCAACAACCACGCTGATATAGCACTCAAAGCCGATAACTATGTGTTGGCTACGGGTAGCTATTTCAGTCAGGGCTTGGTTGCCTCAAATGGCTCTATTGTAGAGCCTCTGTTTGGTGTAGATGTAGCCTACGACAAGGTGCGTAATAATTGGTACGAGCGCGATATGTTCACGGCGCAGCCTTACGAGAAGTTTGGCGTTGTGACCGATGGCGATTTGCAGGCTATGCGTGGTGGCCGTAAGGTGGATAACCTCTACGCTATTGGTGCAGGCTTGATGGGCTTCAACGCCGTTAAGGAGGGTTGCGGAGCAGGCGTTTCGATGTTGACCGCAATGAGTGTAGCAGATAGAATTTTAAGCAAGAGATAAGTTATGATGACCGAGACAAGTGAATTCAATTTCGAGCAATGTATAAAGTGTACCGTATGTACAGTCTATTGCCCTGTGGCGGCCGTCAATCCGCTGTATCCGGGTCCCAAACAGGCGGGTCCCGATGGTGAGCGTCTGCGCTTGAAGCGCCCCGAGTTCTACGACGAGTCGCTCAAATGGTGTCTTAACTGTAAGCGTTGCGAGGTGGCGTGCCCGTCGAATGTTCGCATTGGCGACATTATTCAGGCTGCGCGTATCAAGCATAGCAAAAAGAAGCCCGGCTTGCGCGAGTATATGTTGGCCAACACCGACTTTATGGGTACTATGGCATCGCCTTTTGCCCCCGTGGTAAATATGGCTGTTGGCTTGAAGCCCGTGAAGTATGTTATGGATAAGACCATAGGCATCGACCACCGTCGTATGTTCCCCAAGTATGCATTCGGAACATTTGAGAGCTGGCTCAAACGCAAGAGCAAGAAGCAGGCTAAGTTCCCGCGTCAGGTGAGTTACTTCCACGGCTGCTATGTGAACTACAACAACCCGCAGCTGGGTAAGGACTTCGTGAAGATTATGAATGCGTTGGGTATCGGTGTACAGCTCTTGGAGAAGGAGAAGTGCTGCGGTGTGCCCCTTATTTCTAATGGTTTGATTGACCAAGCTAAGCGTCAGGGTGAGGTTAATATCGCCTCTATCCGTCGCTCGGTTGTAGATAACAAGATTCCCGTGTTGGGTACATCGTCTACTTGTACCTTCACGCTGCGTGATGAGTATCCCCACCTGCTCGGTATCGAGAATGGAGATGTCCGTGATAGCATCGAGTTGGCTACACGATATATCTATCGTCTGCTCTCGTCAGGCGAGGTTAAGTTGCGATTTAAGAAAGATGCGCCTAAGTTGCGCGTTGCATACCACACAGCTTGCCATATGGAGAAGTTGGGCTGGGCATACTATTCGACTGAGTTGTTGCGTATGATTCCCTCGGTGGAGCTTATTATGCTTGATTCGCAGTGTTGCGGTATTGGAGGTACATATGGCTTCAAGAAGGAGAATTATGCTACATCGCAATCGGTGGGCGATAGCCTCTTCCGCAAGATTGAGGCGTCGGGTTGTGATGTCGTATCGACCGACTGCGAGACTTGTAAGTGGCAGATTGAGATGTCAACATCCAAGGAGGTTATCCATCCGTTGTCAATCTTGGCCGCTGCATTGGAGTAGGGTGCTGTTATAGCGAGATAAGGGCTGCTGACTTGACGGTTGGCAGCCTTTTCTTGTTGTTGGAGGATGTTTGTGCATTTGTTGAGATAAATTATAGGGCTAAAAATTTGGGGAATAAAAAAAATAGAGTATCTTTGCACTCGCAATTACGCAGAGGGAGTTTAGCTCAGCTGGTTCAGAGCATCTGCCTTACAAGCAGAGGGTCGGCGGTTCGAATCCGTCAACTCCCACAAAAGAAAAAGCAACCGTAAATGGTTGCTTTTTTCTTTTGTGGGAGATTCTCCCATCTATATCTACATTCCCACCCCATTCCCCTCCCTTTGGTAAAGGAAGGGGCCTTTAATTTTAGGAGCAAAGATAGACTCTATTATGAGCGTGTTTCTATATCTTTTGAGTTTGTAAGGGCCCCGCGGCGAGCGCAACGGAGAGGCGTTAAGCGGAGCTCCCATCGGGAGCGCAGTAGCCAATCCTCAACTCCCATCTATATTTACATTCCCACCTCATTCCCCTCCCTTTGGCAAAGGAAGGGGCCTATAATGAATCGCCTGCCCTCCCCTGAAATCTTGCTACAAAACTCCCGAAATCGCGCCCAAGAAATGCCCAAATTCTTGTTGCAAAATTCTTGCAAACTCGACCAAGAAACTCCCGAAACCGAGCTCGATTCGCGCCTAAATCCCGCTCACCTCTTGCCCAAATCTCTCTCAAATTTCGCCTAAATTTTGCCTAAATTTTGCCTAAGGGCTACCCGAAGATTTATCAAATCTCGCCTAAATCTCGCCCAATTCTCACCCCAAAACTCCCCAAACACCACTCGATTTTTGCCCGAAACCTACTCAAATCCCGTTATCAGGCTGTTTACATTTCGTCCTACATTTGCTGGTTTTTATATATAATGGCCAAATGTAAACCAAATAGTAGGACACGAATATTTTGAAGTTCGGAAAATCTATAACATTTTTGCACGCCTTAAAAAGTATCTACGAAAAAAGGACAAATGTTATATCAAATAATTTTAAGTTAAATTTTATGGACAACAAAACTATTCAAACGAAGCCATACACGGCTCCACTCATTGAAGTTATTGATGTTAAATTAGAGCAGGGTTTTGCCACAAGCTACGGTAACGGCTCAGAGCCCATAGGTTCGAGAAAAGATGACTTCGCATGGTAGTAATTACAAAAATGAGAGAAACAATGAAGAGACTATTTTATCTTTTATCAGCAATCGCACTTGTCGTTGGCTGCGATAAATCAGATGATATCAGCCAGCCCACTATCGACGAGGTAATCAAGGGCGAGGCAATCACAGCTGAGCTTCCCAAGCAGCTCTACGCCTCAATCGCCGACAAGGACGAGCAGGAGGGCGAGTCAGAGACTCGTACTTATGTTACCGATGGTAACAAAATCGTATGGCACAACGGTGATGCCATCTCATATTTTGCTGGCACAGCACACAACGCCAAGTATGTCACTAACGATGACGATGGCGAGCAGTTCACAGTTTTCGAGATTGACGAAACTGTGGCTCCTACCGAGGGTAATTATGTTTACCCCTCGTATGCTGTATATCCCTACAACGAGAATATTACAGTAACAGGCGAGACAAACAAACAGGTAATCAAGGTGAACTATCCTGCAACGCAGCTCTGCTCATCTGACCCCGAGAACGAGCAATCTTTCGGTAGAGGCGCTAACATTATGGTTGCAAAGGGCGACATCAACAGCAACGACGAGCTCTACTTCCGTAATGCGTGCGGATACCTTATCATCAAGTTGAGAAGTAAAGATGTAGACAATCTGTTCTTCAAGTCTATCAAGCTCACTGCGCTTGGTGGCCAGACAATCGCTGGTAATGCCAACATCACTATTGGCGAGGATGGCATACCCTCAGTCGAGATGCTTGATGATGCAGCAAAGTCATCAACAATCACGCTGGATTGCACTAATGGTGGCGCTAATGATGGTATTTATGTGAAATGGCAGGATTACTTGGAGTTGTGGTTTGCTTTGCCTCCTGTAACATTGTCTCAGGGTATTCGTATCGAGACTGTATCTGTTTATGAGTATGGTGATAAGGATGAGCAGAAATTTTCTATGGAGACTTCTAAGGAGATTACAATCGAGCGTAATATTCCTCAGCCGATGGCTACTTTGGATTTTAATAGCAATCAGGCTTCTGACAGGCAGTTGCATTATACTCTCGAAGGTGACAAGAACACAAACGCTGATCTATTGACCTTTGATGCCAATAACGATAATTTTGCTGATGCGTTAATGTCAGGCGATTCTAATGCAGAAATACTTTTTCACTATTACAGCGGACCGCGTAACTGCTTCGTTATCGAGTTTAAAAAACCGTTGACTGCTATCAACAAGGAGGCTTTCAAGGGTAAGGGTATCACAAGCGTATCATTCCCCGAGACTGTTACAACTATCGGTGAGGCTGCCTTCGCAAACAACGCTAACTTGACCGAGATTACTATCCCGGGTAGTGTTACTACAATCGGGAACGATGTATTCAACGGTTGTACATCTCTTGCAAAGGTGACATTCTTGCCCAACGCCAATGGTACACCTCTTAATATTGGTTTTAGCACAAGCGGTGATGATGACAACTTGTTCTACGATGAGAATTCGCTCACAACACTCTACCTCGACCGTGAGCTTGTTCACACAATGAGCCCCGATAATGTTTACGATGCTGCATTTGGTGGTTTGGCTAAGCTGTCAACTGTTATCTTGGGTTCGCAGGTTAAGGAGCTTACACCTTATATGTTTGCTAACACTGCTATCACCACTTTGTCTATCCCCAGCAGCGTTACTACTATCAGCGATGCTGCATTCTGGGGTTGTGCACAGTTGGAGAGTCTCGAAATCCCGGGCACAGTGACCACAATCGGTAACAATGTATTCCGCAACTGTTCAGCTCTTGGCACTATCAAGTTCCTCGGCGGTGATGCAGTGCTTAAAATTGGTTATGATGATGACGGTGAGGATGAGAACCTCTTCAACGACAACACAACATCGCTCCATACTCTTTACCTCGACCGTAAGCTCGACTACACCTTGACTGGTGTTGATACTGACAGCGAGGGTGTGTTTGGTGAGATTCCTTCACTCAAAAATGTAACTTTGGGTAGCCGCGTAACCGAGCTTACTCCCCATATGTTTGCAAGCACAGGTATTACATCTCTTAATATCCCTGCAACCGTTCAAAAAATCGGTATGTCTGCATTCGATGCTTGTACAAGCTTGTCAACTCTTACTTTCGAGGAGAGCGATACCGAGCTTATACTCGTTGTACAGAAGGGTAACTACTCTCCGTTCTACGAGTCACCGCTGACAAACATCACTTACAGCCGTAACCTCAAATACAAGCAGATGAATGGAACAACTGACTTTACACCTGCTGACTTCGATGAGGGTATCTTTGCAATTTCAAAGGATGCAAGAGACGCAGCTGTTGTTGAGGGCGTAGCAACTGTAACTATCGGCGAGAATATTACATCTATCGACCCCTATATGTTTGCCAATACGCTTATCACATCGTTGAATATCCCCGACCAAGTGACCTCTATCGGTCAGTCGGCATTCTATGGCTGTAACCGCTTGGCAACTCTCGACTTTGAGGCGAGCGACAACGCTATCACTATCTATGCACAGAATGACGATTACTCACCGTTCTATCAGTCGCCGTTGACAAACATCAAGTATATGCGTAACATCAACTATCTTGAATCTGATGGCGATGCATATACTCCCAATGACGACGATGAGGGTATCTTTGCAATTTCAGAGGATGTAAGAGATGCGGCCAATGTTTCGGCTGGTTCGACTGTGATTATCGGTGAGAAGATTACCGAGATTCCCTACTATGCGTTCGCTAATTTGCCCATCACTAAGCTCACTATTCCGAACCACGTGACTCAAATCTACAATGACGCATTCTACGGCTGTACAAAGCTTGCTGAGCTTACTTTGGCGGAGACTTCTACTGCTCTTAAAGTAGGTTTCTATACTCCTGATAACAAAGGTCTTTTCTCTTGCTGTCCGCTTGCTAAAATCGACTTCTTGCGTCCAGTAGAATATACCTACGAATCATCTTCTCTACGACGCGGTGGTGTATTCTCGTTTGGAACAGATAAAAGGCCGACTGAGACAGTTATTACTATTGGTAAGGAGGTAAAGACTATTCCCCAGTATGCTTTCTCAAATACTGCAATCAAATCTATCACCATTCCCAGTACTGTGGAGCATATCGGATTAGGTGTATTTGATTTTTGTGAATATTTGAATACTGTCAATATTGCAGATGGTACTAACGACCTGACAATAGCACCGTCATATGATTGTAGTCCATTCTATAACTCTCCGCTAACAAATGTTTATGTTGGTCGTAATCTCGTCTATGTGAATGGAAGTAATGAGGCGTATGTTCCCGACTATTGGCATTATGGTCTCTTGGTTATTAGTTCAAGTAGATATTTTCACGAGCTGAGTGTTACTCTCTCTAACAATGTGAAGTATATTTCGAAGTATATGTTTAGCAAAAACAACATCACATCGCTTGTTATCCCCGCAAGTGTAACGGAGATTGCTGACTATGCATTCTACAATTGTACGCACCTCGCAAGCATTACATTCGAGGCGAGCGCTACACCGCTTACAATCGGCTTCCAGCCCGGTCTTGATGAGCGCGGTCCCTTCTATCAGTCACCTTTGACCACAATCAATGTATACCGCCAGCTGAACGCAAGCGAGGAGTATAAAAAAGCGCGTGATGGGGACGATGAGGGTATCTTCTCAACAGGCGCAGAATTCGCCAGTGGTGCAGAAGCAAAAGTGGACTTTGTGGACGATAATAATGGAGTACTTGCGACCGAGATTTCTGACTGTATGTTCAGCGGTCTGCCCATTCATAAAATCTGGATTCCTCAGGAGATTAAGAGTATCGGCAAACGGGCGTTCTATAATTGTACACCATTGGGTTCGGTGACATTGGGACACACTACTCCTCCCACATTGGGCACAGATGCATTTGTAGGAACCAAAATGAAACCCTCATCAGGCTACTCTATTGCGGTAGGAAATGAAGCTGCTGCCACAGCCTTCAAGAGTGCTGCGGGATGGGAAGAGTATAAAGATTACATTCATTCGACTGGTTTCATAAACTAACAATAACTGACGCCACGCCTCGGCGGCGCATACCTCCCCCCTTGTGCTACCGAGGTAGGCTGTCGGCCAACCTCAAAAATCGAGAAAAGCATCACCGCTGGTGGTGCTTTTCTTTTGTTTTGCAACGAAATATGGCTTTTATGGTGTATATTTGTATGTAGAATATTACCAAACGAATTTCAAAACACAAAGGATATGGAGTTGACAATATTAGATTACATCATATTTTTTCTATTTGTAGCGGGCGTGACGCTCTTTGGTTGCAGCTTCTATTTCAAGAGCAGGCGTGGCGCAGCAGCCTTCACCACAGCCGAGGGCTCGTTGCCGATGTGGGTTGTGGGAATGTCTATATTTGCTACTTTTGTCAGCAGCATATCGTTTCTTGGCCTGCCGGGTGGCTCGTACGCAGGGAATTGGAATCAGCTCGTTTTTAGCCTCTCCATCCCCATTGCTATGTGGCTCGCGGCAACGATATTTATCCCGCTATATCGTGGTCTGAACAGCGTATCGGCATACCACTACCTTGAACTGAAATTTGGCTATTGGGCGCGAGCCTATGTGGCCATATGCTACCTGCTGACTCAGCTCGCCCGCGTAGGTTCGATATTGCTGCTGCTGGCCATACCCATCAATACGATGTTTGGCTGGGACATCAGCACGATAATCGTCGCTACGGGCCTAATAACGCTCGTTTACTCGCTCTTGGGTGGAATATCGGCCGTGATGTGGACCGACGCCATACAGGGCATTATTCTCATCGTAGGAGCCGTTGTGTGCGCCCTGATACTCACCTTCGATATGCCCGAGGGTGCGGGACAGCTATTCTCGATAGCCGCTGAGCACAATAAGTTCTCGCTCGGCAGCCTCTCGCTCACGCTCAAAGAGCCTACATTCTGGGTGGTCTTCGTCTATGGTCTACTAACCAACATACAGAACTATGGTGTGGATCAAAACTATGTACAACGATATATGACCGCAAAGTCAACCCGCGAGGCTGTAAAATCAACTCTTTTTGGTGGCCTGTTGTATATTCCCGTGTCGTTGATTTTCGTATATATCGGCACCGCGCTATTCTCATACTACACCGCTCAGCCCGAGCTCCTGCCCGAGGGCATTGCGGGCGACAAGGTCTTCCCGTACTTCATCGTTCACGGCCTGCCCACGGGCATCACGGGCCTTGTCATAGCCGCGCTATTCTCGGCAGGTATGAGTACAATATCGACAAGTATTAATTCCTCGGCTACGATTATCCTGACCGACTTCTTCAAGAGATTTCACAAGGGCGAGAGCAGCAACCGCAAGGATATGGCTGTGCTGTATGGCTCGTCGTTCCTTGTTGGCGCGATAGGCATCGTTGTGGGCATGCTTATGATGAAGGTGGACGGCATCTTGGATGCGTGGTGGAAACTCGCCTCGATATTCAGTGGCGGAATGCTCGGCCTGTTCCTGCTGGGATTGGTGTGCCACAAGGTGAAACGCTCGAACGCTGTCATCGCCGTGGCTGTCGGCCTCGCCGTAATTGCGTGGATGAGCTTCCTTGCGCCGTTCCACACCTATCTTACGATAGTCTTCGGCACCGCCGCCATCTTCCTCACAGGATTTGTTTTAACGAAGGTGACGAATAGATAATTAAAGGTCCCTTCCTTTGCCAAATGGAGGGGAATGGGGTGGGAATGTAAATATAGATGGGAGTTGAGGATTGGCTACTGCGCTCCCGATGGGAGCTCCGCTTAACGCCTCTCCGTTGCGCTCGCCGCGGGGCAATAACGGAGAACTGCACTACGCAAAAATGATAAATCATCACTTTGTTTTTTTACCCACCATCTTATGCAAATAAATTCGCAACGCTGATGGATAAAAAAACAAAAGGTGTCGATATTTTCGACACCTTTTTGCTTCGTTTGTTCTCCGTGGGAGTTGACGGATTCGAACCGCCGACCCTCTGCTTGTAAGGCAGATGCTCTGAACCAGCTGAGCTAAACTCCCGAAGCGCCTGAACAAGGACTTGAACCTAGGACCCCATGATTAACAGTCATGTGCTCTAACCAACT